>JAFGMO010000047.1 GCA_016927475.1 Candidatus Aminicenantota bacterium
ACGATAAATCCTTCATTGATGACTCTTATGTCTTTGATGCAGAAAATCTCGCGGAGGTCCATTCCCTCAGGCAGGGGACGATGAAGAGGGATGGGCGTCCCTCTAAATAAAATAGTTTGATAAAAAGCGAAAAACCTTTTTTCACCTGTTTTAACAACTTTTTTAACAAACTTTTTACAACTTCTTAACAACTTTTTCTGTGTAAACATCTATCTTGATATAGCAAAAGGGCAATGACGGAAAACTGTAAAAATATTTCGAGAATAAGATAATGGATTTTTTCGTATTCAATGGATCTTGTTTACATAAATAAAAATCAGAAAAGGAGGGTTTTATGAACAAAAAAATCTTCTCAGGTGTTTTGGCTTTAGTTTTTCTTCTGGCCTTTGCCTGGACGTGTTCAGCCGATGAGCTGAAGATTCTACACGTCAATGACACGCACTCTCACCTATTTCCCTTTGGGCCAAATGATGACTTCGGTGGACTCGCTAGAATGTCCACTCTCATCAAAAAGTTGAAAGGGGACAACGTCCTCACACTCCATTCCGGCGATGTTTTTGTTGGTACCTTCGCTTTCAACCGATACTTCGGCTACCCTGAGTTGAAAATAATGGAGCAGCTTTACGATGTGATGTGCCTCGGAAACCATGAGTTTGATTTTGGCATCGATACCCTCGTCGATATTCTTAAGGGAGAAGAAAGCCAAAGTGAAGAGGTTGAGCTTCCCATACTTTGCGCTAATCTTGAATTGCCTGCCGGGCATCCTCTCTTCGATTTTGTCCAATCCCAAATGATTTTGGAAGTGGGAGGGATACGAGTCGGCTTGCTGGGTGTTGTCACGACGGATGAATACAACTATTCGCCCGATGTTTTGGCCGTTCTATCCGATCCTTACCAGGCAGCGGGAGAAGCCGCTTATTCTCTTAAATACGTTGAGGGCTGCGATGTCGTAATATGCCTTTCTCATCTCGGCCTGATTCCCGACCGTCAGGGACTTTCCCAGGTCCCAGGTATCGATATCATCGTGGGAGGACATTCCCATGACCTGGTGGAAGCGGAGATCGTCAACGGAAAAATCATCGTCCAAGCCGGAGAATTCGGAAAATATCTCGGGGAACTCACTGTTGACGTGAACACAGAAAATAACTCCGTATCTTTGATTGAGCACACACTTCATCCGATAAACAGGAGAGTCAGGAAAGATCCCACCCTGCTTCAAAAACTGGCCATGATCAAAAACGGCATCCTCGATTTTTTTGGCCCGGTTTATTCCCAATCCGTGGCCAAGGCTCAGTGGGATATGGAAGAGCGTTTAGGGGAAACACCACCGCCATACAGAGATACGGCACTTGGGAATTTGGTGGCGGATGCCATAAAGACGGGAGTCAGCAATGCCGGTTATCCTGTTGACTGCGCCATCGAAGCCAGTGGATTTATCGCTCACAAGGTTTACAAGGGAAAAATAGTCGGCAATGATATTTTACGGGCTGTTCCTTATTTTCCTTACGGCCGTTATCCGGACTCACGTTGGGGAGCCGCAATCAAAGTTGCCTTGCTGGCCGGGCAGCAGATATTGGCCGGTCTTGAATTTTCCGTTTCCCTCGTGGAATATACCGACGATTTATGTTTGCAGGTTTCCGGTATCACTTTTGAATACGATTCCTCCAAACCGCCAGCTCCTTTGGGCTCTTTGAGCAGAGTCGATCCTTTTTCGGTTAAAATCAATGGAGCCCCCATCAATCCCAACGGCCTCTATTGGGTGGCCATCAATGAGCATCTAGTGGAATTCCTGCAGTCTTTAGGTCTAGTTCCTTTCAACCTCATCGAGCCATCTCCTGCTATTTATGAGTACATTGCGGTTCACGATTTTATGAAACAACTGAAAAAAGTCACCTACACCTCGGAGGGACGCATCGTCGATAACGCTTTAAAGTAACGATCATTTAATCCGCTGAAGAAGTAAAATCGGCGTAATCCTGGGACGGAATGCGGAGGAGGGGGAGGGAATATTGTCCCTACTCGCCGATGCGGACAAACAGGCCTTTTTTGTGGAAATTTCTAACTATGTTATTGCAAATAAAGATAATATCCGGGCGTCCCCTTTTAGTTCCAGTATACTTTAAAAACAACCAATCTCTTAAAAAAACTCCTTTTCTCCTGCAGACAATAAAGACGGCCATTTTTCATCCATGCATATAATCCCAATCGATCATGGAGAATGTTTATATTTTTCCTTGCAATATGGATACCCCCTTTGTTGAATATATCATATATATATTCACCCGGATTTTCTCCCGGCTCGTATGTCATAACGAATAACCGGCCTTCCTCATCCGTGAAAAAAGAATGAAAAGGAGGCATGGTATCAGGAAAGGTTATTTTTTTCCTGGTTTCTGCATCTCTTGGACGCATAAATGCCATCATGTACTTTTTTTTGTACTCTTCAGAGACGGGAACAGGGGTGTATTCTTTATGTATTTTCCTGAGTAAATTTCCTTGGAGATCATACACACGAATCTCATAACCTTTGTCCTGAAAAGCCGTAAAGACCTTTCCATCAGAAACACATCCAAAATAAGTATGGTAAATTCCCTTAAATTTATTATGAAACTCCGGAAATGGAACCTGTGCCCGGTCTAACTCTTTGAGTTCTTCCAGCTCATTGTTGCACAGGCTCAAATAATACTGAGTACAGAAGCCGTTTTCTTTTGTGGGATATTCATGCATTGCTAACAGATATTGATTGTTTTCAAGAGAATAGGCACCCAGAACATGCCCTATGTATGTGTTAAACTTTTTTTCCTTTATTAATTTGCCTTCTTTACTGAAAATGGAGAGCTTATTGAGACTTCCCCCGGCAACGGCTATTTCATCTCGAGCTCCAACTAACAACGAACTGGGCTTGAGCATCTCCCCAGGACCTTCCCCTTTTCTCCCAAAAGTTGATATCAATTCTCCATGGCAGTCGAATTTGAAAACGAAGTCTTTTTCGGTGCGTCTACTGAGAATGTATAGATTGTTTTCCGAATCGACATCAAAATTCCTTATAGTCATCAAACCAACATTCGCCAGCTTATCTTTTTCAGTATCAATAATTAACTCTTCTTCAAGATGAATAATGCTTGGTTCTCCCTCAATCCTGTAAGGTTTTATATGGTTTACAATGATTTCCACTCCATCTTCCATGTGCTTTTCAACGCTTTGCTGTTTTTGTCCGCAGTATGAAACAAAAATAAGAATCAAAATAAGAGGAATCGTCTTTGATAAATTTGTCATTTTGTGCTGTTTAACGATCCTTTCTATGACTTTTTCATTTTCTCGATATGTGCGGCTATAAGTTTGATCGGGTCCGTGCCTGTAGGCCCCCAGCAGTGGGGCGCTCCATCCCCGTATTCCACAAGGCCCTCATAGTAGGGATCTTTAGTATTCTCCAGAAACTTTTCCAGATAACCGACAGCTATATTCAGATAATATGAATCCATATCACCCACATAGATGTGAAGCTTCCCTTTAAGTTTAGGTCCGATCCGGGACCAATTCTCTTCCATGTAATGGCGCAGGTCAAAGTGCTCCTTCCAGTAGGCAGCTACTTCGGGATCGATCTCCCCGGTGAGTTTGTTCCAGAGCTCTTTGGGATAGCCGTCCTCGCCTACAGGCCCATAACAGGCCATATATATTTCCCACTGCCCACCGGAACGACATTTGTCCCCTACGGCCAGTTCGTAGTGGTTTTCATCCTTCATCATCTCTATGATCCGGCCATCCGGCCGCCGGAGCACGGGACGTTCCACCCTGAACCATTCATAATCAGTGTGGTAAGCGTTTTTGTCCTTGGTGATATCTACCAAATGCTGGGCCCGGAAATCCACAGAATCCGGACAAAGGGAAAAGGTGCCCCCAAAAAAATCTGGATAAAAAACCTGAAGGGCAAGGGAGATCCAGCCCCCGGTCGATCCTCCTGAAAGCACCCGGGCATAGGGTTCACGGATAATCCGGAAATTTTCCTCGATATAAGGGATAAGCTCCTTCATGATGGCATCCCCATAGGGTCCCAGATTGGGGGAATTCATGGCATGGGAGTCATCGTAATAGGGGCAGGGATGCTGGAAAGTTACAGCCAACATTCGGGGGCATTCATCCGAATTCCAAAATTCAAAAAATTCATATCCTCTTCGCCCCCAACGGTCGTTTTCTTCCGGTTTTTCTTCTCTGAATCCGTAAGGTGCCCTCAAAGAAAAATGCCCCTGGATATAATTGACGGGATAATATTTTTCCGGATTCTCCTCATAGCCTTTAGGGACCAGGACGGTCGCCCCGATATACATGGGCTGGCCCCAGAAATCAGACAACAGCTTGCTTTGAAACTTGATGCGTTTAACCCACTTGGTATCCGGAGGAATATCCACAGGAGGAATTACCTGATCACAAACCAGGCCGACCGTTTGGGGTTGAGAAGGATCGATGAGCACTTTTTGGACTTTGCTGTATAAGTTACCCGGGGAACGGAGCCAGTTCTGGCCTTCCCATTGGTCCTGATGGAGCCAGATGGTGTGGCCGTCGGCGCGTTCGAATTGGGTATAGATATTGATGAATCCCTGGACAAAATATTCACCAGGCGGGATATCTTGAATGGTTTCCAGGGGAAACCCGAAGGATGATTGATCGATAACCGCAGCCTGGCCCGGCATTAATCGGGAAACGTTTTGTCCCCAGAAGGGTATGCCCGAAGGCCGGCGCAGCTGGAAACGGGGTTCCCTCTCTCCATGGCGCGACAGCATAACATACACCCTTCCGGTCAAGGGGCCCTCAAAAACATCGGATGTAAATTGGACAGTAAATTTTAAATCCGCATTAAGACCGGCTTTATGGCCAACGCCAAAGCTGAACAAAAAACCGCAAAAAACAAATAAAGCTAAAAGTCCCGTTGTTTTTTTCATTCGTGTTCCTTTCCGGGCAAAAAACGACCCCTCCCCTTCAGATTATGCGTCTACTCATCTGAGTTTTTCTTCTTCTTTTTCTCCCTGGTTTCTGGTCCGCCCGAGATCTCCAATCAGATGACTGGTCACAGAAGTCATGATCTCAGGATAAAATTTCGAATTAACAACCTGAAAGCGAAAAATCCGGTGTGATCGAGAGGTGTTCTCATAAATAACATGAGTTTGATCGTCCACAGACAATGTTATTGGAATAAACCGGAAAACCTCGCAGGCCTGAATCTCTTCTATAGGATAATCCGCAGAAATAGAAAGCCACTCCCCTTCTTTTTTTATGATCTTCCGGCCGGCCGCTTCTGTAAAAACCGCTGCACACCAAAGGTTTCTTTTACCTGTAAGTATTCGCGCTTTTTCTCGCTCATCAACCTCAGCCTCAAGAAAACCAAGATGATCCGGCACATCTTTTTGCAGCAAGGCATAAATAAAAAAATTTATCACTCGGTCTGATGAATACTTTAAAAGATCGGCCTGCCCGGCTTTCCAGAATGACGCATTCCCCTTGTTCCTGAAGTTGCCCCCGTCGAAACATGGGACCCACCAGATGGGCAGGCCCGAATTCATGATCCGGATGAACGCATTGGGGTCCAAACCTACATTCCACTCCCGGGTCCCGGCATTCGCTTCACCGATAAATATCATCAGCCTGGAGACACGTTCTCTGAAAAGACCAGATCTCCTGTTAAAAGCAGCTGCTACATCACGAAGGCTTCCTACGGTGATGATCGTAACGGGCTCATGGGCTCGTTCAAGAATATCCAGAATCAGGCGTACCCCTTTCTGGTATTTTTCTGCCTCAGCGAGAGCCGCGTCTTCAGGAGATTTCAGCGGTTCGGATAATCCGATCCCCCAGGACACATCCCTTTCAGCTAAACAGTTCATCTGTTCCAACGGGATTCTACCCGGCTTGCTATCCTGCTTTTCTCCTTGATCCAGAACGATCCCCCGAATATCGAGTTCCTCAAGAGCATAGAGTGAAGCGATATCAAAATGATCGTCGGGGTCGTCATAGGGATGGAATAGATCCGTGCAGTAGATGACCGGTACTTTAACCATTTCGTTTTTTTTGTCTCCTGTCAAACAGGAATATATGGATAACATAAAAATCAGAAAGAGGAAAAAAATCCAAAAATGGTTTTTCTTTAGCATGCCATTCTTTTTCAACAATCAGAACAAATCCTAACGGCATGAAATTTATATATTTTTATCGTCTCGTCTCCTGCAGCATTAAAACCTGAATAAAGCCTGCCATTTTTAATAATGCTCACACCACTAAAAACATCGCTTTTAAATGTCTGTAAAAATAAACCTTCAAAATACGAAAATAATAAATAAATTTTTGTATTTTTTTATCAGATTTACCCCTGAAAATTAATATACCCGGTTCAGTTATTTTTGTCCAGAATACGCTTAGAAATAATATAGATGATTCTAAATGGGGAAATCAGTTCCCACCTTGGATGAGGTTTCTGTTAAGGGCACCCTTGAACTCTCGAACGATTTTTTCTCCCATTTGTAAGAGATCGATGAATTGGTCCTTCTGGAGTACTTTGCAATCGACGCTGATACATCCGGCATACTCTCTTATCATAATGGTTAAACGGGGAGGAACATCTCCTCCAAAAGGATGGGTTCCCCTTTCCGCTCCTATAAATCCCGCCTCTTTGTCGATACTGTCGATTGTAAAAAGGATATCGTCAACAGCCCGAATCGATGCCCGCCAAACCTCCTCAAAGGACCGGTTCTCCAGGAAAGTCGTCTCTGTTTTGACCGTTTGATTGATACATGAAATAGTAACCAAAACTAAAATTACCAGTAAAACATTCTTCATAAAAACCTCCTGTCCTGTTTCTTCATCCCCGCTTTCAACGTGAATGATATATCCGGGCTCGTCATCTTAAGCATCATTTCATCTTTTATGTCCAGCAATTAACATGCCAATTCCACTACAGGGGTCATTGTCAAAAGATACTTTCTTTTTTGTCCTCCCTGGAGGACATATTTTGAGCACGCCGTCTGCAAAGGCTAAAGCCTTAAGAGATAAGAAACCTTGAGAGTGATGGAATATCCTCCTTCTCTCTCAAACCCTTCTTTCCTCTGGCTTTTTTTATAGCTAAGCTGGATGATGTTGCCGGCGCCGAAATAGTACCCTATGAGCACGTCCAGATTGTACTGATTCTCCCTCGTTTCACCAAAAAGCCGGGTGCTGAGAAAAAGGTTCCGTGTTATTTGATAATGCAGTGCCGTGGCATAGGTCAATCCGTCAAACACCACCTCTCCCGTCCTTTCCACAACCTGCCGAATCCAATCTCCACTGACGGAAAACTGGAGATTGCTCATGGGCCTCAAAGTCAGCTCCGCTTCCAGACCAGTCTGCGAACCCGGCTCCACGGCTGTAAATTCATCATTATATACCCCGCGTTTCTCCCAGCCCGCTTCGATGTCAATTTCTTTGAGAAATCCGCCGCGTTCCCAACTGAAATCTATATCACCACCGTAAGTTTTGATGAAATTATCTGTCCAGACCAATTCATTATCGGTGTTCACGATCTGGTGTTTGGATTTCCCGAGTTCAAATCTACCATTGATGTCGATCTGAGGGAAAAAATCCAAAAAAAACATAAAATCTGCAGAGTTTCCCGTTAGGTGACCTGACGCATCCTGTCTGAGGGTTCCGGTCAAATCCATACTGAACCGTTTGACCGCCCCCCCGTTGAACCGCCAGGCATACCCGGCCATTCCTTCAAACGATTGATAGTCGATTCTTTCAATGAAACCTGTCCTGACATCGGCACCGGCTTCGATTCGCTGAAAATCAAAAGACAACTGCAGGCCCGCATCCGGCTCCCGGTTGAACTGGAGAAGATGAAGGCCGTTGTTCTTGTTGGGTAAATTTTTGTTGTAAGACAGGGCGCTGGCACCTCGAATATAGTAGATGTCCTTGAAATTAAAATTATAGTCAAGGGCGAAATTCCGGTTGTAGTCTTCCGAAGAGCTGCTTCCCGCATAGTAGATACCGATCTGAGAGTTTTTGAAGATGTCCTTTTGCACCCTGAGAACCGTGAAGAGGCTGTCACCGTCTTCCTCGTCATTCAGCGCCCCTAAGACACCGAAGGAATAGCCCCCCGTCTTTCCGGATATTTTGGCGGCGATCTTGGGCGAGTCGATTCGCCTTGAGTAGAAAAGATTAAGACTGGAATTCCAGGAATATTCCTGTTCTGTGGCCAGCTTAAAATATTGGCTCCCCTCGGAAAAAAAGGGACGATTTTCCTGAAAATAGTTCTCATAAGGGGAAAGCTGGTAGATAAAAGGATCGGACTCCACCTCACTGAAATCGGGGCTGGCGGTCAGGTCCAGGATCAGGTTGGGAAGGATCCCGTACTTGACATCGATCCCCGCCGCCAGTTTGTTATCCTTGTCTCCGTCCCAGTGAGAGGTTCTGTATCCGGCATAAGGAAAAAATTCAAGGTTGTAACCCGGACGGATACCGGAGAGGCCCTGGAGCTCCCCTGATTGCTGAAGCAGAGACAAGTCCCGGCTGACATTTGTCCAGTAGTCTGTTTCATAAAGACGGTGGATATAACGTTTGAAGTTTATACCCCAGACCTGGTTGTTCTCAGGCGAAAAACGCAGGGATTTGAAGGGTATGGCCATTTCCGCCGACCAGCCGTCGTTTCGGACGACGGCTTCCGACTTCCAGATGGTTTCCACCGAATTTTTTTGGACGCCCTTGGGATTGACGGTGAAACTGATACTGGTCCTTCGATCGTTGTATGTGTCCAGGATCAGGGTAATGGCGTCGTTGTTTTCATAATCATTGCGGGGAGTAAGCTCGGCCCAAATTTTATCAGGTTGAGTATCTTTCATCAGAAAGGCGAAATAAAGATAATGGCGGTCATACGTTGCCCATACCAGGGTCTCCTCAGAAGCTTTGACCCCGTTTACAGGGTCATGCTGGATAAATCCGGAGGCGGGATGCAGATTTTCCCAACAGGTATCATCAATCCGGCCGTCGATTTTGGGGGGGATTTCAGCCGGGGAGATTTGGATGGTTTTTATGGAATCTTGGGCGAATCCTGCAGGTAAGGTGGAAAAAAGAATGACAAACAGGGTAATCAGCACCATAAAATGTTTTTGAACCATTATGACTATTCCTTCCATTTTTTTTAGATGGGTGTTCAATTTTCTGTACTTATGCATTATGCAAAAATCCACATTATTTATAGGTCTAATATTGTTCCGATTTCCCTTTTAAAGAGAAAAAGAACTTTAGAAGTCAGAGAAACAAAGAATAAATTTTGAAATTGTGTTCTAATAACAACATCACATTAAAATGGACAGAAAATAACTCCTTACTTTTTTGGACGACTCGTTTTGAGATTTCTTCCATATGAGTTTCAACTTCGTATAAGAGGAAACCCTCCAAAAATAATATAAATATTTGTTTAACCAATGTTTTATCCCATACTCAGCTTTATATGCCATACCCCGGCTTTTCGGGGTATCCATCCTTCTGATTCTGATACTATATGATTCTTATCCTTGAACTCAACGGTAAAACATGTTAGTTTTATATTAGAAACGATGAATTTACCGGGAATCAATAGAAACAAGGGTTTCCAGCTCTTCTTTCTTTTCTTGTTTTTCACCATTACTCTTTTTATCAATTTTTTTCATACGGAATCATATTTCTCTGATTCGGACAAATGCCCGGCCTGTCATTTTCAAAATTCCGTTTTCAGCACCAGCCAGATCAATTTTTTCCATCTTCCCCCTCCTACTGTAAGTGGAATTTTAAATGCTGTTTATTCTATTCAAATCACATATATCATCACGACCATTCCTTCCTCACGATCTCCTCCTGAAATATAAACTCTCAACCAAATCTTTCTTGTCTTCAAAAAAACAGGAATAGATTTGGAACATCATCCCACTCAATCATTTCAGGAGTAAAACATGAATCGCAAAATTAATATATTATCTCTCATATTAGGCGGCCTTCTTTTCTCATGGTTTTGTTATGCTCAAGAAACCTCTGACGCCCTTTTTGAAAGCCGGAGAAACCAGGTCAAATTTCTCAATCTCTCCGGAACCGTTAAATCCTATGATGGGGAACCTATTCCCAAAGCCATTGTTTTGATCCCGGAAATCGGAAAATCCACAGAAACCGAAAAGGGAGGAACTTTCGAGATGCGAGCGATCCCGCCAGGAAAATATCATCTCGAAGTTTTTGCCACCGGTTTCATGGATTTCATATCTGATCACTTCAAACTCGATAAAAACCGCCTCACATTCAATATCACCCTCATGAAAAAGCTCTCAAGGGAAATTGTTGTTACAGCAACACGCACACCAAAACTTTATGCCGAGGTGCCCGTTAAAACCGAAATTATCACCTCCAGAGAGATCGATCAAAAACAGGCCACGCAATTAGCCGAATCCCTATCTTTAACGACAGGGGTTCGCGTGGAAAACAACTGTCAGAACTGCAATTTCACTCAAGTCCGTATCAATGGAATGGAAGGCAAATATTCACAAATTCTCGTGGATAATTCTCCTATCTTCAGTTCTATGATCGGCGTTTACGGCCTGGAGCAGATCCCATCGGAAATGCTCAACAGGATTGAAGTCGTCAAAGGAGGAGGATCCGCTCTTTACGGGGGAAACGCTGTTGCCGGAGTCATTAACGTCTTGACTAAAGAACCCATGAGCAATGGTTCGACTATGAGATTACACCAGGAATTCAATCACGGTAAGCCTTATACGGATATGGGGTTTCGAAGCAGTCTCGTTTCTACGGACGGAAATACAAAGGCTTTCCTTTTCGCCAATTACAAGAGAAGAGATCCCGTCGACCTGAATGAGGACGACATCTCCGAAATAGGCCGCTTGAGAGGAACAAATTTCGGCTTGAATGTCTACAACTATTTCCCCGGCTTAAACGGTAAAGTCAAATTGGGGTTTTTTAAAATCGCTGAAGACAGAAGAGGCGGGGATCTTTTCGGCCTCCCCCCTCATGAAGCCCATATAGCCGAATGGATAAACTCCGATCTTTTAAATCTTTCTTTGGATTGGAATCATTATCTGACCAAAAGATTTTACTATAACGTTTCAATCTCGCACGTTCATGCAGAAAGAGACTCATATTACGGCTCCGATCAAGACCTTAATGCCTACGGTTCCACAAAAAATCCTGTGACATTTCTGAATCTCCAAACAAATTACCAGAAAGGTTCCCACCTCATCTCTGCAGGCGTTCAATACAAAAGCGAAAAAATAGAAGATAAAGCCCTTGGATACGGCCGGGAAATAAAAGATGAATACAACGAACTGGGATTTTTCCTTCAGGACGACTTTAAGTTAAGCAAAAAAATATCCTTTCTGGCAGGCCTTCGATTGTCCAAACATACCCTTATCCAAAATGCCCTTGTGACTCCAAGAATGAGCTTCTTGTTAAATCCGACAAAAAATATCAGTTGGAGAACCACTTTCTCGACCGGTTACAGAGCCCCTCAAGTTTTTGATGAAGATCTGCATATCACCCAAGTCGGCGGCGAAGGAATGATCATTGAAAACTCCCCCGATTTAAAAGAAGAAAAATCTTACAGTTTAACCACTGGTATCGATTTCGGAAAAGAGATCGGAAAAAATCTCATCCAATTCAGTATTGAGGGTTTTACCACTCTGCTGACCAATGCTTTCATCCTTGATGAAAAAGAATATTCTGCCGCCGAAAAAGCTATGGTCTTTCAACGAATAAACGGATCGAACGCAAAAGTGTATGGCTTATCCACGGATTTTGGATTAAGATTCAATCCTTACTTTTCCTTCACTGCCGGCCTGACCATACAAAAAAGCAGGCTCGATGAACCGGAACCGGATTTTAACTCAAGAGATTTTTTCAGAACACCCAATTCATATGGATATGCCCGCTTGAACTACGAAAACAAAAAAGTTTTTGATATTGACCTATCCCTGGAATATACGGGAAAGATGAAAATTCCGCATTTTGCCGGATACATAGAGGAAGACCGGCTGGAAACGGGACCGACATTTTGGGTCATAAATGCTAAGATGAAAAAACAGTTCCATTTCAGCCAGAGCAGTCAAGTGGGCATTTTTATCGGTGCCTACAATCTTCTGGATTCCTATCAGAAAGACTTAGATAAAGGATTTGCGAGAGACTCCGGATATGTTTATGGTCCCGCTCGTCCACGGTCCTTTTTCACGGGATTCGAATTTTCATTCTGACGGTTTTTGGAAGATACCCTCTAAACTGCGTCCCATTCCATAGGTTATTCGTGGCGCAGGGAATGAACGGGGTTGGCTAGGGCGGCCTTTACGGTCTGAAAAATTACGGAAAACAGCGCAACAACCAGGGCCAAGAACGCCGCCGAAAGGAAGGGATATACTCCCACCTGCGTCCGGTAGGCGAAATCCTGAAGCCATTTTTTTACCACAAAAAAAGCAAGCGGCCAGGCAAAGATATTCGCCACAAGCACCCACCGGACATAATTTTTGCTGAGGAGCATCACAATGGCCGTGACGCGCGCTCCCAACACTTTGCGGATTCCGATTTCTTTGGTCCGCTGCTCGGTGCTGTAGGCCGCCAATCCAAAAATACCCAGGCAAGCGACGAATACCGTAAACTCACAGAAGGATATAAGGAGGGATGATAACCGCCTTTCGTCTTCATAAGCCCTAAGATGAAGGTCTTCAGCATAGGCTGCATCAAAAATGCTTCCGGGCAGCAGGGCATTCCAGATTTCACGAATTCCCGCGAATACATCCTGGTTTCTTTCCCCGGAAATACGAACAAGAAATTCACCGCCTGTATCATTTGCCTTGAAAATGACAATGGGATAGATGGGTGAATGGATGGAATTCGTGTTCCAATCCCGGAGGACGCCTATAATACGGTAGTCCTGACCGCTGCGGAATATCGTCTGTCCCAAGGGATTCTCAAAACCTAACTTCCTGACGGCTGTCTGGTTGATCAAAACAGCATGCTCATCCGAGGCGCGGCCCACCTCAAAATTCCTTCCATTGATCAGTTCCAATCCCATGGTAGGAATAAAATCCTCGTCCACCTCCATGGACTGCATGATGGTACCATCCTGGTCCTGTGCGTCTTTGGTTTTTATGGTGCTGATACTCCGGTTTTGGTTCGACGGAAACCTATCCATGAATGACACCGACAGAACTCCCCCCTGGTTGAGCAAGCGGGTCTTTACAGCCTGTATATTTGCCAGTCTCTGATGCCGAAGACTCAAAACGACCAGGTTTTTATGGTCGAAACCAAGGTCTTTGCTTTCGGAATACCGGACCTGTTTGCGCACGACCAGCGTGCAGATCATAAGAGCCGTGGCAATGAAAAATTGAATGCAAACCAGGACTCTTCTCAAACTTGACTTTGATCCACCCTGTGGAATCCCGGAACGGAAGATGCTCGCAGCGGAAAACCGGGAAAGGAAAAAAGCCGGATAGGCTCCGGCCAGCAAGCCGACAACAAGAACCATACCCGCCAATCCCGGAAAAACCCAGGAACTGGAAAAAACATTCATGTTGATGCTTTGTCCCAGAAATAGGTCGAGGCGAGGCTTGAAAAACCAGAACAGCAGAAGCCCCAATCCCATGGATATGGACGTGATGAAAACTGATTCCATTAAAAACTGCCTGATGAGGTGAGCCCTATCTGCGCCGCAGGTTTTTCTTATTCCGACCTCTTTCATTCTGCCGGCAATTTTCGCTGTTGATAAATTGATAAAATTGATGGCGGCGACCACCAGAATGAGCAGGGCAATCCCGGAAAAGATATAGATGCGGGTGATACTCCCTGAGCTGCCCAGGTCATTATTCATATTCGCACCTGCGAGCCCCATATAAATGCTGTCTAATGGCTGGAGGTAAAAAGAAACATCCTGTTCCTCTTCAGACAGATAAGAAAGGGCCAGGTCGGTGATCTTGGCGTTTACGTTTTTGGAATCGCTCCCCTCCCGAAGAAGAAAAAATGTCGTTACCGATCCCCAGCCCACCCAGCGGGTTATCGCCTCGCCATGCGTCTCCAAAAGTGTCGAAAAAGAGGCGATCATGGGGCTTTGAAGCACGGTATTGGACGGCATATTTTTATAAACACCTGTCACTTGAAAGTCATAGGCCCGGCCGATATTCAGCCTAATAATTTGCCCCAAAGGATTATTGTCACCAAAATATTTCCGGGCCAGTCTTTCGTCGATGACTACGGTAAACGGAGTTTCAAGAGCTGAAGCCCGAATGCCGCGGACAAAAGGGATATCAAACACTTCCAGCATTGCCTGTTCGGCAAAGAACATTTTTTCCTCTCTGAACTCCCTGTCCTCTATCTGAACGGGAACCTGGTAACGTCTCAAGACACGAACGCTTCTTTTTACCTCCGGGACCGACTCCTCGGCCGCAGGACCGAAAGGTCCCGCCACCTCGGCGTTGTGGAGGACTCGACTCCCCATAGGAATGCGTCCGTTCACCCGGAAAATCCGGTTCTTTAAAGGATACATGGATTCAAAGCTCAGCTCATGAAACACATAACCCGCTATGAGCAAACAGCTCGCCAGCCCAACCGCCAATCCTAGAATGTTGAGCAGGGCATATTTCTTGTTTCGAATCATGTTCCTGGTGGCCAATTTGAGATAATTTTTTATCATAGAGATACTCCCAAAAATATTAGTGACAAGAAACTGAGGAACGAATCCGATGGTTTGCGCCCAGTACCATAACCGGGCCGCTTTCCGGCTGCTGGATATGGCCATACTCCGGTAAATCTCTTCATAGTCGCCCACAATAGACACCCTTTCGCCGGGGGGAGATACTTTCCTTAGAAGCCAAGCGGCGATTCCAGGGGGTTTTTTCTCTTTTGTTTTCTTGATCATTAAAAATCCGTCGGAAACCGCTCAATTACTATTGGTTTCTAATATATATACGCAAAAAAATCAAAAAAGTTTGCCTTCTCAAGGAAAAAACAAGGCACCGGTGTTTCTAAACAGTACATTTTTATTCTCTTGATTTTTGCTTGATAAAACCTCTTATGACCGGCTGAAAAATGAAATCTTGCAAATAAACCCTTGTTGGAAAATAATGAGATGAAGCCCAATCTCTGATAAAAGGGTGATCAGTATGAGTCTTATTGTCACTCAAGATATCTGCAAAACATACCGTACCGGAGAAGTTGCGGTCGAAGCCCTCAAATCCGTGAGTTTCACCATCGAACCAAAATCGTTCGTCTCATTTGTTGGCCCCTCAGGCAGCGGCAAAACCACTTTGCTCAACCTGATCGGCTGTCTGGACCGCCCGACATCCGGAACTCTGGAAGTAGCGGGTATTCACATTTCCCGCCTCAACCGAAAGAAAGCCGCAGCTTTTCGCGGTTCCCACCTGGGATTCATCTTTCAGGATTTTAATCTTATCCCGGTCTTGTCCGTCTACGAAAACGTTGAATATCCTCTTCTTATGGTCCAAAACATTCCCGGCTCCGAAAGACGGAAACGCGTTCTCCATATGCTGGATGCCGTGGGAATGACCGATCAAAAGGATAAATACCCCGACCACATTTCCGGCGGCCAAAAACAGAGAGTCGCGGTAGCCCGGGCCTTGGTCACAAAGCCTCCGCTTATTCTGGCCGATGAGCCGACGGCCAACCTGGACAGCCAGACCGCATTTAAGGTCATTGATCTCATGCATCACATGCGTGATGAATTTGGAGCAACGTTCGTTTTTTCAACCCATGACCGCAAGATTGTCCGAAGCGTGGAAACCATCTACAGCCTGACCGACGGCCGCATCAACACCCACGCCTCCTTATCCTCGCAAGGAGGAAACGATGCTTAAGCTTATGAAAATAGCTCTGCGTAATCTCCTTCGATATCACCGCCGTACCCTTCTCACGGCCTCGCTGATCGCCATCGGCGTCACCTTTGTGCTGGTTTTTATCTCGGCTTCAGGAGCGTTTAAAAACCTTATGATCGGCCAAATCACCGATTCCATGCTCGGCCACATCCAGGTCCACCGCCGCGGATACATGGCATCCATCGACAGCCTGCCGCTCAATCTTAACCTCGAGCCCGGAGCCATGAATAAATTGGAGGAAGCCCTCGCCAGCACTCCCGGGATCACCGCTGTTTCCCAGCGCATCAAATTTCCGGGCATGCTCAGCAACTTTATGGAAACGACCAACATCCGGATCAATGGTGTTTATCCCGAACGGGAGACGACCGCTGTTCCCCTGTTACCCGGACGGGTGAAAAAAGGCTCGCCTCAACTCCGTGAAGGCGAGTTATTCGTTCCCGAGCTCTTGGCTGCGGGCATGAAACTTAAAGTGGGTGATCCAGTGGTCATTATCGCCACCAACCGCGACGGCTCCGTCAACGGCCGGCAATTTAAAGTGGGAGCGGTTATCGAGAGCGTAACCGGTCCGGGCGGACGGGACGGATACATGCACATCGAGGACGCCAGGGAAGTTCTTCGCATGGAAACACTGGAAATCAGCGAAGTCACCCTTCGCGTCCAGAATTTCTCCAAGCTTAACGAAACCGCTGAACAGCTTCGAGCCAATCTTTCCGGAGAAACCGATAAACAAGGTCGCCCTCTTTTCGATGTCCGCACCTGGGAAGATCTTTCTCCCTTTTCAAATGTCGCCCGTATGATCGATGTCATGTCTTTTTTCATCAGGCTCATGCTGATCGCCATCGTTTTGGTGGCCGTTATGAATGTCATGATCATGGCTGTTTTTGAAAGAATCAGGGAAATAGGCACCATCGCCGCTATCGGTACCAAGCCGGGACGCATTTTATCCCTTTTTCTCATCGAAGGCCTCCTTCTCGGTATATTCGGCACCGGAGCAGGTATCCTCCTGGCCGGAATGGCCACATTCGTTATCAATGCCGCAAACATCTCATTCAACTTCGGCCGGCAGGTCGGTCTGGTGCTGTCTCCCCGTCTGGAACCCGGTCAAATCCTGATCGTAGCGGCCATCGTTATTCTGGTCTCAACAGCGGCCGCTCTTCAGCCCGCTTTCCGGGCCTCTAGAATGGAGCCTGTAGATGCACTACGCCATGTATAAAACAAACAGGCATTATTCAGGTTAACAAGAATCTGAAATGGAGCCATTATGATAAAAAAAAGCTTAATCGCGGCCGGAGTATTGTTTTGTTCTCTTTCGGCGATTCCCCTTCCATCCCAGAATCCGGACGGGGACGCAATGCTTCGAAAACTGGACCGCAACCTCAATCCCGAATCCTTTGAAGCTTACCGCAAACTGATCAACATCGAGCCCAACGGCCGGAAAAAAGAATTCGTTCTTTATACCGTGAAAAAAGGCGCGGACCGGGTGGCAGCTCTTTTCCTTTCCCCTGCCAGTGAAGAAGGCCGGACCACCCTTCGACTTGACGAAAACATGTGGCTCTACATTCCCAATGTAGGCAAACCCATACGCATCACAAGCCTCCAGTCGGTCATCGGAGGAATCTTCAACAACGCCGATATCCTGAGGTTGGACTATGCCGAGGAATATTCGGTGGAAAAAACGGAAGAACGGGACAAGGAATACCTCCTCCATCTTAAGGCCCGAACCCGGAACGTGGCTTATGACCGGTTGAGAATGTGGGTCGACAAATCCCGCATTCTGCCTAACAAAATCGAATGCCGCACCGAAGCGGACATGCTGATCAAAACCATTCATTTCAAACAGATCAAGGACTTCGGGGGCGGTATTGTCCGGCCCTCCGTGGTCGAAACCGAAAGTCCCCTTCATGAAGGACATAAATCGGTCATGATCTTCGCCCAAATCAAGGCCCGAACGCTTCAAGACGAAGTATTCACCCTTTCCTTCATGCCAAACATGGAATCTTTGAGAAAGTGAATCTCTTATTTTCTCTTATGTTGTCACTCACGATTGTCATTCCACTCGTACCACAGCAGGATTATTCTTTTGATTTGTCCGAGATTGAGAAAAAAAAATTTAACTTCGGCGGCTACGCCGAAGTTATCCCCTCTGTCTTCAATCTGAACACCGGTTCCCCTCTCTACCTATTGAGATATTACGACAGCCGGCCCGGAGATTACGAAGCCGGCCTCGACTTCCGGGTTCTTTTTGATGCCGGCTGGACCGAAGGGCCTTTTTCAGCAGACTTGCGGGCCAATCTGAGCTTGAACGGCAGCGAGGGGCAATGGAACGCCGGTTTTGACTTATACGAGGGAAAAATCGCCTGGAAACCCTCCCTTAATTTTTTTCTGGAAGCGGGCAAACAGCGCCTTAAATGGGGGAAAGGATATGCCTGGAATCCCGTGGCGTTCATCGACCGTGTTAAAAATCCCAACGATCCCGAACTCGCCTTGGAAGGTTATACCGTCATACGGGCCGAGTATGTCAAAAGCTTCCGCGGACATCTTCGCACCCTTACTTTAACCGGGCTTCTTGTTCCCTCTGCATCATGGGTCAACGAAGACATCGGAGAAAAAGATACCTTAAATCTGGCTGGAAAAGTTTACCTTCTCTACGCCGACACCGACATAAATTTCATGTTTCTGGCAGGATCCGGAGTGGCGGAAAAATGTGGCCTGGACTTTTCCCGAAACCTGGTTTCAAACTTCGAGGTTCACGGTGAAGGGGCCTGGAATTTCGGCGAAAAGTTTTCCCTGCTGGACAACGAAGGGAAGCCCTTCGAAACCAAAAAAAGAGGATTTTCCGGTCTGCTGGGTCTTCGCTACCTGGCCCCCACAAACACAACCTTTTTTCTTGAAATTTATCATAATGATCTGGGACTGAAAAAAAATGAGCTCCAGAAATATTACAGCTTCATAAACGAAGCCGCCGATCATTTCAACCTCAGCAGTGACCGGGCTCTAATGGAAAACCTTTCCGGCAAACAGGGAGCTTCCTATCAGGGATTCACGCCCATGCAAAATTATCTTTTCCTGCGGGCTGTCCAAAAAGAGCCCTTCAATATTCTATATTTTTATCCCGCCATGACAGGCATCTTCAACCTGGATGACGGAAGCTTCCTGGCCACTGTTGAGCTGCTTTACAACCCCATCACCAATGTCGAACTGCGGGCACGGGCCGTTATTCTCCGGGGTGACGGATTTTCGGAGTTCGGCGGCAAACCCAACAAGCACCGCTGGGAACTACGCCTGAGGGTGTATTTCTAAAAGCGGACTTTTAGCTGCCATTACCTTTAAAGAAATGTCCTAATAAATTGTTGACACTCCTCCTTTTTTTTTAATATGATGCCGATGAGCAACGAGAGGATTATTAAAATTCAAAAATTTGCTATCCCAACCGAATCCTTCGATATTTCACCTTTTTAATAATAAAAAAGCCGGTCTTATTCTTACCTGTATTAATGACCAGTCTTAGTGCATGTATACCAAAAACACACAAAAAAGGAGAAAATAACATGAAAATTTTCACCCGTTTTTTAGGCCTGTTCATCATCTTTTTCATCCTGATAAGCTGTGACAAAGGAGACGGCACAACGGATGGGGATGGGTCCGGAACAAACCCGGTTCCTGTCCTGGCCTCGATCAGCCCAGCTTTCAGGGTTCAGCATTCCCCCACGTTCACACTGACCGCTTCAGGCAGCGGTTTTGTAAGCAGTTCCAAGATCGTCTTCAACGGAACGGAAATGGAAACCACATTCGTCAGTGCCAATGTGCTCACCTGCGAGCTTGAACCTGATGATATCATCGAGAGCACCACCGCTCGAACCGCCGATCCCGGAAATATCGACGTCCAGTGTGAGGACGTTTCCGTATTTGTCCGAAGTCTCGCTCCCGGGGGAGGAGATTCAAGCCCCTTGAATTTTACCATTCGGACCAACCATTCCTTTGAGATCCTCAATGACTGGTGGGATGAGGAGGCCGAAATCGCCACGGACACCCAGGGAAAGATATATATCGCCGCCCGTGATGACGAACAGCAGGGAAGCACTTGGTATGAACGTGTTTATGTCCGTCACTCCTCGGACCACGGGGATAACTTCACCAAAATTAAGGCTTCGAATACCACGGGCGACGTCTATCGCCCGGTGATCGCCACCACCTTTCATATCTCCTTCGATTCCTCTGGCAGCACATCCTCCCAAGCCGACGATGATCCCGTTTATATCGCCTGGTTCGACGACTCCCAATACGGAGACAAAAAATGCGAAGTTTACTTCAGCCAATCTACGGACGGGGGACAGACCTGGAGCGCCGAGCAGAACATATCCAACAGCGGCGGTAAGGTAAAATACAACCTGGGACCGCCCGATTTAACGGTTGATGGAAACGGCACAATCTATTGTATTTGGACCGACTCTCGAAACAACGATAAATCAGAGATTTTTTTCACCAAAACAACGAGCTCAAGCCAACCTGAAGCTCAGGCTTTTACCTGGTCAACACCTAAAAAAATCAGCATCGAAAGTAGCCCCCGTATTTTCGTCGATGGAAACGGCTGTCTTTACGTCGTCAGCGATGCTTATGTTTCCGGGAATAGGGATATCCACTTTGTCTACTCGACCGACCAAGGAAACACATGGAGTATTCCCCAGAAGTTGAGCGGAGGCGTCAGCGGGGATAGCAGTCAAGACCCGGACATCGCCGTCGACAGCGAGGGAACCATTCATATCGTCTGGAAATTATTTATTAGCGCAAACCAAAACGAAATTTATTACATAAAATCGACAAGTGGAGTCAGCGCTCAAAACGCAGGCATGTCCTGGGAAACACCGGTTAATCTGAGCCAAACGGGCAGCGTTTCCTATGATCCCCGAATCACCGTAGACTCGGCAGACAATCTCAACATCCTCTGGGCGGAGTGGGCTGGCGACGATAACGAAGATCTTTATTACATCAGGTCGATCGACTACGGCCTAAACTGGACGACGATGATGAGTATTTTGGACTATTACGTCGATTATCCGGCCATGGCCGTCGACAGGGACGGCAATATCAATATCGTCTGCGGAAGGTACGCCACGAATTTTATTCGAAGCACCAGGTGGGAATAACAAAATCTAAAGGCGGACATTCCTAAAGCTCTATGATATCCTGACGGCAGTCAACTAAGGAAACGAATCCTGGTGAATATATAATCCAGGTCTTCATCTTCCAGGATTTGTTTTTTATACATTGAAGCCTTGGGATCAGCCGGAACAAGGGGTATAGTGGGAGCTCTAAGGTATTTTTCGGTATTAGCCGAGATGCTCTCATCATAGACAAAGACCAACCTTATCCTTCTTTTCTCGAGCTCTATGCAGGTAATTCCGCTTCTGTGAAGACAGCTTCCGTCATTGGAATAACAGGGTATCACCAGCTCAGGACCTCCGAAACCCGAGGACCAGTTTTTTTTACCTTCTTCTTGAACATGCTCGTCAAAATCCTTCTTAAGTTTCTTTATTTGTTGCTCAATGTTTTGTTTAGCTTGCTCATTTGTTGACTGCACATATTTTCGCAGATTGTTTTCAATGTCAATCCTAATGCGATCCCCCTTAGTCAGGGATTCGAACATCGGCCGGTGCGTATGCCCAGCGATAAAAAGTATCTTGTGTTTTTTGGCCCATATGTAAAATTTCTCTTCATCTTTTCTTCTCTTAGTGTATCGCTTGGCCGGGCTGGTAAGGCTGGATATATCCAGGGGACGGGCTAAACAGCGGAGTACAATCCTTCCCACAATCCCCAGTGTGTCATTGAGAAAATCACCCTGGTGCCCGTGCGCCAGGAAAATGTTGTTTCCTTCCCAGTCAAACCTTAACGCCTCATATACTGTCAGCCCGGGCATCACCTCGTGAAGATGCTTTTTCACTCTTCGGGGGCTCCTCCAATCGATATCGTGGTTCCCGTAGATTCGATAGTATCGTTTCTCAAACAGGAATCTTCTTTCTGAGGCATATACGTCATTGTACCGCCGCTTTATTTTCTTGATTCCATACCTGTGAAGCTCTTCAAAATCTCCCAAAACAACGAGGGTGAATCCGGCTTCGTAATAATAATCCAACGCTTTGAGGTAAAGTTGTTTATTACGGTCGAACTCCGGCATCCCGATATGCTGGTCGGAAAAAAACACATACCTGTCTTTTTGAGAATCGATCTTGATGGGATCTTTGATACTTTTATACAACCAGGTCAGTTTTTTTTCTTTAGCTCCCATTGATTGATCCCCCTTTTATAAATTTTACAGACATCAACAGGCTATTTCAATACGATATTTCAATGATGGATATTTTCCGGCAACAAAGGTAATGAATGATGCAGGTTAGAACCTGTATCCGATACCAAAATTAAAGAAAATCCCGTTTCCCGACATCTCTTCGAAAGCAGCGGAAGGCACACCGGAATAACCATTTAGAGAGGCATCCTTCCAAGTATAATTCATCAGCCCTTCATATTTCATCTCAATGAAATAGGACATTCTGGCTTGATGAAAAGCAATCCCTAGAAGGGCGTGCATTCCGAACGACCCTCCAAAAGTGATTTTGCCTTTAGAAGAGCCGATTTCTTCCTTATATTTCGGTCCAAGATAGGCTCCAGCTCCAGCCCCGGTGTAAAATTTAAAATTCCGTGAAGAAGGAAACTCGAATACCAACGTCATCTTTAGAGGGAAACGGGAAAAGCTCACGGAGTCATCCCCCGCCGTATCTCCCGAGCTTTGGTAGCCTATTCCCAATTCCAGCATCAGGTTTTGTAAGAAACGGTAACCGAATAACAATTCAAGATTGACTCCTCCGCCCGGATAGATATTCACATCCTTATATTCATCATCTCCCGATTCTCTCTTTACATATCCTGTGAATATTTTGTCAAATCCTGCTCCGAATCCGACATACCCTTTGATATAGAGCTTTCGAACTTGCTGCCGTTTAATTGGTTCTTCTTCAGGAGGAGGCGGAGGGGGAGGATAGATTTTCCGCTCCCGGGGGCGTTCTTCTTCAACAATTTCGGGGACTTCTTCTTTCTGTCTTTTTTCTTCAACCGCTTCCGGTTCAGACGTTGTTTCTTCTTCAACAACTTCAATTTTGTCCGCATGTATATATCCTGTTTCGCCGGTCTTTATTTCCACTCTGAACCAAGGTCCAATTTTTCGGGTTGAAAAAAGGAGGGACCCGGCAGGCGCCCGGGCGATTATTCCGCTTTGTTGATCCGGTGCACTCATAACCTCTCCTTGGGATGTAATAACCCGTATCATATTCTCTTCAAAAATTTCTTCGAGGACTTCTTTTTCCTGCTGTTGAGGTGTCGCGGGTCTTCCGATCTCTTCGACAATGCTTTTATGGATATATCCGATTATTTTAAATCCCTGCTCCTTTTTGGGAAGCTCAACCTTATACCAATCACCCTTTTTTGCCTGATACGTAAGAACCGTTCCCAGAGGGATATGGGAAATCACTAAGCTATCGATCAATGGCTTTAACCTTACATTTGCCTTCTCCACCAATACCCTTACTTTCATTTCATCGGAGGTAACTTCTTCGGCTTCAAGAATCGTCCAGGAACCTACTAAAATTAAAATGATGATAAAAAGCCCTCTCAGTCCATTATTTTTTTCTTCCACTATTTAATTCTCCTTTCAGACTAGAAACCATCCTGTCACGACGGCTCGTCTTTGGTCTGTTACCGCCATAAGTTTTCAGGTCAAAAGAGCGGTCATTCGGGATATTTGTGAAATATCCGCGCCCGTTAAGAAAATTTTAATTTTTGAAACAACTTTTGATTCATGTGTTTTGAGGGTATCAAACATAAAGTATCATGTCAAAAAGCCTCTCTTAACCTGCATCATTCATAAATTTTGCCAACACCAACAGATAATTTCAATATTATGTGTCATTTAATGATGGTTTTAAGTAAAATTGATAGTGAAACATTTTCCATGAACATTTTAAGAAAACATTGGCAAAATTTACCTTTCAGGTTAATAAATAAGTTTTGAATGATTTTTTGACACAGCGCGAAGTCCTGTGTTATTTTCTCCCCTTCGTAAAATGTCTTTTTGACTAAGGATCAATGAAAGTTGAATAGCGGGTGAAAAACTTTGGGCCCAACAGAGCATCAAAAATTTTCGGCGGAGCGACTTTTTTTCTCTTCCTGGCCGTTCTTTTTTTCGATTTTGCCGACCAATCTCTTCTGAGCCCTCTGCTCAATCCACTGCTCTCCGACTTTTTTGGACGGATGGACGATGTCGTTCCCATGGGGTGGGTAAGTTTTGTTTTCACGCTTTTTTCCGCCCTGTCTATGATGGCGGCCGGTTTTTTTTCAGACCGTTATTCCCGAAAGAAAATTTGCCTTGCGGGCTGCCTTCTTTACGGAACATCATCTATTCTGACCATTCTGACACCGCATGGCGGAACAGGATATTGTTTTTTCTTTATCACCAGGGCCCTGAACGGCATCGGTATCGGTGCCGTCCTTCCGGCTGTATTCTCCATGGTCGGAGACCTTGTTCAACCCCAGCGCAGGTCAACGGCCTTCGGTTTCATCTCCACAAGTATGCTGACGGGAAGGATGGCCGGATTTATCATCGCTGCAGCTTTTCTGGGAACCTGGAGAACAGCATATCTATTTATCGGCATGATCAACATCTGCCTGGCTGCAGGGCTGCTTTTTTTTCGTGAGCCCAGCCGGGGATCAGGGGAAAAAGAGCTGCATGACCTGATCACCCATGGAGCGGAATATAACTTCCGGATCGGGAAAAAGGACCTTCGGCTTCTCTGGAAGAACAAAAGTAATTTTTGGCTCATCGCCAATTTTATTGATATGTTCCCAGCCTCAATTATTCTTTTTCTTGTCTTCAAATATATGGAAGACAAACATAATATGGGAGGCCAAACGATCAATATTCTTCTTATTATGATCGGCGTTTCCGGTGCTTTGGGGGCCATAGTTTTCGGCCGTTTGGGCGACTGGGCTTTCCGCAGGGACAAGCGGGCCAAAGCTCTGATCGCCCTTGTCTGTAATGCTCTTCCTATTATTTTCATGCTTATTTTTCTCAAAGCGAACTTCATAATTCCCGAAGGTTCTTCTCTCGGCGGTATCCTTGCAGTTCCCGGGGTTTTACCCGTCATTTTTTTTATCGCCGTCGCCGTATTCATCAACCAGGGTGTCCATCCCAACTGGTATTCCTGTTTGGCAGACATCAACCTTCCTGAACACAGGGGAACCATCGTTTCCCTGGCATCAGTCATGGATATGGCGGGAAGCGCCCTGGGCCCCTTGATCGCTTCTTATATCGCCTCCCGTTGGGGAATTCAGGCGGCTATGAGGTCGGTGCTTTTTTTCTGGATCCTCAATATTTTTCTCTGGCTTCCGGTCATTTATCATATTCGCGGCGACCTCGATCGATCTGTTAAAATTATAAAAGGCCGGGCCGTGGAAATGAAAAGGGAAATGCCTTAATATAAAAGAATAGTGAAAGAGAAAAAAATCGCGGTTCTTCTCAATCCTTCAGCAGGAAAAGGGAAGGCTATCACTTTTAAAAAAAAGCTGGAACATTTTTTGGCTTCGTACAACATTCAGCACGACCTGTACATCACCCAAAGCGAAGAAAATCTTCGACAGCTGACCCAGGATCTCAGCCGGAAATACGATATCCTGGCCGCAGCCGGGGGCGATTCCACATTTTTTATTATGGTTAATGAGATCATGCGCTGTGAACACAAACCGGCCCTCGGTTTGATCGGATTGGGCTCTTCCAACGACATCTCACGTGAATTCCACCTGGTTCAGCTCAAAAAAGCCTGCAGGGCCATCAAATCCGGACGAACCCGGACCATCGATCTCGGCCGCATTGCAGACGACAGCGGCCATATATGCTATTTTCTGGGCCATGCCAACATCGGATTAGGGACGGAAGTCAATCGGTATGTGGAAAAACTATTCAGAAAAAAACCATGGCTGGGGAAGATGCAAACCCTGGCCGGTATGCTGGCTGTACGATCGGCTTACCGCCGCAAAGAAATTCCCTTGGCCCTTTCCGTCAAAACGAAACAAAACCGGGAAAGCGCTTTATATATGGCAGCCGTCTTCAGCAATATAAGCTTCTGGGCCACTGGAAGACATCTTATACCGCACGCCAGGCCCGACGACGGGCTCCTAGACGCCTGTCTCATCAAGGACTGCTCATTGCCCAAATTAGTCTGGCTTAACCTTCTGGCAGGCAAAGAGAGGCATGTCCACGCCGCTGAATTATCTTTTTTAAAATCCCAGGATTTTGTGGTGACTTCCGAGACACCATTCGCCGTTCAGACCGATGGAGAGATTATAGGGGGCTGGCAAAAGCCGAAAACATTTACCCGTATAAGTTTTGAGATCGCGCCCCGGTCGTTACGCATCTTCAGTGAGACAGGTTAATCATTCTGGCCTCTTGAAAAAAAGGGTGCCATAAAGCAAATATCATCGATAAAAAAGAAACCTTTTGTCCCTTTTTTTCGTCTGAAAATAAGACGCTGGTTTTTTACATTCAAAAATAAGAAGCCGGCAGCAATCTCATAATTTCCTTAAAAAAGGAGGACGTATGAAAAAAATAGCCATGACAACCATTCTTCTTTTCCTCGCTGCGGGCCTTATGCCGGCCAAAGAACGGGTTGAGGCCGCAGAAATCATCAAACAGATCAATGAAGGAAAGACCGTTTCATATGAAAATGCAGAAATTTTCGGGGACCTTGATCTTATCAGTCTGGATGAAGTAACGGAAAAAAAACCTTATGGCAGTAAGACCACCTGGACCGAAATCCAAAAAAACCAGAGGCGGTGGCGGCATTCAACACGCACGTTCTGGTCCCATGTAAGAAGCCCGATTTCATTCGTCAACTGCACCTTCACAGGAAACGTCCTGGCCTATGAACACAACGAAAGATACAATGAAACCTACAACGTTGTTTTTCATGAAAACGTCAATTTCACGGGATGCGCATTTCAGGGGAAATCCGCCTTTAAATACTGCATCTTCGAGGAAAACGCCTCTTTTGAAAACACAAGTTACCGGGATGAAGCTCTCTTCAAATACAGCCGTTTTTCAGGGGATGTGAGTTTCGCCCGTTCTTCCTTCGAAGACCCGGCAAATTTCAAATACACCAAATTTCCGGGAAAAGCCGATTTCAGCGGCACACGCTTTCAGGATGAGGCCAACTTCAAGTACACCGACTTTGACGGAAACGTAGTTTTCAGTGGCACCTCCTTCCAAGACGAGGCCAACTTCAAATACACCAAATTTCCGCAAGGTGTAAATTTTAAAAGTGCCGTTTTTGAACGTTTTGTCAATTTCAAGTATGCCAAGTTCGAAGATCCCTTTAATTTTGATAAGGTTGAGATAAAAGGAGATGTGGACCTCAAATACACCAAGTACAATGGGAGATCTTTCAGCCGTTATCTTCTGGAAAACAGGCTTCCGTAGACAGTAGACAGGCTGTTTGAGTTCAGGGTGCTGGCAAACTTTTCTTTAATAAGCTCACAACAACGAGAAATTCTTATATCTAGAAAAAAAGCGGGCCGGCTCATCACCGGCCCGTCTTATAAGCCGCGAATTTATAATAACTCCTATCTACGCATATCCTCCATGGTGAATTTGTCCTGCTTTGTATAATCGGCCGGCGGCTGGAAAATACCGGCACCCGCGGATTTTTCGGAAATCTCGACAACTTCCGTCGTGGTCCTGATAGTCGATCCCATCATTTCCATCTTGGTTTCACTGGCGATGTTGTAGCCGTTAATCTTCATGAACTCCTGAGCGGCCTCATCACTAAGCCTCATCTGTGTCTTGAGCATATTGGCCATCATGTTCTGGTTGAAGTCTTTCCAGTCGAAGGGGACATCCTTTGTGGCCCAGACCGTCATCTTCATTTTCATCATCATCACATCCATGTCAACATTATACCCTTCAGCACTCCACCTTCCGATTGTTTTTTTCTGGCCGAGCGGGGTCACCTTCACTTTAATCGAACCCATCATCGAGCTCATCATGGCCGCCATCTGTTCGGGCATGTAGTCATCCAGATTAACGGGGAGCGTCATGGGAATGTAGGTTTTGTTCTGGTGATTGACGAAATACAGGATCTTCTTATCCAGGTCAATAATAGAAGAATTTTCCGGCCCATGCATGGCATAACGGTTCTTCCCAATCCAGGTCTCCTGGATATCATCTTTGGCCGGTTGAGCTTGCCCCATCATGGAAACGGGGTCGGTATGCGTTTTTTGCTTGATATAAATCTCCGCTCCGGCGAATCCCGTGATAAAGGCCACGGCCAGGATTAAAGAACATAATTTTTTCATACTGCCTCCTTATGAATATCCTCAAATATTCAAGTCATATTTTACTTCAATTTCATCCAACCTTCTAGCATTTTTTGCTTCGATCCGGACGACAGGGTAATAGGGAAGCAAAAACCGAAAAAAATCGTGCTTTTCTTAAAAATATACCCGGAAAGAAACAAAAAACATATCCGGATAGGTCCCGAATTCGGAGTGTTGCAAGATAGGCGGGATATCGATCGGGCCAAGGATTCTTTCCGGTTTTTTGCCGATTCCGACGTAGGCTCCGCCGGCAAGATAGATATTCTCCGATATATTAAAATCAAGCTTCGGTGCCAACATGAAAGAACCGTCGTTTGCGTTTATCAACACCAAACCGGTGAACGGCAGAAGGGGAGTTATCTGGTAGGTCACGCCCAGTGCCAGATAATGTCGTCCCATCAGGTAAACCGAACCCTGTCGAAAAGATGAACTTCTGAGAAGATTCATGTAATCTTCGGGCCGGCTTTTTCCGGCTGAACTGAAGTGGTATTCAACAAAACCGTATGTTTTTGCACTCAAACTGTAATCCATGCCTAAGGAAAGGCGGAAGTTGTCCCGCTCACCGGCATCCGTTTCCCGGTCAAAAAAATAAGGCCGGACATACGCCGCTTCAAACCAGAAACCTGCTCCACCTATCGATCTGGAAACATCAATCCCCACCAAAAAATGGTCAAAAAATTTCATCACCAGCAGGGATAGGTCTGTCTGGAAAAGATACGTCTTGCCCCGAAGATAAACGGCGCTTTGGTCCGGCTTGAGATCCGGGCCGGCGACGAATCCCAGATCCAGTTCGTCCATCATGCCCAAAGGAATCCGGATGCGCAGGGCATCCACTCCCCGTCTTTCCTCCGGATCAAGCTCATTAAAAGCAAAGGGAGCTATTATGTCCGTAGGATTGACGACGCGGGCGCTTCCCCAGGCAATAGCCTGCCGTCCTAAATAGATGTCGGCAAATGGCAACCTTACCGAAAAGAACAACCGGTCAAGATTGGAAAAAAGCCCGAAACTCCCGGTTTCCTTTTCCGGACCGGGGTAGATACGGTACCTGAAGTCATCGACTCTGTAGGCGGGAGGTGAAAAATCCATAAGAAAAATATTTTCTTCAAAAAAAGAAGGATCCTGGATGCGGGGCGAAAGGTCATAGGCGGCGTGGAAATTTAGAGAATCCCCGATGCCGATCCTGAACTTCAACCTGATGCGGTTGTTCACCAAACCAAGGTCCGGGGGATGAAGAAGGTCATCTCCGATTTTATAAGCCGGTACGGCGAAAATGGTGGAAAAGTTCTTGTAATATCCTCCCAAAAAAAAATCCGCAGAAGCAGTCTTGAACAGAAAAATAAAGGCTCCGGCAAGAAGGAGGCACTTGTTTTTCATCTTTCTTTGACCTCGTCTTTCAAGATTTTCCCGTCCTGAAGCGTAATAACCCTTCGGGCCCGTTCCACAACGATGTTATCGTGGGTGGAGAAAAGAAAGGTCATGCCCGTCTTCCGGTTGAGTTCTTTCATCATATCCAACAGCGCCCCTCCCGTCTTGGAATCCAGATTGGCAGTAGGTTCATCGGCCAGGATTAAGGCCGGCCTGGAAACCATGGCCCGGGCGATGGCCACTCGCTGCTGCTGCCCGCCGGATAATTTGGGAGGCAGTCTGTTTCCCATTCCCTGAAGACCGACTTCATCCAGTATCTCCAATACGCGCTTATGTCTCTCAAGCTTGTTTACACCTTGAAGGAGCATGATGTATTCCACATTCTCTTCTACTCTCAATACAGGAATAAGGTTATAAGCCTGAAATATGAACCCGATGTTATCCCTTCGGAAATCGGCCAGCTCTCTTTTTTTCATTTTGCTGAGCAGTCTGCCTTTAAGCCAAACTTCCCCTCTGGTTGCCGTGTCCAGGCCGGAAATGATGTTCAACAGGGTCGTTTTTCCGGAACCGGAAGGCCCGACGACGGCCGTAAACTCACCGGATTTCAGCCTGAGGTCGATTCCCCGGACGGCTTTGACTTCCAACCCATTGTCCTTATATGTTTTTTCCAGTCCTTCGGTATAAACGATGTAATCCTTTATTTTACGGACGTTCATCTCTTCCATTTCTTCTTCCTCTCAATCAAAGGCTTTTTCTCATGGCGTCGGTTACCGACATCCTGGCCGCAACCGTGGCCGGATATAATCCGATAATCAAGGTAAAAATAAAGACGGCCAGCGGATAAATGATGTACTGCCGGATGTGGATAACCGGATAAAGCATCTCATAAATGGTCGACCCGGCAAATTCAATACCCCGGTAATCAACACCTGTTTTGGTAAATATAAATGTCAGCAGGAAACCAAGGACAGCCCCGACAAAAATACTAATCAGGGCCATGGCGCCCGCTTCCAGAATAATCAAGCGCCGCACGCCTCCCGGCCTCGTTCCCACAGCCCGCAGTACTCCGAACTCAAACAGCCGTTCATATAGCGACATAAAAAGTGTGTTGACAACCCCAAAGGTAACAATGGCAAAAAGAATGACACCAATGATCATAAGCATGATACCGGTCATCTCGAAGACCGATTTCAAGTCGGGCAAAAGCTCCGCCCAGGAAACCATCTCATTTCCTTCTTGAGAATATTTTTGCCAAAGTGGGAGATTTTCCTTTGCAGCATCTTCCATGTTTTTGAATTTAACAGCAATTTCATGGACATCGTTCTCCAGTCCGAGCATTTGCTGGGCCTTTTTGAGGGGAATAAAAGCCATGCCCGTATCCATTTCCCGGACGTTAAACGTGTAAATACCGGCAATTCGGAACATTTCCTGGGACAGGTCGCCGGTCCCCGCCTGGGCACAGGTAGCCACCACCCGGTCACCCAGTCCGACATCAAGGATCTCAGCCAATTTACTTCCGATAACAATGTCCCTTCCTGTCTCACTGGACAAGAACTCACCACGGTTTATGGCATCATCGATCCGGGATAGTTTCCTTTCCTTATCCGGTTCTATTCCTACCAGCAAAACACTATTGACATCCGCCGGGGAGGTTATCATACCGAAAGTCAAGGTTCTCAGTGCAAATCTATCCACCAAATCCTCCCCCTCAAGGCTTTTGACGACTGACGGCAGATTGTTGACGGTCTTCTCAACCTCCCGGGTCAGCCGGTAACCTTTCTGATGGATCTGTGCTTCTCCCAGGAAAGAAGAAGTGGCGGATTGTATCATGTTTTTTTTCATGCCGATGATAAAGGCATCACTGAAAATCAACGACGCCAGACCTAAACCGATGGCCACAGCCGTGATATAAGTCCGGCGTTTGTTTCTGAAAATGTTGCGCCAGGCAAGTTTGACAGGGTACCACATCAACAATTCTCCTCAATGAAAGCGCATGGACCGGGCCGGATCCGTCCTGGCCGCTTTGAGGGCGGGAAACAGGCTGACGAATCCCGCCGACAGAAGAACGATCAAAGCCGGAATGAAAAAACTTCTGGTGTTGATCTCCGACCTCATGGCCCGGATTTCTATTCCTCCATAGGTGATAGGATTGGAAAGGCTCAGACCATGTGACGCGAAATAGGTGTTGATTAAAAGCCCGGCAATAGCACCGGCCACAATACAAAAAAGGGCCAAAAAAGTTATTTCCAAAAGAACGATTCGAATAACCTGGGAAGGTTTTGTCCCGACCGCTCGAAGCACACCGTACTCTCTCTGTCTTTCGAGAACGGACATAAGAACCGTGTTCAGGACTCCGACGGCGACAATGATGATGATCACGACAAGCATAATCCACATGCCTTCCTTATCGGCCTTCATAGCCATATAAAAGGAACGGGCAAACTCCTGCCATGGTTCCACGGAAAGACGGGGATTATCCAACTTCTCCTCAATGATACGATGGATCCGCTCCACATCGTTCAGGTTATTAATGGTAACGGCAACCTCATGGACACGTCCCTCGAGAACAAGAAATTTTTGGGCTTCTTCCAGGGGAAGATAAAAAGCGGTCCTATCCGTCATCTCATCGCCGCTTTCAGTGATACCAATCAATCTGTAAATATCATTGGCTATGGAGCCGTCTGCAGCTTGGGAGATAACAACTATTTCATCCTCCACACCCGCCTTAAGAATCTCGGCCAATCCTTTTCCCAGGATAACTTCAGCGGCAGAAGCCGAAGAAAAAGCACGACCTTCAATTATTTTTTTATTGAAAGAAGTCGTTTTATTTTCCCTAACGGGGTCGATACCCAAAATCTGAACACCGGCCGTTTTGTCGTCCAAAGAAGCCAATCCGGCTGTATAAAGACGGGGAGTCCAGCTTTCAACACCAGAAACCTCCTCCAAGGTACGGTTGATTACGGACATATCATTTATGGTTTTATAGAGGGAAGGCCGGTCAAGGTAATCTTTTTCATGGATTTGGATGTGGCCCAACCGGTTTCTGGTGAACATATCAATGATTCCGTTATATGTCCCATCGGCCCAGCCTATAAAAAAAGCCGCCAGGATAAATCCGCCGAACATGCTCAATGCCGTAAAAAGAGTTCTTCTCCTTTGCCGGAAAATATTACGAAAGGCTATTTTCAGTAAAACCATGGTCAGATTCTCTTCCTTAGATTTCTTAAGGTAAAGATGTCCTTATCCAGCGTGATATCAAACCGTATGGATTGATACCTGATGATGGTTTTGTGACCTGTCTTGTTCAATGGGGTTAGTTCCATCACCGAAGGAATCTCACGACCGTCAAAATCTTTGATATCCTTAAAGACGATTTCCCTCATTAATTCTGATTTTTCATCGTAATATTTCTCCCAAACGGGAATAGAATCCTTCTCCCTTACGGCGATCAAAATATGCCCCCAGACTATCGGCAAATCCTCATGGGGCACACATTTTACATAGAGCAAACCCGGTTCCGGGTCGTCGACCTCCACCGGGGAATAATCATAATCTTCAAAGATGGAAAATTCCTTGACCAGGTCGTCATTGGTGAAATCCGATCCCATCCAGGATCCCATCATCATCGACGGCGGTATCTTCATAACCTTATTGGCCTTCGGCAGATAATTCCACATCTCGCTGCTGATGCGCAGTGTCGCCATGCCTCTTTCTTTTTTTGGTTCGAGGATACGGATAAACGTCTTTTCCATTCCCTCTGTCCAAACATCCATCTTTAAGGTCCGGCTCCAGTGGGGGGTTATGATCTCCATTTCCATCCGGCCGGCACTTGTTTTGCTGCGGTAAAGGTCATCGATTTTTTTGACGATAGTCTCAGCATCTCCTTCCTGAGCCTTTACCGAAACCCGGATAAAAAACAACATCAACAGCATTCCCGGCAGCATCACGGCTGTAATCCGTTTCATTTTTGCCTCCTCTCGGCTCCTTTGCTTTTCTTATAAAACAATTCCGTACCAGGGTTTGTTTCTTTTCTATTCACGGCGAATTCCTTTTAAAATGGTTACTATCATGGCCTCGACCGCCCCCTCCATGTTAAAATTTTTCTTGTCAAGCAGCCACTGGATCATGACCCCGTCCATCATGCCGATCAACACCGAAGAAACCAGCCTGGGTTTGATATCGGGTCTAAAACTTTTATCCCGAATACCATCTTTCAGAATTTCTTCAAGCAGTTTCCCATATTCCTTGTAAAAATTTTTCAGCTCGTTCAGAATCGGTTTTTTTGATGCGCTGCTTTTCATTCCTTCGGCCCAAACATCAAAGATTAATTCGATAAAACCTTGATCATCCGATTGGATCATCTTTACCAGAAGTCGAAAAATACCAGCAAGCTTTTTGTCAGCGGCTTGGGACGATGCGAGAACTACGGAAAAATCAAATCCCAGTGCCCGGACAAAATAGGAAAATCCTTCATGGATGAGCTCTTCTTTTGTCGAAAAATATTCGTAAACCGTTCCTTTTCCAATGTTCGCTTCCATCGCCACATCGGAAATGGTCGTCCGGGCGAATCCTTTTCGGGCAAAAACTTGAATCGCCGCCTTGATGATCTTTTCCTTCTTGGCTTCTTTGTCAACGATGATGGCACTCATTCCAACTCCATGACCGACTGGTCGGTCATTATTAGAGTACACCCAATTGTTTTTTGTGTCAACTGGTTTTTATCATTAAAAAAAATCCCCTAAAAAATGTTTAGAAATAGGGAAAATTAAAGGAAGAATTTTTTTGATGATCTAACCTGAAAACTGCAGTATTTATCTCAAGCCATGGAGGCTTTCACTTTCCAACCTGGCGATAATGGATCGAATTTCCTCTTCGCTGGGAAGTTTCAACCTTGGTTCTTCGGGGACAATCTTTCTTTCAGCTTCCCTCTCCTTCATGAACGACTCCAGTTTGTTTTTTATCTTGCGGGTGATAAAGCGAATCATTCCCAGCTTGACTCCGGCTTCCGCCAGAACGGTCAGGGTTCCGTTCGGCAGGCTGCACTGACAGAAACGCATTTTATCAAAATCAACGACAACGGACTCCAAAGACATTCTCATTTCCATGCCCATTTGAGCATGGAACTTGTAGCAATAAGCGATCGTCGGTCCCAAACCATCCACATCCAAGGAATAATCTCCGGCTGTGGCAATGGGAAATCCGTCTTCGTCAAGAAATATGATTCCCAGAATCATGGGGAACCTGAACATCATTTCATCGAGAATTCGTTCCATTCCAGACATATGCCGCTCTAAATAGGGAAAATTTGACCTAACAATAAACAGCAAATTATATGCCAAAAATCCATATTGATATATTTCCTTTTATTTCAATGGGTTATATAATCAACCTCAATAATGCAGCTCCCTTGATAGCAAATATAATAACAATTTTTCTCCTTATTTGACAAAATATGTCAAAATTCCCAGCCAATGTTTTGATTTTCGATTCGACAGGTCCGGCCCGGCAAGAACAGGTGGGGCTGATTTAATTCGTCTATGAAACATCCTGTGGAAGCGGCCGGACTTGCAATTCCATTGGTAGACTCTTAAGATATATGAGCCCGATGAAGCGTTCAAAAAAGGACAAACAACACCTTCCCGATCCCCAAACGGAGGAATACATCAAAAAATTAACCGTGACCGATCCCCTGCGTGAATCCCTCCTCCACCGGGTCATCACCGATCTCGAAATTTCCCCGGGAAGCAGGGGGCTTGATGCAGGCTGCGGTATCGGGTCTCAATGCCTGCTTCTGGCGGAAGCCGTGCAGAAAAACGGACAAGTTACAGGGTTGGACATAAATCCCGCATTCCTCGACTACGCCCGTTTGCGGGTCCGCTCTACCGGCCTTTCCGGCCGTATCAATTTCAAGGAAGGAGATATCCATGCCCTTCCATTCGAACGCGAATCTTTTGACTGGTTGTGGAGTGCGGATTGTGCCGGATACAGGGAACCGAATCCTCTTCCCCTGGTCCAGGAACTGATCCGGGTCGTCAAACCCGGCGGATTTATCGCTCTTCTTTATTATTCCTCACAGATGTTTTTCCCAGGATACCCTTTTCTTGAAGCGAAGCTAAATGCCGTTTTTCCCCGGTCCACCCCCTTTAATTCGGAAATGTTACCCGAAAGTCACTGCTTGAGAACAGCCGGTTGGTTTCGATCAGCCGGGCTTGTGAATATCCGTTCCGAAACCTTCTCCCGTACTCTGCAGTCCCCCCTTGAAGATAATATTCGTCTGGGTATGCTGGCCATGTTCGAAATGCTCTGGGAAAAGAACAAAAACAAGCTCTCCGGCGAAGACCGCAAGTTGTATGAACATCTCACCCGGCCGGACTCCCCGGGTTTTATCCTAAACCTTCCAGATTATTACGGTTTTTTTACCTATAGCCTGTTCCAGGCGGAACGCCCCGCATCCCCGGAATGATATGCCGGTTAAAAACAAAATTTATTTTTTCTCTAACAGTACGTCGATTAGATCCATAAGCTCATCCGTCTTGACCGGTTTTGAAAGAAAACCGTCGGCCATATGGTCCTCAGCAATATTTTTTGCATATTCGGGTTTAGTGAATTCTTCTCCGACGGCACTCACGATGACTACCGGTATCGACATGGTTTTTTTATCTTTCTTCAACTCCGCACAGGTTGAAAAACCATCCTTGTCCGGCAACATCACATCAAGCAGAATCACATCCGGCGTAAATGTCCGGGCCAGTTTTAATCCTTCCAAACTGTTTTCCGCTATAAAAACCTCCAACCCTCGAGCCTGAAGAAGTGTCTGCATGGACATAAGAATATCAGGATCATCATCAATAACCAGAATGCTTTTTTCTATTTTGTGGGGAGAAGGAGAAGGAATTTTCCGGGAGATTGCAGATTTTATCTTGGATAGAAGTTCGTCTTTTTTCAGGGGCTTTTCCATGTAGTCGTCGGCCATATGATGTTTGGCGATTTTCCCCATGTAGTTTTTCGCCGACGCGGACTGAAGACTGGTGGCCATAATGACGGGAATAGACACCGTCCGGACATCATCCTTAAGATTGCGGCAAACCGCATAACCGTCCATGTCGGGCAGCATAAGATCAAGAATGATAACATCGGGTTTATCTTGGACAGCCTTGTCAAATCCCTCCTCCCCTGTACCGGCACCGAAGACACTGTACCCTGATGCGGTCAACATCAACCGTATGCTTTCAAAAAAATCCGGGTCATCATCGATGACCAAAATATTCTCTCTGTTTTTACTCATTTCCTTTACCTTTTTCGTTACCCATTTTCATATAAAGTGAGTGGAACATGTCCTTTTTTTATGCCAGCAACGCGCCGAGGGCGATGGACAGGAACTTGGATTCTTCGGTATCCGCCCGGGAAGTTAAAATACAGGGAACATCTGCCCCGACAACCAGGGCGGCAAGCCGGGCTCCGGCAAGGATTGTCAGCGACTTAAAAAAAACATTGGCCGTACAGATGTCCGGAAAAATCAGGATATCACAGTCACCTGCCACCGGGCTTTTGAATTTTTTGATTTCGGCACTTTTTTTGGAAATGGCCAGATCAATGGCCAGGGGACCATCCACAACGGCACCCTTGATATGAGATCGCCCGGCCAGCTGTTTCATCAGCTTGCCGTCAATGGTTGAGTCAATCTTTGTACTGGGCTGCTCAACACAGGAAATGATGCCGGCTTTTGGCATGGTAATCCCAAGGGCCTTGGCGATTTGAACACAATATTCCAACATAATCAGCTTTTCAGACAAACTGGGGGATACAAGAATGGCAACATCCGAAACAAAAAGAAGCTTGTGGTAGGACGGAACCTCGATGACCATTACGTGAGTCAAAATCCCCTGTTCACCGACTAATCCCGACTTTTTATTTAGAATAGCCCTCATGTAATCCGCCGTGCCGATCAGTCCTTTCATTAACAGGTCCGCTTTACCGCTCACAACCAACTCGACAGCCTTGGGAGCCACTTTGTGGGCATCCGGTTCATGGCAAACGTCAAAAGACGAAGGATCGATTTCGTGGTCGCGGGCGACCTTGAGAATTTCCCTTTCATCTCCGACGAGGGTGGCAACAACAATCTTTTCCTTGACTGCTCTGCCGATGGCCTCAATAACGGAAGGGGCATTCCCTCCCGCGACAACAAGGCGCTTCTGCGAGTTTTTTACCCGCTCTGCGATCTCTTCCAGAGATCTGATCTTGCTCATGGTGCGTACTCCTTACTTTTTTCTTCCCCCTTGAGTACCCTTAATACTCCCAACGCCAACGCTTCCATCTCGTGGCTGCCGGGATAGACCATTATTTCGGCGATAAAACGGATATGGTCGGTAACAAGCCGGATGAAATCTTGATCGCGGGCTATGCCGCCGGTGAATACGACGGCGTCGACATCTCCCTTGAGGACGGCGGCACAGGCCCCGATTTCCTTTGAAACCTGGTAGGCCATAGCTTGATAGATAAGTTCCGCTTTTTGGTCGCCGTTTTTGATCATTTCTTTTACTTCCCGTATATCACCTGTTCCCAGGTAGGCAGTCAGACCTCCCTGGCTCGATATCTTTTTGTTCATTTCCTCGCGGGAAAGCTTGCCTGAAAGAGCCCACTCCACAAGCGCCCATGCCGGCAGCCCCCCGGAACGTGTGGGCGCCATGGGACCGTCGCCGTTAAAGGCATTATTGACATCAATGACCTGTCCTTTCCGGTGAGCCCCGATGCTGATACCCCCCCCGAGATGGACCACGATCAGGTTCAGATCTTCCAAACGCCGGTCAAGATCTTCGGCGGCCAGCCTGGCCACGGCTTTCTGACTCAAAGCATGAAAAATGCTGATCCGGGAAATCTCAGGAATTCCGGATACCCGGGCCGTTTCTTCCATCTCATCCACGGTTACGGGATCGACGATATAGGCTTCCGCCCCAACCCGGGAAGCAAATTCATGGGCAAAAACCGCTCCCAGATTTGAGGCGTGTTTCCCATAAACACTATTCTTCAAATCTTTGAGCATTTTCCCATTGACCCGGTATGTTCCGCCGGAAAGGGGCTTCATAAGTCCTCCTCGGCCGACGAACCCCTGAATCTCTTCCAGCCGGATACCGTTTTTGTCCAGGGTGTTTTCGATAAGCTTCCCCCTGAACTTTTGCTGACTCATAATATCCGGAAACTTGGAGAGTTCCCCGTTGGAATGCATGACCTCTTCTTCAAAAAGACTATCCTTATCCTTATAAACAGCGATTTTTGTGGATGTAGAACCAGGATTGATGACAAGAATCAGATGTTTTTTTTCACTCATTTTTTATGATACAGAAAACCTCTCTATTGTTATAAGCCAGAATTAATATGGGATCAAATTCGGCGAATCTCAAAAAGAACATCACAAATTTTTTCTTTCTTGAATAGTTTTCCACTATCTGTATATGAGAATTTGTGGTGTTCCCTGATATCCCTGTGCCCTCAAAAGAAAGGGATAATAATATCCCAGGAAATCAGGTTATTGAGGTTTTCAGAAATCCATTCCTCGTTTATGTATGATGACGTTAAAACACCACTATAAATACGCGAAAGTATATTATACACCTTTAGATTTAAAAATTTAACATATTATTCTTTTCTTTACCTTTACCCCCATAAAAAGATAGAATAGGTGCAATGCCGGCCCGAAGATAAGTATCATGAACAACTTTAGGAAAACCCTCCCTGCAATAGTCCTTCTCCTTTCGGTTCCTGTTTTGGTTGTCGCCTCCGATAAAAAAGGAGCGGACATCAAAGTAATAACAACCGAAGGAAGCCAGGCGCGGGGAGAATTGATCGCCATAAAAGAAAAGGCCATCCTTATCCTGGAACGGGATACGGGCCGGGATAATACTATTGTATTGACGGACATCGACGAAATCGTCATCGTGAAAAAATCAAAGCTGATCTTCGGCACGGTTATGGGCACTCTTGCCGGCGGAGTTGTAGGAACGCTTATCGGGGTATTGGTCTCATTCACTCAGGACGAAAACGATAACACAAGCTGGGAATACGGCAAAAAAGGAGGTCCGATCGGCATGGCCGCAGGCGCTCTGGGAGGAGCCTATCTCGGAGGGCGGGCCGGAAAAGATGAGCGCATAAAATTCAGCCAACTATCCGCGGAAGAAAAAACAGCTTTTCTTAAAAAACTGAGAAATTTGGCCCGGATGGAAGGTCAAAAAAACATCCTTAAGCAACCTTTATAATTCATGATCTGACCTGACGTTTTGGCGTCCGACTTAGTCTAATCCTCCGGCCGTATATAACAAAATTTATTCACTATTAATACTTTTACAAAAAGATGAAATATTCCCACATTTATGGTAAAAAGTACTCCTTTAGCCTGAGGTTAAAAAAGAAACAGTGATAGGTTTTTCTCCTAAAATGAAGACGACAAAAAAAATCATCATCCTCATCGTTCTTATCTATCTTTTTATTCTTTCTATTCAGCTCATGGGGACTTCATTTAAGATGCTGGGAAAAGGATTCGCTGAAAGCCTGATTAGGACGACATCCAACCCGATCGTCGGCCTTCTGATCGGTATCTTTGTGACCAGCATCATTCAGAGCTCCTCCACAACCACTTCGATCACCGTCGGCTGTGTCGCCGGCGGAATTATTGCCCTGCCTGGAGCCATTCCCATTATTATGGGAGCCAACATTGGAACCACCGTTACCAACGCCATCGTATCCATCGGTCATGTCACCCGAAAACAGGAATTCCAGCGGGCTTTTGCCGCAGGCACGGTGCATGATTTTTTCAATATCCTGGCCGTGATCATTTTTTTTCCGCTTGAAATGACGACGCACTTTCTGGAAAAATCAGCAACAGTTTTGTCCAACTCCTTTGTCAATGTAGGTGGAATTACATTTCTGAGCCCTCTCAAGGTCATCACCGCACCCCTTATCGAATTTTTCGAAAAATTGATTCCGGTTGCCTGGATCCTTATTATATTATCACTGGCTATTCTGTTTTTCGCCCTAACCCGTATTGTCAAAACAATGCGCTCTCTAATGCTGTCGAAAATCGAGGTTTTTTTAGACAAGTATCTCTTCAAGAATGACTTGACCGCTTTTATCCTCGCCGCTGTCGCTACAGCCATAATTCAAAGCAGCTCCATCACCATAGCTCTTATTATCCCCCTGGTAGGAGCCGGAGTCCTGACAGTACGTAGGATTTTTCCCTACACTCTGGGAGCCAACCTCGGTACGACCGTTACCGCCATGCTGGCCGCTTTCGCCACTTTGAATCCCGCCGCCGTAACCGTGGCCTTCACTCACTTTTTATTCAATATTTTCGGCATTTTCGTCATCTATCCCTTTAAAAAAATCCCTATCTGGCTGGCGGAAAATTTTGCCAAGGTAACAGCCAAATCTAAAAGAAATACCCTTATTTTTCTGCTCCTTTATTTTTTGCTCCATATTTTGCCTCTGGCCTATCTAGTATTGTTGAAATAAATTCTAGAAAATGATTATAGCTGGACTTATAATATATGAAGCGGGCATGATAGCAATTTTTGCATAAACCGGCTTCAGGAGGTGGTTGAAAATGTTTAAAAAAATCTTCGCTGTCTGGAGAAGGGAGAGTCTGCTCAATCAAGCCCTGGAATGCACCGAAAAAATGTTCGAATTGGCGGCTGAAAACTTTAGGCTTGCCATATGCGGCTTAACCGAAAATTTGGACACCAAAAAGGCCAACATCTACATGACTGACAGGGAAATCAATGACTGCGAAAAAAGTGTCCGCCGGAAAGTCCTGGAACACCTGACCATCAATCCCAAACAAGACCTAAGTTCCTCCCTCATTCTCATCACCGTCGTCAAAGACCTGGAAAGGATCGGGGATTATGAAAAAAACATCGTCGAGCTATCCTACCATCATCCAAAAACCCTCCCCCGCAATGTCTACACAACGGAACTGATCGAAATTTCCAAATGTTTGACGGATATCCTTATCGACGCCAAACGGATTTTCATGGAAGCCGACCTTGAAAAAGCAAAATCATACTATGCTTACTACCGGGAAGTAACACAAAAAACCGACGGAATAACCGAGAAAATACTGGAAGAAAAAAAGATTTCCGTTCGGGAGGCGGTCGTGGCTGCTCTGTTCTCCCGCTATCTGAAGAGAATATCAGCTCACCTGGCCAACATACTTTCGACGATCATCAATCCTTTTCATTTGGTCGGCTATGGACCGGACCAACAAAAGGGCGAAGAAATAGAATAGAGAAAATAACTCAGAGCCTATCAGAACCGCCGGAATAATTCCCCTCATCGAACAATTCCTCAAGAGCCTTTACAACCGCCTCTTTTTGTTTTTTAAAAACGGACAAACGGTTCTTTTGTTTCTGAACCACTTCAGCCGGTGCCCTGTTGATAAAATGTTCGTTGGATAATTTTTTGGAACAGGCATCAATTTCCTTTTCCAGGTTCTGAATTTCCCTTTGAAGACGTTCTTTTTCTTTTACATCATCAACGATGTCATGAACGTAAATACTTAGATCCCCCACGACCTTGGATGCCGAACCCCGGGGACGGCAGGCGGAAGGATCGATATGAAGCTTATCAATACGTGCCAACCGCTCTATGACATGGGCCCTGGACTTGAGATCCTCACATCGTTCATGGGAAGGTTTTAGGGTCACGATTATTTTCTCATGAGGTGAAATTCCGTGTGAGGCCCTGAGTTCCCTTACTCCGCATGTCGCAGCCTGCAGGTCGGCAAATGTTCTCATTAAAAACGGATCATCAAGAGAAGCGACCGGTTGAGGCCAGGAAGCCGTTATCAGCATCGGGGAGATTTTCTCCTCCTTCGTCAATCCCGGCAGTCCCCTTTCCGGAACCTGCTTGTTTAATTGAAGATAAAGGTATTCGGTGATAAAAGGAACAAAAGGATGCAAAAGCCGAAGGGTTTGGTCCAAGCAGGCTGCAAGAACCTGGAGGGCCACCCGGGCGGTCTCCGTTCTGGTTTCGGCCAGACGTGGTTTGATAAGCTCCAAATACCAGTCACAGAGTTCGCCCCACATAAAATCCCTGGCGGCACTCAGGGCGTTTGAAGGATTATAATCCTCTAGGGCCTTGGAGACTTCTCTTATCGTCCGGTTTAACGCGGATAAAATCCACCGGTCTTCCAGGGTAAGGTTTTTTTGTTTTATGTTCACCTTAGGAACATCGACCAGGTGCCCCAAGGCAAATCGGGCCGTATTCCACAATTTATTGCAGAATTTGCTGCCGTCGGCAAAACGCTCGCTGATGAGCTTGGCGGCCGGCGTATCCGGCATCGTTCCAAGAACATCGAACTCGGCCTTGCAGTCAGAACACAGGTAGGTAAAAACACTGCGGCCGTGCTTGATTGCAGCCAGATCGTTATGAGAACCACATTGTGGACAGATTGCTGTCACGGGAAGACGAATATCCTGGTTTCCGGTCTGCATGTCGCATAAAATAAAACGCATGGCATCCACACCGTATGTTTCAATGATATCCACGGGATCGATGCCGTTTCCCTTGGACTTACTCATTCTTTCCCCTTTGCCGTCGAGAATATTAGCGTGAATGAAAACATCGGTAAAGGGAACGTCTCCCATATTGTAAAGCCCGGTGATAATCATGCGGGCTACCCACAGGGTGATGATATCCCTTCCGGTTACCAGGCAGGAACCGGGATAAAAATAGGTCAAACAATCCGGCTGGCCGTTTTGAGGCCCTAAAGGGGCCCCTCCTTCCGTATCAGCCGTGGCCGGATCAGGCCAGCCCAGCGTAGAATGGGGCCAGATAGCCGAGGAGAACCATGTATCCAGGACATCCGGATCCTGCATCAATCCTAAAGAATCAAGCAGCGTTTCTAGCTCTTTATCCTCGTTCAGAAGGCAGACATCAATCCAGAAGAGGCCTTCATCAACATCTTTGAGACGGGATATGTCAAATGAACCATCAACAAGCCGAGACCAACCCGTTTCTTTGTTGACAACACGAATGCCGGCTCCCTTATGGGACATATCCTTCAAAACCTTCTCAATAATTTTTGCCAGGATATCTTCGAGATCTTTTTTTTCGACCGTCCGGCTCCAAACAGGAATACGATGGCCCCACCAGAGCTGCCGGCTGATGGGCCAGTCGCGTTTTTCTTCGAGCCAGTCGAGGTAGGTTTTCACGAACCGTTCGGGATGAAAAGAAACCCGACCCTGTCGAACAGCATCGATTGCGGCTTGAACCAATCCCGAAGACCTGTGTTCCTTTGACGTTCCCCGGCCCATAACCACATCGTCCTCGATATCTCCCATTTTGATGAACCACTGGTCGGAAAGATAAGGTTCGATCGGCGTTTTTGACCGGTCACTGTGTCCGATCTCGATCTGCCGGTCCTCGATATCCCCCATCAAACCCTGCTCCTTCAGGTCGGAAACCACCCTGTTCCGGGCTTCGTAACGATCGAGTCCGGCATAAGGCCCGGCGTTTTCGTTAAGAGTTCCGTCCGGATTGAGGATATTGATGATATCGATCTCCTGTTTATGGCGGATCCAGACTTCGTAATCGTTCGGATCATGTGCCGGAGTGACCTTGACGCAGCCCGTTCCCATCGACGGTTTGGCCCATTCGTCAAGAATCAGGGGAAGGGAACGGTTCAGAAGGGGAAGAAGCACTTTCCTTTTGTCCCTGGCCATATCACGTAAGTGAAGAAGCCCGGAAAGTTTGTCTCTGAGTCTTGTTTCGATATCCGCTATTTGCGCCTCGATCTGGGCTTTTTCCCGGGCGGGAGCTTTTTTGATGTCCTGTTTCAGCTTTTCCAGATCCTCTTCAAGGGCTCCTTTGGGATCGGGATGGACGGCTACCGCCGTGTCCCCCAGCATGGTTTCGGGCCGCGTCGTGGCGACGACCACAGTGGCCGGATCGTTCGGACCGGGGTCAATGACGGGATAGTGGAGATGCCAGAAAAAACCCTGCACAGTCTCATGGTAGACCTCATCATCCGAAATACTTGTCTGAAGAAAGGAATCCCAATTGACCAAACGTTTTCCCCGGAAAATCAGGCCGTCCCTGAACATACGGAAAAAAGTGTGCCGGACAGCCCGGGAACAGACGGCATCCATCGTGAACCGCTGTCGCTCCCAGTCGGCGCTGCAGCCCATCCGCTGCTGCTGCTCTACGATCCGAGCCTGGAACTGGTCCTTCCATTTCCAGATGCGCTCCACCAAACCTTCACGCCCCACATTATGCCGGGTCAATCCTTCCAGTTCTTTAAGACGTTTTTCGACAACGGCTTGCGTGGCGATTCCGGCATGATCGGTTCCGGGCATCCAAAGGGCCACGTCGCCTTTCATCCTGTGCCAGCGGATGAGCATATCCTGCATGACATTATCCATGGCGTGCCCCATATGGAGGGCACCAGTCACATTCGGCAAGGGCATCATGATGACATAGGATTGCCGCTTGTGGTCTGGGACGGCGTGAAAAGAGCCGCTATCCAGCCATTTAAGGCTTATGTGTTTTTCAAATTCCGCGGGACTGTAGGTTTTTCCCAGTTTGTATTGCTTGCTCACAACTCAACATTCCTTTCTTCGGCACATATGGGAGTATTATACCAGCTATCGAAAATATTGGAACAATAAAGGTCAGCGGCGTTCCCGCAAGATCATACTCAGCTCTTGACTTCTACCGTCCCGGACGACTGTCAGCCGGACGTTGTCCCCGACTCTTTTGCTCAATAGCTGAAGTTTGACATCACCCACGTTCTTCAGGACAACACCGTCGACAGCCAAAACGACATCTTCCGGCCGCAGACCGGCTTCCCAGGCCGGGCTCTTTTTCTCCACATAGACAACGATAAATCCTTCCACCTTGTCCAAACCCAGTAAGCGGGCCGTTCGGTTGGTGACTTCCCGAAGCTGAAAACCGAACCAGACTGCCCGAACCCGGCCGTAGCGTTCGACATCATTCAGGACCAGCTTACACTTGTTGATGGGAATGGCAAAACCTATACCCAGCGACCCTCCGGACTTGGTGACGATAAAGGTGTTGATGCCGATGACTTTTCCTTCGGCCGAAACCAAGGGGCCTCCGGAATTTCCCGGATTGATGGCGGCATCGGTCTGAATCATATCCTGGTAGATATGCTCATCTTCATTGGCCGGACTGAAAGAGCGGTTAACGGCGCTGACGACTCCGACGGTCACCGTGGGCTGGGGATCTTTCAGGACATTACCGAAAGGATTTCCGATTGCTATCGCCCACTCTCCAATGATCAGATTGTCGGAATCCCCCAGCTCGGCATAGGGAAGGTTGTTTTCTCTAATCTTGAGGACGGCGATGTCCGTATAGGGATCCGAGCCGAGAAGCTCGCCCTTGTACTGGCGGCCATCGCTGAGGGTCAGGAAAAATTCTTCTCCTTTGTCGACGACATGGTGGTTGGTAAGGACATAACCGTCCGGACTTATAATGATGCCGCTTCCCAGGCGGGGAATTGTCTGGCGGTATTGACGCGACGGATAGAGGTCCCGGAAAAAGGAATCAAAAAAATCATCATAAAAAGGCCGCAACTCCCGGTAGGTTTGCGTGATCGTCGCCCCGACACTGACCACGGCAGGCCCCACTTTTTGAGCGGCCTGAACGATGGCATTACGCCTGGATACGCTGACCTCTTCCTGAACCTGCGAAGAGGAAAAAGAGGAAGAAGGAGCGGAAGACGAAACGGGCTGAACCGCTTGAGTATTGACGGTATCTAATGAAGGCTGCGAAACAGGTTCGGAAGATCCCGTAAAGAAAATTTTATAGATAAGCAGTCCCAACGCCAAACCAATAACAAGGCTAAGAAAAAAAGACAGAAACTTACTTCCCGATTTCATGTTTTCTTTAGAATTGTTCATTCTCGATTCTCCTCGTTATTATAATGAAAAGGCAAATCAGAACTGTCAAGTCTAACATTCAGGATGTAAGCTTCCTTATTTTTAAAAAACGGAAAACAGCCAGGTCGATTTAGTAACCATGAAAGAAGGCGGACTGGAATACCCATTTACAGGACCGCATCTCTCTTCTTAGCCGTTATTTTAAATCATTATTCATACTTCAGGCTTTGGGCGGGATTGGTTAAAGATGATTTAACCACCTGAGAGCTCACGGTTAAAACAGCGATAACCAGGGCGGCCGTCCCGCTGACCAAAAAAATCCAGATGGGAAGGGAAGTCCGGAAGGCGAAACCATGGAGCCAGCGGTTCATGATCCAGTAGCCCAGGGGCCAGGCGATCACATTGGCTATCATCACCCATTTGATGAAACGGCCGGTAAGAAGCCACATGATATGTGACAGCGGCGCTCCCAGTATTTTACGGATGCCGATCTCTTTGGTCCGCTGCTCTGCCATAAAAGCGGCCAAACCAAAGAGGCCCAGGCAGGAGACAAAAATCGCCAGACAGGAAAAGAGGGTGACGATCCTTCCGGCACGGTTGTCGTTCTGATAGAGGCTGTCGACCTTTTCATCCAGGAAGCTGAACTCAAAGGGAAGTCCGGCCGACACAGACTCCCAAGTTTTTCGCAGATAAGAGAGTACGGAGGAGGTGTCTTGCGAGTTTATCTTCACAAGCAGAAAGGGTTTCCGCGTGGAATCGATAGCCTCGGTTAGAAGGTAGCCCATGGCCCTGACATCCCGGTGGAGGGGCTCGAAGTGAAAATTATCAATAATCCCGATGATGGTCAGATTCTTTCGAGTCCACCAGATCCGCAGCTTTTTCCCGACCGGCTCGGGAATCCCGAAATATTCAGCGGCCTTTTTGTTAATGACCACGGCCTCCTTGTCGGAAGGGATCTCCCGGGACATAAAGCGGCCTTCTATCATTCGAATATTCAGGGTTTCGGCAAAATCCTGGTCACAGGTCAAAAAATTCATATTTAGAGGACGCTGCCGGTCCACACCCTCCACGCCGATCCCCCAGTTCGGTGTGCCGCGTCCGGGAATCGACCGGACAGCCGTCACTCCGGTAACCTCAGAACTTTGCTTCAACTTCTGTGAATAGGCCTCCAACCGGCCCTCCAGGGTATCGGCATTGTGAATAACCACGACATGTTCTTTATCGAAGCCCAATCGCTTATTCTTGATATAATCCAGCTGACGAAAGATAACCAGGGACCCGATAATGAGCAGGACAGACATGGTAAATTGGAATACAACCAATCCGTTGCGCAGCGAGAGCATTCCATGCCCTTTCCTTGAAAAGGATGATCCCTTAAGAACATCGGTCAGTTTAAAAGAGGACAGGAAAAGGGCCGGATAAAGGCCGGCCAGGATACCCATCAGCAGAGACAGGGCCAGGAGCCCGGGAAAAACAAAGGGATTTTTAAAATAAGAAAGGCTCAGGATTTTCCCTGTCAGGCTGCGGTAGAGGGGAAGAGTGGTCAGGATCAAAATAACGGCGAAAACCAGAGCTATCAAGCTCATCAGGACGGATTCGCCCAAAAACTGCTGTATAAGATGCCTTCGCAGCGATCCGACGACCTTGCGCAATCCTACCTCTTTGGCGCGGCGGGCGGAACGGGCTGTGGCCAGGTTGACAAAATTGATACCGGCAATAAGGAGAACGAGAACGGCCACAACAGAGAATATTCTGATATAGGTTACGCTCCCGTTGGGTTGGTTGCCCGTCACCAGGTCAGAGTGAAGGTGAATGCGAGTGATGGGTTCCAGGGTCCAGACCCAGGGGATATGCTCGCTCCCTCCTTCGCAATATAGCTTGTCGATCTCAACAAGTTTTTCCTCCATAAGCTCTTCCGTCACGCCTTTCTGAAGAGTGACATAGGTTGTATAGTTATTCCATGTCCAACCCAGGCTTGGTTGCGGGTAAATGGTTTTCATGGAAATAAGAATGTCAAACCGGAAATGTGAGTTTTCAGGAATATCTTCCATCACACCCGTAACCTTGAATAATACTTTCTTACCCAGGGCCTGCATCTCGATTGTTTTTCCCAATGGATCTTCATGTCTGAAATATTTTTGAGTCAGTGACCGGGTCAAAACCAGCGCATTGGGTTCCTTGAGTGAAATCTCAGGACTTCCCTTGATAAGGGGGAAGCTGAAGACATCAAAAAATGACGGTTCCGCGCAGAAGACATCTGTTTCCTTGAACACGATATCCTGATTTCTAATGATCACATCGCCCAGAGGACCCGTGATCTGGGTGACGGCCTCGACCTGGGGATATTTATCCCGGATGGTCTGGGCCAAGATGAAGGGTGTTCCCAACTGGTGGATACGGGATTCTCCTTTGTTCGACCAGTCGGCCGTGATCCGGTAGGTGCGCTCAGCCTTCTCGTGAAATTTGTCATAACTTTGCTCATTGGCCGTATACAGAAAAATCAAGACACTGGCCGCTATTCCGACAGCCAATCCCAGAATATTGACAAAGGTATAACCTTGATGTTTGCGCAGATTCCTAACGGCAACCTTCAAATAGTTTTTAATCAAAGCTTCCCTCCTGGGCAAACATTAAAAAAATCCGGACAAGTCTTGCTTCATTTTTTCCCTGGTTATATAGGAAAAGACCTGGGCAGAATTGTCATATTGGTATAGACGGAATCAATCATCAAAAGGTTTCTGGAATCAGGTTTCTGCTTGACCCATTCAGGAAGACAGCCATTCCACAGCCGCATCCGTATCGGTGAAAAAACGCACCTGGTTTTGCTTGTTGCACTCATACATAAATTCTTCAAAACGCTTATTTTTCTTTTCACCGGAGTCCAAAACGACCGCTGCCCTGGCGTGATACACGGCAATCTTTTGAAAAACAGCTCCGGCAAGCCCGGTTTTTAAGTTAAATAAATCCGCGGGAAAATTACTTTCATAAAACAGGAAACGATTGGTATCGTGTTCATAGCTTAGACCAAATAGGTCTACAATATCCCTCTCTGATGAAACGATGATGTTTCCCGGAGTCCCTTCCAGATAGGTTTTGCCGTTTGCCTTTTTCGCCATCATTTCTTTTACATGTTGCGGCGGTACTGACCGCCGACCTCAAACAGCGCCTGAGTGATCTGGCCGAGGGAACAGGTGCGGACCGTGTTCATCAGTTCGGCGAAAATATTCCCGCCGGAAAGAACAACCTCTTGAAGTTTTTTCAGGGCTTTCGGGGCTTCTTTGGCATGCTCCTTGTGGAAGGCGGCCAGCCTCTTTATCTGGGATTCCTTTTCCTCTTCGGTCGACCGGGCCAAGGGAATGCAGAGGTTGCCTTCCGTGGATTCGGTCCCATCAAAATCGGCTTCCGGACTGCGGAACACATTGACCCCGATGATGGGATATTTCCCTTCATGTTTCAGGATTTCATAATGGATCGATTCGTCCTGAATTTTATTTCTCTGGTAGCCCCTCTCCATGGCGCCCAGCACACCCCCACGTTCGCTGATCCTGTCGAATTCCATAAGAACGGCTTCTTCGACAAGCCGGGTCAGCTCTTCGACGATAAAACTTCCCTGGTTGGGATTTTCATTCTTAGCCAGACCCCATTCCCGGTTGATGATGAGCTGGATAGCCAGGGCTCTTCGGACCGATTCAGGCGTGGGCGTGGTTATGGCCTCATCGTAGGCATTGGTGTGAAGACTATTGCAGTTGTCATAGACAGCGCATAAAGCCTGAAGCGTCGTCCTTATATCATTGAATTGAATCTCCTGACTGTGAAGGGAACGTCCGGAAGTCTGGATATGATATTTCAGCATTTGGGCGCGGGGAGGGGCTTTATACTTTTCCCTCATAGCCACGGCCCAGATGCGCCGGGCCACTCTTCCCAGGACCGTGTACTCGGGTTCCATGCCGTTGGAGAAGAAAAAGGAAAGATTGGGCCCGAAACTTTCAATGGGCATCCCGCGGGAAAGATAATACTCGACATAGGTGAATCCATTGGACAGGGTGAGAGCCAACTGGGTGATGGGATTGGCGCCCGCCTCGGCGATGTGGTATCCGGAGATGGAAACCGAGTAAAAATTACGCACGTTGTTCTCAACGAAATATTCCTGAATATCTCCCATCATTTTCAGGGCAAAATCGATAGAAAAAATGCAGGTGTTCTGACCCTGGTCCTCCTTGAGAATATCAGCCTGGACCGTTCCCCGGCTCTGGGACAGAACGTGAGCCTTTATCTTTTCGTACTCGTCGGGAGTGGGAGATTTACCTGTTTCATATTTAAACTTTTCGACTTTCTGATCGATGGCGGCGGTTAGAAACATGGCCAAAATCATGGGAGCGGGCCCGTTGATGGTCATCGAAACCGAAGTCTGAGGGGAACTCAGGTCAAAACTATCGTAGAGTACTTTGACGTCATCCAGTGTGCATATGCTGACTCCGGAATTCCCCACTTTACCGTATATATCAGGCCTGCGGCCCGGATCGAAACCGTAAAGAGTGACGGAATCAAAGGCCGTCGATAAACGTTTCGCCTCATAGGCTTCGGACAGAAGCTTGAAACGCCTGTTTGTCCGGGCAGGATTTCCTTCTCCGGCGAACATCCGGGTGGGATCTTCCCCCACCCTTTTCAAAGGAAATACCCCGGCCGTAAACGGAAAATAACCAGGAAGATTTTCCTCGCGCATCCAGCGGTATATTTCCCCAGGGTCCTCAAACCTTGGCAGGGATATCTTGGGAATTCTCTGCCGGGAGAGGGATTCGATAAACAAAGGCCTCCGTATTTCCCGGTCCCTGACCTTGTAAGCAAGCTCATCTCCGGAATAGTCTTTTTTAAGGCGTTCCCATTCTTTAAGAACTTCCTGCGTGTTTTCGTCAATATCCGTTTCTGCCGCCGTGACTTCATCCCTAAACCTTTTTAAAAGTTCCTTCGAAGTTTTTTCCCCTTCTTTTTCCTTCAGGACGCCGGCTGCTTCACGAAGATGCCAGGCACGGCGAACAGCGGCAGCCTGTTCCGCCGTTTTGCGGTGATAGTCACGAACGGTTTCTGCGATTTCGGCCAGGTAACGTGTCCGTTCAGGAGGGATGACGATGGTTTTGGAGCTGGATGTTTTTACCGTTGCTTCGGGAAGTTTCGAAGGGAAGGAAACTCCGGTTTTTTCTTCGACGCTTCTCAGGATGGCCTTATACAGGGCCGTCACACCGTCGTCGTTGAACCTGGAGGCAATGGTCCCGAAAACGGGCATGTCTTCAAGCGGTTTGTCAAATAAGTCCCTGTTGCGCTGTACCTGCTTACTGACATCCCTTACAGCATCCTCACCGCCCCTTTTCTCGAATTTATTGATGACAACCAAATCCGCATAGTCAAGCATATCAATTTTTTCAAGCTGGGAAGCGGCCCCGAATTCACTGGTCATGACATAAAGGGAAACATCGGCCAGGTCGATGATGTTGGAATCCCCCTGGCCGATACCCGCCGTTTCGACGAATATCATGTCAAACCCGGCTGCCTTCAGGATGGAGATGCAATCGGGAAGAGCACGGGAAACTTCACGTCCCGAAGTCCGGGTGGCTAAAGAACGAAGGTAAACCCGGGGATTGAAGATGGAGTTCATGCGAATCCTGTCTCCCAAAAGCGCTCCGCCGCTCTTTCTTCGTGAAGGATCACAGCAAACAACGGCTACATGTACCTTTTTCAGGTCATGAAGGATTCGCAGGACCAATTCATCCAACAGCGAAGACTTTCCCGCACCGCCCGTTCCGGTGACGCCGACAACGGGGATCTTTTTTTTCTCCGCCTTTTGATCAATCTCCTTTCTTATATGAACATGCCTCCCCGGCTTGAAGCCGTCCGGTCCTTCTGCGGAGGTAATGAAGCGGGCCACCATTCCTTTATCATCGGAATTCAGTTTTTCAACATTCAAAGGATTATTTTCCCAAAGGATAAAGTCCATCTTCTCCATCATATGATTGATAATGCCCTGCAGTCCCCACTTCCTGCCGAATTCGGGGGAATATATCTTGGTTACCCCATAGGCTTCTAATTCTTTGATCTCTTCCGGAATAATGACACCGCCTCCTCCTCCAAAAACCTTAATCCGGGAGGCCCATTTTTCCTTCAGCAGGTCGATCATGTATTTGAAAAATTCGATGTGTCCTCCCTGGTAACTGGAGACGGCTATACCCTGAACGTCTTCTTCGACGGCCGCACCGACGATTTCCTGGACCGACCGGTTGTGTCCCAGGTGGATGACTTCGGCCCCTGTGCTGAGCAGCATTCTGCGGATGATATTGATGGACGCATCATGGCCGTCAAAAAGAGATGTAGCCGTAACGACCCTTATGTGATTTTTCGGCTTATAAGGTTTGATATTATTTTGCATTATTGCCCCCTAATAAATAAGAATAAAGGGTAAAACTCATGTTTGGGCCATCCCTTTGAGAATGAAACGCGTCTGCCGCCGCGTATACTCCTCGATGGAATAATGCCTGGATAAAAACCAGCGGCGAAAGGTCCACATATGTCCCAGAACCGTGATGTTGTGGGCCATAAGCTCGACTGAAGGATTTTCCTTACGGGGAACGACACCCTCAGTCATCAATCTCTTGATACAATCGATAAAAATACCTGTTATCTTGACCTCGTTGTCCAGAACACGTTTTCTCCATGGAGGAGGAAGAGCGCGGCTCTCTTGATAAATAAGAAGAATATGGTTGCTCATTCGATGACAAACAAGAAAATAACGGCGGATCATTTCCGCCAGAACGTCACGCCCGCCTCCGGCCTTCTCCATAGCCTGGCTCACTCCTCGCTCGACTTCGGCATGGATGGCTTCACAGACAAGATAAAGAATGTCTTCTTTTGAGGCGACATACTCGTAGAGAAGGCCGATGGACATCCCCGAAGCCCCGGCAATTTCCCGGGTTGTGGTTTTATGAAATCCCTTCTCGATAAAAAGCCGGACCGCGGCATCCACGATCTGCCGTCTTCTCCGGTCAACCAACATACGGTCCTTGATTTGGGTGGGTATGACCGCGTCGGCGCCGGGATCGCTTTGGCTTCGGGTCATATGATCATCCTTCTACGTTGAGTGAGCGCTCAATCAATCTACCAAACTCCACCTTAGCTTGTCAAGTGATGTTTTTTGAACAAAATAAAGTAAACAATTTTATCCTTTTCTTCGTTTATATGAAGTGGCCATCATTTTATCAGACAAAAAATTAACCCGGGTTTTCATCCTGAGTTAAGGAAATATGGATGAAAAACACGTTGATTATTTTCTTCATTTTTTACCCACTTTGGGCTTCCGCCGGGCCGGTCAAGGTGCAGCAACCCCCCAATGTCAAGGCCCTTCGAGCGGAACAACCTGTCAATATCGACGGCATTTTGGATGAGACTATATGGAAGCAGGAGGGAAACAGCACCTTCATCCAATCCGATCCCATTGACGGCGGAGAGCCGTCGGAAAAAACAACGTTCTGGGTCGCCTATGACGAAAAAGCCCTCTACATAGCGGCTTTTTGTTTTGACCGGCAGCCGGAAAAAATCATCTATCGCCTCGGCCGCAGGGATGATTTTGTCGATTCCGACTGGTTCATTTTTGCCGTAGATCCTTACCTGGACAAACGATCGGGATACCAGTTCGCCGTCAATCCAGCCGGATCGATCGTCGACTGGACCCTATACAATGACATAGACCAGGACTCCACCTGGGACGGCATCTGGGACTGGGCAGCCCACATCAACGACAAAGGATGGACGGTTGAGATCAAAATTCCCTACAACCAGCTCCGGTTCCCCGCCAAAAACCAATATGTCTGGGGCGTCAACTTTCGAAGGATCATTCACCGAAAAAACGAAAAGCTGGGATACGTCTGGGTTCCCAAGGAAGACAGCGGCTATGTCTCACGCTTTGCCCGTTTAACGGGAATCAAAAATATCAATCCCGGTCGTCATCTGGAATTTTTTCCCTATTCCGTAGGCCAGGCCCGCTTCAACCCCTGTGAAGAAGGCAATCCTTTTCGAACAGGAAGCCGGTTTGGAGGCAACCTCGGCTTTGATTTAAAACTGGGGCTGAAGAGCAACCTCACCCTTGACGCAACCGTTAACCCGGATTTCGGACAGGTGGAAGTCGACCCGGCCGTTATCAACCTCAGTGCTTTTGAAACCTACTACGAGGAAAAAAGACCTTTTTTTATCGAGGGTGCCAGTCTTTTCAATAATTTTGGAAGGGGCGGCGTCAACATCAATGCCAACATCAACTGGAGCAATCCCCGGTTCTTTTACAGCCGCCGGATCGGTCGTCCTCCCCAGGGGGTTGTCTCGCAAAGCGGTTATGTGGATTATCCGGACCGGTCGACTATTCTCGGCGCGTTTAAACTCACGGGAAAAATATTCGGAGCTTGGAATATCGGCTTCATAAGCGCTCTCACGGCCCGGGAATATGCTGATATCGACAGCGGCGGCCAACGGTTTCAGGAGGAAGTTGAACCCTTAAGTTTTTTTGGCATCATCCGGGCCCAGAAAGAATACGATGAAGGGGCCCGGGGAATCGGATTTATCGGAACATCGGTTTTTCGTGACCTGGAAAGCGGCGATTGGGATGTACCATTCGCTCGAAACGCCCTGGGATGGGCCCTGGACTGCTGGACCTTTTTTGACAAAGACAGGACCTGGCTCCTGAGCGGATGGTTCGGTGGGACGAGTATTCAAGGAGACAAATCAACCATTTTTTCCCTCCAGCAGTCTCCCCTTCACTACTTCCAGAGGCCCGACGCCGAACACGTCACATTGGATGAAAACGCCACCTCCCTCAGCGGATGGGGGACCCGCTTTATGCTCAATAAACAAAAAGGCAATACCCTGATTAACTTCGCCTTGGGCGCCCTCTCTCCGGGATTCGATCCCAATGACACGGGCTTCCAGAACGGCACCTCAGATCATATCAACTCCCATCTTTTAGTCGGTTATCAGCAGCCCCAGCCGGGAAAACTATTGAGAAGCTGGCTTGTCTTAGGGGGACCTTTCCGCACCTATGACTTCGGCGGCAACAAAACCTGGGACGGCTATCTCCTCGTCCTTGACGCTGAGTTTCTCAATTATTGGTTTTGTGAAACCATGCTGGCTTACAATCCCGAAACCATCAGCAACACCTTGACGAGGGGCGGCCCCCTGGCCGTTATTCCCTACGGCTACCAGGTCGACTTGACCATCAACAGCGACAGCCGAAAAAGGGTAGTTTTGTCCTCTTACAACAGCCTTTACCGGCGTCCGGACGAAGGACAAAGCTTCAACACCAGCCTATCTCTTCGCTGGAAGCCACGGAGCAACTTTGACCTATCCATCGGCCCGGAGATTTACCTGAGGAAATCCGACCTTTATTGGGTCACCAGTCAAAAAGATGCCCTGATGACGGACACCTTCGGGACAAGGTATGTTTTCGGCCGGCTGGAACAAACCACGGTCTCCGCCAACATACGGGTAAACTGGATTTTCACTCCCCGCTTAAGCCTTCAAGCTTATCTCCAACCCTTTCTGGCCGTCGGTAAGTACGACACATTCAAAGAACTAGCCCGCCCCAAAAGCTTTGACTACAACATTTACGGTGACGGAGAGTCCACAATCGCTTTCGAAAACGGCGTCTACATAGTCGATCCGGATGGCCCCGGTCCCGCAGCGGCCTTTGATTTCAGCAATCCCGACTTCAACTTCAAATCTCTTCGGGGAACGGTCGTCCTCAGGTGGGAATATTTACCGGGATCCCTCTTGTATTTTGTTTGGACCCAGAGCCGGGCGGACACGGCCCACCCGGGCAATTTCAACCTGACCCGCGACCTGGGCGACTTGTTTACGGCTCCAGGAGATAATATTTTTCTGGTGAAGGTATCCTATAGATTTAATTTGTGAATAGTACAGACTCATTTATTTGTCTGAATTTTTTTATGATTCGCCTTTGAAGGCCAGCGAGATGAGGGGGGGAGTGAGCACCGTGGTGAGGAGCGACATGCCCAGAACAATGGTGTAAAGGTCCTGAGTAATGGTATGAAGCGAAAGGCCGATCAGGCCGACAATGATCCCCACTTCTCCCCGGGGGACCATGCAAACGCCAATCTGGAACCGGGTTTTACTTTTTTCCCTGAAAGACGCGACAACCGCGCCCAGCATTTTGCTGAGAACGGCTACAGCGGTAATGGCCAGGACCAGCCCCAAAGTCCGGAAATTCAAAAAGGCCCTCGGGTCCAGGTGGGCCCCCATCATAACGAAGAAAAAAGGCAGAAAAAATTCGCTGACGTATTTCACCTTTGCTTCCAGATCATAGACGCCCGCCAGCTCGTCAATCATGATTCCCGCCATAAAAGAGCCGATGATGGCCGCCAGACCGATCACATCGGCCAACTCGGCCAAACCCAGGCAAAGGATCATGGACAGGACAAACGGTCCTTCCGGAATATTCAACCGCTCGACCCATTTGCGGGTCCGTTTCGCCAGCTTGGGCCCCCAGATGGTCAAAAACCCGACAAACACCAGGCTTTCCAGTACCAGCAGGATGAATTCCACCACCTGAAACTTACCCCGGGCAAGCCCTCTGACGACAGCCAGAATCAGAAGGGCCAGAATATCATCGAGCACCGCCGCTCCCAAAACGATACAGGCGACTTTATGCTTGATCAACCCCATATCCTGGAGAACCTTGACGGAGATGCCAACGCTGGTGGCCAGTATGGCTGTGGCCACAAACAGGCTCTCAACAACACCAAAGCCGAAGAGCATCATCAGCGCAAATCCGAGGATCAAGGGGAAAATGACCCCGAGCAGCCCTACCAGAATAGCCGTCCGGCCCACGGCGAAAAGGTCTCTGACACGAATCTCCAGTCCGACATAAAACATGAGTATGATGACCCCGATCTCCGCAAAAGACATCAGAACATGGTTCGAAGTATGGATGACACCCAAAACATAATTTCCCAGCAGCATTCCGGCTATCAGCTCCCCGATGATCGGAGGCATTCGAAGGCGGACTCCGATTTCCCCCAGGAGTTTGGCCGCGGCAAAGATGATGAATATGTCAAAAAGCAGGTTTCCGTTTTCCATTTGTATTTACGCTTCCATTCTTTTCCCGAAAATTTCTAGCCCGATATTTAACCTGTATTATGCACGAATCGAGGTTGCCGCAGATGTGAGGCGTCGATGTACGAAGCTGTGCTGGTTCGCCGCGAGTCCGTCGCAACGAAACAGATGCGGAAAGATCGTTTCGCCTGAAAGGTAAATTTGGCCGATATTTTCTTGAAAATGGTCATGGAAAATGTTTCATTGCCAATTTTATCTAAAATCAATATTAAATGACACATGCTGTTGAAATTATCTGTTGGTGTCGGCCAAATTTATGAATAATGCAGGTTAAGAGACATCCCTAATTTTCCATACTTGGATAACGGGTTTATCTCCGTCAGCAAAGGGCTCGAACACATAAAAAATTCCTCTTTCCTCGTCGAAGCAACACGCTCCCAAGTGGTGTTTCTGCTGGACGGACCGGATGCCTAACAACCGTTCATCGATATCAAGCCAGTCGAAAGGCTGAGGTTCCCAGGTTTCCATCTCCCCCAGAGCCACTCTGGCCAGGTCGGCCGGGTCATAAAAAATGAAACGTCCGGCAAATTCCGATGACCACCAACCCCTATCCCCTTGACATTCCAGGCAGGGGCCATTAGCGTCCCCGTACCAGCAGTCCCCCAATCCCTTGGTCCCGATAAAAATCACCGCCGCTCTGTTGCCCCGGTGCAGCCATGCTCCACCCGTCCATTCATCGGAATGATGGTAGCCTTCCATGGTATGCTGCTCCACATCGTAATCCTCCGAAGATGTGTAACACAGCAAGGTTATGAACTCCAAAACAGACCCGTCCGGCGGCGGATTTCCTTGATTCCAAGGTCCGTAGGCGAATAACGCCGGACCCTGGCCCGACCAGCCGCCGTCGCGGAAACGTCCGCAGCCCAGCCGCATACCGGGTGTATAAGTATCCGCCCAGACTTTCTGAACGGCAAAAATATAATCGTTGGTGTTATACTCGTGGTGAGGCGTGTTTATAAACCAGGCGCCCCTTAATTGAGGATCGGCCAGGTTCAGTCCGCACCAGCCATGGGTCAGGTCCGAAACTTCCTGAAAATGAGCTCCCCAACAAAGGTAAAGCTTCCCGCCGGACTGGCCTTCTTGGGCCGGAAAATATTCCATGCCTGTCCGCGGAATTTCAAAAGTGCCGACCTGAAAAATATCCCGAAAATGCTGTAGGGTCGCCGAGACTGGGAAAGATCCTCCACGGTTAAACACTAGTTCCCTTCTTTCCGAAACCGCAGCAGGTGCGGGGATGGAAATTTCGCTTACTTGGTGCTCCCAGGCATGACCGGTGCCGTAAATCGAACCGGGATACCCATCTTCAGGCCCCTCGGAATCACCTCCGGGATAATAAGTCATAGCCCAGCCCCCGTAGGCCCAGGACCGGACCTCGGACCCGGCTTCTCCTTCAGGAAGCCTGAACACACCCGCATATTCCAGATCCTGGGGCCGAAGAAGGTCAACGGGAAGAACATCATGAGTATTTTCTCGATCCGATTTGCCGGATCCACAACCATTGAAAAATACCAGCCCTATAAAAAAGAATATTATGCTGAGGTTTCTCATAATTTTCCCGCTTTATAGGCAAAAAAAATTTAAACAGATTCCCCGGTGGATCCTTCTTGAAGCAGAACACCGTCCAGATATTCAAGAGATCCCTGCGGATCGGGAAAATAAGCATCGGCACCTATTTTCGCTGCAAAGCTTTCCGTCAAAGGAGCGCCGCCAACGATAACCTTGACCTTCGGGAACCGGCCCTTAACGGCCTCCGTGATTTTTTCCATGTTGACCATGGTCGTCGTCAAGAGGGCGCTGAGTCCCACGGCACGGGGCTGATATTCTTCGACCGTCTTCAGGAACATATCACTTTTAACGTCGACGCCCAAGTCAATAACATCCCAACCTCCCCCCTCGAAAAACATACCGACAATTTTCTTCCCGATATCATGAAGGTCCCCGGCGACGGTACCCAAGACGATTATTCCCTGATGGCGGATTTTCCCTGACTGGAAATGAGGGCGAAGATGCTCCATAGCCGCCGTCATAGCCTTGGCCGCCATGAGGACATCGGGAAGGAAAATCTCATTGTTACGGAACAACCTCCCCACTTTTTCCATCCCTTTGATCAATCCCTTCTTCAATACGATACCCGGTTCGGTTTCCTTTTCCAAGGCTCGTTTTGTGAGTTCATCTGCCCCCGGTTGTCCTTTCATCTCTGCAGGGTGATTTGACGCAGCACTGATTTTTCCCTTTTCAATACATAAGGCGATCTGTTCGATGATATCGTCCATCTTCCTTCCTAACATATGTTGATTTTTCAACCTGCTCCCCCCGGATATAAGAGGGAACCTTCTGGCTTCCTTAAAAAACTACGCGGTTTTTTCCCTGGGACTTGGCCTGGTAAAGGTTTTCATCCGCCTCTCTAATGAGTTTATAGAGCGCCCTCTGAACATCACCGACAATCCTTCCCGATGAGACACCGATGCTGATCGTTACAGGGCGGGGATCACGTACCTCCCCGGCAATACATTTCCTTAACTTATCCGCCAGTCCGAAAATCGAGTTAACATTGACCGGGGATAAAAAAATCAAAAATTCCTCCCCGCCATATCTCCCCAGAATATCTGAGGTTCGAATATTTTTTTTGAGAAGCACGGCCACCTTGCTCAAAACACGGTCCCCGGAATAGTGGCCGAAGCTGTCATTGAGGTTTTTGAAATCGTCGATATCGATCATTACGACGGCGACCTGGCTGTTGCTCCTCTGGGCAAGATGGGAGGCAATGTCAAGACTGTGGAAAAGTCCCCGGCGGTTCAAAATGCCCGTCAACACATCATGAAAACTTTTGTTGAGCTGTTCCTGCGTTTGAATCCACATTTTTTGAAAAGATTCTCCCAGCACTTGAAAATACAATGATTTTTTCCCCAGATCAAGCAGATGCCGGTTAAAATTCAGGAGATGGCTTTCATAGTTTTTGATCGGCGACGTACTCCCCGCCTCCTGTTTGACAAACCTAAAAAGGTACAGAAAGGCAGGATGCATCAAATGCATCTCCAAGCGGGCGGCCAGCAAAAAGCTCTCCGAAGTTTTTGGAGAGGAACGGGCCTGTTCCAGTAAAGCCTCAGCCACGGGTTTGATTTTCTCAAGTTCTTCAACCAATTTATCCGGATCATCGAAAAGTTGTGGAAGATTGTTTGATTCGGCTTCCTTTTCCAGCTCAAGCCAGTAAAGGACATGGGTTTTTTCCTCTTCATGCATTTTTCGCCAGAGTTCCCTCACCCAGGGAACTTCCGCCACGGAAGCAAGGGCATCATAGACCTTCTCGGCTATCTGATCCAGTGATAAGCATAAACTGATAATTTTTTTCATCTTTTATCCGTCAAAATTTAGAATTTTCTCTCCATAATCAGGCAAAGAACGCGGCCAAAAAAAACGTTCTTCACTATATAATAGTCCAACCGTCAACAGATAAAAAGTCCCTTTTTCCAGGTAAACAACAAATATGCTATAATTCCGCCGTGTTTTCGTCAATCCAAAAAATATTCAAACGAATCGCCGTCATTCTAGGGGCTGTTTTATTATCCCTTTTCCTTCTGGAAGGCGGCATAAGATTATTTTATTCATTCAAATTCAGGCCTAAAGGGGTATCACACATTCCTGCCTCAAAAACCTACCGTATCGCTGAGAATAAAAACATCAAATACGAGCTGATCCCTGAATCCAAGGCTAAGGTCGACGGTATCACTTACAAGATCAACGCTTTCGGATTCCGTGATAAAAAATACAGAGTCCGAAAAGATCAAGAGCAAAGAATCATTTTCGCCGGGGATTCCCTGACATACGGCTGGTGTCTTCCTCTCGAAAAAACATACCATAAGCAGCTTGAGGACCGGTTGAAAGCCGGAGGATATGCGGTGGAAGTGATGGGGATGGGAGTAGTCGGGTACAACCTTGTCCAGGAGTATTTTCTTATCAAAGATCATGCCCTTCGTTTTTCTCCCGATCTCGTCGTGCTTCAGATAGGACCCAATGATTTTGAAAGAACAGTGGACATCACTCTTCATGGAAAAACCAACAAATTTGTTCTCATTCCCTATCACGACCTTTCCATTCCTTACATGTTGAAAAAAGGCGGCTTCAGCCGTTTTTTGATGAAAAGTTCTCATCTTTTCAGATTCATAAATCTTAGAATTTTCTGGCTGAAAAAAAAGAAGGACCCGGACTTTGCCCCAAAAGACGTCAACCTGCTGGGAGAAGAACAGGCTTTCCACTACCTGGAAAAAATAAAAGATTTGCTGGACAGCCAAGGCATCCCTCTGGCTGTGGTAATCTTTCCCTACCGAAAAATCGAGCCGTCATATATCTATGCCGGCCTCACTCAAAAACTGAAAAGATTTCTCGAAGAAAAAAAGATACCATTCCTCGACCTTTATCAGGCTTTGAACGGGAAAAAAAACCAAGATATTTGGATCGACCGGATCCATCCCAACTCCAAGGGAAACACGATCGTAGCTGAAAAGATTGAGGAGTTTATCATCCCCCTTTTGTATCCAAAATGATGCAGGCTTGCCTGTATTATTCACGAGTCAAGCTTGCCGCAGATGGGAGGCGTCATCGTGCGAAGCTGTGCTAGTTCACTGCGAGCACGACGCAACGAAGCAGATGCGGTGAGATCGGCTAGCCCGGAGGGTAAAAAAGGCCGATTATATATTTCAACATCACTTCATTTTCAGCATAAACCACTTATATCTATTCTGGGTACAAATTTTTCAAATTTACCTAAAATAAAGATTTATATGTGGTATCGGCCTTTTTTATGAATGATGCAGGTCAGAATAGGGTATATATAAACGGCGCCACAGCCGAACCCTGAGTGAAAAGAAGCAAAAGGCCAAACAAAACCAGGATGACGATCATGGGGATCAGCCACCACAATTTTCTTTTCCATAGGAAGTGAAGAAGCTCCCCCAAAACACCCATTTTTCTGCCCAGTTTCTTGAATCCAGCCATATTTCTTCTCCGCTTGAATGTTTTTTAAAATGTTCGAATTCTACGGATTATTTTTCTATTAAATAATTCTCCATCACAAGCATGTCAATACCGCTCTTACGAAACGTTTGAAAAGCATTAAAGGGAGAATTAACGATAGGCTCTCCCCTCAGGTTGAAAGACGTATTCAGAAGAACCGGAACTCCCGTCGCTTCACCGAAACGGCGCACGAGTTCATAATACCTTGGATTCCAACTCTTCCTTACCGTCTGCAGTCTCCCGGTTCCCATATGATTGACGGCTCCCACCTGCTCTCCCCGTCCCTCGAGTAAGGGAAGAACAAGAAGCATAAAACGGGCCGGATACTGTTTCTCTGCCCCACGGGCATCGAAAAAATCAGCCGCTCTTTCTTCTAGAACGACGGGTGCAAAAGGGCGGAAAGGCTCCCTGAATTTGATCTTGATGTTTACCGTATCCTTCATCTCCTCGGACCGGGGATCGGCCAGAATGCTGCGGTTACCCAATGCCCGGGGTCCCCATTCAAAGCGTCCCTGAAACCAGCCGATGACTTTTCCTGCCTGAATCTCCTCCACCACTCTGTCTAAAAGTTTGGAATCATCCGTATAACGTTTATAAGATATCTGCTCCTTATCAAGAAAATCTTTTATTTCATCTTCAGAATAGGATTTTCCCCAGTATGCGTGTTCCATAATAAAACCACGAGGATTACCTAAAATCCCATGATAAGCATACAGGGCCGCACCTAAAGCACCTCCTCCGTCTCCCGCAGCCGGTTGGATATAAACTTCCTCAAAGGGTGTTTCTCGAAGAATCCGGCCGTTGGCCACCGAGTTTAATGCCACTCCGCCGGAGAGACAAAGCCTTTTCTGGCCGGTTCTTTCATGAAGCGAACGGACCAGCTTAAGGAGAATTTCCTCGGTTACCCTCTGAATGCTGGCCGCGACATCGGCATAATGTTCGTTCTCCCTACAGCGCTCTTCATAATTGGCCGTCCTTTCCCCGAAATAGGCGGGATATCGGGTATCCGAGGTGAAAAACGGGGTTTCAGGAGTCCGTGGTTTTCCGAAGAGGTTCGCAAACCTTGCATTAAACGTCTTTTCATCGGAATGGTGATACGAAAAATATTCCATGTTCAGCCGAAAAGACCCGTCATCGGCTACATCGATGAGATGGTCAAAAATCCTCTCGACAAACTTCGGTTTGCCGTAAGGGGCCATTCCCATAACCTTGTATTCCCCGTTGTTTACCTTGAAACCGAGGAATGCGGTAAAGGCGCTGTATAAAAGGCCCAATGAGTGAGGAAACCGGATCTCCCGGTCAAGGACGATTTGCCTGTCCTTTCCCAGTCCAGTGGATGCCGTCGTCCATTCTCCGACACCGTCGACCGTCAAGATCGCAGCTTCCTCGAAAGGGGACGGATAAAAAGTGCTGGCCGCATGGGACATGTGGTGTTCCCCGAAAAGAATCTTGTGGCTTTCAATCCCGATCTTATCCAAAATGATGTTCTTGATCCAGAGCTTGTCCCCCAGCCAACTAATCATCGCTTCCCGAAAGACCTTCCAGGAACGGGGAAATGTTTGGAGGGAACTCATTAAAATCCGCTCGAATTTGGCAAATGGTTTTTCATAAAAAATCACATAGTCAAGGTCTCCCGCTTTGATTCCCTCATGATCTAGACAGAATTGAACAGCCTGCTCAGGAAAACCGAAGTCATGCTTAATCCGGCTGAAACGTTCTTCTTCTGCTGCGGCAGCTATCCGGCCGTCTTTGAGAAGGGCCGCGGCGGCGTCGTGATAAAAACAGGAAATACCCAGGATATACATCAGAACTGTCTCCTGCAATCCATCAGACTTTCCGGGCCCTCCTTCCGTTCCCCCCAAAAGGAAACCGCTTTTTTGGGTTTAATCTTTAGGGGATCTCCAAACAAACGAAGAATAAAGGCAAATGGAAAAACAACCAAAAAATAAAACAACGACAGGAGAATACGGCTTTGGAATCCTCCCATTCGGTGAGAAAAATTTTTCCACCTTTTCCAAAGATTTTTTGGCTGATCTTTTGCGGAAACGTCAGCTTCCTTAACCGGGATAGGGCCTGCCGTCATTCGCAGCCGGACCAGCAGGATTCCAGCGGCCACAGCAACGGCCAACCAAATGGGAAGAACCGCCCACCTGTTCCATTCCCAGCCCTCGCGCGTCCAAAGGGCGCCGATCCAGATGAGACAAACCGCCAAAAGGTCTCCAAGAACAGGGCCAACGGTTCGTTTCCTCCCGGCTCCAGCTGTTACGCCGGCGGAATATCCTGCCAGGGTCACTAGCAATAACACGGCATAAGAAATAAATTCCATCACTTTTTCCTGCTTTTTTCGAAACGCAAGTATACTCCACCAGCTACCTGAAGACAATAGCCGCCAAGATAGGGACATTACGGTCCAGATGAAGAATTACTGAAGCAAAAGATTTGATTTAGGGCGTTCTTTTAAGATTGAATCTTCCATGGGGTTGTGCTATACAGAGAATGCAAAAATAGTTCTATAAAGGAAAGAAAATGCGAAAAGAAAGAACTTCGACAATGAAAAAAATTGTTTCTTTTTGTTTTCTGGGTCTTCTGGTTTTATTCATAGATCTTTCGGCTTCACCCGGAATGAAGCTTCGAATCATCGTGCCCGAAGCAGAGATCCGGCTGAAACCCGACACGGAAAGTTTGATCATTAAAAAACTGCCGATCGGCATTCTTCTTGATGCAGAAGAAAAAATTGACGGCTGGTACAGGATCTCCCTTCCCCCGGACGAAAATGGATTTGTCGTCAAGGGGTACATTCTCGAATCGAGCGTTGAAATTTTCGTTGAAGAATCCACAACTCCTCCTGAAACAAAGGAACCGGCCATACCAAAACAGGCGGAAAAACCTGTGCCCAAAAGGATCGTTCCTCCGCCGCCCCCTCCGCGGGACCGCAGTATACCGATTCCTCCTCCCCCTACGTATGAGCCTGCAAAAAAATCCGGCATAGGGCTTAACTTAAGCCTGTCGGGAGGAATGGGCTATTTCCTCGACGGAGGCGGAGACCTGGAACTCACCAGACAGGGCCGGGAAAACTACACCACCGATATCGCCGCACTGACTGGATTCGCCACGGCCACTTCAACCTTCAACTGGAACAAACTTTCCTTCAGCCCGAATTTTAATGTTGATCTGTTTCTCACCATATCGCCGAATTTAGGGATTGGATTCGGCTCAGGCTATATCACCGCCTCGAGCAAAGGTGATTATTCTTTCAGCATAGGTCAAGAAAACATTCCGGAGTGGTGGGGCAGCTACGACATCCTGCAGAACATTGAACGCAGCAGAGATTACAAGATAACGGCCATCCCCTTGAACGTTAACTTGTATCTCTTTCTGCCGATGAACAGCATCGTACTTTCCGCCAAGGCGGGAGTCGGATATTACCTCGGCAAAATGAAACACGATGACATATTCACGTATACGGAGAACTATGAAGACGTCTCCTGGTATTATCTCAATTGGAAATACATCTGGACGATCGAGGGAACGACCATTGAGGAAGCCACCTGCAAGGCCATCGGCCTTAACGGAAGCCTGGGATTGGACTTCAAGCTGAGTCCTAATATCTCCTTCGGCGCCGAGGTTTTCGGCAGGCTGGTCAACTTTAAAAACTGGCAGGGTGATTGTACCTACACGGAAACAGACACTTTCAAAGAATGGATTGAAGGATTCGGCTGGTTTCCTGACGATATCATTAAGACAAGCGAATCGGGAAGCGGAACATTATGGCATTACAAATCCAAAATAGACCTAACCAATGCAACTTATGACTACATGTGGCTGGAGGAATCGAAGCCCAGCGATCCCGACTATTCGGATATCCGGGAAGCCGCCATCAACCTCAACGCCCTGGGCATTCAGCTTAGTTTGAAATTTCATTTCGATCTCTTCTGAAAATTTCCTCAGGATAGATTGGAGGCAAAGATAAAAAAAACACATTATCTCCTCTGCATAGTTTTATTGATGTTTTGGGGTTGTATCGGTTTGCATTATTACGACCTCTATATCACTCCCGCCAAAGTTGAAAACAATGTAAAAATCAACAAAACTCTGCAGATTGAGGATATTGAGACCAATATGGCCTTCTGGCATCAGAGAATTTTGTACAGAAAAAACCCCTATCAGGTGCAATACTTCCCATTAAATCAATGGGCAAAAATGCCGGGAGAATTGATCAAGGACACAATTATTCACTATTATAGAAACAGTTCGTTTTTTAAAAAGGTCATAAACGACAACTCATCCATCACACCGGAAATTATGATGAGAATTACTATTGACGCCTTGGAAATGCTCCAGAAGGAAAAACAATGGTATGCCCATTTAGCCCTTTATATTGAAATGATGGATGTTAAAACGGAAAAAACCTTGTTGACCCACTCTTTTGATCGGATAATGCAAATTAAGGGAAAAAAAGCCCGCTATTTGCCTGAGAAGATATCTGAGATCCTGCAACAAGAACTTTTAACAATCATAAAAAAACTCAGAATGAGCGGGTAGCCTCATAAATTTTCAATTCCGCCACCGACCACCAGAATTGCTTGTCGTGGCCGATGTGGGTGATTTTCAGCAAACCGGTCCTCATGTCCCTTAAATAGATGTTCTGGACAGGATTCAGGGGTGAAAAAACGAGGTTTTCGGCCAATTCTCCCCGGGAATAAAAGCGGTTGATTCTTTTCCATTCTTTCGTCGCGGTAAAAGCTTCCACTTTAATGTCGACGGCATATTCATAAGCATGGCTCCCCAAAAAGAGGGAAATTTTCACTGGATTTTTCGGTTGACGGAAACGAACCAGCAAATAATCTCCGGTTTTTTTGGCGCTCTGGGTTGTCCATCGTGTCTCCATGTCCCCATCTTTCAAAAAAGGAAGAAGCTCCGGATGGGCATTTGTCTGAACCGTCCATTCCGAAGAAGAAATCTCTCTAAAGGGACCCGGGGGAACTTTAATCCTCTCATCACCCGGCAGAACTTCATAGATAAAATCCTGGCCGAACCGGTCAAAAACTCCACCGCCTTCTTCAACCGTGTAGCGGAATTCCTTTACCGGCCTCAAATCCTCCACGAATTCCTCTTCCAGCCGCTGCATTTTTCGCGCGGCAATGTCCGGTGTCCAGAAACGCGGATGGATGACAATATATTTCACCCCGAAAGTTCTTAAAATGTCCATGCCGGCCATTGACGGAAATCCGGTAAAGATTTGCCGCAGATAGTCCGAGGCAGGAGGAATAAAACCGCTGTACCCGTTTACGATTTTTTTGCCGTGATATATGGAAAAATACATGTAACCCGCTTCATGACCGACGGGCTTCTGAAAAGGAAGTTCGGCCACGGCAAAGTCGCCCGGCTGCTCTCTCAGCCAGGTATAAGTAGGGGGGATGTCGTTTTTAACGGGAACACGGTTTATCCTCTGGGGAATGGTCAGGTATTCCAGATTGATAAAGAGCAAAAGCCCAACGGCCGCAATTATTTTTCCCCTATGCGATCCGATTCTGTCCCAGAGAAGCTTGATTCCGTAGGCCGCCAGAACAACCAGGGCAAAAATGACAAAGACGGCGTACCGGGCCGGTACGCGAATCCCTTTAAAACCCGGTACAACATGGTACATCAGCCGGAAAGGCATGGGCATAACAGAGGTGGAATCCCCGAGAAATGTGAAATTTTTGCCCAGCGAAAGAAGAAGCGCCCACACGCTTAAAAGAAGGTAGACAAAAAAATAACGGTTTTCCCGAGACTCCTCTTTTTTACGAAAGACAAAGGCAAAAAATGAACAAAAAAGATAGAGGACCGCCGGGATAAAAACTATCAATGCCTGCTTGGCAACATTGTGGGCCGAGAGACTTAAAAATCCGGCTTTCCAGGAAAATCCTCCCGTCAAGCGAACCGCGGCCACGGTCAACAAGCTGAAAGCGGCGATCGCCCAAAAGATGATTCTCACTCCCTTGGGAAGGTGAAAATATAGTTTTCGTTTTTTGATGATCAGGAATCCGGCCAAAACCAGAACAGCCAATCCCGGAAGTAAAAAATGTTCGTGGGTTCCCAAAGGAGTCAGCCACCGGCTCAGAAGGATGTTTTGGGGATTTGTCCCTAAATAGTTGACAAGATCGGCTCCCTCGGCCAGGGGTCTCTCAAAATGAAAGGCCTTTATCAAGGAAACATAAGGAAGAGAAAAGAGCAGCACGATTCCACCGGCAGCGGCCAATGGGGGAAAAAACCGCAAAAGAAAACGGGGATTGAGATTTTTACTGAAAAGAATAAAAAAGGCCGGCAGAACGACCAGGAAAATAGAGACTAAAAAAAGGCCGTAATAAACACACGCCAAGGCCTGAAGCATGAAAAAAAACGCAAAAAGAAAGGAAGTTTTCCAGGTTCTGTCTTCAAAGAACTTGTGAAGATAAAGAAAACAAAGGGGGATTAATCCCGCGCTCAAGAGCTGCAGGTGAGTGATGTGATGGATCATAAAGGTGTTGAAGGCAAACATCGTCCCTGCGGCGACAGAGGCCAAAAGATGGCCCGTCAGCCTTCGGACAAGCAGAAACATGCCGTAGGCCGCCAGGATGTACGAAAGGAAAAAGACAAAATTATATGCTAAAACCGGATTCTTCGAGAGAAAATAAACCGGAAGGGATACAAGGGCCTGGGGCAAAAGAAACTCCGAAAAACTGAGGCTGTTGGGATGAGGATAAAATATCCCCGCATCGAACAGAGAAAAAGGGTTGGTGAATAGATGCGTTTGAACCCAGTTGATAATCCAGGTATTAAGCAGACCGTCGATGGTTTCGTTCAGGCCGTCCGCCGGATTCACAGATAAAGGAAAAAGATGGATAAGAGTCAGCACCATAAAAAAAATCAGGACACCCCCCTTGATCCATTTTTCTTTTGTAAAAAACATTTTTTATGCCGTACTTCAAGCTTTTTGGTGAATGCAGGAATCTTATAGCAACTTTACGCTCGTTGTCAAAAAAAAACAAAAACCTTTTCCCTGTTGTTTTTCCTTTAAAAAACTCATTCAGATAACGAAAATTGACAGGGAAGCGGACCAGGCATTACAATGGATTTCTTGTCATTATGAAAACATACGAGACTGACTATGTTTCCGGCTGGCATCCGGAGGAAAAAGACCAAATCGGTCCTTTCCGCTGGATGGGAAAAAAGGCCGTCCTTAGAATAAAAGATCTTCCTTCTACCGGATGTATATGGCTTCAACTGACCGCCGGCCACCCTCATCCTGCTGAACATTCGCCTTTACTGACTGTTTCGGCTGCGGGACAAAAAGAAAAATCCTTCAAAATCGAACCTTCGTTCTCGACGTATGGCGTTCCTTTGCAGGCATCGGGAGAACTTGAAGTTGCCCTGGAGCTTGACAAAGTCCCTGCTATTCCGCAGGAAAAAAGAGAATTGGGCATCATGGTCCGGAACCCGTGTCTTTTAACATTATCCGCAGGGTCGTTTTTTCTTGAAGGATGGTATGAAAATCCACCCCGGTCTTCCTCCCGGTCCGCCTTCCGCTGGATGAAAAAAGAGGGATCCTGCCTTGTAAAAAATGCGGTACCGGGCTGCTATTTGGAAATTGAAGCCGGGCACCCCTTTGCCGAAGCCGTCTCCCCGATTTTGACCGTTGAGGGAGAAGGGAGAAACCTTGGCCGAAGAACCGTTCGTCCCGGCATTCACCGCTACATCTTTCCGGTTGAAGAATCAATAACCGGCTTCGAACTCAAACTGATTCTCGACAAAACATTTTCATACCGGGACAGCGGCGACAGCCGGGACCTGGGAATCCAGGTGGGAAACATCAGCCTTCAACATGTTGAAGAAACAAACGTCCTTTATGAATCCGGATGGCAGGAAGCGGAAACGAATGAATTTTTTCCTTTCCGCTGGATGGAAAAAGAAGCCGTGGTTTTTTTGCCTGACGGCATTTTAAGGAATACCCGGTATGTATCCTTTCCGGCCAGCTCCGAATATTTTGATTTCACCCAGAAACTGACCGTTTCTCTCGACGGCTCCCCTTTGGAGACCAGAGAACTGCTCTACAAATGGAACCACTACTGCCTGCCTCTTCCAGTCCCGGAATCCAAATCCCTCCACGAGCTGCGCTTTTCGTTGAATAAGGTGTTTCCCGAAAAATTCCACCCCGGTGACAGCCGTAAACTGGGAATCCGTGTCGGTCATCCGACATTCCACAATGAGGAAGGGGAACTGCGGAATTTTCGCTCGTTTCATCAAAACGCCCTTCTCAATTTTCAGGAAATGCTTGCCGGAAAGCCGAAATTGTCCTCTTTCCCTCTTTACCTCGGAGTGGACCTCTACGGCAAATGCAACATGAAGCCTCCCTGCGTTTATTGCCTCTGGGACAGAATCAAAAAAGAAGAAGGAATGTTCACCGACACGGTTGTGGATGAAAAAACCCTCGACGCCTACGGTCCCTTTTTCCATCGTGCCCGCACCATCGTCAACTGTTCCTTTGGAGAACCCCTGCTTCATCCCCGCTTCAAGGAAATCCTGGAATTTTGTGAAAAGAACAAAAAATTCCTGGAGATATCCAGCAACGGCCAATCCCTTTCGGAAAGGACCATCAATGCCCTGGCAGGAAAACCCGTATTCCTTTATGTGTCCCTGGACGCGGCCAGCAAGGAAACCTACGCTAAAATCCGAAGCGAACACTGGGATCCCATCATTCCCCATCTTGAACAACTCAACAGAGAAAGGAAGAAAAAAAACAACCTGCCCAAAATTTTCATGGTTTTTATGCCCATGGAAGTCAACCGGCATGAACTGGAAGCCTATTTCCGGCTCTGCCAAAAAATCGAAGCGGATGCCCTGGTGCTTCGGCCCTTGAATTATTTGGAAAACCCTCAGATAGAGGCGGAAAGGGGAGGATACCACTTCGATTATGAAAAAGAACTTCTCAAAAGGGAGGACATCGAAAAAATCATCGAGCAGGCTGAAAACTATTCCGTCATCTACAACGTTCCCCTGGCCAACCAGTTTGCCTTCGGCACCATCAAAAAACCGGGGGAAGGAAAAAAAGACCTGGCCATCGAAGAAACACAGCGGTTTTAGGCAAAAATGAAAGAGAAAACCACCAATAAATCCGGGCCGTCGGCGGAAGAAAACCTGGGTATCGAAGGCCTTCCCCTCTGCCGGGAACCCTGGGAGAGTTATTATATCCTTCGGCGGGGCATTCTTCCCTGCTGCCATGGAAGCCGGCCGATCGCTCCCATGTCCGAGTGGGAAACGGCCTGGAATTCCCCCGAGCTTCAAGAAATCCGGGATTACCTCAGGCGGGGAAAGCTGAGTCCCTACTGCATGAGCAGTCTTTCCTGCCCCATCGTCCAGAAATACCTGGCCCAAAAGAGAAAAAAAAGCCGCTTCTCTTTTCTGGATCCTACCCAGAGAAGTCCTTTTTTCCGGTTTCTGAATAGGATTTTTTTCGGCCTTCCCGCCAAAATCTTCCGCGTCCTATTCCGCCAATAAAAAATTAATTAAAAAAAAATTATCACCGCCAACCTTTTTTACTAATTTTTCGTTTTATTAATCAGGAAGAAAAAAGATGAAAACACTGTCTCGGGCCGATGAGATTCTCCTGTTGGCCATATTGAGGTTAAAGGACAATGCCTATGGGGTCACCATTAAAAAAGAAGTGCATAGAAGCACGGGAAAAAAATTGACCTTTGGAAGTATCTGGGTATCACTCGATATCTTAAACAGGAGGGGATATCTCCGGAAGCATATAGCTGATCCCATTCCACAGAGAAAGGGTCGCCCCAAAATCTATTACACGCTCACTCCCACCGGGATTGAAGCCTTAAAGAAAACCAGGGACCTGCATGAATCCATCTGGGATGGGGTTTCCGCTCTGATAGATAAATGGAAACCTTCATGAGCAAGAACGAGTTGTCTCCTCCTCGAGTTGCCAAAAATATATTTGATTGGTTTGCCCAATCCGGAGAAAAATTAACAGTCGAAGGGGATATTAATGAATATTTTTATGAACTGGCTGCTGAAAAAGGGAGAACAAGGGCAAAATTGTGGTACTGGAAACAAATCCTCTGCTCTATCCCCGTCATGCTTAAAAATTCCATCTATGGACGAGGTGTCATGTTTAAAAATTATTTGAAGGTTGGGATTCGAAATATTCAGAGGCATAAAGCTTATTCATTTATCAATATCATAGGATTGGCGATCGGCCTAGGTTGCTGTATTCTGATCTTTCTTTACGGAAGCCATGAGCTGAGCTATGACCGCTACCATCAAGACGCCGACCGTATCTACAGGGTAGCCCAGAAAATCACCCGGGGCTCGGTGGAGAGGGATTTCGCGAGAGTTGCCGCTCCTTTGATTCCGGCCATAAGAGAGAGTTTTCCGGAAGTCGAACATGCCGTGCGTTTTCAAACACTCGATTGGATGCAAAATCTCATAAAATACGACAAAAAGAAATTTTACGAAGATAAGGTCATGATCGCCGAGAATGATATTTTCTCCGTTTTAACCATTCCCTTCATAAAAGGAAATCCGGAAACGGCCTTAATCCGGCCGAAAACGGTTGTCATCTCCGAATATATGGCAAAAAAATACTTTGGCTATGAAGATCCGTTGGGAAAAACTCTTGGAATGTATGGAAAATTATTTGAAGTCACAGGCGTTGTCGCCGATCCTCCGGAAAACATCCATATTCCCTATGGGTTTATTGTCTCTATCAAAGGATGGGAAAATGTTTGGAATTTTGACAATTGGGGATGGACGGGATTTTATGCCTATCTCAAACTAAAGCCCCACGTCGATGTCCGAATTTTTGAAAACAAGGTCCGTTTTATCGCTGATAAATACATCCCTGAAGAATTGAAAGAATCAGGTGTGAGGTTGACTTTTTATTTGCAGCCGATTCAAAGCATACACCTTCATTCCCATTTGGCGACGGAGATCGAAACTCCTGGGAATCCCGCCACCATTTATATGTTTTCTGTGATTGGATTTTTAATCCTTTTCGTCTCATGCGTGAATTTCACCAATCTTTCTACGGCCCGGTCTGCGACAAGGGCAAATGAAGTAGGCATACGCAAGGTCGTCGGAGCATACAGAGGTCAACTGGTAAGACAGTTCCTGAGTGAAACACTACTGACGTCTGTCGCGGCTCTTGTTGTGGCCGGTGTTTTTATTATCCTTGCTTTGCCTTTTTTCAATGATCTAGCCGGAAAACATTTTGAACCCAATCTTTTGTTCAAGCCGCTTCATATTTTACCTTTTCTCGGACTTGCCGTATTCGTAGGTATCGTCTCGGGCATTTACCCCGCTTTTGTTCTATCGCTTTTCAAGCCTGCGCACATTCTTAAAGGCTCCACAGGTTCTAAAACCGGGAATGTCTTTTTAAGAAAATTTTTTGTTGTCGGACAATTCTTCATAACGGTTTTTCTTTTAATTGCGACATTTACGGTCTTTCGTCAAGTCAGCTATATGAAGGACTCGTATTTGGGATTTGAAAAAGAACAAAAGCTGATCATACCCGCTGTTTTTCAAGGCAATTACGAAACCGTGAAAGCGGAATTTTTAAGGCATCCTTCCATAGCAGGTGCGTCTTCTGTGTGGAGTGTTCCGGGACGGCAGACGAACCTTCTCGAAGCAAAATTGGTCGGGGAGGGACTAGCAAAGGCCCAGAGTATGGATTTTAACTACATCGATCATGACTTCATCTCCGAGTACAAAATCGAGATAGCGGCAGGAAGAACTTTTCAAAAAGAAATATCTTCGGATACGTACGATGCATTCATGATCAATGAAACGGCAGCGCAAGCTTTTGGATTTAAATCCGCCGAAGAGGCCTTAGGCAAACTTATGTATGAGGGAGGTTCCGGAAAGACGGCACCGATCATCGGAGTGACTAAAGATTTTCACTTCAAAGGCCTCCAGACAAAAGTCGAGCCGCTCGTGTTGCAAGTTCGTCCAGATTTTTTTAATCATCTCAGTTTGAACGTAACCACAGATAATCTTAAAGAAACCCTCGCCTTTATCGAGAAAAAATGGCAAGCCCTCCGTTTAGGTGAAATTTTCAGCTATTTTTTTCTTGATGAAGACTTCAATCGCCAATATGGTTCTGAAGAAAAAGCAGGCAGGTTGTTCGGGGCTTTTACACTGGTAGCCATTTTTATATCCTGTCTAGGACTTGTGGGATTATCTTCATTTTCGGCTGAGCAGAAAACCAAAGAAATCGGAATAAGAAAGGTGCTTGGAGCTTCCTTTCCCAATATCCTGCACCTTTTGTCAAAGGAATTTTTGATATTGGTGGCTTTTGCCAACCTTTTAGCCTGGCCGGTTGCCGCTTTTATCATGAAAAAATGGCTTCAGCAATTTGCTTACCAATCTTCTCTAGGATGGGAGATGTTTGTGTATTCAGGATCACTCGCCTTAGGAACAGCGCTTTTTTCCGTCAGCTACCAATCCATCAAGACCGCTGCAGCCGACCCTATTTGCTCCCTTCGATACGAATAGGGCAGGCACCAAAAGTTTTTTTTATACCCCATAAAAAAAGGATCTTGAAAACATCCATAAATAATATATACTATTAGATTTCCCGGTGTCAGCCAAACTTAAATAATACATGTCAAAAAAATTGTGTCCCATTTTAAAGAAGGAAGGTTTTATCAGCAGATGAAGAGAAACATCATTGCCTTTCTAATGTTCGGATTGCTGTCTATCGCCCTCAGGGCTCAATTTGAAAATTTCGGATCTCAAAATCCGCCCGGCATAAAATGGAAAAAAATCGAAACTCTTCATTTTGAAATTGTCTTTCCGGAAGAACTCACTCACGAAGGCCGACGCGTTGCCAATACTCTGGAGTACCTTTTCCCTCTTCTTACCAAAACTCTACATAAAGAACCAAAGCGTATTACCATTTTATTGTCCAATCAGAACTCCATTTCCAATGGTTATGTAACCTTAGCACCTCGCATGTCGGAATTTTTTCACGTGCCCATAGGTTCTTACATCATGGGTATCAACGATTGGTATCATTTGCTGGCTGTTCATGAAGGACGTCATATCGTTCAATTTGACAAAATAAACCAGGGATTCACAAAGATAGCCCAATATCTATGCGGGGATATCGGACGAGCGGCTTTTTCGGTTATATCAACCCCTTATTGGTTCATGGAAGGAGATGCTGTTGGGATCGAGACGGCTCTAACCAATGGCGGCCGAGGCCGGCTGCCGAGTTTTGATATGGATATCCGGGCTCTTCTTCTTTCCGGGATACGCTATTCTTACTATAAAGCTTACCTTCGTTCCTTAAAAGATTGGTACCCTTCATGGTATCCCCTGGGATATCTCTTGACCACTTACGTGAAGCGCACTTACGGGCCCGGGGTTTGGAGCGAAGTTCTCGACCGGGCTTCCAAACATGCCTACTCCCCCTACGCCTTTTCCAATGCATTAAAAAAAGAAACCGGTATGGGTGTTGTCGATTTGTATGAAAAAACCATGGACGACCTGGAGGATCTCTGGAAGAAACAGCTTGAAGGTCTGACATTCACCCCATTTCAGACCAAAAATTTGACTCCTAGAAAAGTTTGGACGAATTATATGTTTCCCCGTTATGATACGGACGGCACCATTTATGCCCAAAAGTTTGGACTTGCGCATCCCTCCATGCTGGTCCGTTTGAATCCTGACGGAACAGAGGAAAAAATCACTCAATTTGCTCCTCTTCAAGGTTTTTACAACAGGCTTTCTTTGAAAAACGGCAAAGCAACCTGGAATGAATATATTCCCGATCCACGATGGGGAAAAAGAAGTTATTCCGACATTGTCATCTATGATATTAGAAACGGAAAAACTGAGAGAATCACGCACAAAGCCAAATTGTTTGACCCTTCACTGTCTCCGGATGGAACAGTAATTTCCACGGTGGAATTCACTCCGGAATCCCGGTGCGCTTTGGTGATTCTTGAGGCTGAAACGGGGAAAGAAATAAAACGCCTGTCAAATCCAAAGAATGATCTTATTTTTTCTCCATCCTGGTCTGAGAACGGAGAGAGGATTGTCTTCACCAGACAGAATTCAAACGGAAGGGCCTTGAGCATTGCCGAGATAAAAACAGGAGAAATAGAGGATGTTATTACTTATGGTTGGGAAAATATCACATTTCCTGTTCTCCACAAATATTATGTATTTTATAATTCCTGCTTTTCCGGCATCGATAACATTTATGCCCTGGACACAAGAACCGGCGAACGTTTTCAGATAACCTCAAGTAAGTTTGGCGCTTTTTTCCCTGAAATTTCCCCGGACGGGAAAAAACTTCTTTACAGCAATTACACGGTCAATGGCTATGACGCGGGTGAGACGTCTTTAGATCCTGCATCGTGGAAGAAATTAAAAGATATCGAAGATCGCAGTTTGCGATATTACCAACCCCTTATAGCCCAGGAACAAGGAAAAAGTGTTTTTGATGGTGAAAAAATCCCGAATACGGAATATGAAGTCAAAAACTATCATTCCGTATCTCACCTCCTGAATATTCATAGCTGGGTTCCTATGGTGACCCCGACGGATATAAGCTTTGACCTCATCTCACAGGATAAAATGAATTTGGCCTTGTTGGTCGGCGGACTGAGATATAATATGAATGAAAAGGTGCTTGGATTCGGCATCAATGGATCGTATGCAGGATTTTTTCCCATCCTGGATTTTGGAGTAAGCCATGGAGGCAGATCTTCAACCACCACGGGCGAAAATGAGGAAAAAACAACCACAAGCTGGCGGGAAACTTCAGCCAATATCGGTTTTCGGATTCCGTTTGATATATCAAGGGGAATCTACAGCACATCTTTTACCCTGGGCTCGGGTATATCTTTGGTAAATATTTCCGGTCGGGAATTCACAGAACCCTTTGAAAACGGAAACGGACGGCTCCTGCCTATGAGCTATCGATTAAGTTTTCGCAGATTCTGCCAATCATCTTTTCGTGACATCAATCCAACCTGGGGACAATTTCTCAATCTGGCTTACCGCCATACACCATGGAAATGTGATTATAAAGCGTCATTATTTTCAGCCAACATAGGGCTTTATCTTCCAGGACTTTTTAAGCATCACAGCCTGTATATCCAGGGAAGTCATGAGAAACAATTGCCTGACAATTATCATTTTCCCAGTGAAATTCTCTTCCCGAGGGGCTACGATTATACCTATCATAACTCGATCACCAAAGCCTCCGTCGATTATGCATTACCTCTCGCCTATCCTGATTTTGCTCTGGGAAGTATTCTGTATCTAAAACGCCTCAGAATGAATCTTTTTTATGATTATGCTCTTGGCCGGGATACAAACAGCGAGACGACTTATCAATCGGTCGGAATCGATTTGGTTGCCGACATCAATCTGTTTGTTCTTCCTTTTGATCTTGATATCGGGTCACGTCTTGTTTACAGGATCAGCGATAATAAATTCCGTATCGGCTTCCTCTTCCTCGGCTTTAGTTTCTGAAAACTTTACTTGAAAAACATGGAGCGTTTTTTCCTGAATATCTTAATCCGGAATTGAGGACCACTCGGATAAAAAAATGTAAAGCCGGCTTTCAATACCTGGATGGATGTTATGATCCGGGTATATGACCTCTCTTATTTTTCCATTAATTTTTTGACTTTTTTTAACCCCATAAGAGACGGACTGAATTTGGGATTCAATTCCAGGGCCTTTTCATAATACTTCAAGGCCGATTCCAGGTTTCCTTTTTTGAGATAAGCTTCGGCCAGGCTGTCAAAGGTATTGGGCTTGTCAGGAAAAAGCCGGCAGTTCAGCTTGAATATTTCCAGAGCCATGTCCATCCATCCCTCCTCCAGCAACTCATACCCGAATTCATTGAGATCGGACTGTGATCTGACAACATAACCCGCTTCTTTGATCAGCGCCTCGAAATGGGGGGCGGTTTTTTCTGTTCCCTTTTCCTTCATTTCCTGAAAAAGGAATTCTCCTAAGGTCGGTTTGGGCAGTTCATAAGCTTCCCCGAACAAAAGGGGTTCCACCACCCAAGTCAGCGGACGTCCGGCCCGGTGGTAATTGGAAAGGATGACAAGGGTGAGCTTGTCCTTCAAATATCTTCTGAACATGGCGCTGACGCCCGCGGTTTCTCCTCCATGCCAGGCAATCTTGTTTCCGTATGCCTCCCCCAATCTCCAGAGCGTTCCCCAGTTTTCCTGAATGAAAGGCCGGACCATCTTTTCCTGAAGTTCCCGGCTGATCAGAGTATCGCCGTACAAGGCCTGGTCAAGCTTCAGCATATCTCCAACAGTCGACTGGATTCCGGCCGAGGCCACAAAAGGCAGAAGCCAGTAAACATTTGTCGAAAACCTGCCGGTTGAAGATTTGACATATCCTGTAGCCCGGTTTTCGACAACATCTTCAGGATTGGCGATGCTGGTCTCCGTCATGCCCAGGGGAACAAGAATATTTTCTCGAATAACGGCGGCAAAATTTTTTCCGTATTCCATCTCAAGAATTTTTCCCATCAGAATGAATCCCGAGCTGTTATATATGAACTTTTCCCCGGGTGTTTCATGCTTCAATTTTTGGTCATAGATAAGAGGTATCATCTGATCGATCGTTTTGACCTGATTCCAAATCGAGCGGAAACGGCGGTGGGATGTCCAGTCCGGCAGTCCGGAAGTATGGGTCAGCAGATGGCGGATGGTGATTTCATCACCAAAGGGAAAATCCGGCAGATGTTTCAAAACCGGGTCATCCAGACCGATTTTCCCCTTTTCCACAAGCTGCAAAACAGCGATGCCCGTAAACAGCTTGGAGATCGAAGCCAGTTCGAACCGTGTCTGAAGAGTGTTCGGTACCCTAAAATCCTTGTTGGCCTCACCAAAGGCCTTGGCGTAAAGCACCTTTCCTTCTTGGGCGACAAGAATGGTTCCGGAAAAATGTTCTATCTTTGTGAAATGATTCATCACCTTATCCATTTCGGCGGCAAAGTCCGAAGGAATTTCCGCCGAAATGAAACCGGCCAAACAAAAAAGAATCCAAACAAGACCTGTTATTTTTTTCATGGTCACCTCCCATGATGAATTTTGAGTTTAACCGGTTTCAAAAAAAAGAAAAATGCCCAAAAAGTGGTATTTCAAAAAAATACCACTTTTTGAGTAATACAAAGTTCCGTTTACAGAATCAGCCGTATTTGCTAAAAAAGGTATATGCTGGAACTCTTTTTGATCATATGCTTCCTTATCACATCCGCCTTAATCCAGATTTTGGCGGCTTCGGTTCTTTTCCGGCGCCACACCAACCTTGTTCTTTTTTCCTACCTTATTTTCCTTGTTTTATGGGATTTTTATGCCATATTCGAGTTTGTATTCATATCCTATATTCGATTTATTCCTAAAACCGGCCGCCTTAGTTTCCTCCTCTTCATAGGAATTTCATTTATCATGATTCACGGTTTGACGTTCATTTTTTTCGCGGATTTTATGCGCAGATGGATGAAAAAAAGATTATCCCTCCTCCTCAAGGGAATCCTCTTTCTGCCCTTTTTGATCATTCAAATTATCTACACCCACCATGCGATCCAACGCTTAACAGAAGATCCTGCCCCCAAATTTTTTCAGGTCAAGGCTCCCTTTTCCACGAAATTAATGCTCATCTTCTTTTTCGCCTGGCTTTTTTATTCCCTATTTGACGCAACAACCTTGAAAAATCCTCACCTCAAAAAAACGATCCGGCTGTTTTCCACTTTCACCTTAGGAGGCTTGGCAAGCTTCGTGTTTTTTTTATACAGTCCTCTGTCAGATGATTTGAATTTCGTATGGTTGTTCGGGATATCGAGTTTATGGACTCTCGGTATCAATGTCCCCGGCTTTATGGTTCTCAGGAATTGGTACGGAAAACAGAAGGAAGGGAACCTCAGCAAAATACTACCGGAAAACCTTTCAAGATTAAAAGACCAATACGGTTTTTCAGCAAGGGAGCAGGAAATTTTATCTCTTGTGCTGACCGGTCGGACCAACAGGGAGATTGGGCACCAACTCCATATCTCGTTGGAAACCGTCAAAAAACATATCTACAATATCTTCAAAAAAGCCGGTGTTAAAAACCGGCTGCAGCTTATGAACCTTCTCCACAAAAAAGAATAGGTCTGTTAAAAAATTTAACGCCGATTATTAAACTTTTACTCCGCCGGATTTATTCCAAAACGATTATCTTTCATGATTTCAATCAGTTAAAAGAAAAGCAGATTGGCATCAATCATGCATTAATATAAAAGGGTTTATGAAATTTTACAAAAAGGTTTTTATTTTCCTGTGTGGGACGGTTCTTAGTACCTTTTCCCTGTTTAGTCAGGAGAGAATTACGAATCTTTCTACCGATTATACCAAGGGCAAAATTGTTTTCAGCCGCACGCTCTTGAACGGCTTATCTTACTCCACTCTTCTCGAAATGGATAAAAAAACCCTGCTCTCCCATGAAAAAATCCTTCCCGGGCTCTATGAAAACCTGATGAACTTTTATCACCTCATCGCGGAAATGAGGAATCCGGAGCTCATAAACAGCCCGAACCGTTTTTCGCTTTCAGCCGAACTTATGGCCCAAGAATTACTCACGTCGATTGCTGAATCCCCGGCAGTGGAAACATATTCTCCTCTCCAGGCAGTTCTCATGTCAACGGGATATTACGCAAAAAAAGGTCATCCTCTTATACGTCATTATTTCCGGGACTTTCAACGGTACATCAACAAGGGGTGGGCTATGAGTGAGCTGAAAGTCCATAAAGCCCATCTTTATTCCAAGGGAAAATCCATCAAACTGGCCATCGTCGATTCGGGAATCGACCCAACCTGGAAAAGAATAAAGCCCCGTATCCTTTGCCATAAAAATTTTTTAGAAGGACCAAGGCTCTATTCTCAAGAAAGTTTTTTTCCTTATGACCGGGGCGGCCACGGAACATCGCTTGCCTCCGTTATCTACCAGATCGCTCCACAGGTGGACTTAATGATCGTTAAGGTCCATGACGGCGATACCATGCTGAAAGTCCCTCCTTCAAGATGGACGGTTTACCTCGTTACCGCCGGAATCCTCTGGGCTGCTCAAAACGGAGCAGACGTGATCAATCTCAGTATGGCCTTCCAAACCGATCTGGCTCCCATCCATAAAGCCTCCATGACATGTTGGAAAAACAACATCATCATCGTGTCTCCCGTTGCGAATACACTCCCCCCCTATAAAAATATTCCCTCCTTTCCTGCAGCTTATCCTTGGACTCTCGCAATCGGCGGGATCGAAAAACGCAACGGGAGCCTGCGGATCTGGCCTTATTCAGGTCAGGGAAATTTCATGGATGTGGTCGCCCCGGCAAGAGGAATATGGAATGCGACACCCACGTATTTTGACCTTGATGGTCGGAGAAATGTGGCCGTTGGCAACTCCCTGGCCACTTCCTTCGTTTCCGGGACAGTAGCACTCATGCTGTCAGTGATGGATCCCACGTTTCGAGAGAATCTGAAAAAGGAGCCGGGCCGGCTGTTTAATACTGTTCAAAAGATTCTGAGAGAGACCGCTTCGAACCGGGAGTTGGGATTTAACCGCTACAATCCTTCCTCAGGCTACGGAATCGTCAATATCCCGGCCGCGGTTGTCTCTGCGAAAAATATCTCCTCTACCCTTCAAGAGAAAAGAAAAAAAGGAAGACAGGAAGCTCCTTATTTCTCTTTTGCCCCAATGAGGTGGTAGAGCGCAAAAATAATGGCGGCTAAAAGGCAGATCTCAACTCCCTGAATGTAATAACGAAAAAGAATGATCACCTTACCGCCGAAGGCAAACCGGGCCAGAAAGGCTAGAATGGCAGATATTGCCGCCCCAGCCGTGAAAATGTAGCTCAGTGTTTTCATAGGCTATCCCTCCTTTCCCAAGCATTATACAGGCAAATCTAATTTTCTTACATCATAAAAAAGAAAAAGCAAAAAAACAATATATAAAAATGGTATAAGTTTTCCTATATGATATTTTCACTTTGACAAGTCGGTGCTAAAAATATAAATATGATTGTTAGAATACAAAAGGAGGAAAAAATGCCGCTTCGCAAAACTAAGATTTCATATTGTCTTTTACCTTTTCTTTTCATCGGTTTGCTTGTTTTAAGCCCGGCCTGCAAAAAAGATGAAAAAATATCATCCTCATTCGGAGAATACGATCTTTTTGAGAAAACAAGTTACCAGGAATGGGTCCGCTCCTCCCGGTACGTAGAGATGAGCGACGGCATAAAACTCGCTATGGATATCATCCGTCCCGCTGCTAACGGGGAGCCGGTTGAAGAGCCCCTGCCATGTATCTGGACTCATGCACGCTACCACCGGGCCCGGTTCCATGAAGGCAAAATTTATTCGATGGTCGATAGAAACGGCTATCTTCAGGTCATGGTCAAGCACGGTTATGTTTTAGCCGCCGTTGATGTCCGTGGAAGCGGGGCGTCTTTCGGCCGCTACGAAGGGGTCTTCTCCGAACGCGAGACCAGGGACGCCTATGAGATTACCGAATGGCTGGCCGCACAGCCCTGGTGCGACGGCAATATCGGGATGTATGGTGGTTCTTACTTGGGAATCACCCAGCTGATGGCCGCCAGCCTCGATCCTCCCCATTTGAAAGCCATCTTCCCGTCCGTGGCCTGCTTTGATCTGTTCACTTTTATCAGGAACGGCGGGATCTACCGCGAGGGGTTCATCAAGATGTGGGGAGACCTGACAAAACAGCTTGACACCGAAGTCCCGCCCATACCCGTGGATGAAGATGCCGACGGTGCCATGGCCGCACAAGCTGTGGCACAACATAAGGATAACTGGGATGTCAGCGAAGAGGCGCCCAAAGTCAGGTTCCGGGACGACGAAGCTTGGGAAAAACAGTTTCAAAAAACCAATCCCTCCTTTAACATCGAAAAAATAAATGCCTCGGGTGTTGCCGTCTATCTTTGGAGCGGTTTTTACGACATCTGGATGCGCGATGCTTTTTTATGGTTTGCCAACCTCAAAACACCCAAGAAGCTAGGTGTCGGCTCTTGGCCTCACGGTTACTGGACAGACGCCCTCTCCCAGGAAAGAGAGCGGCTCCTCAGAGTGGAAACATTACGCTGGTATGACTACTGGCTTAAAGGAATAAAAAACGGTGTTATGAACGGTCCCTCCATCAACTTCAGCATCCTTGAGAAACCGGACAAATGGTCCTGGCGTCATACGGATACATGGCCCCTTCCGGAAGCCGAAACAGCCGACTATTACTTTAGCGGAGGATCATCCGGAAGCGTCAACTCCGTTAATGACGGCCTTCTAACCTTAGATCAGCCCAATGCAGACAGCTTATATGATGTCTACACCACGGATTTCAGCACGACTTCCGGTACTTTCACCCGCTGGGCCAACGCTGCAGGAGCTCCCATGTCTTACCCGGATATGACTCCCATGGATATTAAAGGTCTGACCTACACCACGGCTGAGCTTACAAAAGACGTAACCGCCGTCGGTTCTCCTCTTGTCCATCTTTTTGTGACTTCAGATCGGCCTGACGGCGACTTTTATGTCTTCCTCGAGGAAGTGGATGCCGAAGGAACGTCGTTTTACATCTCAGAAGGAATGCTACGCGCTTCCTGCCGCGAACAGGGAGAAGCTCCCTATGACAATCTTGGGCTTCCCTATTTTCCGATATCACAAAAAAACACACGGGAGCTGGAAGAAGGCGAAATTGTTATGCTGGTTTTCGACCTCCATCCCGTTTCCAACGTTTTTGACGCGGGCCACCGCATTCGGGTAACCCTTGTCTGTGCGGACGCCGGAAACACTGAGCTTTACATGAAGGAGGAAGTTCCGACCATTAAGGTTTACCGCAGCGCCGGCAACGCTTCACGGATCCTCCTTCCGGTCATTCAGAATTAGACAAAAGGGGTGTCTTCTTCCTTAAACTCCGGACTCCCTTTTTTCTAATTAAATTTCATCCTTTCACAATTCCCATATCCCTTCATCTCTGTTTTGTTGTGTTTCCCCATCAGCATGTCAGAGAAAAAAAACGGCAACCAACAGGGGCTGATGATTGTTAATATTAACAGATGTTAAAAAAATAGCATTTTTTTTCTTGACACCGAAGTCAAAAAATGCTAAATTTTTAACATGCTAAATTATTAGCACTTAAAAGGAAGTTAATCATGAAAAACCAAAAAAGTTTGAGCCGAAGAGAACGCCAAATCATGGATATCATCTACGAAATGAAGGAAGCAACGGTTCATCAAGTACTCGAGCATATCCCCTCTCCCCCCAGCTATTCCGCCATCAGGGCCCTTCTTAGGGTTCTGGAAAACAAAGGACATCTGACACACCGGCAGGAAGGACCGCGTTACATCTACTTCCCTCGTGTTTCCAAAGACAAAGCTCGTCGCAGCGCGCTGAAACACCTCATGAAAACATTCTTTGACGACTCCATGGAAAACGTCGTGGCCGCACTTCTGGATATATCCGAGGATCATTTGTCAAAAGAGGAGCTTCAAAGGCTTGTGGAGCTTATCGAAAAAACGCGCAAAGAGGGGAGATAACCATGTTCGGGCAAACGTACATTTTTTTCCGTATTTTTACGGAGCTGCTTCTCAAGTCAACGCTTGTTCTTTTCCTAGCCCTACTTATCACGACGTTGATGCGAAAAAAATCCGCTTCGCTGCGGCATTTTGTACTGGTTGTTTTTTTGATCAGCCTGCTTTTTATTCCGTTGCTGACGTTTGTCCATTTCGGCTGGCAGACAAACCTCCTTCCGTCCCAAATAGGATCCGAAAAAATAAATCCCGAACGATCACCCAAAAAACTAACGGACTCTAAGTCCCTTGAAGCAGGTATCAACGTTACTTCCGTGGAAGTCCAAAACTCACGTAAAACCAGAGAATCATCCGGTTTTGAATCCGGAAAACAGCTCATCGTTTCTTCTAAACCTTCTCTTCCAGCGGGACAAGCTTTGAATGTTTTTCTTATCCTGATTTGGGCAGGGGGGGTGTTTTTACTCTTGTTAGGGATATGCCGGGGACTTATCACAGCATCACGGATGACACGGGAAGGGAAGCCTGTGAACGATCCGGTCTGGCGGAAGCTGATGAATCGGTTTTTAGCCTTTGCGGGTTTGAATCAAGAGGTTCGTATCAAAAGCCACAAAAACGTATTTGTCCCCCTGACATGGGGCTTGTTCAAACCCGTGATACTGATTCCCTCCAATCACAAATCCTGGTCGGAAGACCAAAAAAAATCAGCCCTGTTCCATGAGCTTTCCCACATCAAAAGGGCCGACTTTCTCGTCACCATTCTTGTTCGAATAAGCCTTGCCCTTTTTTGGTTTCATCCTTTGAGCTGGCTTGTTTTTCGCACCATGAAAAACGAGCAGGAAAAAGCCTGTGACGAGATGGTCCTCCAAACAGGAATCAAACCGTCAACCTATGCCGCCAACCTGTTGTTTTTCCGAAACGGGGCGGGGCATGGCTGGGCTCCCTCGTTGACCTTTCTCAGCATTCTTGAAGGCTCCTCATTCGGCCATAGGCTGACAACTATTCTGAAACAAAAATTAACTATCAAGGAGATTGCGATGAAAACAAAATTATTTATAGGATTCGCCGTTATTCTGGCTATCGCCGTCATCGGCACGGCCCGCCCTTCAAAGGTATCACCTAAGGTCATATCAGGCGATGCTTTATTCGAGCGAACCGATAATTCACCCGCTTTGTGTTCCCCTGAAAACCAGCAATATGGAAAATCGAAGGAAACGACGGAAGCCAGGGAAAACATCCAGGCAGAACAAAAACAAGAAGAAAAAAAATCGAAAGAAGAAGAAAAACACGCAATCATCATCAGTGATAAAAACGGAAAAGATATACCAATCGAGATCACCATCATAAAAGACAAGGATGGAAAAAAGTATTGCGTGAAAAACATAACCCTTAAAAAAGGATTAAACGAAGAAATTTATATCTATGATTATGAAGGCAAAGAAATCGAACTTGACGAAGGCGTTCCCATTCGTCTTGTGATCAAAGAGGGCAACCTGGAATTGATCGACGGCGAGAATATTATCATAACAAGTAAGGACGGAGTTCTAGCCTGGACGGCAAAAGATATCAAAGGAAAAGGGGACGCGGATATTCTTTTCTTAGAAAAAAAAGGCGCCAAAAACCTCAAAATCAGTAAAGCTAATATTAAACATTGGACCATAAAAAAAGAAGAAGACGCACACGGTAAAAACATCGCCGTTATTTCAAAAGGAAAAAACAAAAAAATAGGGGTCGGTTTAAATGATGATAAAAATCTTTATGTGGTATTAGGGCCAGGCGCAGGCGGCCACATCTTCAAAAACGGGAAAGTTGTCACATTCGAAAAGGACGAAATTCAAGACATCATAAAAAAAATCAGGGGAAACCTGCAAAAACTCGATGAAGAGAAAGCTCCCATAAAAGAAATCATGGAACTGCTGAATGAATTGGAAAAAAGGATAGAGAATAAAAACGCCATCGCTGTTTTCACCAGCGAGAAGGGAAAAGGTGATGTCCTTTTTTCCTGGGCCGGTGGCGGCATAAAGAACCGGGAGGTTTATGAAAGAGCCGTAGAAAAAATCAAAAAGCTGCTTCCCGAAGGATGCACGCTGGAGTCCGAATTCGATGAAGAATCAGGAGTTTTAAAACTCAATTTAAAAAATCTTGATAGCCAAAATTTTTCCAAAGATTTAATCCACAAGATAGTAAAAATCCTCAAAGAAGAAATCAAATAATCAAAGCTTACGAGCCGCAGAAGGAAAAAAATCTCTTTAAAAAGAACATACCACTATGATCCGCCATGAATAAAGGATGTGTTTCCCGAATTACGCCCCAATCAAATATTTTTGGACATCCACATCCAAATCGGTAAATGCATCGGCTTCCTCGATCAACTTGGCCGAGCTCGACTTCCCAAAAGCCATGATCTCCACAAGGCGTAAAATCCCCATCCCCGCTGACAAGAACGATCACATCCAGCCTTGGCGCAAGCTCGATGGTATCCATGGCAATGCCGATGTCCCAGTCTCCCTTCTTAGCACCCCCATAAAAAACCTGAAGGTCTTTGGCCCTCACCTCATATCCCAGGTGTTTGAGAGCCTCGAAAAAATTGGTTTCTTCCTTGACATCGGTTTTGATCACGTAAGCGATAGCCCGAATGAGATTGCGGCCGCGTATCGCCTCTTCGAGGATGGCCAAAAAATTGACCTTGTTTTTATAGATGAATTTCGCTGAATAGTAGAGGTTCTGAACATCGACAAAAACACCGACTCTTTGGCCGCTATAGAGACCGTTCACCCCTTTTTTTGTCATGGTGGAAAACTCCTCCCCGCCAAAATAGTATTCTCCGTTTCAGAGATTCTTTTTATTTTTTATCACAAAAAACACCTTATTTGCCCATATGGGTTTCAAACCAATCCATCACCCGGTTCCAAACATCAAGCTGGTGGGCATATTCCCTGACGCCGTGGTATTCCCTGGGATATACAATCATCCGGACCGGAGCTCCGTAGTGCTTGAGGGCCATATAAAATTCATAAGCCTGGGAAAGGGGAACACGCTCGTCATTTTCTCCGTGGACGATGAGGACGGGTGTTTTGACGTTGGATGCATAGGTAACAGGGGAATTCCGGACGTATACATCCCGGTTTTCATAAGGCGGTTGGTTGAAATACCCGATGAGAAAAGACGGCTCATCGGTCAGGGCATATTCGGTAACGATGTTGGCAACCCCCGCAGAAACATAAGCCGCTTTAAAACGGTCGGTCTGGGTAACTACCCAGGAGGTAAGATATCCTCCATAGCTTCCTCCGCCGACACACATTCTCTCAGGATCCGCCCATCCCTTGTCAATAAGGGCATCCACACCGCTCATAACATCGGTCATGGGCCCTCTGCCCCAGTTTTCCACATTGGCCGTCATCCAGGCCATTCCGGAACCTGAACTCCCCCGAAAATTAGGAAGAAAAACCATCCATCCCCGTGAAGTGAAAAGCCTGGCCCAATTGTCGACATGAACTCCCAGTCCCCAATTGTAAGCCGGACCGCCGTGAAACCAAACCACGAGAGGCACCTTCCGGCCCTCTTCAAAATCCGGAGGCTTAACAACGATGCCGAATACCTCCCGGCCGTCTTCTGAATTTTTCCAGCGAAGCTCCTCGACTTCGCCCAATTGGATGTCTTCAAAATACCGGTTGAAAGAGGTCAAGGCGCGGGTTTCTCTTTTTTTCAAATCAGCCGCCCAGACCTCAGGCGGCATGCCGGTTGTCTCATTGAGAAAAACAGCCCGGTTTCCGTCCGCATTCACGGACCAATGGCTGCCCCAGTAGGGGATGATGGAGCGGTCCATCTCAAAGAGTTTATCCGTTTTCCCTTCGAGAGAAAGCTTGAGAAGATAGTTGTGCGGTCCTTCCGAAACCGCGGCCAGGATTTTATCTTCCCGTGGATGCCAGACTAAATCCCAGACATTACCGGGATAATCTTCAAGCAATCCATAAGGTTTCTCTCCCGATACGGATTGGACCTTGACAATTCCCCTCTCCTTGAAAGTTCCTATGGGACCGATAAAAGCCAACAGGTCTCCTCCGGGTGAAAAGCATGGAGCCGCCAGGGCATTGAGCTTGCGGCAAAGGATCTTTTCCTCCGGGGTTTCAACATCCAGCAGAACCAAACGGCTTTGATATTCATTTCCTTCGGCTGTAGGGATTTCTGATAACCGCAGGGCAAGGCATTTTCCATCCGGTGCCCAACGGAAGTCAAAAACCGTCTGCCCTTCACGGGATAGAGGCCGGACTTTCCCGGAATCTAGATCGAGAAGCCAAAGCCGCGTATGAAGCCGGTACTCGTCAACGACAACGGCATCATAGCCTTTTTTTTGCAGTTCCCGCTCTTTATCATTCAGAACATCCCTCTTAAGAAAAGCAATCTTTTTCCCATCAGGAGACCACTCCAAGCTCCGGACAGAATTTTCCTCAAAGGTCAATTGTCGAAGTTCTGCCGTTTCCGGTAAAATCATGAATATCTGAGATGTCCTTTCCTTCTCTTTTCGAAAGATAAAAGCAAGGCCCTCACCTGAGGGGGACCAACTCGGAGAGGATTGAGATCCTGCAATATCCGTGATTCGCTGCAACTTTATGCCATCCCAAGATACCATCCATATTCCGGAATCCCGCCGGTGATCCTCTCCGTATTCGGACAACACAAAAACGGCCCAATTTCCATCCGGCGAAATGCGGGGATCGGATATCCTTTTTATCTTAAACATGTCTTCCGGTTCAAATGGCCTTTTCTCCTGCACGGCTGCCGGAGACAACAAAGCCAGTCCGAGCAACAGGCAAGGGAATATCAAACAAAATACTTTTGAGGGAAAACGCATACCGGCCTCCTTTAAAAACACATTATAAAAATTGTAGACCAGCCCCCCTTAAAAAGCCAGCCTTTAGATATCAATAACTTCATTGCATGGTCCGGAGCAACTATTTTAAATAACCCAGGGACCGCAGTCGCTGACGCAGCTCTTCATCCATTTCAGGAACGGCTCTATTGCTCCAGATCAGTGTTTTTTTGTAGGTTTCAAGGTTAAAACGAATATCAAAAAATTTATCCAGCGCTTCTTTGAAGGTTATCCCTGTGGTTTTGGTCACAGGATTTTGCTCATTGAGATCGGAAGTGAGATCGATATACATCTTTTCTTCTTTTTTATAATCATGGATCACTTTATACTGCTCCATCCGAAGAGCTTCATGATAGCGCTTCCAGCTTTTGACTTCGGCGAAAACGGGAAGTTCCTTCTTCTTGGATTCCCCTGAGGTAAAGTATGAAACGAGACTCTTCCCGATGCATTCGGGGCTTTGGGAAAGCCCGCAAAGCTCAAGAACCGTCGGCATAATATCAATAATGCGTATCTGTCTCTTGACCGTGACTCCCAAAGGAACAAGCCCGGGCGCCCAAAGGATCAAAGGAATGCGAAGGGTCGTATCGTAAAGATTCTGCCGGTGACCGAACACGCCATGCTCGAAAAACTCCTCACCGTGGTCGGATGTGATAACAATGAGTGTCCGTTCCAGAAGACCATGGGCGTCCAGAAGATCCATCAAGCGTGAGATTCCCATTTCATCCACAAACCGTATCTCGCCGTCATACAAAGAAACAAGGTGGGCCAGGTCAGGGAGATTCATTCCGGCATGGATATTCGGATTATTCATGATGTCAATCCCGTTGACTGGACCGGAATAATCTGGATCAAACATTTGGTCATAGGGGGGAGGCGGATCGAAATCCGCATGGACGTCAAAAAGATGGAGAAAAAGAAAAAAGGGATCGTCCTTTCTCTCCGACAACAAATCTTCAACCTTATCGAGAGCTCCGGGTGTTGTCCGTCCTCTCTCTGAGGCTTGCAACATTTCAGCCCCGTCCAACTTTTTGTCATAGAGCGTTAAATCCATATAGGCGTCAAAACCCTGATCAAAACCCCAGCGAGGCAGCAGGAAAGGCCCTGTAAAAATTCCCCAAGTTCTATATCCGTTTCGTTTAAAAATCTCCGCTATTGTGATTCTGTTGTCATCCAGACGTTCATCTTCAGTCATAACGCGGTGCACCAGGTCAGGCAATCCGGTAAATAAGGCTAAATGGGCGGGAAGGGTCCAGGAAGTCGAACTGAAGGCTCGTTCGAAACGAACCCCTTCCCGGGCTAAACGGTCTATAGTCGGGCTGGTCGGCCGGGTATAACCATAACATCCGAGATGGTCCGGCCTCAGCGTATCGATCGATATCAATACCACATTGAGGGGCTTGCTTCGTGGCAGGATAAAAAGCAACAAAGCCATTCCGATCAACAGGACAGTCAAAACAATTAAAATCCAACGTTTCATACTGTTACCTCAACAGGCTTTACATTTAGTATACAAAAAAAAGGTATCAGGACTCCAGTTAGAAAAAACGGCATTTGGCCGCTTATTCTTTCGATAAGGAAACCTTAAACCTTGCCCTGCCCGAATAATACATACAGATTGATTTACAGAAGATGTTATGCTACATTCTCAACAAGTACAGGGAGATAAAAAGACCATGAAGAAATCGACAACATTAATCTTCATTGCGACTACTGCGGCATTTTTCTGCCTTTCTCTTTTCAGCTGTAAAAAATCAGATGAAACAGGGAAGGAAGAATTCTCTCCCGAAAAAACTCGAAAAAAGCTGGAAAAAAGGCTTAAGGAGCTGAACAAAGCCATAGAGAAAAACCCTGAAGACGCGGCCGCGTTAAATGAGCGGGGTTCTCTTTATCTTGGTCAGGCCCGCTATCAAGAAGCTGTAAACGATTTAACCAGAGCCATTGAAACGAACACTGAGATGGCAGAAATCTTCATCAACAGGGGCATCGCTTTCAAAAACCTCAAACAGTTCGACCGGGCTGTACTTGACTTCACACAAGCTGTAGAAATCGACAACAGTAATGCCGAGCCCCATTACCATCTTGGAGATATCTATTTCTTAAACAAACTTTGGCCGGAGGCGATAGATTCTTACAATAAAGCACTGGCCATCAACCCGACCTATACTGCAGCCTACGCCAACCGTGGCGTTGCTTTCAAAAACAGCGGAAGATTGGATGAAGCCCTGGCCGATTATACAAAAGCTCTCGAGCTGGATCCGACCATGGCCCTGACATTTAATAACCGGGGCAATATTTATTTCAACAAAGGGCTCTTCAAAGAAGCCCTGTCTGATTTCGATAAAGCGATAGAACTGAATCCCTCACTGGCCATGGCTTATTCGGGCAGAGGCTTCACCCATGAGCGGCTGGGTGAGCTGGAGAAAGCCATCTCCGATCTTGAAAAATTCTTAGAAGTGGCCCCGGATTCTTTTGCCCAGTACAAAACAATGGCGGAAAAGAAAATCGCTGAGCTTCAAAAGAAACTAGAAAAATCCCCTTAGAAACAAAAATCATCTAAAAAATTGAACACCTTTTATTCCGGCTTTACGGCTGTAAGCAAGTCTGCTTGCTTACAGCCGTAAAACCTTCTATTTATTTTTTCCCGATGATTTTGAGCAGGGCTTTGCGGGCCTCGGGAGAATCAATCTCGCTTAATGCGGAAACGGCTGCCCGGCGGACCTTGACGTCCTTATCATTGACGGCCAGGTCATAAAGAATGGGGACCGCTCCCTCGTTATCAATTTCTCCGAGGGTTAAAACCGCCGCCCGGCGCAGGTCAACATCATTTTCCTTTTTGATGATATCTCCCAGGATTTTTATGGAAATATCCTCATCAAAATCCTCCAGGGAATACAGGGCGGCTTTCCTTACGGATTTGAACTTGGCCTTCTGAAGTACTTCAAGCAGCATGTTGGCGTCCTCGTCTTCGAGAACATCTTCCAGAGCATAAGCCGCCGCTTTTGCGACCTCTTCCTCGGGATTGTTAATGGCCGTGTCGGTAAGTATACGCGCCACCTCCCGGCCTTCCTGATCTTCAAGGGCGTAGACCGCGGCTTTGAGAAGATCCACTTCTTTGACCGTGTTCAGAATATCCTTAAGCACTTTCACTGCCTCCGGACTATCGATATCCTCGATGTTCGAAATGGCCCTGCGCCTGGAATCAAGGTCTCCCTTTCCAAGGGCAATCTCACGGAGAAAAGGAAGGGCTTCCGGTGCTCCGCTGTCGGCCAGTTGACTTAAAGCCATCCGTTTGGCCTCGGATGAGCGGGCTTCTCTAAAAATACGCCGGTAGGCCTCAAGTTCTCCCTCTCCGCCTATGTCTTCGATAGCGCTCACTGCCGCCCTGGCCAGGGTATCGTCTATCTCGGTAAGAGCGATATCCAACAGGAAAGGTGCGGCAGCCTCCTCTTCAAGATCCCCCAGAGCGAACAGAGCGGCTTTTTTAACTACCAGGTCTTTTTCATTCTTAAAAACCTTTTGAAGGATCTCCGCCGTCCTTTGGCCTTCTATATCCTCGAGAGCATAAACGGCCTGCTTCCGCAAAGAAACATCGGGGTCATTGAGGGCGATCTCTTCCAGCTTGTCCAAAATCAAAGGTGATTCAAAATCTTCCAGGATATCGATGATCTTGCGGCGCAGCTTTCTATCGGCTGAAGCATCATAAAGCTTCAAAATATATTCCAGGGCCTCTTCGTCGCCGATGTCCTCTAAAGCATAGAGGGCCGTCAGTTTGATCTCATCATCGACATCTTCCATCATGGTCCGAATGATGGCTTCGTATTCACGCTTTCCGCTCTTGGCAAGCTCTTTTCCGATTCTGATGAGACTGCTTCGCGCATCATCCACCCATTTACTTCCTTTGTATGTCTTGACAAAATCCCGGTAACAGGAAAAAACATCTTCGATGGCCCCTTCCATTTTCTCACGGGCATAACAGTGCCAGAACCGGGCGTCATCGATCCAGCCGCTGTCTTTGAACTTCTGCATAAAATTTTCGAGAGATTTTTTGGCTTCGTCCCATCTTTTTTCCAGAATGTAGCTATAGGCCTGCCTGTAGGCTTTAGTGTCTTCTTCCTGAATCTCCTCGGCACCGAATGCTTGCCCAACAGGAGCCAGTACAGCCAGCGCTAAACAAAACAAAGGAAAAATGATAAACTTCCTATATTTCATGATATGCCTCCTTATATTTTCTTTCTGTTTTTGGACGCGGTTTTTGATGGTACCGCGCCTGGTTCGCCGGCGATCTCCATCGTATTGATCCGAAGAAGGATGCCAGTCTGATCCACGCCGCTTTTGACAAATTCCACGGCAGCAAGGTCATTTTCCGACTCAAGATTGGCGATCTGAAGTAGAATCAACTCCAGATCGACAACAAGTTCCCGCATTTTTTTATGGGCCGGGTCCGTAAGTCCCTCTTTCAATAGGATAGCTTCCTTAACCAGGCGGCCAGAAACCTGCTTCTGATAGGGTAAGTTGAGAGCATAAGGATCTTCCTCATCCGGGTTAAAATTAACCATGGCCAAAATGAGGATTTTTGAGCGCTCGATATAATCCTGAGCCTGGTGGACAAGAGAACTCCGGCTTTCCGGTGTTCCCTGAAGCTCCGCTTGACGGCTCAAGGTTCCTTCCGGACTACGTCCAAAGTACCGGCTTCCAATGAAGAAACCAACGGCGACCAGAATCAGAGCCGCCGCCGCCTGAAAAGCCCACTTCGGAACGACCTCAAACCGATCCGCCATGATTTTTTTCCAAGCGGAAGGTTCTGTAGGAGTGACTCCTTCGGACCTGATGCGTTGATGAAGGCGGTTCCAATAGTTGTCCCAATAGTCTTTTCCGGGATCGGGTCTTTTTCTTTTATCCAAAATTTCCAGTACAGCCTCCGTTTTTTTGTATTCTTCCGCACATCCCTCACAGGAATCCAAATGCATCTTTAAACGGCGAGCCTCCTTCATAGAAAGCTCCCCGTAGAGATCCGACAAAACCAGGTCACGGTATTTTTTGCACATATTCATTGGAAGCCTCCAAAGAATCGGGATTTTGATAGGCAGACAATTCTTTTCTCAACTTTCGAACCGCCCGAAAAAGAAAACTTTTAACGGCCCCTAAGGACAGTCCCAAGGTTTCCGCGATGTCCTGAAGATTGAGATTATTGTAATGGCGGAGATAAAAAACTATCCGTTCCCGGTTTGATATTTTTTCCAGGGCTTTTTCGATCCGGGCTTCGATCATCCGCACCTCGGCCGATTTTTCGGGGTTTTCTTCATAACGTTCTCCCCCAAGAGAATACTCAGCGGGAAGTTCTTTGAAATTTTCTTCATCCATAGAATCAGACGCCTCCGATTTTTTACGGATATGATCGATACTGGCATTGACCGCGATGCGGTGAAGCCAGGAACTCAGTCTGGCGTTCCTCTTGAATGTTCTCATTGACCGGTACACTTTCATAAAAACGACCTGGGAAATATCCTCGGCATCGTGATGATTGCGTGTAAAATCGTAGGCCAGGTAGTAAATCTTTTTTTTGTATTTTTCAACGAGCTCCCGGAAAGCAGCCTCTTCCCCGTTATGAAGCCCGTCTATCAACGTTTGTTCATCCGGTTCCATTGCTTCTGTCCTGTTTCCTTCGCCAATAACACGGATTGTTTTTTCTATCATACCATTTTCTCATGTAGTTTTCGTTGTGTTTAGACGAAAATCAGAGACATTAGGTTTGCAGCCGACATCAGCAATGATTCATTATTTACAGGGAATAATGCACAAAGTCATTTATAATAGAGCCGGTCCGGAGTCCCCCCTGGTATTCACTTTAAAAGCCTATTATTATTAACATAATATCTGTGTCTGCCGAATTTATGAATAATGCAGGATTGCCTGCTTTATTCATACAAATATTGCAGTCTGGATGTAACCTTTTAATAATAAGGAAGTCTTATAAATGAAAGCTCAAAATAAAGGAAAAAAAGTGGATGTTTTCAGCGATAACCAATTAATGGAACAGGTAAGGGACGGCAAAGTGGAAAAAATGGCCATTCTTTTTGAACGATACCACATGATGCTCTTCAATTTTATGCTGCGCTTGACCGGGAACAAAAACATAAGCGAAGACCTTGTCCAAGACGTTTTTTACCGCATGCTCAGATACCGCCACACCTATAAGGGAAAAAACAAGTTCACCATCTGGATGTATCAGATCGCCCGGAATGTTCATATCGATTACCTGCGCAAAAACAAAAATGCGGTCCCCTTGGATGACCAATGGGAAGAAATCCACAGCCGGGAACCCGCCCCAATGGAACACATGGAGCAAGAGAAAGACATACAGCTTATCCGCCAAGCTATGTCCCGGCTTTCCGTCAAAAAGAGAGAAATTCTTATCCTAAGCCGCTTTCAGGACCTGAAATATAAAGAGATCGCCGAACTTATGGACTGCCATATCGGAACCGTCAAGGCCACCGTCCATAGGGCCATCAAAGACCTGGGAAAAATTTATGGAGAGCTTTCAGGAGGCATAACACCATGAAATGCAATAACATTAAAGATAAGATTCCCGATTATCTAACAGGCGAGCTCGAAGACTCCCAACGAAGAAGCATTCAAGACCACATCGCCGAATGTCTTTCCTGCCGGGAAGAGCTGGAAGAAATGACGGCCACCTGGACCCGTCTGGGAGTGCTGGATGAAGAGCAACCCAGCCGGGACATGCGAACAAAATTTTACGCCATGCTCGAGACCTACAAAAAAGAGGCCGAGCAGAAAAAAACGGAAGAACCCCGCCGTTCATTCGGAGAATGGCTGTCCCTTTGGTGGCCGAAGCGGCCGGCTGCACAGTTCGCTCTTTCCGCAACTTTTCTTTTGGTCGGCCTGATAGGAGGTTTTTTCATCCAGTCCGGTAGTTTTCAGGCGCAGACCGCGGCCCGCCTTAACGAAGAAATCCAGTCCATGCGCCGGACACTGGCGGTATCCCTGATGAACCAGCCCTCGGCCAGCGAACGCATTAAGGGCATCAATACGAGCTATGACCTGGAAAAACCGGGCGCGGAGACCATCGAGATGCTGCTCCAGACGCTCAACAGTGACCCGAACATCAACGTCCGTCTGGCCGCCGTCGATGCTCTTTACCTTTTTTATAACCAGCCAGGCGTGCGGGATGGACTTATGAATTCTCTCGCCCAACAGACGTCTCCCCTGGTCCAGGTATCACTGATCGATCTTCTGGTTGATATCCGGGAAAGAAAGGCCGTCGACGCTTTCAGACGGCTTATCAATAAGGAAGAACTTATTCCCGCAGTCAAGGAAAAAGCCGAAGAAGGAATCCAGAAACTTTCTTTCTAGGAGGGAAAAATTATGCATATGAGAAAAATGACCATTGCCGTTCTTGCGGCCGGTATCCTCTGCCTCATAAGTGCGTCAGCCGAACGGCGAACATTTGATTCGTCCGACTGGCAGGCATTTGATAAGGAGACCATTCGGAAAACCCTTACCTTCCCCGACACTTCGGGCCGTATTCGAGTTCAGGTGGATAATATTTTCGGATTCATCGAAGTCGCCGGCACCAGCGGGAACGAGGTTCAGCTGGTTGTCACAAAAACCATCAAAGCCCGGACAAAAAGCCGGGCCGAAAAGGCCAAGGAAGAAGTCGTCCTGGACATCACCGAAGAAGACAACATCATCGATATTTATGTCAACGGTCCCTTCCGCTGCCGAAATGAGCGCAAAAACCGTTGGGACCCGGGATACAAGGTTATCCACAATTTCGAACTTAAAATCCCCCAAAGGGCGGATGTTTTCCTCAAAACCGTGACCGATGGTCACATCACGGTCAAAAACGTTCAAGGGAATTTTGACGTCCGCAACGTCAACGGCCGAATAACCATGGAAGAAATGGGTGGTTCAGGCGACGCCCATACTGTAAACGGAAAGGTCCATATTCTTTTCAGCCGGAATCCCGACTCGGATTGTTCCTTTAAAACCGTCAACGGGGATTTGGATCTTTTTTTCCCTGACGGACTCTCGGCCGATTTTTACCTGAAAACTTTTAACGGCGAAGCCTACTCCGACTTTCCGGCAACCCTTCTTCCCTACAAAATGGCAAAAACGGAAAAGAAAAACGGCAAATACGTCTACAAAAGCACCCGCTTCTCCCGCGTCCGCATAGGCGGGGGAGGTCCGGAGATCAAAATGGATACCCTGAACGGGGATCTTCTCATCAATAAAAAATAAAGGAGGCCATACCATGAATAAATCACAGCGTTTTTTTGTTTGTGCCGCGGTTCTCATCCTGGCTGCAGCCCTGGCATACACTCAGGAAAAACCCGTTGACAGGGCAACCGTGCCCTTCAGCAATCCTTCCCGGCCGGGACTGGTTAAGACCAACGTTTATAACGGGAGCATTACGGTCACGGGATATGAAGGATCAGAAGTCGTCGTCGAAGCCCGCATCAGGGAAATCGAGCTCGCAGGCGTGGAAAGAGAATCCAGGGAAGCGGTCAGAGAAGCCGTAAGAGAAAGCATGCGCACCCGGGAACGCGTACAAACAGAATCATCGGAAACAGGGGAAGACAAGCGGAAAGGGCTGAAGCGGATTCCCGTCGCCAGCTCGGGACTGACCATCGAAGAGGAAAACAACGTCATGAGCATCAGCACATCTTCCTTTAAGCACGCCGTCGATCTGACCATCAAGGTCCCCGTCAGAACCTCACTCCAGCTCAAGGCCTACAACAACGGCGATATCACTGTGGAAAATGTCCGCGGCGAACTGGAAGTGACCAATCACAACGGTGCGGTCAAATTGGATCGCATCTCAGGCGTCGTCTTAGCTCATACCTACAACGGTCCTGTTGATGTCACGCTTCTTGAATTGGAACCCAATAAACCCATGTCCTTCAGCACCTGGAACGGAGATATAGACGTCACTCTTCCCGCTTCCACCAAAGCATCCTTTAAGATGCGTTCCGACCGGGCCGATATCTACAGCGACTTCAACGTCAATCTCAGCGCCACCCCAAAGGAAACCAAAGAACCTGAAAAGAAGGAAGGAAAATACCAGATTGCCTTCGGCAAGTTTGTCTACGGTAACGTCAACGGCGGCGGCCCGGAATTCACGTTCCAAACCTATAACGGCGACATCTACATTCGAAAAGGCAAATAGAAGCCTGTTTTTTTTCCTGTCAAAAAAGGGGCTCCTCGCGGAGCCCTTTTTTTTATCCAGGCATACGGTTCCTACCGCATCCGCCTCGCGGGACGGTAGGCCGAGGCAATATCCGTATCCACGGCAGTATTCAGGGGATTGCCGAATGCCTTTAAGACCCTGGCCATGAAATAAACAATTTATCCGTCGGCACCTCGTAAAAACGGCTGCCGACCCGATCCAACTCCTCTACTCGTGAATAATCCGGGATACAGGAGCTGAAGGGTTAAGCCCGTCCTCGAAGATGGGCAATCATCCTAGGAACAACCAGCGGGACAACATCGGGCAGCATTTTGGGCATAAGATTGTCCATGACTTTGGGCATCATATCCGGCATCTGCTCCTGCATATATTCCGGCATGGGGATACGCTCGGCCACCCGGTCCAGCATAACGGGCATCACCTTAGGCATCATCCCCGGAAGAAGCTTGGGAAAAAGGACCGGAAAAAAAGGTTTCATCAAAGCGAACATGGCGCCGCCGACAAAACCGAGTTTTCCCATGAACCGCATCATGCCACCCATGCCCAAAGGCATGGCTTTCAAAAGCTCGGGCCACATGGAATCCATAAGACCGGCAAAACCCTGAGGGGTCATAAGGGCGATCATCCCCTCAAAAACGGCCCACTGCCGGCTCACTTCAGGGCTTGGATCCTGGAACTCCTTGCCCAGCCCCTTACAGGCAAAGGCGGCCAGGTCATGGATTTTGATAGGCATGTTTTTCTTTTCGGTCGTGACCCTGAACTGAAACTCACAGCAGGGACAGAGAGCGATCAGTGAATCGGCCTTGACCTCTTCGGCCTCTTTCAGACGCATCTCGCCGATATCGTGTGCCACCAAAGGATCTTTGATGAGCGTCATCACGCTCCCGCAGCAGTGGGCATTTTCCCGGTTGTGGGACATCTCGGCGTATTTGACACCAGGGATGGCCTTGATCATCTCCCGCGGTTCATCATAAACTCCGGATACACGGCCGATATGGCAGGAATCGTGCCAGGTAACCCGCTGGTCGACCTTGTGAGTGAATGCGAATTCACCGCTTCGCAGCTTCTCGGCTATCACTTCGCTGTAATGCCTGGCTTTGATGTCGTAGTCGATGCCCAATTTTTTCGCCCACTGAGGATAATAATAACGCCACATCATATCACAGGCCGGACAGGACGAAATGACGGTATCCGCGCCCGCTTCCTTGACCGACTGAATGTTCTTCCGCATGATTTTTTCAAAAAGCTCCCATTTTCCGGCCATCAGCATGGGAGTACCGCAGCAGTTCTCCACCTCGCCCAGATGGGCAAAATCCACTCCGGCCGCATCGAGAAGGGTCACCGAAGCCTTTCCGATATCGTGCTCGACATAAGAAACCGTACAGCCTCCAAAATAGACGTTTTTGCTCTTGACGCCCGGCCCATGTTTCTTCTTCATTTCTTCCGGGAACCAGTCAAGCCGGTTTTTCCGGTAACCGGCCCAGATATTGCCTTCAGCGGATAAGGCTGCACCCATCATCTCAAATGGAGGAAAAGTCATCTGCTTATCTTCATGAATGAGCTTTCCCCGCAGCTTCATCCAGGCCGGCTCGATGGGCAAGGCAGCCGAACAGCGCAGGTTGCACAGCTCGCAGGTCGTGCAGACAATCATGGTGTCGACCATAAACTGGTTCCAATCGACACGTCCTTCCATGTACTCGCGAAGCCAGTACCATTTACCTCGAGGTGACTGGCTCTCCCAACCGCGTCCGTAAAACTGGTCGCATTCATCGATGCAATAGCCGCACTGCGAACAGGCATAAGCGTACCAGGCAACATCGGGAGGGATGCCCCGGACGGGTCTATCAGGCCTCTCTCCGACTTTGGTCACGACGGTGTTGCCGAAGGGCCTTATCAAAGGCTCAAAAGCACCGGCCAGCTTCAAGGCCTTGCCGACCCACTTGCCGCCGAAAACCTTGTCCGGGTTCAACACTTTATGAGGATCGACTTTCTTTTTGAAAACCTTCAGTTTCCGGGCCCGCTCTTTCCCCAAAATTTCCTTGCCTCTGCTGGTGAAATAGAGGCCCGTGGAATAAGGACGTCCTCCATGTTTCCGGGCGATTTTGACGATGGTCAGTACCAGGCCGAAAACAAAATTATAAGCGAATTTTCTCTGGTCGCTGGGAATAAAACCGAGAATAACGACTTCGGGTTTTCCGCCTTTTCCTTTTTTGATAATGACTCCTTCTTTAACCACCGGCTGATTGACCTTGTTCTCAATCTCTTCCATAACATCCCCCAGCTTATCCATAGGGATGACCACCTCGGCCGGAACGAGTGACGGCCCCAGGCGCTTGACGATCATAAGCTTGAACCGGTTGGCCCACTCATGGTCGGCAATTTCCTGCTTGAGAATCTCGCCTTCGCATTTTTTGATAATACCGGGAAGCCTGTCCAGAACGGCCTTCTTATCTTTTTTCCGATACGCCAGAACGGCGATATAAGCGGCCGGCAGGATAACCTTGTGTTCGACGGGTTTGCCGTGATGCACCATCACCGGAGCCCTATTCTTCATTTCGGCCATGCGGGGATTGATAAAAACAACCGACCAGAGGGGGAAGTCCTCATCGACGAACTTCTGAAATACGCGGGAAAGGTTATAAGCATCCGGACAGGCAACGGCCGTGACTTCGATGTCCTCATCTTTCTGAACACGAATCGTTAAGCGGCTGATAAAACCCGTCGTTCCTTCGGCATCGGCCACCATGTCCAGGTTTTCCCCGGAGATGTCCTTGACGCTTCCGTCGGGGTAAACAATCCGCGCGCTGACCACATTTTCGGCAAACCAGCCGAACTCATAAGAACCAATTCCCGCTCCGCCCTGGGCCAGCCAGCCGCCGGCTGAAGAAGAAGGATAGCTCGTGGGATAGAGACGGATAACGAGACCCTCCTTTTTTAATACGCGGTCCAACTGCTCCCAGGTGATGCCGGGTTCGACGGTCACGGTCTCTGTGTTTTTATTGATGGAAACAACACTTTTCATCCTGTAGAAATCGACAACAATTCCCCGCCTTGTAGGTATGATCCCGCCGTAACCGGAGGAACCCTTTCCCCGGGGGACCACGGGTATTTTTCTCTCCGCAGCCCAGCGAAGAAGCTCTTGCAGCTCCTCTTCGTTTTGGGGTTGGACCACGGCGTCCGGTGTCGTCTTACCCACCAGCGGCTTGAAAAGACCAGGAATGGCCGCGATGTCATGGCCATAAAGTATTCTTTCGGTCGGATTAAAATTGGCCCGATCCCCGAATTTTTCCGAAAGCCAGCTTTTTTCCCTGCGGTTTAATCTCGCCATTCTATCCTCCTTGGACAAGTGTTTTATATATAACAAGATATGATAGAAAAATAATTACTTAGAATATTATAATAAATTAATATCTATAAAACAACATAAAGACTTCTTTTTTTCTTAAAAAAGCTAGTATTGTTTTAGATATTTTTCCGTGTATATGTTTTTTCTTTGAGAGTCGAACGGGCAATCCTGTCTTCTTGGGGAACGACTCCGATCCCGGCTGAGCGGGGAAGATCTATCATACCTTGAGAATCGACCTCAATCGGCGGCTCGATAAGGTCCTGCTTATAATAACGCCGGCTGGCCGAGAGGTCGTTGGGAAACGTGAACCGTGGAAGCGATGCCAAGTGGAGGTTATGGGCCCTGCCGATGCCGGATTCCAGCATGCCGCCGCACCAAACGGGGATATCTTTGTCCCGGCAGAAATCATGAATTTTTCTCGCCTCCACGATACCTCCCACACGGCCCACCTTGATGTTGATGATGCGGCAGCTTTCCATCTCGTAAGCTTTTCGGGCCGACTCGGCGGAGAGGATGCTTTCGTCGAGGCAGAGCGGGGTCCGGATCTCTTTTTGTAAACGGCTGTGATCCCATAAGTCATGAGGAGGAAAGGGTTGTTCCAGCATCAGAAGGTCGAAGGCATCCAAGTCTTTCAGGAGTACGGTGTCTTTTAAGGAATATGCGCCGTTGGCATCTGCCTGGAAAAGAATATCAGGATATTTTTCGCGGACGGCAGCGCAAACGGAAACATCCCAGCCGGGTTTGATCTTGATCTTTATTCGCCGGTACCCTTCTTCGAGAAAATGCCCTGTCCTTTCCAGAAGAGCCGGGACGGTATCCTGAATACCGATACTTACCCCCGCAGGAATCTTTTTCTGCGTCCCGCCGTATATCGCATGAAGAGGCAATCCCTCCGCTTTTGCCCTGACATCCCAGAGAGCCAATTCCAATCCCGCCTTAGCCATGGGATGTCCCTTAAATCTTCCGGCTCGACGGGAGAAGGTTAAGGGATCTGTGATATTCTCTTTCAAAACAAGGGGAACCAGAAATTCCTCCAGAATATGCCAGGCTGTGGTGGTGGTTTCATAACTGTAAAGAGGGTTTTTATCGGCAACAACCTCCCCGTATCCCAAGATTCCGTCCGCTTCAACCTTAACAATGATAAATGTTCTGTCCACTTCGCGTCCAAAGCTCGTTTCGAAAAAATGGACATATGGAAGCTTGGCCAGTGTCAGCGTGACTCGATCGATCCTCATGTTGTTCCTCTCTGGACTATTTTTCTTTATTTTTTATCCTTGAATCCGGACATCACCCGTTTTTCCAGTATGTAGAAACACCTCTCACCGAATACAAAATCCACTCCCCTGTATCCCCGCGACAAATAATGCTCCAACAAAATCTTCAACGCATTTTGCCACTGACCGACAATACCGGGAAGTGAACCGAAGCGGAAAATGTCCCGCGGTATCTCCACCCCGAGACGCCCGGCGTTCAAACTCAAACATGGTTTTGACGGATGGAAAGGACCATCTTCAAGGCTTGAACGCTCCAGGGCCAGCGCCAACTCAGTTGTGTCCCTATTTTTTATTTCACCGCCACTAAGACAGGCGACACGGTCTTCTTTGATTTTCCATTCGACAAACAACCTGTCCGTGCGGAGACCCTGAGCAATCTGGAGGGAAGCGGTGTCTCCATAAAAATCCGGAAGATAACTCTTCACTTCGGCTCCCAGGGTATGAAGATTGAGGTTGGCGTTTCGAGACTGCAGAGGATCAAAGGTCCAGGTCACCAAATCATATCCCAGCTCTAAGGCTCTATCCCTTTGGGCCCATTTCAACATCTTCCCCAACTTTCTCCCTTGGTATTCCGGGAGGACGGCCAACAGATGGGAATGCTGGGCCCATTTCGATGCAAAGACGGCCGGGAATGAATAAACGAAGCCCGCAAGAATTCCATCCACATAAACACCAAGAAGTATGCTTCCCGTTTTTATGGAAATATGAAAATGATGAACCGGCGTCAGATCAATGTCTTTATGCTTCCATACCGCCTTCTGTATTTTCACCAATTTCTCGAGATCCGGACCCGGTCTCAAAGACTCAATCTTTATGTTCTCCATCCAGCTTGATCCCCTTTTTCACAGCAATCCTTTCATAAAGATCCATAACTTTCCCTGCCATGGACTCCGCTGAATATTTCTCACGCACAACTTCGCTTCCTTTAACACCCAGCTCCCTTCCTAATTTTTTGTCCTTGTACAGAGTAAGTATGGCTTCAGATAAAGCCGCAGGGTCTTTGGGAGGAACAAGAATACCCGTCACTGTGTTCTTGACAACTTCCGGGATCCCTCCCGTCCGGGTAGCTACTACGGGGAGACTGCAGGCCATGGCATCAAGGATAGTACTCCCCATTCCTTCAAGATACGAAGAAAGAACAAAAACATCGAGCGAACACAAAATTTGCGGGATGTCCTCCCTGAAGCCTAAAAAGTAAACCATATCATCAACATGCGACTTCCGTGATTGCTGTTTTAACTCCATTTCAAGAGGGCCTTTGCCGACAATAATAACCTTGATCCTAGGCGCTTTCTCCTTCAATATTTTAGCCGCCCGGATTAAATATTTATGTCCCTTATGATCCGCCAGGTGAGCGATGATGCCCACAAGGAAATCTTTCGGTTTAAAGGAAAGTTCCTTCCGAAGATAATTACAGGGGAGCAAGTCGGTGTAGGGGGAAAAATCGATGCCCGAAGGGATCACTTTCACGAGTTGAGGATCAACACCTCCCTCGACCAGAACTTTTTTCACTCCCTTGGAAATGGCGATAAGAGCATCGAGGTTTTTCTGATATTTCCGCTTTGAAAAAAAATTTTTCTTTAAGGGAAAATCCACTCGTCTCGTCATAATCCTTATGGGAGTACCCGCCAACGATGCCGCAGCCGAACCTACGGCCAGTGAGTGGGCGTCATGAAAATGGGCCAAACGGCATTTTCTCATCTTCATGAAAACGGCCAAACGGACGACCGCAAGCAAGTCGGCTTCACTCCGCATTCTAACTGGCAGGATGGGAAGGCCTGCTTCTTTCGCTTTTTTATGGAGCGGGCTTTTCGGTTGAACAACAAAATAAACGGGATAACCACGGCGATAAATTTCCCTTACCAAAAATAATGACTGCCGCTGTCCCCCTCTCCATTCTTTTCCCGCGTCAATATGGAAAAGGCTCAATTTTTTCTCCTTTTTTCCAGATCTCCTTGAGCTTGGCATAACGGGCGAAGATGGCATAACCATGAAGGACGGAAATGACGAATCCCGGGAATCTATCCCTGAATCCTGCTTTGAACAGGTAGGATTTTACAAACCGCACCGGGGGGAGAAAAACCATATGAAACCACCTGGCCTTTTTCTTCCTGGCATACAGCTTCTGCGCACCAAGACCGGAGAACAAGTTGATGCGCTCGAGGTGATCGCTGATACCTGCGTAACTGAAATGGTGGATTGGAGATTCCAAAGGGATAATTTTTCCCTCTACATTCAAGTTCTCATGAACGTAATCTCCTTCCCACCGGGACTTTTCCTTTTGAAAAAGACGAACTTTACGGTCGGGGTACCACCCTGAATGGCGAATCCACCGCCCAAGATAATAGGTCAAGCGGGGCATGGAAAAGGCGCTGTTTTGGGGTTCCGTCTCTTTGAGCTTCACTATCGTATGTTGAAGCTCTTTAGAAAGCCGTTCATCGGCATCAAGGGAAAGGATCCAGGAATGGGAAGCCAGGCTGTTGGCGTAATTTTTCTGGTCGGCATAGTTCGTCCATTTCCTCTTATAAAATTTTTTCGTGTATTTCCGGGCGATCTTCTCCGTATCGTCCCTCGAGAAACGGTCGACAACAATGATCTCCTCGGCAATCTTCTCCACGCTCTTTAAAGCGGGCTCAAGTCTTTTTTCCTCATTGTAGGTAATGACAACGGCTGAGATTTTCATCCCATTCATATTAACATAATTCAAACGTTAAATAACAGTTCGTCGCTCCCCTTCATAACACCTGCAATTTCCAGATAGGATTAGATCAAATTTTAGGTCCCAGAAGACTGAAATACCTGTTGGTTTAAAAGGAATAATTGTTTGAAAGAGGATGTTCCCTAATCGCGTTTCTATTGAGTAAAAAGGCTCCGCGTTCTTCTTTTGGACTTTTTTTCGACCTTGTTGAAAAGGGAAAATCACTCAATCTGGAAATCCGATATGCGGATATTCCGCTTCTCCATGCTTATTCCCAGGGCTTTTTCAAGTTGCGCCAAAGCCAGATTGTAATCGATCAACGCCTTAAGCTCCTGGGTTTGCGCTTCGGCCAGCGCTTCCTGATATTCCAGGACGAAATAATTAGTCGTGAGACCGACATTCAATTTTTTTTCTTCGGCCTTCAAACGTTTGGCGGCCAGCTCCTTAGAAATTTTGTAAGCCTGGAATCGCCGGGCGTTCGTCTTGACCGAACGGACGGCATCACGGACCTCGACAACGGCCTGCCTCCGAAGATTTTCCAGCTCAACAAGACTTTTCTCAAGCTCCATTTTGGCCACCGTATAATCCGCCCGGGAAAAGATGGTGTTGATGGGAATGGAAAGGGTTAATCCCACGGACCAGTTGTTGTAGAGGAAATGAAAAGCGTCACTGATCGCCTGCCCGGCACCGCCCTCCTCTTTCCCGATAATGACGCCGGTTAAAGGATTATCATTCAGGTATTTGAGACGATCCCCCGACAATCCGGGACTCCAGTAGGAAAAGGAAAAATCCAGCCCGGGAAGCAGTTGATTTTTGGCCACACTCAGGTTGAGATGATTGGTCTCGATCGTCTTTTGTTTGATCTTGATATCAGGACGGCTGGATAAAGCCTCATCAATGGCTTCATTTAAAACGATTTCCTTCTCAATGTATTCCGGTTGATCCAAAGCGATAATCCTTTTCCTCTCCACTTCATCGCCTATGGACATATTAAGGATATTCATAAGCCGGTCTTCATAGCGTCTGATAAGGGCCTCAGCTTGAAGGATATCAGCCTCTCTGGAAGCGACGACCGCTTCAGCGTTCAGAATCTCAATCTCCGCCAGACGGCCTACTTCCACTTCTTTCCTCGTTTTGGCCAGAAGGTCCTTGGCCAGATCCAGAGACTGTTGCCTAACCTTATGATCCTCTATGGCATAGACCAGGTTCCAGTAGGCTTCCTGGACAAGGTAAATCGTATCCAAGACAACCGTTCTGAATTGATCGAGAGAAATGTCCAGGTTGTTCCGGGCAATCAGAATTTCCTTTCGATTCACCTTGAACCCGAAATTTTTCAACAATGGCTGTGTGGCCTCAAACCGTAACGTACTTTGGTAATAAGGATTATAATTCTGGAAAAGCTGGTTGGTATCCATTCTCAAATTGGACAGCGAAAGCGACAAACTCCCCCCCGTCGGAATCTGCTGTACGATGGAAGTGGAAAGATTCAAATATTTTGTCAAACTTGTATCTTCTCCCTGCAGCCACCATGAAGAAGCAGATTCATTCCTCTCATTCCCGAACTGCACTTCCCATTGGGGAAGGAAAATCTCCTTACTGCGGCTCAACCGGGCTTCGGCCAATCCCGGATTGCGAATCTCGACCGCTATATTCAGGTTGTCTTTTAAGGCACGGACAATGCAGTCTTCCAGGCTCAGGGATAATGTCTCCTCAGCGGGAGCATGAACAGTCAGGCTGAAGATGAGCCATGCCGCCAAGAAAAAAATCTTTTTTCTTATTCTCATTGCCGTCCTCCTATTATTTCCAAAACAAACATGTCTGATACAGGGTATTCGGCCCTAACCGTTTATACGTAAAATACATGCCCTGAGTTTAAGTTCCTGCATTATTCATAAATTTGGCCGACACCAACAGATAAAATCTCTTTTTTGTATAGCTTATATATTTTTCCCACTAACATAGATAATGAATCATTTTGCATATTCATTTTCAAGAGAATGTCGGCCATATTTACCCTGCGGGCGAGCCGATCTTACCGCATCTGCTTCGTTGCGATGGACTCGCGGTGAACTAGCACAGCTTCGTCCATCGACGCCTCACATCTGCGGCAAGCTTGGATCGCGAATAACGCAGGAACACCTGCATTATTCATAAATTTGGCCGACACCAACAGATAAAATCTATATCAGGAGTATATCCGTTCTTGACACGAACCCGTTTTTTTCCAGATAATCTCTTCGAAACGGGACGTTTTGGATTAAGGATGACCTTGTGAAAAACAAACCGGCAGCCTCGGTATTTTTCCTTATTCCGCCGGCATTAATTCTCGGATTTTTCCTTCTTATCCTTCGCCAGGCCCCTTCCAGGACCATTTTCGAACATGGCTTTCCGTTGACTGTGATTCCATTCCTCATCTTCAGCTTGTCTGCTCTAGCCTTTCTTATGCTCGTCTGGTGGTTCTCGGGAAGGTTTTTTTCCCGTTTTTACGCGTCTCCCCTGTCAAAAGAATGGGCATATGATATTTTGACCTATACTCCTATCCTGTTTTTTTTATTGACTCCCTTCGTCCTCTCCCGCTACCTGGACCGTGAGGATTTGATAAACCGGCTTGGTATCCTCGCAGGGGCGGTATTTTTCGCCGTCCTTTATCTCAAAGGAACCCGGCTCCTTGTATTGGAGAAAAAAACGGGCATATTAAGTAAAGCGGCGAGCCGTTTTTTCAGCCGTCCCCTTCGACAAAAGGTTAAAATTCTGTTCTTGTCAGCCTTTATTTTATTCAACGCTGCCTCTGCCTTGATCTGCTTATCCGGTGTTACCGTCTCCGGGGACGAACCCCACTATCTCCTCATCACTCACAGCTTGATCAAAGACGGGGATTTCGACCTGGAAAATAACTATAACGGCCGGGACTACAGGGCTTATATGCCTGAAGAAACCCGCATCGATCCTCATCTTGCCCCCGGCGCCAAAGGACAATATTCGTTTCATTCGCCCGGGACTTCCCTATTGATGCTTCCCTTTTATTTAATCGGCTCCCTATTTGGAAAAAGCCTGATGGTCTGGTTCGTACGTCTCGGCATGAGCCTTTTCGGAACCCTGCTCGGAATTCAGATCTATCTTTTTGCTCTTCAGGAATGGAAAAGAGAAAAAACCGCCCTGCTACTCTGGTTTATCTTCAGCTTCACCTCACCTGTTCTTTTTTACTCGATCCATATCTACCCGGAGATCATCGTCGCTCTCCTCTCCATGTATGTCTTTCGAAAAGTCCGCTTCTCTCCTTCCTTTAGTCCCGGGTTGCTTATGATTCTCGGCGCCGCTTTGTCGGTTATGATCTGGTTTCACGCCCTTAAATACATTTTCATCATGGGTCCACTATTTCTGTATTCCCTCTGGGTTTTTCTAAGGAAACACCGATTGGGCTGGAAATCGGCCTGGTTTTTTGGAACTCCGGCATTGATTCTCGCCGTTTATTTTATCTTCCAAGTTAGCCTCTATGGTTCATTTTCCCTAACCTCGGTCTCCTGGCGGGGAGTTATCTCCTCCCGGGAATCGATGGAATACCTGAAAATCCTGCTGACGGGCATACCTTTCCGCTTTAGATGGGAAACCCTGGCCGGCTATTTCCTCGACCAGCGGGACGGTCTTCTGCTTTATGCCCCGGTTTACTTTTTTTCCCTGTTGGGAGCGGTCGAGATGATCAAACGGAAATTCCGTTTTTTCCTTTTGCTATTTTTTATCACGGCTCCTTACATTCTCAACTCCGCCTTTTTGACTCAGAGAACGGGTTACGCTCCCCAAGCCCGTCCCTTGGTGGCTGTCTGTTGGGGACTGGCTGTACCCTTGGGTTTTTTCCTTGTATACGGCGCCAAAAAGGTCTTCCGGTTGCTATTTTCCTTGGCCGTCGCAACCAGCCTGGCCGTTTCCGTTCTTTTGATCAGGATCCCTCTGGCTCTCTACCAACTGACTACGGTAGGAGAAACACAACGGGCGGGCCTTCTTTTCCTAAACCTCAGCAACCTGCACTTTTATCTTCCCAAATACCTGCCTTCATTCTTGAAAATCGAAGATTCCCGCTGGCCGGCCAACTTCATCTGGATCGGCGCCCTAGTTTTTTTTACGGTTGCCTACGCAACGGTCAAAAAACACCGTTTTACGCTTCCTTATGCCGCCCACGGCCTGATCGCCGCAGGCCTTCTGCTCTTGGTATTTTTCTGGTTGGTCCTTTATCCCCGGCCCGTGCTCCTTTCTCCCGTCAGAACGGTCTTTCCTACAGGTGAAAAAATGACATTCTATTCCCTGGGACATGTGGCCCGCATGCCCCGGCCCGGCACATTTATTCTTCCTCAGGACAACCGTTCCTATGTTTTTTTCTTCACATCCTGGAGAGAAATCAAATCTTTTCAAATCCGTTTCGGTTCGTCCGCAGGGGATTACGATGTCAGGGTCGGCTATTTCGACGCCGTCCTCTTCCAGGGCCGAACTTCTAAGGAGATCAAAACACTGTATCTAGCCGGTCCCCCCTCTTACAAACTAAAAAGCACAAATCTCTATCAGGTAAACATTCATCTGGAAAGAAAGTCGGCTATCTCAACTTTCCAAAATCCCTACCATTTCTCGGTTATTCCTCAATGATCATTCAATCTTAAGCTTGACCCCTTTTGGCAAAGAAAGGCTGAACCGTTGAAGCACACTCCGCACTTGTTCCTTTTCGCCCTCAACCGTGACATAAAACGTGACGGTGTCCTTGGAGGCTGTAACCCGAGGATTTCTTAAAAACATCTCCGCCATGGGAATCCAGGATTCCGGAATCCCCTCAAAAATCTCTTTATAAATGACAACAACAGAAACACCATATTTCCGAACCAGTGCATCCATCCAATCCGTATCCTTTTCCTTCATTCGCCTGTCGAACGCCTCCCTGGAACCCAATCCCCATAAATCCAAAACATAATGGTCATTCCGGTAGGAAGGCCAGCCCAAGTCATTGACGGCAATCGGTTTTTTGTAATATTCAACGGCGAAACGGTGGATCTGGTATTGTTGCTGATAGATGTTATTGGATCCAAAAGGGGTGGTAAAAAGAATTTTCACATAAGGATAACATGTGTAACCTATAAAAAGACAAAACACGACAAAGACGTTGAGCATCTTTCTCCCGCTGACAAAATGAACGATATTTTCTCTGAATCCAAAAACGAGCGTTATCAAAATAACACACCAGATATAAATTTCGTAACGGCCGTACCAGCCATATCTCCCAAACAACAAATGCAAAAAAACACAAAGAAACACCGTACCGAAAACGAGTCTTTCTTTTAACTTTATGCGTGAATCCAGCATCCACAGAAGAAGGGGAAACGAGCCGAGAAATATCACGAATCCTCTTCCGTCACGAAGGCTTCGATTAAGACCTCCTATGATCGTGGCGGGTTCCAACTTCAAGGAAGCGACGGAAGACTTGAGCCTCACCGAGTCCGGGAAAAAAGAGTGACCTTCCCGGCTCAGGAAAAGAGAAAATCCCCCCACTAAAATGGCCATAAGGATAAAACAAACAAGAGCTTTTTTATGGCGTTTTCGCAGAATCAAAAACACAAGAACCGGCATGGATAATGCGAGATTTTCATACCGGACAAGCGGCCCCGCCACAACAGCCGACAAAAACCACCATGTAACCTGATCTTTTTGAATGTCCCATATCACTCCCAGGATAACCAATAGGGCAAAAACAAGCTGCAATGAATGCTCCATACCTGTAAAAACCAACCCGATAATATTCATAGCCGGAATGCACAACATCGCTATAAAGCCGATAAAAAGGTTTTTTTCCCGTCCCTCCCAAAACCGGAAAAAAAGCTCCAGGATTCTGTAGATAAGGATCATGCTCAAAAAAGCAAAAAGAACATTCAAAATCAGAATAAAAGCACCGGCTGATTTCAAAGGGGCAAAGGGAACCAGAAAAAAAGGCCAGATGATACTGGAGGAGGGGGTGGAGAATTCATTCTTATTTATTCCGTAGTGACCTTCCTTGATATTCTCCGCAAGACTCAGATGAATGTAAGCATCATCCAGGGTGAAAATCAAATGGCCCTGGTTGAGCCAAAGAATCGCTGCCAACTCGATAATGATAAGCAGAAAAAGCAAAATGAAAGCGGAATAATAAAAGATACCCTTTGTCTCCCGCAGCAAGGTCCGGCCGGCAGCTTTTCCCCCCGGATTCATGTTTTTTTTCCGGAATTCGCCTTGCCTGGATACAGTCATTTTTCCCCTTCATATAAAAAACGATACATATCAAAATATTCGGTTCCGGCGAACTTTCGACCCCCAGTCCGTATGAAGTTTACCAATTTATAGGCCGAGTTTTCCGGAATCGGCCGGAATTCCCTAAAGAGATATTCAGCATGAACTTTCTGAACAATCAGAATCAAACCTTGTTTTGACCTTATTTCATTTTCCAATCTGTCGACTAGCCTCTGATTTTTCAGCTCCACGGGCTGCAACCAATCAATGGAAAGGGGATTGACCTGAGAAGCCTTCACCCAATATCCGGCGCAATCAGGAATGATGGTGAACTCCTCTCCCCGGTACTTTTCCACAGCACGATCCAAATCCTTCAGAAAACGAAAGGTATTTTCATTGGTTCTTATTTTTTTGGTACCAGGGAAAATATCCTCCAAAGAATATTCAAGGTCCGATGCGGGCCGTTCCAGATAGATATGATTGTATCTCGCCCATACAAAAGCTCCCACCGACATGATCAAAAGAGCGCACTTCAGCAGGCCAAAAAGACGTTTGACATTTTTCCCGGCCCCTGAAGGGAACACAGAAAAGATGAGGAGCAGTATCACCAAGGCCAGGATACCTGCAGCCAAAGAGGGTGAATTGTAGCCCTTTGACAGAGAAACACTCCAGGCGATCACCAAGGCTGACAATACAGGTTTAAGAACATTTCCTCTTTCGCTCCTTTTTGCAAAAAGAAAAAAATAGAGCGCCGTTCCCGCCACGATGCCAAAAAGCCAAAAAGCAAGATTCCAAACAGCCCTTCCCATCCAAAGCCCGGCAGGATAAGTAAAAAGAGAGACTCCCAAGGCCGTCATACCGGCCGCACGAAGGAAATTCGGTTTGAAGACACCATTCAAGAGCTTTCTGCGGTACATTAACAGACAAGACAAAAAACCCCATATTATCCCCAAAGGAAACGTTATCCACTCGGTCAGATAACTGATGAATCCCGCCTGTATGATACCTGTCTGAAAGCATAATTGGATAAAAGCGTCTCCAAAGGCCCCCGCAACCAGCAAATATCCCGAATACAATAAGCCCGGCAGAAATATGGCCACCCAAGTTTTCTTGTTTTTCCATTCGTTCCATATAAAAGGCAGGACAAATACCGCAGGAATAAAACTTTGCTTGAAAAGACAAGACAGCCCCAAAAAGAAAAATCCTATAAATTTGACGGCCGGTTTCTTTTTCCGGGTCCATACCAGACCCAGTGAAATCATCAAAAGCCCATCAATGGTATGCCATGCCATAACCGGGAAGGTGTGAACGGAAAAAATATAGGCCACGAAAAAAAACAATGTTTTATCAAAGAGACGGACTTTCAGACTTGCAAAGCTTGAGAAAACATGTGTCCAAGCCGCAGCCATTACGGCAAATTCACACCAGACAACAAAGCGGGAGATCCAATAGGTATACCCTCCTCCCAAAAGGACAACCGGAAGGTGAAGGATCGCCGATCCGACGGGACGGATCGATATGAAATCAAGATGGGGGATCTGCCCCTCTAATATCCTACGGCTGTAGGCAAGAATGAATCCGTCATCAGAAGGATTGTATCCCGCCCAAGAGAACAATACGTGCGATATGGCCGGGACTATAGAAACAAAAACGAAGTATAAAAGATGGCTGCTTCGAAAGGAATCTTCATTTGAAGCACTTATAAAACCGGAATCTTTCCCCACGTAACTCCCTTATGTGAAGTGTGACCATACATACCATATTTGAATAGGCTATTCAAGAATCAATCTTTTTTAGCATGACAGGGACAACAGGTGCGCTAAAAATGGGGATGTCCCTTTCATTTTATTGCTAAAGGATTTTGCGATTCAGCAAAAAATCAGCCAAGAAAAAGTTTTTTGACGGCAAAGCCCGAAGCCATCGCCAGGCCAAAACTCAACATGGTTCCGACCAGAATATATTCTGTCTGGGCCCGCTTAGCCGAATCCTTAATGTCGCCAAAACGAAAAAGAGATTTCGCTCCAACAAGGAGAGCAATGGCTTCCGGATAGTCAGCCAGAATAAAGGAATAGATAAGCAGCCTCTCAAGACATCCGATCCAGAGTCCGGCATCAGGGAGTCCTTTAAAATCCAGCGTATCAAGCTTCTCACGAAAATTTTTCGTGAGACAGCCGACAAGCCGTCCAAAGGGCAATGTCACCATAACGAACCCGCCAATGACTCCCAGAAAAGCCTGGGATGTCCAGACCTTTGTCAATATATCCCGTAAAAAGGGACCCGCCTCCTGGCCGCATAAACAAAAAACACCTGCCAAAACCAGCAAATGCAAAACCTGATCGGCTATAAAATATTGCGGCTTATCCTCAAGGGTGGATTTCCAGCCGTCAATCACAAAATGAGTGACAAAAACAAAGGGGATAACGAGATAAAAATACCGCCATACGCCAACGGCTGCATAAACAAGCAGAGAGTAAAAAAAACAGTGGAAAAAAAGCCAGGGGGATTTCCAGTTTTTCCGGTTTTTATCATCAACGATGGTTTTCGTTTGAAACATAAAGTCCCCAAGAAAATGAGCGAAAAGAAGTCTCAGGATAAGGGTAATGTTAGTCATAAGCTTTACACCTTATAATTACGTTTATAAATATTATGCTTTATATTTTTGAATATCACTTTTGAAACTCTTTAGGACATCTTGAATGGCAAAATGTCCGGCCAGCTGCAACCGCTGTTGAACCGCCGGTTGTTTGATGTTTAACCTTTTCGCAATTTGTGTCTGGTTCTCAGATCTTAACCAGTAAAACACCGCCTCAGCCTGCTCCTCCGTCCATCTTTGCATCAGTGCATCCAAAAACACCATGAAAACCGACCATTTTTTGTTCGTCTCAGGCCATGGTGTCAAAAGAGCAAGGCGCCTGTAGCTTTTAAGGCTATCCAGGGCACTGCCGGACAATCTGAAAGCTTGGCCGTCACTTTCCTGGATTTTTTCTTCATTTAGATACTGGATTTCGCCCAAACCTATTCCCTGCCGGATATCGAGGGGCATGGATTTTGGCGCTTTCTTTATAAGCTGGGTTCTCAAGAGGATCGCATACCTCAAAACCTCTGAAGGATCATAGGCAAGAATCTGGAAAGAATCGCCGCGAAAAAATCCCGAAAACATAAATTTTTTTTGACGGAAATCAGGGATCTCATCAAGACCCTGCAAAACCTTTTCAACGGTGTTCATCCACTCAGAACGCCGGTCGGATAGAGCGGTCGACTTTACGACATCCCCCGTGATAACCGCAGCCCAAGGATATTTCATTATCAGTCTTAATCCTTATATGCGCAATTATAAGCCTAATGGCTTATATGTCAAGAGGTTTTTTTATCCCAGCCCCCGGGAACTCCAACACGTCCATCCGTCAAGACAACTCTTCATCAAGGACCCGGAAAAACTTATCACGGGCCTGCCGTTCAATCCATGGCTTGTGGCCGCAGTGTTCAAGAAGGATAAAACGGAAATCCCTAATTACGCTCTGTAAGGGTTTCCAAACTCCTTCGGCCGGATGAGGATCATTGTTCCCATGGATCGCGGTTACAGGACATTTGATGTCACCTGCCAGAGTCAGAAGACGGCCGCTTTTTCTCATTTCCGCGGCTTCCCGCCAGACATTAAGAAAAATACCGGCCCGGATGATCATGTTATTTTCTTCGTTTTGATCCTTTGGCAAAGGATCAAAAGCATCGGCTTTTTCAATCAACAATCCAAGCCGGGCCAGAGCCCTATTCCTTTCGCCCGGCTCTTTTCCCTCAAGGACATTCATGAGATATTTTACTTCCTCCCGGTCTTTCTTGTTCATATGCTCCATTCGCTTTTCCAGCATATTCGACGCGTATTTATCCTCAAACGGCCCGCTTCCGACGAGAATAAGCTTCTTAACGAGCATAGGATAACGAGCAGCCAGAATAAAACACAGCCAGGCGCCCCAGGAATATCCTACAAGATAAAGGGGAAGGTTTCCGTTTTGCTTTAAAACACGGGAAAGTTCTTCGACTTGTCCTTCAAGGGTAACTTCTGTTTGAAGAGGCTCCATAACCCCAAAACGCCGTCCCATCTCCCGGGCCACGGGAGCCATCTCTCCGGCCGCCCCCGGACCGCCGTGAACAACGGCCGTCCGGAAAGGTGGATTTCCGTATTTTCTCAGATTTTTCAAAAATATCCTTTCACAACCTGTCCCCTTATCTTCACACAAAAAGGACACAGTCATGTGAACATCTTGAAGCGTTTGAAACCTTTTTTATGAAGTTTGAATTTAAAAAGTGTTTTCATGATGGACAGCCCATAGACTAAACTTCTGCCCAATCCAATCTGGGAGGCCTCCTGAAAGTAACGCGTTTGGATGGGTATTTCCCGGATGCGCAAATTGTGTATCACACCTTGAGCGATGATCTCGGAATCAAAAACAAAGTCATCAGAATTAAGCTCGAACTTCACCGTCTCCAGATAGCGGCGGGAGTAGGCGCGGAGTCCCGAGTGATACTCCGTTAGGTACATGTAAAAAACGGCGTTCTCCATCGCCGTCAGAAAAATATTGGCCAGGTATTTCCATTTGGGCATCCCCCCTTCCAGGGGATGGCCACCAAGCATGCGCGACCCGAAAACGGCGTCGCATTCCTCTTTTAGCAGAGACTCAATGAGCTGGGGGATGACGGTTGGGTCATACTGATGATCGGGATGAACCATGATAATGATATCCGCTCCTGCCTTGAGAGCTTCTCTGTAACATGTTTTCTGGTTTCCTCCGTAACCTCTGTTTTTTTTGTGGACGACAACCCGCAATCCCAGTTTTCGGGCCAGATTTACCGTCCCGTCCCGGCTGCAGTCATCGGTTAAGATGATGTCATCAATCCATTCCTTGGGTATATCATCGAGCGTCCGCTCCAACGTTTTTTCAGCGTTGTAAGCGGGCATGATGACAATAACTTTTTTGCCGTTTTTCATTTGCGGATTTTTCTCTTATACCATACTTTTCTTCTCTATGAAACACAACATCATATATCATTGAATACTTTTTAACGCAGGTAAAAAAGAACATATGAATTCAGTCCTGGTTTTTAACCTTTCAGGGAAGTTATTATACAAATTCGGACTGGGAGAAAAATCAACGTCCCGTATCGTTGCACCGTTGAGCATCCTTCCGGAAAAAGACCATCTCATCATCCAAAACGCAGAGAAAAACAGCCTCGAATATTTCGATTTCAATGGAAATTATCTCAAGCGATAGCGAGGATGCAGAAGAACCGTAACAGGCTTCCCCAGTATGTGCTGCCTATGATGGTTTATAAAAAACACAAATAATGGAAAAAACTTCAAAGCCCTTCCTATTGACAGGCATCCATGTTTTTAATATCACATAGGAGCGATGATACGGAAAAAGGAAGTCCCGGCCGCCTTATGGCTGTTCCTCTTTTCCTGTGGAGCGGCTCTGTTTATCAATCTTTATCTTGAACTTAACCGGCTGTCTATAAGCGACCACTCTTTTCCCTTCAATCCATGGATTTTCTTCCCAGTTCTAGCCTTTATGTTTGTCCTTCTGATTTTTATTCGGAAGGGACTTCTCCGCATCTTTTTCTCCGGAGAAGGCCGTCCTTCCTTCAAAGGAATGGCACCCATTCTTCCCCTCGGCCTTCTGTGGACGGCTCCCTTTCTCCTGGCAAATTACATCACCCGCCAAGACCTTCGCTGCCGCCTTCATGTCCTGGGAGCCTCCGCTATCCTTACTTCGCTGGCCCTTTTCTTACATCGAAGATTCCGGGAAAAAGGGAGCTTTTCATTTTTAAAAAAATGGGAAAAGTGGTTTTCCGCCCTGAGCTTGCGTAAAAAGCTTGTCCTGCTTTTTGCCGCAGCCTTCATCATCTACCAGCTCTGCACCCTGGTTTTGATTTGGAAAGGCCGGACTTTTTCCGGAGATGAACCCTATTATCTTCTTTCCACTCACAGCCTGCTTAAGGACGGGGACCTCAACGTCCGGAACAATTACCTGGAAAAAGACTACTTTTTTTTCTACGACAGGGAAAAATCACCCAACTTGACCCTGCAACCCTACGCCCGAGAAGGGAAAAAAGGGGGAAGCTTCTGGTATCCCATCAACATGCCCGGCATTTCCGTACTCATGATCCCCGCCTACGCCCTGGCGCAGTATGCCAAAGGAAATCTTATGGTATTCCTTCTTAAGGGCAGTCTTTCCCTATGGGCTGTTTTTCTCGGTCTGCAGCTTTTCCTTTTTGCCCGCGAGCTTTGGTTTAATGAGCGAACGGCGTTTATGTTGTGGTTCCTGTACGCCTTCACCGCCCCTGTTCTCTTTTATGCCGTTCACCTTTATCCAGAGATTCCCATCGCCCTTTTTTCTCTGTATGTTTTCCGGAAAGCCCATTCAAAAAAATCCCTTGGACTCGGCCACTATCTTTTGATGGGTTTTCTGCTAGCTCTTTTCCCCTGGTTCGGACTGAAATACAATCTGATCATGGGTGCGGTTATCCTGGCCGCCCTCTATCTTCTCTGGACACAGCACCGGGCACGGGTCCGGTTGCTGGCTTTTCTGGCCCCGCCCCTTATTTCCATGGGATTTTTTTATCTATATGTTTTCCACCTCTACGGAACATTCTCTCCTTTCGCCATTTACGAAGGCGTCCTCACTCCGGATAAAGCACAGTCGTTCCGGCAGGTCGTCCTGAGTATTCCGGTTATGCTCCGGCTGGAAACCCTCCTCGACTATTTTCTCGACCAGAGAGACGGGCTGCTGCTCTACGCTCCATTATATTTCTTTTCCTTCCTCGGGTTTATCGAGCTTTTCCGGCGGAAAAAACGGGATTTTTTCCTCTTCGGTATGATCGTGCTGCCTTTTATCCTCAATTACGCTCTGCTCTCTCACCGCCAGGGTTTCTCCCCCCAGGGGCGTGTTCTCTGCCCCCTAACGTGGATCGGAATGATCGGAGTGGGGTATTTCTGGGTTTATAACCGGAAAAGGATCTTCAAGAATGTCTTTATCGTCTGCTGTATTTTAAGCCTGACCGCGGTTGTTCTACTCCTTCTTCAACCGACCTTCCTCTACCAGCCTACGACCCATGAGCATACCGCCCGGCCCGGTGACATGTTTGTCCATCTCAGCAGCATCAAAACATTCCTGCCCCATTTTCTGCCGTCGTTCATCAAGATCGACAACTCAGGCTACTGGCCCAACTATATCTGGATTTTTATCCTTGGAGGTGTCGTGGCTTTCTATGCTTTCCAAAAAAAAGAGCGGCTTTCGGGACGTTTTTGGAGACCGGCGGTGGTCTGCCTTCTTTTGGCGGTTGTTTTTACCCTATGGGTAATCTATCCCGGAACTTCCCTTTATCCAACCCGGGTTGTCCGTTATTCCCCCCAGCGTGCCCTCGGCTTTTACATGTTCCCTATGGGAAAAGGTGTCGTAGCCAAAAATGAAGGAGACTTTTATCTCCACTACGACAAGACTTATACCATGCTTTTCAGCTCCCGAAAACCCTTGGAAAACATTACGCTGGAATTCGGATCGGAAAAAGGGGAATTTGATATCGAAATGGAATTTTTCGACCTTCCCCTTTATAGAGGCAAAACCGATCACGAAATCCGGGAAATCAACTTCACACCCGAAGCTTTTTATCCCTTAAAAAAGCTCTGCCTCTACCAGATAAACATCAGTCTAAAACAGCTCTCCGATGAGCTTTTACTCCGCCATCCCTTTTATCTGAGGATTATTCCCTGACCCATCGCTGACAAATCAAGCCCTTCCATGAATCATTATTTTTTTGTGTGTCTTCGCTTTATGCTCCGACAAACATGAATTTTCTTGATAATCCAACCAAAAAATTCCGTCAGCTTTTTCCGCAAATCGAAAAATCCTTCTTTCTTGTAACTTTTTGTATGTTTTTACGTATATATCAATATGAATAGTTTAAATAAAACCATTCAAATCAAACCATAATACAAGAGGCACCCATGTCGCTACCATCGAGGATCGAAGAAATTTTGCTTTTGGCCATTTGGAAATTGAAGGATAAGGCCTATGGAATCGCCATTCGCCGCCGGGTGGAAAAAGAGACCGGCCTGGCTTGGCTGTCCGAAGCGATCTACGCTCCTTTGAGCCGCCTCAAAGAAAAAGGATACGTCGAAACCATAAAAGCAAAAAATCCCACGGAAAAGAGCGGACGCCCCAGGGTCTATTACCGGCTCACACCTTCCGGCATGGAACGGTTGATTTCCGCACAGAAAGTCAACAAGTCCTTGTGGGAAGGTGTTCCCGATTTGAAAAAAGAACAGTGAAAACAAAGAACAACAGGTCCAGAATACCCGAGTTGACCCGTTTTTTTCTGGGCTTTTTAGCCGACGAACACATGCGGGAGACCATCATCGAAGACTTGGAAGACCGTTATGCCTTCGTTCGAGAAAAAAAAGGCCCTTTTGTCTCTGGAATAATCTGGTTTTCCAAACTTTTTTTCATCCTGGTGATATTCCTTATTAAATCTTTTCTATGGAGAACCATCATGTTCAAAAATTATCTGAAAACTTCCTTAAGAAACCTCAAAAGGAACAAGGGATATTCCCTCATCAATATGACCGGCCTGGCCGTAGGCATGGCCTGCTTTCTGCTCATCGTCATGTGGGTCACCGACGAACTCAGCTACGACCGCTGGCACGAACAAGCCGATAGCATATACATCGTTACCTATAAACAGCCGAATTCCTCAAGGTTCGCTATCTACGGATGCGGGGCGATCGGCCCGGCTCTGCAACAGCAATATCCCGAGGTCACCCACTTCTCCCGACGCTTTGGGCCTGTCAGCTCCCCCCTGCGCTACAAGGACAAAAGCTTCAGCGGGGATGTGAACGGTGTGGACCCCGGTTTTTTTGATATCTTCAGCCTGACTTTTCTCAAAGGCACACCGGGCGGCGCCCTGAACGACCCCAATTCGCTCGTTCTCACCGAAAGCATGGCGAAAAAATATTTCGGCAGCGAAGACCCGGTCGGCAAAACCATGCATTTTGAGTGGTGGGGAACATGGCATGATTTCCGCGTGACGGCCGTCATCGCCGACCTTCCCGGCAACACGCATCTGGAATTCGATTACCTTCTGCCGATCGATTTCGTCACCCGCTCCGGCATGAGATTCGAAACCTGGACGGATATCGCCTACAAAAATTACGTAAGATTGCGCCAAGGCTCAGATATTAATGAGGTCAATGCTAAAATTTCAGGAATCATGCGTGAGCATGTGCCGGATTGGGAAAGCGATGTGGCGCTCTTTCCCACCCGCGATATCCATCTTCAATACAGCACCTCAGGCGCCAAATCCGTGACCTATGTAAAAATCTTTTCCCTGGTCGGGCTTCTCATTCTGGCCATGGCCTGCATCAATTTTATCAATTTGAGCACCGCCCTGTCGGCCAAACAGGCTCGCGAAGTGGCGATGCGAAAGGTAATCGGAGCGAAACGAACACAATTGGTCTACCAGCATCTCGGCGATTCCATGCTCAAAACATTCATCGCTCTTATCGGTTCATTGGTGCTTATCAAGTTGTTGCTTCCCGGTGTAAATGCCGTCAGCGGAAAATCGCTGGCGCTAAGCCTGAATGGAACGCTTGCTCTTCAGATGTTGTTCCTGACGCTGTTTGTGAGCACGGCGGCCGGCCTTTACCCGGCCCTCCATTTGTCAGGATTCCGGCCCGCTGCGGTTATCACCCGGTCCTCGACTTCCCGCGGAGGCAGTCCCCTCTTCCGCAAGATCCTGGTGGTGGTCCAATTCACTGTTTCCATTCTGCTTATCATCTCCTCAGTGGTGGTTTTGCGGCAGTCCACGTTTATGCGCAGCCGGGATTGGGGAATCAACCCCGAATATGTCCTCAATATGGAACTGCGCGGAGGCATCCGCAATAATTACCGGGCCGTTCGAGAGGCCCTGCTTCGAAGGCCCGACGTTAAGTCCGTCTGTATAACCAACGGGTCGCTCAACAAACGTTTCACCACGGACAAGGCGGACTGGGAGGGACGCAAGCCGGGAGAAAAGCTCTCCATGGCCATCCATTCGGTGGATTTTGAATATGACGATGTTTTCGGTCTCGAAACGGTCGAAGGACGCTATTTTTCGAGAGAGTATTCGACGGATATCACGGAGGCTGTTATCCTTAACGAAACGGCCGTTCACCGTATGGGAATGGAAAATCCTATCGGCAAACGCTTTAACGTCCCGCTTCCCTTTGATCCCGACCGCAAGGGACGAATTGTGGGCATCGTCAAAGACTTTCACTTCAGATCCCTTCATGAACCCATCGCTCCCTTGATCCTGGTGATCGCGCCGGGCTGGTTTACCGACTTTTATGTCCGGCTGGACGGAAGAGATTTGAAGGGATCGATGGCAGCCATCGAAAAAATCATAAAAACGCACGCTCCGGCCTCTCCTTTTGACTACCGTTTCCTGGATGAAGAAATCGACGGGCTCTACCGCGCCGAGATCAGGTTTGGAAAATTGTTGCGGTCCGGAACATTGCTGGCCGTGCTAATCGCCTGCTTGGGACTTTTCGGCCTGGCTTTGTTTGCGGCCGAGCAGCGTACCAAGGAAATCGGAATCCGAAAAGTGCTGGGATCATCGACAGCCGGAATCGTGGCCCTTCTCTCGAAGGATTTCCTGTTGTGGGTGGGAATCGCCAACCTGATCGCCTGGCCGGCCGCCTGGTGGCTGATGCACCTGTGGCTGCAAAACTTTGCCTACCGTATCCCGCTGACAATCTGGCCCTTTCTGCTTTCGGCCGCCGCAGCGCTGGTGATCGCCTGGCTGACTGTAAGCTGGCAGTCCATCCGGGCTGCCACAGCCAATCCTATCGATTCCCTAAGGTATGAATAGAGCAGATTTATTTTCTAACCGGAGTTATCACCAAAAAAAACGTGATAACCAAAAATATCAGGGTAGTAAGAGGAAAAATGAACCAGGCGACACGGCTTAATGTTGAGTGCTTTTCTCCTTTTTGATCTTTAACGGACCAATCTTCCAGAGGAGCACCTGCCAGCATCATTCCCATAAGGGCAAAAAAGCACGAGGATACAATAAACGTCAATGCAGCAGATATGTCCTGAATGTTTCGTGAAGATAATCCAAGAAGAACCTGAATGATCCCTATGAGCAATCCTAAAAATCCCATCACGGAAAAGGCTAATGTAAGGGTTTTTCCCCTGGCAGAGTTGCCGACAAACAGCACCAGGAGTATCGCCCCTCCAAGCACGACCAGCAAAGACGGCCAGTAAATCACCCATTTCCAGGCGCTAAAAATGGGCGAATCCGAGGAGAATTCCGTTCTGATGATTTTTTCCACGACAAGAGCCAGAAAAACAACAAATCCGAAAACATTTTCCAATCTGAAGGGAACCTTTACATGCTTTTGCCCTTTTCCATACCATCCCTCATTTTTTTCAACGAGGATGTCCTTGTGGATCTCCTTCAGCTTCAACGCAGGCACCAGACAAACCACACAGAAAATCCCGCCGTAGAGTGTCGGAATCAAGGCGGAAGCCATCCGGGTTGCAATCCCTTCCACTCCCCCCTTTGAATTCGTTAGAGCGATAACAAAAAAAATGAGAGTGGCCAGGACACCCATCATCCAGAAATTTCTTGCCGCGGACTCCCAAAAAATAAATGAACGAGAATTTTCAGGAGAAGAGCCAGCCGGACTTCCCGCAGCTTTAAAGGCAGCCGTTATTTCGTGAACCGTAAAACTCATCAGGATGAGGGACGTTCCCCCAACCAAAACAAAAACCAGACTATGAAGATTTAAAATATCAGAGAATCTTCCCGAAAGGACCGCGACAGCCATCAAAAAAACAAAGAATAAGATCCTTCCACCAATAAAAAACGGGTTTTTTTTATGCGTTCCAGAGGTCATGGTATATTCCTCCTTGTTTCCAAATTATTCAAATATCCACAACTCCTCCGTGATCATTTTTTATGGTGTTTTAAAAATTTTCGGAGAAACCTGAATATTCCAGAAAAACTGAGCCTCCAAAATCCTATAGCGGACATCAACATCTTCAGTTGGGCCGGACGCCAATATTTTCATTCTAAGGGGCTGATACGAATTCCCATCGACCGTCAACTCCAACACAACATTTCCGTTCACAAAAATAAACGTTTTTCTGTGATCCTTATCCTGACAATTCAGCGGTTTCCACCTTTTATAAACGGCATCGGCAAGCTGTTCCGGCGAGAAAAAATCCCATGCCGGCCCGAACAAAGAATCTTCGATTCGCTCCAGGCTGGAGTAACGGCGTATATCCTTGTGAATGTGGTCAGCAACGACAAATCCCCCACCTTCTGTCCATAAAGTTTTTATCGCCGTCTCCCCTTTAGTTACATCGACCCTCGTTTTTCCGGGCGTAAGCCAACGAATGGTATAGTCAAGACAGGTTTCATCACCGGCGGAAACATGAAGACGGCATTCCATCGAATGGGCTTCTCTTATTCTGTCCAAAACGGAAAAAGATGTATTCAACATAGATAACGTCTCAGCCACCGCGTTCTTTCGGCCTGAAATATGGAAAAATCCACCTGCAAAAATCATGATTAAAGAGGAAAAGACCAGTAATTCCTTCCGGAAGGCACGCCTCAACCATTCCTGAGATCCAATGCTCCATAAATTCTTCTGAATAGTTTTTGAAGTCCGGCCGGCACTGCCAATTTTTTCTTTGAACAGATCAAGACGGTTTTTCATGCGTCTTTCCGTCTCCTGCGGCAGGTCATCACAAAGGACTTTTTTTATGAAGTCGTCCATTCTGGTGTTTTGTTCTCTTTTTTCAGCCATTTTTCGACTCCTCATATGAAGAATAATAAAGAGGGGCAAGCCAACGGCTGAGGCGTTTCCGTCCTCTCAAAACATGAATCCTTGCCGTTGCCTGGCTGCATCCCATGACTTCGGCAATGGTTTCATAAGACTGTTCCTGGACAATCCGCATCAAAACCGCAACAGCCTGGTTTCGTGAAAGACGACCGATTGATCTTAGAATTTCAGATTCAACGTGTTTTTTCTCCAGGTTATGAGAGGCATCATTCCGGGTCAAAACTCCGGCAGCGGCAGACTTTACCTCACCCTGCAACCGGTTCTGGCGTTTTTTCTTTCTCAACGCATCATAAGCACAATCCAGGCAAATCTTTAAAATGAGTGCCCTTGGATTAGGATGCTTTCGAACACGATTTCGTTTTTCCCAAATAACCGCCAGAGTTTCCTGCAGCGTATCTTCCGCCATCTGATCATGCCTTACAACACGCCAGATGGTCCGCATCATTTGTCTTTCGACCGGAGCGATCAGCTTTTCAAAGACATCTTCATCATCCGCCATCTGTATATTCATAAGATTTCCTGAAGAAACAGCAGCCGTGTCCATCGTTTTTCCATTCTCATAACCGTTCTAAGAGGACAATTTGTTTACATTATAGCCCCAGTTAATATAGGGTGCCACAAGTCAGATTTTATCTTCACTCTTTTCGCAAGGAAAATTTCACTTTTCCGGAGGGTTTCATATAATAGGAAAAAAGTTCCGAAAGGATCCTTTCATATGAAACAAAAAAAATTAAAGCTTCCCCATACGCTCATCCTGATCTATGCCATGGTGATTCTTACGGCCGCCGCCACATGGATCGTTCCCGGAGGGGAATATCAAAGAGTGGAAAAAGAAGGGAGAAGCATTCCTGTAGACAGGTCATTCCAGTTGACGGAGAGAAATCCACAAGGGCTGGACGCTTTGTTTGTTTCGCCTGTTAAAGGATTTATTGATGCGGCTTATATCATCGCTTTTCTATTCGTTGTCGGAGGTGCTTTCGCGGTCATACAAAAAACAGGAGCCATCACCGCCTTTATCCACAACCTGGCCGTCAAGTTTGAAAAAAGCCGCGCCCTGCGTGCCTTGCTGATTCCCGTAACCATGATCATCTTTTCTGTAGCAGGAGCCGTCTTCGGCATGTGTGAAGAAACCATGCCCTTCATCCTCATTTTCGTCCCTCTTTCTTTATCTCTGGGATATGACACCATTGTCGGTGTCGCCATTCCCTTCGTCGGAGCGGCCGCCGGATTTGCCGGGGCATTTTTCAATCCCTTTACGGTTGGAATCGCCCAGGGAATCGCCGGTCTCCCTCTCTATTCCGGGTTCGCTTACCGGTTTTTGCTCTGGATTGTGGGAACAGCTCTGGCCGTTCTTATTGTTATGCGCTACGCTTCCCGCATCAAAAAAAATCCGCGCTTGAGCCCATCCTTTTCTGATGATGAGAAAAAACGAAAAGACCTGGCTCTAGATTCAGGAAAAAAAGAGATGGTCACACTCAGCGGAGCCCACAAAAGGGTTCTTCTTCTTTTTCTCGTGGGTATGGCCCTTCTTGTTTTCGGCATCCTCAAATACAAGTGGTATATCAATGAAATCGCGGGGCTTTTTCTAGCCCTCGGGATTCTCAGCGGCATCCTGGGAAAACTCAAAGGGGAAGAAGTGGCTCAGTCCTTCGGAGCGGGGGCTAAGGACATGGTCAATGTCGCCCTCATCATCGGCTGTGCCCGGGCCATCCTGGTCGTGGCCACTGACGGTAAAATTCTGGATACGGCTCTTTTTTATATCGCCAAGGGAATATCACATTTTCATCCCATTATCTCTTCCCAGCTTATGTTTATCAGCCAGTGTATCATCAACTTTTTTGTTCATTCCGGAACCGCTCAAGCCGCTCTGACCATGCCCATTATGGCACCTCTCGGTGATCTTGTCGGCATAACACGGCAAACAACGGTTATGGCCTTTCAGCTTGCCGAATACATCAATCCCATTCTCCCCACATCAGGGGTGACAATGGGTGTGCTCGGACTAGCCCGTCTGCGGTGGGAAAAATGGGCCAAGTGGTTTCTGCCCCTTATGTTGATATGGGTTATTCTCGGGTTTTTGGTGCTTATACCGGCGGTTGTAACTAAGTGGGGCCCCTTCTAGCATGTGTTGTTCATGAATTTGGCCTCAGGCATTACTTATTTTTAACTAAAATTCGGCCAAATCCCCCTAAAGGCGAGCCGATCTTGCCTCATCTGCTTCGTTGCGGCGCACTCGCAGTGAACCAGGATCAGATTCAAAATGCTCTTCATCGCTTTATTGTATTTCAACGTATTGTTGTTTAAAATGAAAGGGGAAAGAATAACCAATCTTAGAATGATCAAAACGGGAAGAAAATCATTTCAGAAGTTCGCAGCCATAGCAGCGATATTTATACTCGCATCCATTCCCTCCCATCTCCAGGAAAAAACCATTGATATCATCCAACCATGCTCTGTAGAGGGGAACGGTATTTACACCAGCAGCATTCGATTTTTGGTCGACGGCCAGACTTTTCCCGAGGGATCAGCCTGGAATTCAGACGGCTGCGTAACTTGGGAAGACCTGGACACATTTTTCAAACTGGATTTGGGAGAAGTGTTCATGGTTCAGAACATCGAAGTCCAGGTTGATAACGACGACGGCTACCTCATCGAATGCTCCTGCGATGATGAAGAATTTGAGCCCCTGGTCCTCATTGATCCCCTTTATAAGGGAACCGACTCCGGATTGACGACCATGAGCACGTTACCGGATACCCCCCATTACTTGGAGGAGATGAGTATTTTCCCTGTGGAAGCCCGTTATATCAAAATAAAGGGTCTGCCTGGAAATAAAACGTTCGCTCTTTCGGAAATACGGATTTATGGTTATCTGGACAAACCGCCCGCACAACTTCAAGACCAAAGAAAAAACCGATGTATACACCCTGAAAAGGTCCAGGGTTTCGGTGTTTTTTCGAATGAGGCAAATCAGATCATCGACGGCCGCATTCCTCCTGAAAGCTTAAAGAACACCGGTTCCCTTTCCGTTTCCTGGGAAAGCGAAGAAACATATTTTATCATCGACCTGGGAAAATCCTGGAAAATAATGGAGCTCAAGATCCAGGTGGATTGTGATGATGAATACCGCATCGAATATTCGGAAGACGGGGAAAATTTTTATCCTCTCATCGATATCCTGCCCGGTATGGGAGAAATCCAAACGGGAATGGATACATTATGCTCACAGCCTGATGATCCCGAATTCGCAGAGGGGGCGGAGTTTCATCCCTGTGTCGCCCGCTATCTTAAGGTCTACTCCGCCGGCGGTGAAGGAATATTCGCCCTTTCCGAGCTCATTGTCTATGGTTTAAATCTGGAGGACGGGGAAAAATCTTCCCGGTTTCCCTAACCAAGACGGCACATATTGGTAAAAATGTTCTTTTTCATCGGAGGCATCCAACCGCGAACGGTCAAACTTGACGACACTCCCCGGACATGTCCCTCCTGCGGTCATATCTCATGCCGGCAGAAAAAGACGGATCATTATTTCAGCCTTTTTTTTATTCCCCTTTTTCCCGTTAAAAAGGAGTCCCCTTTCCTGGATTGTGAGCACTGCGGAAGAAAATTTGAGGTAAACGGCAGCCCCCTGGATGTTGATTTCGACCGCTACCAAAAGCAATGTCCCTACTGCGGGCGTCCTCTGGATCCGGATTTTGACACCTGCCCTTCCTGCGGAAAAAAAGTCCGCTAGCCGGGAAAAAAACGGCCTGAATCTCTTTTTTTAGCTACATATCGGCAATAAATATACGGGGATTCGTTTTCCAGGCACCCCGGGTAAAATCGGGAAAATCCATTGGACGGCTCTTATTGGCGACGGACCTTTCGCTGAGCTCGGAGACTACACTCCAGGCTGCTGCGTCATAGACATCCATGTCCGGATACCGACCATGGAGCAGGGCATCGATCAGACGGAAATCCTCAAGAAAATCCATGCCTCCATGTCCGGCTCCTTTAGCCAGTTTTTCGAGGTTTTGCCACAGGGGATGGCCGAATTCCTTTTCATAGGCTTCGAACTCCTCCCATTCATGCTGGGGACTGCTTCCTTCAATGTGGACCCTGTCGGGATACCCCTCGATGATTCCCCTGGTCCCCTGAATACGATCGATTCTGCTGTAGGGACGGGGAGAGGAACAGTCATGAAAAACAGTAATGGTACGGCCTTTTTTGGTGCGAATCAGGCTGATATTAACATCTCCCAGGGCATATCTTCTCGCCGCAGCCGGATCTGTGACTCCGAATTTTTCGGCGGCGTAAAGACGGAGTCCCCGTGAAACACTGCTCATGGAAACCAGGTAGTCAAACCCGTCTCCCCGGTTGATATCCATGGCTTCGGCCACGGGCCCCAGGCCGTGAGTAGGATAAAGATTGCCGTTACGGGTGATAGAATGGGCCGTCCTCCAGAGGGCCTCGTCTTTACCGTTGAATTTTACCTCGCGAAGATCATGCAGATAACCGCAGGTTCCATTGATGACCTCGCCGAGCTTCCCTTTTCGGACAAGATTAAGGATCAGAAGGGCCCTTCGGCTGTAGCAGCAGTTTTCCAGCATAACACAGTGCTTTTGCGTTTTTTCCGAAGTCTCCACCAATTCCCAGCAGGCATCCAGGGTTACGGCGGCGGGAACCTCTGTCGCCGCATGCTTTCCGTTTTTCATGGCCGCCACGCAGACGGGAACATGCCATTTCCAGGGAGTGGCCGTCACAACGAGATCGAGGTCGCCCCGCTCACAGAGATGAAGAAAATCATACTCGCCTTTCGTATAACCTGTCGGGGTGGATTGGCCGGCATCGCGAACCCAAGCCTGGATTCGCTCCACTTTTTCGGGAACGATATCGCAGACGGCCTTGATCTCCACCTTGTCTATTTTGAGAAAATTCCTGACATGGGCGGACCCCTGCAAGCCGACACCAACAAAACCCATTCTTACTTTATCCAGTGCACCGGCCCGTATCGGCTCCGGCTTGTGCCCCGGATGGATCTGACCTGCCTTCAGAATTTTTCCGCTCATACTCATACCCAGACCGGCTGCGGCGCTTTTTCTCAAAAAATTCCGGCGTGAAAAAACCGCGGATTCAAAGAAGTGATTTTTCTGTCGCTTTTGACTCATGGACATCTCTCCCTATCCTTTTTAAGCCTTTTTCTTCAGGCTGAAACAGGAAATCACATTTTATGAGGAAAAAACCGGTTAATCAAGACTTGATTATTTGTGATAACAGAAGGATTCCCTGTCAGGACCGCGCTTCCCTGCGTGGATAGGCATTCAGGTCCAGGGGAAAACCAGCCTTGCTCCCACCTGAACGGAACTGCTCGAGGCCGAGGGCGGCAACCATGGCCGCGTTATCCGTACAGAAGGAAGGATTGGGAACATAAGCTTTTAAGTCTTTTTTTCCAGCGAATGCCTGGAATTCTTTTCGCAAACTCCGGTTCCGGGCAACACCACCGCTCAGGATCAGGGAGCGGGGCCGGTATTTTCTCACTGCACGCTCAAGATTTTCCATAAGGGCCCTAATGACGGCCATTTGGAATGATGCCAGGAAATCACAAAAAACACCGCTTCTTCCTTTTTTGATCCCGGCCCGGCGAATCGTCTTGAGGGCGGCCGTTTTCAAACCACTGAAGCTGAAATCGAGGCTGCCATCAGTCATATGGGGAAGTCCGAAAGGAAACCTTGCCTGGTCACCTTTTTCAGCCAGCTTGTCGATCAAGGGGCCTCCGGGATAACCCAGATCCAGGTGTTTGGCAATTTTATCCAGGGCTTCCCCCGCAGCATCATCACGTGTTTTCCCGACAAGGCGGTAATCCAGCTTATGGCCCATGGCGAAAAGGCTTGTGTGACCTCCCGATACGACCAGGGCCAGTGCAGGAAAGAGAACGTCGGGATTCTCAAGAAAGGTAGAATGGATATGCGCTTCAACATGATCCACAGGGACCAGGGGCTTACCAAAAATATAGGCCAGGCCTTTGGCAAAGGAAAGCCCGACCAGAAGAGACCCGATCAATCCAGGTCCTTGGGTGACGGCATAAACATCGATCTTTTGGATATCGATGCCGGCTCTTCGTACGGCCTCAGCGACCACATGTACGATGGAACGAATATGCTCTCGCGAAGCCAGTTCGGGAACAATCCCCCCGTATGGGGCATGAATCTTCTCCTGCGACAGCACCACGCTGCTTAAAAGGGAAAATTGATCATCAAGAACAGCTGCCGCCGTCTCATCACAGGATGTTTCTATTCCGAGCAACAGCATTTTTTATGAATACCTCAGGTTCTTTTTATAGGGGGGATAGGCAACCCCCTTTTCGGTGACAATGGCCGTAATAAAGCGGGCGGGTGTCACATCAAAAGCCGGATTTCTGACATCAATTCCGGGAACGGTCAAACAGGAGCCCCCGATTTTCCGCACCTCTTCGGGTTCCCTCTCTTCAATGGGAATTCCGCTTCCGTCAGTTTTATCAAAATCAACCGTACTGAGCGGCGCCGCAACATAGAAAGGAATATTATGCTCTTTAGCCAGAACGGCAACGGTATATGTGCCGATTTTATTGGCCGTATCTCCGTTGGCGGCAATCCTGTCCGCCCCTGTGATCACGGCATCGATCTCTCCCTTTAACATCAGATATCCCGCCATATTATCGGTTATCAAAACAACAGGAATCCCATCACGGTTCAGTTCCCAGCAGGTAAGCCGGGCCCCTTGAAGAAAGGGCCGCGTCTCATCGGCGAAAACACGAATTTTTTTTCCCTTGGAAAATGCCGCACGAATAACACCCAGGGCCGTACCGAAACCTGCTGTAGCCAGGGCTCCGGCGTTACAGTGGGTCAGGATGATTTGTCCGTCATGGATCAATCCTTCACCCCATATTCCGATCTTTTTGTTGGTTTCGATATCCTCCCGTTCTATGGACAGAGCCTCATCAAGCATCCGCTGCTTCAACCGTTCAAAAGAAATATCCATGTTTTCCTCAAAAACACGTTTCATCCTCTTCAGTGCCCAAAAAAGATTGACGGCGGTAGGCCGGGTTTTCTCTAAGCGAAGAAAAATTCTGTTGAAGGCGGCCTGCCTATCTTCTGATTGTTTGAGGGTCCACAGTCCAAGAGCCAGGCCATAGGCCGCAGCAACACCAATAGCCGGCGCCCCGCGAATGACCATTTTTTCAATGGCCTCGGCCACGTCTTGATAGCTCCGGCATGTAACATAAACTTCTTCGGCAGGCAGTTTCCGCTGGTCGATCATCACAATGGTTCCTTCTTTCCAGGCGATTGTCGGCAGCATTCCTTCCTCCTTGTTGTCACACAGCCGGGATTTTTCGAAACAGAGGATTTATCAAACATTCCGGCTCAATGGACAGATTTCCCTTATCATGAATTATACACAAATCTCAAAAGTTTTCGTATGTTTGAATTTTCACCTAAAGGATACACGTCCGCAGCCCGTAAATACTCAGCTCCCCCTTTACCTCTTGTCTTCGATGTCCAGAAGGGCCAGGAACGCTTCCTGGGGAATATCGACGCGCCCCACGCGCCTCATGCGTTTTTTCCCCGTTTTTTGCTTTTCCAGAAGTTTCATCTTTCGGGTGTAGTCTCCTCCGTAAAGCTTGGCCAGCACATCCTTTCGGTAAGCACTGACGGTCTCCCGGGCCAGAATACGTTTTCCGATCGCAGCCTGAAGAGAAACCTCGAATTGCTGCCTGGGAATAACATTTTTCATCCGGTTGACCAGCATCTTTCCCAACCGGTGAGCTTTATCCTGGTGAACGATGACCGACAGCGCATCAACAGCCTGACGGTTGATCAATATATCCAGCTTGACCAGATGTGCTTCCTGGTATCCTACCAGCTCATAATCCAAGGAAGCATATCCCTGGGATAAGGATTTAAGGCGGCTGAAAAAATCGATGACCACCTCGTTCAAGGGAATCCGGTATGTTAATAGCACTCGCTGGGGGCTGATATATTCCATTTTTTTCTGTACGCCTCGCCGCTCTTCCAGCAACTTCAAGACCGGGCCCAGATACCTGTCGGGAGTGATGATCATGGCTTCGATAACCGGCTCGTCATTCCTCTCAATCTGTTCAGATGATGGAAACTCGGAAGGATTTCGAATCTCCCGCATGTCGCCGGACTTATCATAAACACGATAGACAACACTGGGCGCTGTCGTCACAAGGTTCAATCCGAACTCTCTCTCCAGCCTTTCCTGGATGATTTCCCGGTGAAGAAGACCGAGAAAACCGCAGCGAAAACCCATACCCAGCGCTGGTGAGGATTCGGGCTCAACCTGAAAGGAAGCATCATTCAACCGCAGCTTTTCCAAGGCCCGGCGAAGTTCCTCCACTCCCGTTTCACCTGCGGGATACATACCGCAAAAAACCATGGGCTTGGCCTCTTGGAAACCGGGGAGACGGATGGCTGTAGGCCTTTTTTTATCCGTAAGGGTATCCCCGATTCGAGCATGTTCCAGGTCCCTGATACCGGCAATAACATAACCCACCTCACCGGCAGCCAGCTCGTTAACACGGCGTGGTTTCAGTGTTAAGGTTCCTATTTCCTCCACCTGACAGACCGCACCAGTGGACAATAATTCCACCTGCATATTCACAGACAGGCGTCCCTCAAAAATCCGGACAAGAATGATCACTCCGCGGTAGGAATCGAACCACGAATCAAACACCAGCGCTTTAAGTGGAGCATCCGGATTCCCTCCGGGAGGAGGAATACGGTCAACGATACTCTTTAGTACCTCTTCAATACCTTCCCCCTTTTTTGCACTGATCAATAAGGCTTCATCCCGGGATATGCCGATGATTTTTTCCAACTGCTCGAGAGTACTATCGACTCGGGCTTGGGGAAGGTCTATTTTATTGATGACCGGGATAAGAACCAGGTCATTTTGTAAAGCCAGATAAGTATTGGCCACTGTCTGCGCTTCTACACCCTGGGAGCTGTCAATCACCAAAAGCGCTCCTTCGCAGGCCGCCAGACTTCTGGAGACCTCATATGAAAAATCGACATGGCCCGGGGTGTCGATGAGGTTGAGGATAAAAGTTTCGCCCTTATAGCCTGAATATTCGAGGCGGGCCGTATGGGCCTTGATGGTTATCCCTCTCTCCCGTTCCAAATCCATGGTATCCAGAACCTGTGCCCTCCACTCTCTCTGGGAAAGAGCCTTCGTTTGCTCTAGAAGCCGGTCGGCTAAAGTAGACTTGCCGTGGTCGATGTGGGCAATTATGGAAAAGTTTCGAATGTTTTTTTTCATTTATTTCAGACAAGCCAGTATAGAATATTTGGTCCTTCCGGTCTATCATTCCCTCTGAAAAAGCGGTTTTCCCATTATGCCTCCCCTGACACGGTGTATTCCTCAAGCTGTGCTTTCAACGTCCTTCGCGCACCCTTCCCGGTATTGACTTTTAACCTGGACTAAAGTAATTTGTGTGAGTACATTCCACCGCACACGCGATGAAAATTATACCCTCTAAGGAGGATTAGATGTTTTTATTCGGCCCCGTCGGCCCGACAGAATTATTGCTCATCGTTCTCATTATCGTCATTATTTTCGGCGCCCGAAAACTTCCGGAATTGGGGAAATCTCTAGGGGAAGGTATTAAAAATTTTCGGAAATCGATCGGCGGAAAAGACCAGGAAAAAAAAGCGGACAATAAAGAATCCCCGCCTCCTTCCAAGGACGAATGAAACGGACCATTGAAAAACTCACTCATGATCGGGAATCCAAAGAAAAAAAATTCCGAGAAGCATTAAAATCTTTCAAAGAAAAAAACAACAATTTTTTATCGGATATAGAGACCGCCGACCGGAACCTGGCATCACAGCTTGAAACTCTCCGTCAGAAAGCGGCCCCCGGCCATACAAAAAAAGACCGTAAATTTTCCTTGCGGCAGGCTTCAAAAGAAACATCCTATGAGAAAACCGAATCCCAAGCATTTCTTTCTCTTCTGGATGACTGCCGAAAAGAACTGAAAAACAATTGGCTCCGTCTCCAAAAAATGTTCACATCCTTCCTCGAGCTGGTTGAGCTGCAGTCTGCAATGACGGATGCCAAAGACAAAGAATGGGATATCCTGGGAAGCAACCATGTTGCCATGATTTTTAAAAGCATGGAATGGCGGGTGGACCAATTGTCCGTAGAGTATGCCGATGTGAAAATCTTGATGAAAAAATTTATCCAGCTCCGGAAACAGCTAACCCGGCTGCTGACTCTTCTTGAGGGGAAAAAAATGCCGTCTCCCTCTTTGGTCAAAGAACTGCAGAACCCCATTGAGGACAATTTATATACAGGTTTCGAAAACAGGTTTCGGGGACATGAGGAACAGATAAAAGACCAGCAGCGGGATTATCTTCAATATTTCCAAAAAGGTCCCCTCGTCCTCGACCTCGGCTGCGGCCGCGGTGAATTCCTGGAAATGCTCGAAGAAACAGGTGTTCCGGCTCAAGGAATCGACATCAATGAACAGATGATTGACATCTGCCGTGACAAGGGCCTTAACAGCCGGAAAAAAGACATCCTGGAAGCCTTGGCTGAATGCAGGGATAACTCGTTATCGGGAATTTTTTCTTCGCAGGTCATCGAGCATCTCCACCCCGGCCAACTTAAAAAATTTATCGAATTGGCATTCGATAAGCTGATGCCGCAGAGCCGAATTGTTTTGGAAACCATCAATCCCACATCGGTTTTTTCTCTCGTTCAGACCTTTTTCCTCGATATGACCCACCAAAAACCGGTTCATCCGCAAGCTTTGAAATTTTTATTGGAAAGTTCGGGTTTTGAAGAAGCGGAAATCGTGTACTCATCCACACCGGAAGAGGAACAACTGAAGACACTGCCTGTTGGAAACGAAACCGCCGAAATCATCAACAGCAACATTGACAAATTGAACCGCCTTCTTTACGCACCGTCAAATTATGCCGTCATCGGTCTCAAAAAATAGACAAAAGGGGAAAACAATGTCTTTTTATGCCGGATTCGACATGGGAGGAACAGAGCTTAAGTATGGTTTGGTCTCTGATGAAGGCCGGATCATTCATTCCGGAAACATAAAAACGCCGACAAAGATAAACTCTCTACTCGAAACGCTTAAGGACATCTGGGAAAATCTAAAAAAACAAAGTAGTAAAAATGTCCTTTCTGCCGGATTCGGCATTCCCGGTATTTTCAGCCGTTCCGAAGAAAAAATTCTTCAATCACCTAATTATCCCGAACTGGACGGCTTCGCACTGAAACCGGCCCTGGCTAAATTCATCGATGTTCCCTTCCAGTTGAACAATGATGCCAACATGGCGGCATTCGGAGAATATAAGGCGGGAGCGGGTAAAGACGCTCATAGTATGGTCATGCTCACGATCGGAACCGGAGTGGGCTCCGGCATCATTCTTGAAGGAAACTTGTGGCAGGGAAAATGCGGATTCGCCGGGGAACTGGGCCACATCACGGTCAACACCGAGGGTGATCCCTGTAATTGCGGCAGCCGCGGCTGCTTGGAAACCGAAGTCTCTTCGTGGAAGATCATTTCGACATATAAAGAGGACTCTCACCACAAAGACATGATCACGGCCAAAGAAGTTTTCTCCCGGGCAAAAAAAGGAGATCCGTCCGCCACAAAAGCCGTCAGCCGGGCCGGTTATTTTTTAGGCATCGGTTTAGCCTCCGTCATCAATCTTCTCAATCCGGAAAAGATCATTCTGGGCGGAGGAATCATGAAATCCGGCGATTATTTTCTTCCTTTTGTACTCGACGAGACTGAAAAACGATCATACGGCGCTTCCTTTCGCTGCTGCAAGATCGTTAATGCTGTTTTGGGAAATTCTGCCGGTCTGATTGGTGCGGCGTTATGGTCACAAAACCAAATTTAATAAAAATGACCCTAAAAGCACAGTCCGCTCTGTCCATCTGTCAGATTGTAAAAATACCCTATAATTGTTAATATGATACCTGTATCATTCAGGAACTAGTTCCGGCTAAATGTATGAATAGTGAATATGTAGGAAGGCACGAATTGTAACGTTGCAAAAGCTTAAAGAGTTATATTTAAAAGCAAGACTGGAATTCCAACCGGAATCACTGCTCTGAGCAGGAACGCCGTGAAATAAACTGAGGAGGCCAAATTGCGGAAGATTTGCAACATCATTTTTTTGATTATATACATAGCCATCGTCCTCTCAATACCCGCTCAAGCCAGTAAAGAATCAGGAACCTTAAAAGCAAAAATCATCGATGCTGAAGGATTTCCTTTACCCGGGGCCTTCGTTTACCTATCCTCAAAATCCTTGATCGGATTTCACACCTATATCACCACGGATACAGGTCTGGTTCGGTTCAAAAGCCTTCCTCCCGGCCATTATACCATTATGGTCGAGATGCCCGGCTTCAAAACCGTATCCATTGAAGATATCATCATCAGCGTCGGAAAGACGGTCAACTTCACGATTACGCTGGAAATGAGCACCGTTGAGGAAGAGATCACAAAGAAAGCGATTTCTCCTACCCTGGATATTGAGTCCGCGAAAAATTCTTCCACGATAGATAACAATATCATACGTCATATTCCTTTTCCCCGTGACTTATCTTTTCTCATTAAAGGCGGCCCTGGTATCGTCACCCGCTCCGATTTATATTCAGAATACTTCTCGACTCATGGAGCATCAGTCAGAACCAACTCCTTTTTCCAGGACGGCTTTAACATCACCGATCCGGTAGACGGAACTCCGGTTATTCCCCTAGACATCGATGTTACGGAAGAAATCGAGCTGGAGACGGGAGCACATCCCGCAGAGAACACAGCCGATGACGGTGGTTATATCAATATCGTCACCCGGATAGGCAGCAATTCCTATAGCGGAGAAGCTCTTGTTTATTTCACCGACAAAGGCTTGAGTCAGTCTCTTATTGGCAATGATGAGATCGGTGACAGATATACCTCCATTCCGAACATCGACAAAAGGCTAATCGACTCTTCTTTCCTACTATCCGGCCCTATTCTTAAAGACATTATATGGTTCTTCGGCAATATCGGATTTACCCACCAGTCTCAGGAAACCAGCTTTGTGCCCTGGTCCGATCCGATGGGGATAACCCAAGAAAATTTCGATTGGAACAATAGAACATGGCAGGGCTTCCTCAAGCTCAACGGCACGTTCACCCCTAAAATCAGGGCTTCGGCTTCCTTTTCTTTTTCCAACCGCTATCAAGGAACAAACGAATCCCCGGCTGCCTTCAAAATAGCCGAAGAAGCCACTCGAGTCCTTGATCACGACAAGAATTTAATGGCTACAGGCATCATGCGGTATACTTTCAACCAAAATTCATTTGTCGACATCAAAGCGGGGTATCTCCATAGGAAGATTCCACTTTACTTGAATGAGAACGGTTTGGAAAATCCCCAGTACATCGACACATTAACGGAGTACCAATGGGGAAGCGCCTCTCTAAATGAACACTCCGAGCACAAACGTTTTCAAGTAGGTGTTCACTTCACACATTTTCAAGACTCCTTTATCTGGGGAAATCATGAATTCAAGGCGGGAGCGGAATACGAATTTAACTTCTCTGAGTTTGCAACATGGAAGTACGACAATCTTTTGGTTGAGTATTTCAATAGCAGTCCCTATTACTACGGGATAACAAATTCTCCAGAGACCGGTAACAACGTCGGAAAAGGACGCATCCGGTTTTATCTGGCAAGCCTGCTTCCCGAGGGGCTCATCGCAAGTGATGATATTCGGCGTTTGGGAGCATACATCGAAAATTCCGCTACATTCGGCCGAAGATTGACTCTTTACCTGGGCCTTCGTTTCGACAGGAGTTATGCCCGGCAGCTTTCCATAAACAAATCAGCAAGTGGAAACACCCTTTCTCAGACGATAGGCGAAGAAATGATAGAACCCGATATCGGCATCAATCCCTTTGGAGATTATTATGTCCCTGAATGGAACAACCTCTTAATCTGGAATTCCTTATCCCCCAGAGCCGGATTAACCCTTGATATCTCCGGAAACGGAAAAACCCTTATAAAGGCATCCTATGCAAGCTATCCCGAGTACCTCAGAATTTACCATACTAATCAGCTCAATCCCATTTTTCCGTTAAACTCTCACAGGTTTTTCTGGTATGACGAAAACATGGACGGTCTTGTGGATATTGATGATACCTTCGAACTTTATCCGGATGATTACCGCATCTATGATAGATCTGTTTATATCAACCGTATCGATCCCGACCTTTCTCCTCCTGCAGTCAATGAGCTGATCATCGGTATTCACCAAGAACTGTTCAAAGATTTTTCTCTTCGGATAAACTACATCCGGAAGAAAAAGGATAACATCATGAAAACCGTTCCCTATTCTTACGACGACGATAAAGAATGGTATTGGCTTGAAGACGATACAGAAGGCTGGTGGGTTCCTTTTTCGACTACCATACCCGGTGTGGATGAATATCCCAACACAAACGTAACGGTTTATTTCCCGTCAATTTACGCCCCGGATCGTTTTGACCGATTGACCAATGTTCCGCAGCTTGTTCAACAATACAGCGCTTGGGAATTTATCCTGAACAAACGGATGTCCCATAATTGGCAGCTTTTCGCATCATTGGTCTACAGTAAAGCCAGGGGGAATACAGGCCTTGGCTTTGCCTCTTCCTCGGTTTATCCCGGGATTGCCTTCTCACCTAATTATTTCACCAACCGGACCAAGGACTCTCTTCTGGACTTTGACCGGCCTTTTGTTCTGAAAGTTCTTGGAACATATCGTTTTCCCCTCGGAATCAGCGCCAGCCTATTTTATTCCTACATGAGCGGCACCCCTTGGATAAGAAGCGTTACCATCGTCCCCCCGTCCGAATGGGCCGCGGAAAACAACGTGTTTCCCGAAGAAGCCTTAATCCTCCTGGAAGATTCGGAGACAAACCGTTTCGACCCAATTCATAATGTTGATTTCAGAATCGAGAAGGATTTCAACATCGGCGGTTCGGCCAAGCTGGGAGCCTTCATCGACATCTATAACCTCCTCGGAACCAAATACCAGATACTGGCTCCAAATGACGGGGGCTATTGGTTCCCAGACAAGGAAGATTCAGCGGAAGGCACACGTCTCCTGAGCCCCGACTACCAAAACACAATCTACTGCCAGGGAGCGAGGATCTTTAAATTCTGCATCCGGTTCAGTTTCTAGCCTGTATTTTCCTGAATTATTCACGAATTGAAATTATCCTGGGTTAATAACCTTCGATTCGTGAATAATTGTGGATAATTAACCCAACCAACCGCTTATGATATAAGTTTTAAAAATTTACGGCTAACAAGAACTTTTACCTGACATTATTTTATTGGGATAGAGGAAAGGTTTATGCCATACAGCAGCAAAGACATTGATATCAACACTATCAACAGTGACAACTTCAATCAAGCAGACTTTTCCAAATGGGAGAGCGACGACCTTTTCGAAGTCATGGAATACTTCTGGGCGTTTCTTCAAGATGCGGTTAAAAAAGGATATATGGTTTACGGCCATCCGATAAAAACCGCCCCTAAAACCGAATTCGATGTGCTCATCAAAACAACGGGGGAAGTTCGTAAACTTCTCAACTTCTGTTCATATAATTATCTCGGCTACTCCATTCATACAGTTCAGTTCGTCGACTCCTTCGCAGCCCCTAATAAGAAATGGTTTATTGAGACTTCAGCCACTGCTCCAACCAATTGAGAACAGTCTCATGCCATAGAATGGAATTGTGCGGCTTGAGCACCCAGTGGTTTTCATCCGGAAAATAGAGCAGTTTGCTTGGAATACCCCGCCTTTGCAGGGCATTAAATGTACCCAATCCCTGAGTCTCAACCACCCTGAAATCCAGGGCTCCATGAACAATCAGCATCGGCGTTTTCCAGTTTTTGACAAAATTGACGGGATTGTGCTTCTCATAACCCTGGGGATTTTCCCAGGGTGTCCCCATATGATCCCACTCCGGAAACCAGAGCTCTTCGGTATCGTAATAGGCCATCCGTTCATCGAGGTTTCCGTCATGATTGACAAGACATTTGAATCTGTCCGGCCAATTTCCGGCGATCCAGTTGATCATGTATCCGCCAAAGGAAGCTCCGAGGGCGGCTATCCGTTCTCCATCCAACCATGAATATTTTTGAAGGGCCGCCTCCAAACCTTTTTGAAGGTCTTCAAGAGGTTTGCCGCCCCAATCACCTCGAATAGAGTCACAGAAAGCCTGTCCGTACCCGACGGACCCGTGAAAATCGACCATAACAACCGCATACCCGGCACCAGCGTAAGCCTGGGGATTCCACCTGTAGTGGAAATGATTTCCGAAAGAACCCTGCGGCCCTCCGTGAATCAGAAAGGCTACGGAGTATTTTTCGCCGGATTTGAAGTCGGCGGGTTTGACGACATAACCGTAGACGGTCTCATCGTTCCAGCCCTTGAAAGAAAATTGCTCATAGTCTCCCATCCGGGCCGCCGCGGTTTTTTCAGCATTGATCTCTGTAATGGCTTGAAGATCTTTGCCGTCCTTGCCGATGCTGAAAATTTCAACAGGGGATTTCATGCTGTCCATTCCAAAAAACACCTTATCACCAGAAGGAACAGGTGACTGAACCGTCCCATTATCAATCAAAATGCGTGCTTTTCCCGAAACGGCATCCAAGGCAAAAAGCGACGTTTGCCCCAAATGGGCGGCCGTGACATAAATCGTTTCTCCATCGGGAGCCCAAACGATGGCCCCCGGGGAAAAGTCCCAATTGGGAGCGAGCTCTTCAGCATTCTTGCCGGTCCAATCCATTAGCATAATTCTCAGCCTGTCGGATTCATATCCGGGTTTGGACATGGCCAGATAGGCTAGTGTTTTCCCATCAGGAGAAAAAACCGGATACGTATCCGTGGCTTCGTTGTTTTCGGTCAAACAGACCGGTTTTTGGGAGCCGTCGACGGGAACATAATAAAGATCAAGGTCGGTTGACCAGGGTTCCTTAAGCCCGACATCCCGGGCGGAGAAAACCAAACCTGTCCCGTCCGGAGTGAAGGTGATTTCTTCCGGTCCTCCAAAAGGTTTGGAAGGTGTATCGGCATCCATACCCTCCATGAGCCTAACCAGTTTTTTGTCGCTGCATTCCATAACGAAAAGATGGGACCGCCGTCCGTCCGTCCATGTATCCCAATGGCGGACGAAAATCCGGTCATAGATACGGCCGGTCGCTTTTTGGGAAGCTGTCATATCCAGCCTCCTTTTCGTATCATAAGGACAACCCTTTTCGGGAAAAACGTCCATAGTGAAGGCAATCTTGCCTTTTTGGGGAGAAACAAGCAGATTCCCAACATTCAGCGGAAGATCGGATATTTGTTCCGCCTCACCTCCGCTTATATTTATCCTCCAGACCTGCGCCGATCCCGATCGCGTGGAAATAAACCATAACCGTTGGCCGCAGGTTGACCATCGCGGATTAAAATCCGAAGCCGGGTGCGTCGTTAGACGGCGAAGCCCTTTTCCGTCCATTCCGATCAACCAAAGATCCGTTCTTCCCTGATTGGCTTCAAGGTCGGTTTTTCTCAGAACAAAAGCGATCCATTTCCCATCCGGCGAAACTTGCGGATCCGAGATTCTATCCATAGCCAGCATATCATGCACCGAAAAGGGGTGTGTTTCCCCCGGTTCCGTCGAAGGGAGATTCTCAAAAATCATAAAAAGCGCAAACATCAAGATAATAGGAAAACGTTTCATCGATAACCTCCTTTAAAACCTGGATTATACAAGGGAATTCATAGCACAGGCCCCGAACGAAGTCAAAAACCAAGCTTAAAGTACCGTCAATGATTCGAATTCCTCCGGGGTAATATCTCCCCAGATATAGGCAAAAGCCAGTTTGTTGTGAAGCAGGGGGTCGGTATCTTCGGCAAAAATTCCTTTTTCCACAAGTTTCCGCCACTCGACGGTCCCCGGAACGGGCGAGAAATAGGCCAGGCGGGGGCGTGCTCCCAGTTTCCTTACTCGACGAATATCTTCCTTAACTACAGACGCATGAATTCCAGGCAATCCGACAAGCAAATATACATTGACTTCGCTTCTAATATATCCCGCCTTGTCCAAATGGTTTAATGCTTCGTCCAGATCCGCCGGCTCTACTTTTGAACAAGCACCTGCCAGGACACCGGAATCAAAGGATTCCTGGCTGAGAAAAAGACTTTGAAAACCCGCTTTTTTCATCATGCCTGCTGTAGGAACATCGATTTCCCGAACATGCAGTCCATTGGGAGTATGGAAACTCAAGTTCAAGCCGCGCCGGACGATCTCATCCAAAAGGGGAAAAAAATGATTTTCCTTGTTGATGAGTAGAGCGTCATCATAAAAAGCAATATGTTTTGCCCCGTGAATCCTGAGGTCCTTCTCGAGCTCATCGGCGACGGATCCAAGAGGACGCTGATTAAATCCCGGATAAAGGAGCGGTCCTGCACAAAAAGAACAGCGAAAAGGACACCCCCGGGAAGTTATCAGAGGAAGAACTTCCTTTGACCGCAACAGCTCAAACGCCGGCTGGGGCAATTCTGTAGATGGCTTTTCAGAAATTGGGGCCGCAGCATCACCCAAAATTCGCTTTAAAACCTCAGGAAAAAATTGCTCGGCCGGTCCTCGAATGATAACATCCGCTCCCGACTGGGAAGCGGCATGATCAGGTATAAGAGTGGGGTAAATCCCCCCCAACAAAACAGGAATCCGGCCCCATGTCCGGCGGATTTCCTCAATAACAGCCTGAACACCTGGATACCAGTAAGTCATGGTACAGGATAAAAACACGGCATCCGGAAGGGGTGTCCGCCTGATCTCATCCCTAAACACATCCAAGGGAAGGCCGTAGCGGCTGAATTTTCGCGGTATGTCCATGAGGACTTCCGGTTTTTTGGATTCTTCCTTGGTGATGGATCCCCTCCCGTCATTTTTTGTCTTGGACTTTTTCGGCAAAAGAGGGTGGTATCGGTCCAAACAATCTATAAAATGGACGGAAAGATTTGAATACTGTTTCAGTAGGGAAGCCACATACAGAAGACCCAGAGGTTTCATCCAGAAATCATAAGCCGTGAAATCATAAATCCAGGGATTTATAAGCAGGATGTTCTTCTTTGAAGGCATTTGAGGAGGTGGTGCGGAAGGGGGGACTCGAACCCCCACGGTCACAAAGACCATAAACTCCTGAGGCTTACGCGTCTACCAATTCCGCCACTTCCGCACGGGCGAAAAAGCCGTATTATTATAATCTCCTTAAAAGAATGTGTAAAGGAAAAACAAACTTGACAAAAACCCCTAAGATTCTTATTTTAAAAACACGTGATTCTTTCCATTTCCGAATCCTTAGGCAATGGGGTATAAGTTCGCATGTTATATTTTTATGCAAGGAGGCTGTATGAAACTCTTAAAAAGGGAGCAAGTCGAAAAATTATCCAGATTCAAATGTGAAAATTTTCTAACAACATCATTTTATCTCGATACGGATAAAAGCCGGTTAACACGGAAAGAAATTTCTTTGTCGGCAAAAAATCTGATCAGGAACCATCTCAACAGATTGGAAAAGCTGGGCTTAGACAAAAACGTCAAAGAATCTCTCAAAAAGGACCTGGAAAAAATCAGCCGGTTATGCTCGCCTAACCGTGCTCCTTTTACGTTTTCCGGCTTGGCGGTATTTTCCTGTTCAGGAAAAAATTTTTGGGAGATTTTTGAGCTTCCCGACGCTCCCCGGAACAGAGTCATTTTTGACTTAAATCCCTATGTACGTCCCTTATCCGCTATTATCGACGAACATATCAATGGTCTTATTCTTCTCCTTGACAGAAAAAAGGCAGAGTGGTTCGAATTTTTTATGGGGGAAGTGGAAAAAATTGAGGAAATTACAAGTGACGTCCCCGGCAAAATCAAAGAAGGAGGCTGGGAAGGATATGAATCCAAACGCATCGAAAGGCATATCGACGCTCAACTCCAAAATTTTTTCAAACAGGTCGCCCAAAAAACTTTTTCCTTTTATAAAAATAAAAAAAATGAAGGCCTTTTTCTTGGAATGAGTGATAAATATTACTCGGATTTCGAACCCCTGGTCCATCCTTATATCAAGGAGAGAATCAAAGGACGGTTGAAATCATATCCCGGAGACTCCAAGGAAAAAGTAATTAGGCAAGCTCAGGAACTGGAAAAGCTTATCAAAGAAAAGGAAGAAAGCCGTCTCGTTGATAATTTCATCACCGAGCTGGAAAGAGGAGGGCTTGCCGGATCAGGTCTGGATAATATCCTCGAGCGGCTCAACAGGGGACAGGTCCAGACCTTAATGGTCACTCGTTATTTTTCCAAACCCGGAAAGATCTGTTCCAAGTGCGGTTTTTTGTATGTCAACAAAGAGGAGTGCCCCGCCTGCAAGGTTAAGACCGAGCCTCTCGTCGATGTTATTGATGAGGCTGTGGAGCGGGCTATGGAAAGCAACTGTCAGGTTAAGCACATAAATCCTCCCTCAAAATTAAGGAGATACGGAAATATCGGCGCTCTGCTCCGCTATTGACTTGATTCCGTCTTAAATTTCACTTTATCAAACAGACTATAGACGATCGGAATGACAAACAGGGTCAAGATGGTCGTGGCTATCAGGCCGCCGATAACGGTAATGGCCATCGGAGCCCTTATCTCCGAACCGGAAGATGTGCTCAATGCCATGGGCAGCATTCCCAGGATAGTCGTAAAGGCCGTGATCAAAACCGGACGCAGCCTGACCGAAGATCCCTGAAGGATAGCTTCTTTCTTGTCGATTCCCCGGCGCTTCAATTGGTTGATGTAGTCGACCATGACGATTCCATTGTTAACGGCAATCCCTGCCAACATAACAAAACCGATCATGCCGGGAAGATTGATGGGTGTTCCTGAAATGAGCAGGGCCGCCATAACCCCAAACAGGGATAACGGTATGGTGAACATGATAACGAAGGGATGCTTTAACGACTCAAACTGGGAGGCCATGATCATATAAACAAGGAGTGTCGCCAGCAAAAAAGCCCCGGCCATGGTCAAAAATGCTTCACGCATATCCTCGTATTGTCCTCCGAATTCAATAAAATACCCAAGGGGAAGCCCTTTCTCTAGCACCTCGAGACGAGTCTTGATATCACGGGAAACGCTCCCCAGGTCCCGGCCGGCAATGTTGGCCGTAACCGTGATCTTTCGGGCCTGGTTTTCCCGGGTAATCTGAATGGGGCCGGTTCCGGACGATATGCTTGCCACCTGCTCCAGCCGGACCATGGTGTTCATCGGCGTCTTTATGGGAATACTCTTAATATCTTCGAGGTCATCCCTGAATGACTCTTCAAAACGAACCCGAATATCTATCTCTTCATCCCCTTCGCGCAGTCTTGTAGCCACGTTCCCCAGGGACGCCCTCTGAACAGCAGTAGCCACCTGGCTGATCATCAACCCCATCCTCGAGGCTTCCTCCCGGTTGATCTTAATCTGGTACTCGGGTTTGCCCTCCTGCAGAGAGTGCGTTAAGTCCCGCAGCCCCTCAACATCCTCAATACGCTGGACAATGTTGTCAGCAATATCTTTCAAAAGATCAAAATCCTTGCCGAAAATTTTGATCTCCACGGGAGCCTCCGAACCCATCATCATTTGGCTCATATCGACGGCTTCGAATCTAACTCCTTTTAGTTTCGGCAGCTTGCTTCGAATGCTTTCCAAAATCTCCACATCCGATCTTTCCCGCTCCTCCTGGTCCAAAAGTCCGACCCAAAGGATACCTTCATGCGTTCCCGTATTGGAAAAACCACCAGCCATATCGGCCGGATCTTCTTCAGCCTGTGAACCAGCCTGGGCGGAAACGGTTTCCACTCCGGGCTCATTACGCATGATGTCCTCGATCATCTTCAAAACTCTGTCGGTTTCTTCCAAGGCCGTTCCAACAGGCATCTTGACCTGCATGATGATCATATTCCTGTCGGAAGCGGGGATGAATTCCGTCCCGATAAAAGGAACAATAACAAACGAAAGAAGGAACAGGGCCAAGGTCCCGCCTAACACCAGCCACCGCCGTTTCAGAGCTTTATGCAGAAGCTTTCTATAGGCTTCACGTGGACGGTCGAACCTTCGGGCCTTGATCTTGCCGTTGGCCTCGGTACCTGTGCGCTCTTTGAATAAAAACGAGGCCACCATAGGGACAACCGTCAAAGCGACAAAAAGAGAAGCCAGCAGGGCAAAGGCAATGGACAGAGCCAGAGCCCGGGTAAATTTCCCGGTAATGCCCTGGGCGAAAATCATTGGGAAAAAGACGGCGATGGTCGTCAGCGTCGAAGCCGTAATAGCCATTCCTACTTCAGAGGCCCCGATTTTGGCCGCTTCTCTCCTCTTTTTCCCTTCCTCTATATTCCGGTATATGTTTTCAATAACAACAACGGCATTATCGACCAGCATTCCCACACCGAGGGCCAATCCGCCCAGCGTCAACAGATTGATAGTGTAGCCGGCTACATAAAGGGCGATGAATGTGACGATGATGGAAAGGGGAATCGCCAAAGCAATCGTCAGAGTCGGCCGCCAGTTGCGGAGAAAAACCAGGATAAAAAATATGGCCAGAACACCCCCGATAAGGGCGTTGTTTCCCGTTTGCCTGATCACCTGTTGGATCATATCGGACTGATCCATAAAGGGATAAAAGGAGATATCCGGGGGTAGGGTTTCCTGTATTCTGGCCAGCTCTTTTTTGACGGCTTCGGCTACGAGAACCGTGTTAGCCCCGGAGCGCTTGCTGATGAAATAAAAAACGCCGTTCTGTCCCTGGATTCGCCCGGAAAAACGGTGTTCTTTGAGACCATCCCGGACATCGGCAACATCCCTAAGATGCAAGGGCTGACCCAAGGCGGTGCTGCCGACAACCGTGTTCCGGATGTCGTCAATCGTCCTGAATTCTCCCAGGGTACGAACCAGGTATTCGGTATGCCGTTCGACGATATGCCCGGCCGGGAGGTTAAGATTCTCAGCCCGAAGTGCCATCATGATCTGATCCAACGAGAGGCCGAAAGATTCAAGGGCTGTCCGGTCGATATCCACCAGGATCTCCCTCACATCCATGGTAAAGACCTGGGCGGAGGCTACTCCGTCGATACGCTCAAGACGGGCAGCCACTTCATCTTCGATCATCTCTTTCAGCTCAAGCGCCGGCCTGTCCGCTGTTATCCCTCCAAAGAGGATGGGAAAGGCGGACAGGTTAAATTTAACCACCAGGGGATCGGTCGCTTCTTCGGGAATATAAGCCCGGTAAAGACCAAGCTGGTCCCGAACATCCTGGGCAGCGAAGTCGAGGTTTGTTCCCCACTCAAATTCAATCATAATGACGGAGGACCCCTCAAGGGTGATGGATTCTACTTTTTTCACCTGGCTGACGGTGTTGACGACCTGTTCCAGGGGCCGTGTGATCATATTTTCGATATCTTCCGAAGACGCCCCCCGGTAAACGGTGATAACCGAAACCGTCGGAAATTCCAGGTCAGGGAAAAAATCCAGGCCTAGCCTGAAGAAAGCAAGTACTCCCAGGACGACCAGGATCATGGCCACCATGGCCGTGGTAACTCTTCGATTGACGGATAATTCCGCTATTTTCATTGGATAACCTCTTTGATTTCTATCTTAGTCCCATCTTCCAACCCAAAGTTGCCTTCAACAACAACCATTTCTCCGACAGACAATCCTTTGATAATTTCGATCATATCCGTATTCTCGAGCCCTAGGACCACTTCCCGTTTGTGGGCCAGACCGTCGTCTTTGCCGGCGACGATAACGTATTTGTGCTCAAGAATAGCCTTCTGAGGAACAACGATGGCATCTTCATGAGTGCTCATCTCGAGGCTGACTTTTCCGAAGGTGTTGGGACGCAGAGTCAGCTCTGGATTGTCTATATGGATTTCCACCTTGAATTTTTTTGAAAGGGGGTCGGCTGTCTGATTGACAACAGCCACCCGCCCGATGAATTCCATGCCGGGGAGGGCATTTACGGTAACGACAGCCCTCAAACCTTTTTTGATACGAATGATATCCTGCTGGGTCAGTTCGATTTCTATCTTGACCTTATGATAATCGACCAGTGTTACAACACCGGAAGCCGTCCCCATTCCTCCCATCATGGGATTGATGACATCTCCAACTTCCGCGTTCTTTGAAGCGATGATGCCTGAAAAGGGAGCCTCCATGATGGAGACATCAAGGTTATACCGGGCCAGGTTCAGCGCGGCTTTGGCTTGCTGGAGTTGAGCTTCAGATGCTTCAAAGGCAAGTTTTACTTTCTCATACTGCTGATCGGAAACAGCGCTTTCCTTGATCAACCGCTCCATCCGTTCCATGTTTCGTTGGGCATCTTTATAATTAGCTTCCGCTACGGCGACTCCCGCTTCAGCTTGCTCCAGTTGAAGACGGATGGCACGTGTATCCAGCTCGGCCAGGATCATACCCTCTGTAACATAATCACCTTCCTCAACATTTATTTTGGTGATTTTTCCCCCGACCTCGGGAGTTACATTGATCTTTTCCCAAGCCTCAATCACTCCTGTATACAACATCTTTTCAGAAATTCTCTGCTGACGAACCTCAAAAACTTTAACAGGAGCCACACCGCTGTTTGTTTCCTGTTTGGATTCAACATTGTTCTGGTCCGGCTTACTGCAGGACAATAAAACCAGTGATAGAATAAAAATCAGCCATCCACTTGCTGCAGTTATTTTTTTCATCTTACTCCTCCAAATGTCTCCGTATAAATCAAGACTCGTTGTCTCTTTCTAATCCCGTTCCCATGGCCTTTTCAAGTTGGGCCAGAGACAAGACATAATCAAACAAAGCCTGCGTGTAATTCGTCTTCGCCTGAGTCAAAGCGGCCTGAGCTGAACTGACATCGAGCGTCGTAGCCATGCCTTCTTGAAAGTTCAAGTCAGCAATCCGGAGGCTTTCTTCAGCCTGTTCGACGTTCTTTCCCTGTGAAAGCAAGGATTCACGAGCTTCATTAAGAGAAAGGATGGCCTGTCTCACTTCAAACTCAACCATATCGATCAATGCTTTTCGTACCAGCTCAAGCTCCCGCACCGCAGCCTTGGACTGGGCCACGCGGGCAGAATTAGCAAAACCTTTGAACAAAGGAACGGAAAGGACGAGATTCACTGTATAAAAATTTTGCCATGTATTTTTTTGAAAGTTAAAAGCATCCGCCCAGAAGTTATAGTTGGCTGATACAGCTACGCTGGGCAAACTTGCGGAACGCGCCATTTTAACCATTTCACCGGCCATCTGTTTCTGATACTTGAGTTGCTGCAATTCCGGCCGGTGACGGTGGGCTTTAATCAGACACTCATCCGGATCAAGGTCTACGTCCCTGTAACTCAACTCACCCTTAATTTCAATAGGCCGGGAAAACTCCAGACCCAAAAGGGTTTTTATCCCCAATTCCGCTACTTTCAGGGAATTCCGGGCCTTGATCAATTGGGGCTTAAGATTAGCCAACTGGACTTCAGACCTTAAGAGATCGAATTTTGACGCCATCCCCACCTTATACATGCTGGTGACGTTCTCCAAGTGTTTTTCAGCAACTGCAACCGCTTCTTCAGCCACTTTAACGAACTGTTCGGCCAGAAGGTATCCATAAAAAGACTGTTTGGCATTGAATACGGTTTCGTTTTTCGACTGCACCTGCGCTTCCTGAGTCGAAAGAAATCCGTATTTGGCCGACTTGAATCCCGATGTCAACGCACCACTGGTAAAAAGGGGAAACGTCAACGATAAGGAAAACTGGTAATCACGGGTAAAATCGATCTCCACTCTCTCAGGCGGCTGGCCTGGAATGAAAGAAGGGAATTCCAGAAAAAACAGTTTTTCATCCAGCGTTTGAATTCCCTGGGCGGTAAGGCTTGGGAAAAAACCCGCCGCCGCTTCCCTGAGCTGAGCCCGGGCCTGATTAACCCTCTCCTCTGTAGCAAGATGGTTAGGATTTTGATTGATGGCCAAACGAACGGTATCGTCAAGAGTCAAAACAAGTTTCTCTTGAGCGTCGACGGGGAACCATCCCGCAGCCAGTAGAATAACGGCAAATACGATCCGAACGGCTGTCCGCATTATTCTTCTCCTTTTTTTTCTTTTCTGTCCTTGCTGATTCCGTATAAGAAAAAACGATGAAGCATGTCCACACTCTTCTCCAAGGTTAACGGAGTGCTTCGCCCGAAACCGCCAAAATATAATCCACGAATCATTCCTCCATAGATCATCGAGGCGTCATCAACGTCGACATTTCGGAATTCTCCGTTATCGATTCCTTCAATGAGGATAGCCCGGTTGATTTTGGCAAGCCGATCGACCTGATATTTTATGGATTCGGGGACTTCTTTATCCTTGAGAAGGTGAAAATTTTTTTTCGGCTGGAACTGGAATATTTTTTTTACAGCCTCCTCGGTGAAAAAAATCCGGACTATGTTTTTCTTTTGCTGGTAGAAGGAACATACGGTATAAATGTGTTTGCGAAGTTTCTCAGATGCGGAAATTTTTTCTTCTTGAATTTCTCTCAGTTTGGTGTAGATTTCATCAAAAATGTCAAAAATAACGGCTGAAAAAATTTCGCTTTTTCCCTTGAAATAGCTGTAGAGTGTCGCTTTGGAAAATTGCGCTTCTTTGGCGATGTCATCCATTGTCGCCGCCGTATAACCCTTTTGAAGAAAGACTCGTTCGGCGGCTCCAAGAATGAACAACCGGTTATCCTCGAACCGGTGTTTTTTTCTTTCGCTTCTTGTATAAGGTTTTTGCATTTTTTCTCTTTACATGCGATAATAATTATGCCTGTGTGGTTCTTCAATTGTCTTTTACCCCCCTTTATTAAACCCAGGAGGCTAAAAAATTAAACTCACCAGTCTAATTAAATTAACCGTGTAGTTTAACAGCATGGCAAAAATTTGTCAATCATTTTTATATAATCTTCTAAAAAAATTTCTCGTTCCTTTTTTCGTTCTTCTTTTCTGGATTTTTCTTTCCGGCCTATCTCAGGAAAAATCCCTTAAAAAAGATGATGGAAACAGGAATCCGGTCTGGTGGCAGGTTAAAATCCAGCTAGAAGCGGAAGGAAGCTACAGGTCCAGGCAAAAAGACAGTTCCTTTTTCGGTTTTTACTCGTTCCTCATTTCCAACCGAGGAAAACTGGTCAAAGATGAAGATGACTTCCTCCTCTATCCGGACCATTCGTTTATCGAAAAATGGGAAGCTCAGGAAACCGCCGTTTATCCCCAATCAATCAAATCTCTCACCCATGACGATTTCCAGCATAAACCATCCCTTAGGCTTAACTACATTCTAAAAAAATGGGATAAACTGCATTTTGATATTTACGTCGAAGGTTTCCTTGTGCCTCAATCGGCCTCACCGTTTAAAATTTATCTTGAACTCCCCGCATCCAAAGAAAATTCGCGGCATTTTTCCGAAATAGACTATGATGTCGGAGTGGCCCAAGGGTCCAACCAAATATTTGTCTTCGAGGCTGATATTTACAAAAAGGCCGTCACCCAATCTTTCCGGTGGAGATGGAAATATGAAAAATGGCTGCTTGAAGCGGATACGACTGTTTTTTTCAGCCATACTCATAACGTCGATGTCACCGTAACGATTGAACCCCGCTACAATTAAATTTTACGTTTAATGCTGCATGTTAAATAACAAGGTTTAAGATGAAAGGAAATCTTTAGGAATAAAAGGACGAACCCGGAGGTGTGCATGGGAGAAGAAGTGAAAAAGTTCGAAGAATTTCGAAAAAAAATGAACCGCAGGATTTTAGATAGCGGCAATCTGGAGATCAAACGTTTTTTTGCCTTAGATAAACACGCTTATGAAGAAGGAGCTCTGTCATCAAAAACCAAGGAGCTCCTCGGCTTAACGGCTTCCCTCGTCCTCAGGTGCAATGACTGCGTCACCTACCATCTGCGGCAATGTGTTTTGCTGGGAATTACCGACGAACAGATCTTCGAGGCTTTTAATATCGGTCTTCTTGTCGGCGGTTCGATCGTCATTCCCCATTTGAGACAAGCCGTAGCCATGCTGGATGAGATAAGAAAGGAAAAATGAACCGGCTTTTTTCAGGAGGGTTCCCCCGCCGCTTAAGCACGGGGATGGAATTTATCATAAACACGGCGAAGACGCTCACGGGTCACATGGGTATAAATCTGGGTCGTCGTGATTTGGCTGTGTCCCAGCATAAGTTGAACCGATCTCAGGTCGGCTCCTCTCTCCAATAAGTGTGTAGCAAATGAATGCCGCAAAATATGGGGACTGATCTTATCTAGCAATCCGGCCTTTACGGCATAATCTTTGATTATTTTCCATAACCCCTGCCTTGTAAAAGCTTCACCCCGGTAGGTCAAAAATAAGAAATCCGTATCTTTCTTAATATAAAAAGTACGGGCTTTATCCATATATTCCTTAACGGCTTTCAGGGCCGACCCGCCAACCGGAACAATCCTTTCCCGGCCGCCTTTTCCCCGGCACAAGAGAAAACCGTCATCAAAGTTGAAGTTCGACGGTTTAAGAGAGACAAGTTCCGAAACACGAAGCCCTGTCGCATAAAGAAGCTCCAGTATGGCCTTATCCCGAATCCCCCGGGGCTCGGACAGATCCGGTTGACGCAGAAGAAGGTCCACGTTTTCCACCGTTAAAAACTTCGGAAGAGAAAACCATAATTTGGGTGAAGACAAATTATTTGCAGGATTTTTTCCCAGGAAACCATCCAACACACAAAATTTGAAAAAGGACCTTAACGAAGAAATGAGCCTGGCCAGAGAACGGGCGGAAAGTCCCGACATGCTTAATGTTTGAATAAAACTCACCAGGTCTTCTTCTTTCACCGCATGAAGGGCTATCTTTTTCCGCTCGATAAAATGGAATAATTTCCGAAGGTCCCGTGATACAGCTAGAATCGTGTTGGCCGCCAATCCCTTTTCTATGGATAGATAGTCAAGAAAGACGGTGAGGATCTCCTCAGGAGATGAAATTTTTTGTTTCATCCGATATAGGGATTCTCCGTTTTTTCTCTTTCCACCGTCGTAATAGGTCCATGCCCGGGAAGAACCGGAAGGTCGCCCGGAAGAACCAGGATTTTGGATTTGATGGAATCCATCAATTTTTGCCACGAACCGCCGGGAAGATCCGTCCGACCGACTCCACCACAGAAAAGCGTATCCCCCGAAATAAGAAACGTCTCGGCCAAAAAACTGACGCTCCCCTCGGAATGTCCAGGAGTATGGATTACCTTTAAAACGGAGCGGCCGATTTTGACCTCGTTTCCATCTTCCAGAAGAAAATCCGGCGGCGGGGAATCTTTTGCCCCCAACAGCAAGCTCAAATCCGTTCGGCTGACGCAGTCCAGCATCACTTTATCTGCGGAATGAATGTATAAAGGAATATCGTAAAACTCAATGATATCCTTGTTGGCCCCGACATGGTCCACATGGCCGTGTGTATTGAGAACGGATACGGGTCGCAGGTTGTTTTCGCCGATGGTTTTTTTGATCTTTTCCCCTTCAGCGCCCGGATCGACGACAGCACACTCCAAAGTCTCAGAGCAGTAAACCAGATAACAATTAGTCTCCAGGGCACCCACGGCTATTTTTACATATTCCATCTCTATTTTCGTTATTATCTTATTGTTATCGTTGAGAGCAGTCAAGCCGCTTGTGTTTACCCTGTCAAATCCATATAATGCCCTGCGTATGGAAAACAGTTTATGGCAAATTCAGCTGGTTAAACGATCGCTCAAAAAAAAGGAAAAGCTTGAAATCTTAGCCGGAGAACCGAAGCTTTCTCCTTCTGCGATTGTCCTGGACCTTGGATGCGCCCAGGGAATTTTAAGTTTTTTTCTCAAAAAAAAAGGCGGTTTCTGGATTCATGCGGATCAGGACCTGGAGAACCTCGAAACCTCCCGGCCTCTTTTACAGAGTAACCTGTTGCAGCTCGGACCGGGGTTGCTTCCCTTCAAGGACAACTCCATAGAACAGGTTTTCAGTCTCGATTACCTGGAGCATTTGGATGACGATCTTTTATGCCTGAAAGAAATTCATAGGATCCTGAAAAAAGGCGGTAAGCTGATTATAGCAACGCCTCGTACCGGGAAGGGTTATCTTCTCCATAAACTTCGACCCTTTCTGGGTATGAAGCTGGAATTTTACGGCCATAAACGGGAAGGTTACACGCCTCAAGATCTGAAGGCCAAGATGGAAGAGGCCGGCCTTCTTCCGGTAAAAACGAAAACGTTTTCCCGCTTTTTTACGGAATTCCTGGAACTTCTTCTGAATTTTGCTTATATCACCTTTATGTCGCCTAAAAACGTCTCGAAACTGAGAGACGGCCGAATACGTCCTTCTTCGTCCACAGAATTCCAGTCGAAAAAAAAGGCGTTTAAATTTTACACCTTGATCTATCCTCTCGTTCGGCTTGTTTCTTATCTGGACGTTCTGCTCTTCTGGCAGAGAGGGTACGGCTTGATGATTTGGGCCAAAAAAAAAGACAAAAATCCCCGCAAGGACCTTAAGACACTTTCCGGCCTGGTATCTGATGAAACCATAATAAAAGAAAAACAAGAGCATGGAGCTTAGGAAAAAACTCGGATTCATTCTCGGTCCCTTATTTTTCATCCTCTTTTTCTTTCTCCCCGTTTTACCCGGCAATCCCAAAGCCCATAACCTTCTCTGTATCTTTTTTCTGGTTGTGGTCTGGTGGGTCACGGAATGCATTCCTATTGCCATCACCGCGCTGCTGATCCCGGTGTTTATCACGGCCCTTGAAATCGCAGATGTTAAAGAAGCCTTTGCCCCCTTCGCCAACCCCATCATCATGCTTTTTTTAGGCAGTTTTATCCTGGCCAAGGCCATGAGCTATCAAGGGCTGGACCGAAAATTCGCTTATTCCATTCTCAATATCAAGTCCATCGCTCAAAAAAAAAGCCGCATCCTGTTGGCCTTTTCCCTGGCAACGGCTTTCCTGTCCATGTGGATTAGCAACACGGCCACAACCGCCATGATGTTTCCCATCGTTCTCGGCCTGTTGGGAGGAGTAGCATCCGAATCAAAAGGAAAAAAATCTTCTTCTTTATCCTCCTTTGGGGTGGTCCTGATGTTGACCCTCGCCTATTCGGCATCCATCGGCGGTATCTGCACCCCCATCGGCAGTCCCCCGAATCTGATTGCTATAGGAATGCTGGAAAAACTCGCCGGCACCAAAATTTCTTTTTTTCAGTGGATGGTTCTAGGATTCCTGGTTTTTATTCCCATGATCATGGTGCTTTTTTTCATCATGAGGCGGTCGATTCCAAAAGATCCCCAATCCACCCCCATGAAGCCCCTTCTAATGCAAACGAAAAAGGAAAAGAAGGGGCTCAACCGTGCCCAAAAAACTGTACTTTTCGCCTTTTCAGTGACTGTTTTTCTCTGGGTTTTTCCAGGGATTGTTTCGCTGATTTCGGGTAAAGACGCTCCCCTTTATCTCTGGTTCCACCAGCATATACCCGAATCCACAGCCGCCGTGATAGGAGCGGGCCTTCTTTTCATCCTTCCCGCGGATCCTTCTTCCAAAGGCCGGTCCATTCTTCCTCTTAAAGAAGCGATGCGTATTGACTGGGGAACACTGCTTCTTTTCGGTGGCGGATTGTCCATGGGCTTTCAGATGTTTCAGACCGGTTTAGCCGAAGCTATCGGAAAATTTTTTTTCGCCTCAGGTGGAGACTCATCCTCTTATTTTTTGATTTCTCTTATCTCAATATCATTGAGTGTTTTTCTTACCGAGCTCACATCGAACACCGCCTCAGCCAACATGATCATCCCCATCATTATCGCCGTCTCAGGAGCCGCCTCAGCCGATCCCCTGCCGGCCGTCCTTGGAAGCGCCATCGGGTGCAGCTTTGCCTTTATGCTGCCCGTAGCCACTCCGCCCAATGCCATCGTCTACGGCTCAGGGTTGATCAGGCTGCCACAGATGATGAAATACGGATTCCGGTTGAATATCGCCGGAATATTGATCATCTGGATCATGGTGACGCTGGTGGCGCCTATGCTGGGCCTGGTGTGATATAATAAGATTTCATGGATGTTACTATTTCACGGGAAGCCCGCGAGTCTTTTTCGATTTTGAACATAAGCGGCTCGCTTCCTCAAGCATCGGGGTTTCTGCTCGGCCATAAAAGAGGGCATCGTTTTTATATTGAAAAGATCCTAAACACGGGAAAGGACCTTTCCAGCTTGATCAGCCGCTTTTACGAAGTCGACCGTCTCTGTGATGGATTAATTGTGGGATTTTTTACTTCTCTCCCCGATCAAAACACCCTAAATAAAGTGCTGGCGCCCTTTTCCTGCGGTATGCTCTTGGTTAAAGTTATTCCCCAAGAAAAAAAACCCGCCATTGAAGCGTATATGATAGACTATGAAGGGGAGTTCATATTGACTCCTCTGCCCATTAAATAAATATCTTGGCCATTATCGAAGAGAACAGCAAAATCTTCACCATGATGATGGCCGGAAAAAAGTGATCAAAATGGAAGAATACCTCAATCCAAATCAACAGACGTTTCTCCTCGATCTGGCCCGCCGGGCCATTCTGGACTATCTTCAATCCCATAAAAAATCAAAACCGAAAATCGAGGATGAGGATTTGAAGGAAAAACGGGGCGCTTTCGTCACTTTAAAAACGGAAGGGGAACTTCGCGGGTGTATCGGTTATGTTCTACCGCATCATCCTCTCTATGAAACGATTATTGACGCCGCCGTGGCCTCAGCCACCCAGGATTTTCGTTTCCAACCCATGACTCTCGAAGAAATGGACAGCACAAAAATCGAGATTTCCGTTCTGACCCTGCCACGGCCCATCAAAAATGTTGAAGATATTAAGGTCGGAAAACACGGGATTATCATTTCCCGGGGTACGAACAAAGGGCTGCTTCTTCCCCAGGTGCCCCTTGAATGGGGATGGGACCGGGAAACCTATCTCAAACACGGATGTCTCAAGGCCGGACTCGAGGATGATGCCTGGAAAACAGGAGCTCAAATCGAAATTTTTTCAGCCCAGGTTTTTTCGGAACCATAAGGGACACAGGCTATTACCTTTATTTCAGTCTTGCTGATTTTATTTCTCGGTTATTTTGTCGGAGTACACCCTATTCATGACGCTGTAAACGAAATTTCCATTGTCGGCAACAGCGATTCCTTGGCCTTGGTCTGAATCCATGATTTTTTGCTCAAGTTTTTTCTCAAAAATAAGAACACCCTGAGGATCATAAACTTTAGGCCCCCAGACAGAGTTCACGGCAAAAAGATTAAAATCCTGGGTAAAAAGCACCGTCCCGTCGGGTTGGCCGTTTTTGGTGATGTAATAAAAACGGTACAGGAAATGCGCATAAGTGATGATGTCATTATAGACCTGATCGACATCCTGAGCATTACTGATAAAAAAGGAATCTCCATGGGAAACTTGGGCGACGGTCTCCAATATGTTTCTTTCTACTCCTTCTCCCAGGCAGATGCAAAACACCGGCACATGAGATAGGGCGAGTTTCTTCTTCAGTTTCTCAAACGAAATCGTGCTGCCGGGGCCGTCTCTACGGGCATTTTCATCCTTTCCGTCGGTCAAAACCACTACGGCCCGCATTCCTTCCTTGTTTTCAACATGATCAATCCCTTTAAGGATCGAATCGTAAAGGGCTGTTCCCCCGTCGGCTTTAATGGCAAGAAGGGATTGTTTGAGGTCTTCCTGATTATCCGAAAAATCTTTGAGCACCCTCACCGCAGAATCAAAATCAATGACCTGAAACCGGTCATAATCATCCTCATTCCAATAAGATTCTTCACGGCGTCGATGACGGTAGCCATTTTTTGGACCATGCTTCCGCTCGAGTCGATGATGATGCTCAACCGGGACGGCACATGATGTGACTCGTCTTGACCCCAGACATGTTCCTGGCGGCCATTTTCAAAAACCTTAACGTCATCGATAAAAGCATTCCCCCCGTAAGCGCCGCTCTCTGTATAAGAGGTGTAGTAAAAATGAATTTGAGTAAAATTTTTAGCATCCGCCCGCTCGAGTTTGATGCTTGTAATCTCTTGAGCGCATATGGTGCAAACCAATGATGTTTTTATTAACAGTCATCACTCAGCTTATCCGGCTGATCCAGCCGGCAAATAAATGAAATGAATACCCCGGACAGGCCGGAGTATGACACATAATACGGATTAAAGAAGGGGGGTATTATATTGGCAAAACAAATCTCGATGCCATCAAAATGTCGGCGATTTTCACCAAAAACCGTGAATGACCCAACGCAGAGATGACGGCCAAGGAAAAATAAAGGAAACCGACCCTAACTATTTTCTGAATTTTTTATCTTTTAGAATCTCGCGGGCCAAATTTTTGCACTCGTTGACCATGGTCACCCAGCATGGATCATCTTCCATAGCAAGCACGTACTCCAGCTCTTCTCTCGCTTTTTCAACTTCCTTCATATCAAGATATGTCTCAGCCAGATAAACCCGGGTCAAGGCGTCTTCCGGCCCAAGTTCCTTGGACTTGAGAAGATGTTCGAGGGATTTATCATTGCTTCCGCCGGCAATACCCGGAAGTTTATAATATACCCGGCCCAAAACCCGATCAGCTCCTCCTTCCTCATAATTCCTGTCCAACTCGATAACTTTGTTCATGGCTGCTTTAATCGGCTTGACCAAAGAAAGGCTTTTAAAAACGCCTCTCGTCTCCCCATATTTTCCGTTATTAACGCCCTGCCAGTAGTGTCCATCGGGTTTTTCCGGCTCGAGAATGACGGCCTTGTTGGCATAAAGAACGGCATCCTGAAAGATTTTCTTTTTTTCTTTTTTCTTCTCGGTAAAATAGCCGATGTAGTACATGACCCGTGATATTCTCCAAAGGGCATCGTATTTGTTTTCGAGAAGTTTTTCGGCTTCTTCATACTTTGTCAGAGCTTGTTTGGCTGCTTCCATGTCACCCATTGAGTTAAAAATTTCATCACCCTGGGTGATCAGGCCCTCAGGCTGCTGCGAATGAACAAACACAGCCAGGAAAAGAAAAAAACAAACCGCCAAAGATATCCTTGTTCTTAGTATCATAGTTAGCTCCTTTCAGGTTATTAAAATCCCTTTTCGGGGACAAAACGTCAAGAGGCTAATAACTTTTCCGCCTGGTTTTCCAGATCCATCATGAGGTCTTCCAGCTTTTTCCTCTGCGATTCCAGGTTATCCTTTTTCAAATCCGAAGGAACGGAAACGGGGTGGCCAAAAACCGCCACAATTTTGGAGAATGGCTTGATCATCACGAAACGGTCCCAGCTGTTTAAAATAATATTTTTCGAAGATGCGAATGTAAAAGGAACCAGCCAGGCCCCTGTCTCCAGGGCCAACTTGAGACCGCCCTGTTTCATTACCTGGTTGGGTCCTTTGGGCCCGTCTGGAACAATGATAACCTGTCCTCCCTTTTTCAGCTCCTCTATCATGATATTCCAGGCTTTGATAACGGCATGGGAGCTTGAGCCACGGACAATTTTATATCCCCATTTGGCCATGATACGGGCCGGAATTTCACCGTCACGGCTGGGACTGATGAGAGCCATGATATTCCGGCGCCGGAAAAAAAAGGGGACAAGGAAAATACGGCGGTGCCAAACGAGGATGACGACAGGTTTCCCTTCTTCAACGAGTTTCCGGTAGGATTCCTCTCCTTTGACGACAAGGCTGCAAGTGGATATCCAGAGTCGGGACATGATCCGTCCCAGTATTCCGGTCCAAACCCAGCGGATTTCCTCCACCATATTCATGAAAAATTTCCTGATTTTTTCCCTTGCATGTTTCCCTAAAATTTATGCTGATCAAAACAAAAAGTCAATTCTCATCATATCTTCATATTGGAAACTGTCCAAAAAATTGGGATGTTGATCCAATCCGGCCCCCTTGTTTTTTTTTCAGCTCTGATCAGAAAATCGCGATCTCAGGTGCTCCCACAACCATCCTGCCGCAAACCCTACTGCGCACAAAGCGACACCGTAAGGCAAGGACTCCGGCCAGGGGGGCCAAGGAACGGAGAATAAGCCCATCTCACTTAAAAAACCGGCTAGAGAGAATCCTCCTCCAAAAACAAGAGACAGCCATCCTGCCAGGGGACATTTTCGCTTGAGAAAAAGCATGGCCACCCCCGGAATGAACAATCCCTCAGCCATGATTTCAGACGCCAGACCCAGTGTTTTTAAGATGTCTCGAAGTTGAGTGGCAATCAACAGGGCCGCCCCACCCACTAAAACTGTGGAAACGCGTCCAGCCGCCACCGCATACCTTGTGCTCTCATGAACCAAGATCCTCTGATAGACATCCCTGGCCAGAGAAAGAGCCCCGGTGTTGATAGCCGAATCCATAGTCGACATGACAGCGGCCGTAACCGCCGTAAAGAGCAGTCCCCCTAAAAACATTCCTGTTCGGGACCTGATAAGCTCAGAAAAAACCGGCCCCTCGATCTCTTTTCCATAAAAAAACGGAAGGGAAAGCATTCCTACTAAAACAAGCAGACCATACAGCACAAAAAAAGCACCAGCCGAGACCGCGAGACCTCTTCGAGCGGCTTGATCGCTCCGGGCAGCCTGGATCCGCTGCCAGGCAATAGGGGAAATAGTCCAGGCCATAATGAATGAAACCGCGGTCAACGTATCCGTCTTTAAATTTGAAAAAAAATTTAAATAATCACCATTCCCCTGTTCTACCGTCAAACGGATGGTTTCCTGCATTGTCTCCGGATTCCACAAGACGAAGGCCAGGCTTATAACTCCGAGTGCCAGAAGAACGAACTGCAGGCCGTCGGTTACGGCAACGGAAAAAAACCCTCCCAATACTGAATAGATCAGAACGACTGCGGTTCCGCACACCAAGCCGGCCAGGTAGGATGTTCCAAGGAAACCTTTAAAAAAGTTCCCCACAGCTACCATCTGTGATGCGGCCAGGACGACCATGTACCAGATGATGAGAATCGCGGCCAGGTGCCGCACCCCGCGTCCATACCGCTGTTCTATAAGGTCGGGCAGAGAGATAAAGTGAAGACGGCGGATTGGCAGAATGAGGAAAACATAAAACACAATCACGGTAACGAATGCGGGAATCCCCATGATCCAGAAAGCCCGTATTCCATGAATAAAACCTTGATCAACGGTAACAAGAAGGGATGCGGCTCCAAACCATGAAGCGGCCAAGGATAAGAAAACCAGGGTCCATGGTAGTTTCCGGGAAGCCAGGAAAAAATCCTCCAGGCCTTTCATCTTTCGGGAAAAGATAAGACTGATTATAAAAAGAAGCAGAAAATACCCGCTTAAAAAAACAAAAAAGGTTAACCTCATTTCGTCTTAATCCAACCTGCAATGTTCAGGTTAAATACGTTTTGTTACCGGTGTCCTTTATAACAAAAATCAGAACACGAACCAAGTTTTTCAGCCGGGGTTTTCGGCCGGGGCTTAAGCATTCTTAAAGACTTGATCCGGAAATGTGGGAAAATGGCAAACCGGAACCGAAATGAATCGAACCTCGCGTACCAAACCATATTACCATCATCACGGTTACCATGAATACATTCGGCCGACGAATCGTATATAGTTTAGCCATTGTGCTATAATGCCTTTCGAAATGAAGCTCATGATTTATTTCTTGATATTATGTTTTTTTAATACCCCCCAGTCTCCGGAAGACCTGGTAGTTTCTATGGAAAAAAAGATACGCTCTTTGTCTTCTCTCCGTTCTGAATTCACCCATCTATATTACGATGCTGCGGTTTCCGACCCCCTGCGGGAAAAAGGGATGTTCTATTTTCGAAAGCCCGACTCTCTTAAGTGGGAATACAGGGATCCCGAAACAAAGATCTGGATCTATGAAAAAGGCGAATATAAATATTATATTCCCGAAGACAATCAGCTTTACCGCGGCTCACTTCAAGAAGACGCCAAGGAAGCGGAAGTCCTTCTCCTTTTAACGGGGCGGCGAAGCATCCTCGACGATTATTCCGTTTCTTTCGATTCCTTTACAACAGATCGAAAAGACGTCAGCCAGATCAAACTAACCCCTAATGAAGAAGGAGAATACTCTTCTATCTCCCTCGAAATTCTGAAGGAAATCCAACTTATATCCAAAATCATTTTTACCGACTGGGCCGGCAACAAGTCCATATTTCACTTTGATAAAATCAGAACCGGTATCCGTTTCAAAAAAAACGAATTTGAACTCAAGGTTCCCCCAGATGTCGAAATCATCGACAACCGTCCCGGTCCGGACAAACAGACAACATCCTGATTCATGAAAAACCAAGGCCCTCAAAAAAAATCGGAAAAACCAATTCCTGCCGTTTGCGTATGTATAACAGGGGACAGGTAGTCCTCCATGGAAGAAGACAAAAAGCTTGTTGAACGCGCCGTCCGTGGCGATAAAGAGGCCTATGAAATGATCATCCACAGGTACCAGCAGCCCATGTTGAACTATATCGGGAGAATGATAGGGGAACGCGAATCGGCGCTTGATTTCACCCAGGAAATTTTCTTAAAAACATATTCATCCCTTCAGATGTATCAACCAAAGTACAAATTCAGCACCTGGCTTTTCAAGATCGCATCCAACTACATCATCGACTACTGGCGCAAGAAAAAACTGGACACCTTTTCCATGGATCATCCCCTGGGGAAAGACGACGATGGTCCGCTTATGCAGATCGCTGATGAAGATTATTCCATCCCGGAGAGGTTTGAACTACAAGAAATCCGAAAACGCATCGAATCGGCCTTGGAAAAAATTCCTCCGGAACTCAGGGAACTGTTCATTTGGAGACATGTTAATGAATTCAGCTATGAAGAAATTGCAGAAATCAAAGGTATACCCGTGGGAACCATTAAAAACAGGGTTTTTCAGGCAAAAGAAAAGATTCGAAGAATAGTGGGAAAACAGCCATGAAATGTTTAACGGTCCAACAAATCTATCTTTATCTCGAGGAGGAACTTTCACCGGAAAAGGCTTCGAAGGTGAAAAAGCACCTGGTTTCTTGTGACAAATGCCGGAGAGCTCTTGAAGAAAGACGTCTCCTGCATACTGCCTCCTTGAGCCTTCCCCAATGGAACGTTCCCCCAAACTTTGCTGAAAAAACTATCGAGAAAATCTTTCCGGTTGAAAAACGAAAGTTTCGCTGGGCGCCGATTCTGGCTACGGCTTGTTCGTCACTGTTCCTTATAACAGTCTTTTCAGCCGTGCTTCAAGGACAAAAACTTCCCGCTTTCCTTTTCGGTGTCTTGCGAACAGTCTGGGGCTTTATCGAAAAAACATCCCTATTTGCCGTAAAACTCATCAAAGTATCCGTAAACCTGGTCAAGGTTCTGCAGCGTTTTTTAGAGATGATTTCCCAAGAACTTTCTTCTCTTACAGGCTCCCTTGGAACAGAAATCCAGGTCATCTCTATCAGCCTCACTTTGATCCTTCTTTTTTTAACCGCCTTTATCTTCAGAAGGATCTTTATTACTGGAGAAACAAAATGAAATTTAAGCCTCTCCTGCTTTTATCCTTTTCCGTCATACTTCTTATCAGTCTCCCGCTCTTTCCGCAGGAAACCGCCTCACTGTCTAAAGATATCCTTATCGAAGCGGACGAAGTTCAGAAAAACGTTTGGTCCTTCGGCGGCAATGTTCTGATCCTGGGTCAAGTCGAAGAAAGTGTCGTCGCCTTTGGGGGAGTCGTTACGGTGGAAGGAGAAGTCGGCGAGCTGGTTTTTGGATTCGGGTCGGAGATCATTCTCAAATCCACAGCCGTTATCAACGGCGACCTTGTCGCTCTGGGAGGTTCCGTCGTCAAAGAACCCGGATGTGTGGTAGAAGGAGATACCATCTATTTTGAGACATCCAAAAATCTCAAAAATTTTTTCGGGAAAGGATTGACGGGAATCCCGATTTTTTCCCCCTTCCTTATGGCCATGAAGATCATTGGTGTCTTTATCTGGCTTCTGCTTATGCTGGTCGTTACCGGATTTCTCCCCAAGCAAGTTTCTTTTGCTTCGGAGCAGATAAAAAAATCCTTCTGGCCGGTTACAGGCGTGGGATTGTTGGGTGTGATTATTTTCACCGGCCTCATTCTTTTCAGCGCCCTTCTTTCCATCATACTTATCGGCATCCCCATCCTTCTCGCTCTCATCCTTGTGGCCATAGTCTTAAAAATCTTCGGAAAAGTCGTTCTTTTTTATTTCTTTGGAGAAAAAATAGCCCGGATTCTTGGAATCAAAAAAGGAACGGCTTTTCTTTTCGGAATTTTGGGGTTTTTATTACTCTCTCTCATCGACTTCCTGCCTGTTTTTGTTTCACCCCTTTCTTTCTGGCTGACAGTGATTTTCTCCGTCCTCACTTCCCTCTTTTCGTTCTGCCTGAGTATTATCGGTTGGGGTGTCGCCTTGCGGACGCGGTTTGGAACGACCGAAAACTGGTTTGTTAAGAAAAAAGCATGAATAATGCAGGTTAGATACTGTATTATTCACGAGCCAAGCTTGCCGCAAATGTGAGGCGTCAGCCTGTGAAGCTGTGCTTGGCACCGCGAACAGGCTGCAACAAAGCAGATGCGGTACGATCGGCTCGCCTGAAAGGGAAATTTGGCCGACATTCTCTTGACAACGGTTATGGAAAATGTTTCATTATCAATGTTGCTATAAAATACGTTTAAACGACACATACTATTGAAATTATCTGTTGGTGTCGGCCAAATTTATGAATAATGCAGGATAATGAATGGCTGATTAAGGCCCACCGTTATACTTCGAGGATTTCTTTTTCTTTGACGTCGGCCATTTCATCTACTTTTTTGGAATATTCTTCGACCAGCTCTTGAAGCTTGTCATAACCCCAGAACTTGTCATCCTCAGTGATCTCTTTTTCTTCTTCCAGCAGTTCGATTTCTTCCTTGGCTTCCCGTCTGAGGTTTCGAATAACGGTCCTTTCATCTTCAGCCATCTTTCTGATATGCTTGGCTATTTCTTCTCGCCTCTCCTCATCAAGGGGAGGGATGGGGATTTTTAACAATTTCCCGTCATTGATCGGATTCAATCCCAGGTCGGCACTCCGAATGGCCCTGTCGATGGCGTCAACATAGGATGGATCCCAGGGTTGAACGGTAATGAGATTGGGCTGCGGTACTCCCAACGTGGCTACCTGATTGATAGGAGTTTGGCTACCGTAATAATCTATTTTAATGTCCTCGAACAGGGAAATATTCGCCCTCCCTGTTCTCAATTTGCTCAAATCCTTGCGAAAATGTTCAAGAGAAACACGCATTTTTTTCTCAAGCTCTCTGAGTGACTCTTTAACCATGTTTAACCTCCTACCCGCCGTTCAGCCGATCCTCGTTCCAACCTTTTCCCCCAAAACGGCTTTTTTGATAGATCCTTTTTTCCGGAGGTTAAAAATGATGATGGGAAGGTTGTTATCCTTACAAAGAGAAACGGCCGTGGTATCCATCACCTTAAGCCCTTTCTTGATAAAGTTCAAATAAGAGATGGAATCAAACTTTCTGGCAGTCCTGACTTTCATCGGGTCGTCCGTGTACACACCATCGACTTTTGTCGCTTTTAAGATCACTTCCGCTTTTATTTCCAGCGCTCGCAAGGCCGCCGCCGTATCAGTCGTAAAATAGGGACTGCCGATCCCCGCACTGAAAATAATAATGCGGTCCTTTTCGAGATGACGGATGACCCTCCGCCGGATGAAAGGTTCTGCAACAGCCTTGATATCGATGGCGGATATGTGTCTGGTTATCACTCCTTCTTTCTCTATGGCATCCTGAAGGGCAATTCCGTTGATAACGGTAGCCAAAAGACCCATATAATCCGCCGAAGCACGGTCCATTCCCGCTTCCGTACCCATAATACCCCGGAAGATATTCCCCCCTCCGATCATAATGGCGACTTGGATGCCCAGATCGTGAAGTTCCTTGAGCTCCAATGCTATAGACTTCGCTCTGTCAACGGCTATTCCACAAGAAAGGTCCCCAAGAAGAGACTCACCCGAAAGCTTCAGCAGAATACGCTTGTAAGCCGGCTTAGAATTTGACATCTTAAATTCTAAGATTGTCCCAGAACAAACCGGGTGAATCTTTTTATACGGGTATTTTCCCCGCTTTTGGCGATAAAGGACGCCAGAAGTTCCTTGACTGAAATGCTGTCATCCTTAACATATTTTTGATCGAGAAGACAGACTTCTTCAAAAAATTTATTGAGTTTTCCATCAACAATTTTCTCAATAATCTCCGGGGGTTTTTTCGACTCTTTGAACTGTTCGCGGATAATATCTTTTTCTTTTTCCAGCAACTCCGACGGCACCTCTTCCCGGGAGATATATTGAGGTGCAGAGGCGGCGATATGTAGACAGATATTTTTAACCAACTCTTTAAATTCCTCCGTACGGGCGACAAAATCCGTTTCGCAATTGACTTCAACAAGAACACCGATTTTCCCGTTAGAATGGATATAAGAACCGATGACTCCCTCGGCGGTTTCCCTGCTCATTTTATCTTTAGCCCGTGAGTATCCTTTTTTCCGAAGATAATTGATGGCTTCTTCCATATCTCCCTTGCTTGCTTGAAGAGCCTCTTTGCATTCCATAACACCTATGCCGGTTCTTTCACGCAATTCCTTCACCATTTCCGCTGTTATTTCCATTTCCTACTCCTCTTTTTCGGATTCTTCAGGTTCAGAAGAGGCCATCTCTTCTTCCATAACTTCTGTCTCCTGGTATTCTTCGGATTCGGTTTCCAGATCTTCGGAAGGAGCAGCACTCTCCTCCGTTTCCTCGGAAGGCTCCTCCTCTTTTTTCGATTCCTGGAGTTCTTTCTCCAGCTTATTTTTTTTGCCTTCCAGAATGGCGTCACAAACCTTCGAGGTAAAAAGCTCAATAGCCCTGACGGCATCGTCGTTCCCCGGGATGGGATAATTGATGTTTTCAGGATCGCCATTCGTATCGACAACGGCAATAATGGGGATCTTAAGCTTCTGAGCTTCCGCGATGGCAATATCTTCTTTTGTGGAGTCTATAATAAAAAGCACACCAGGCAGCTCCGCCAAATTTCTCACTCCACCCAAATTTTTGGACAACTTGCGATATACTTTGTCCATACGTGATTGTTCTTTTTTCGATAGCAGGTCCCACCGGCCGTCTTCTTTCATCTCCTCCAATTCGTTCAATCGATCAACACTCCCCCTTATTACGTTAAAGTTTGTCAACAGACCCCCAAGCCATCTCTGGTTGACATAACTCGATTCGCATTTGATCGAAAATTCTTTGATGATATCCTGCGCCTGCTTTTTTGTTCCAACAAGAAGTATTTCCTTACCGCTTTCGACTGTTTGCCGAATGAAATTCAGGGCTTCCTTGAAAATCTTCATGGTCTTCTGGAGATCAATGATATAGATTCCGTTTCTCTGTCCGAAGATGAATTCCTTCATCTTGGGATTCCAGCGTTTCGTCTGGTGACCGAAATGAACCCCTGCCTCTAATAGCTCTTTCATTGTAACTGAAACCAACAAAATTTCTCCCTCTTTAACGCTTGTGATATTGAGGTGCCTTCCGGGCGCCCAACAAACCGTATTTCTTTCGTTCTTTTATTCGTGCATCCCTGGTCAGAAGGCCCGCTCCCTTTAAGATCGGCCTCAGCTCTTTATTGAACTCTGTCAAAGCTCTGGCTATACCTAACCTGACGGCTTCAACCTGGCCTTCTATTCCACCTCCGTTGACCCGGATAAAAACATCGAATTTATTATCGGTTTCCGTCAATCGAAGGGGTTGCTTGATGGTATGAACCTGTGATTCCAGAGCGAAATACTCGTTAAAAGGACGAGGCCTTTTTTTGACATACAGAGTGACATCACCTTTTCCCGGACGTAAAAACACCCGTGCAACCGACGTTTTTCTTTTGCCTGTTCCGTAGTACTGAATTAAACTCAATCTTCCTCCTAAAATGAATACTCCTCTGGAGTCTGAGCTTGATGAGGATGGTCAGGTCCTGCATAAACCTTAAGCTTTTTGTACACAGCCCGTCCCAGCTTGTTTTTTGGGATCATTCCCCAAACGGCTTTTTTTATCACCTCTTCAGGATTTTTTTCCAAAAGTTCTTTGAGTGTTTTTTCCTTAATACCTCCGGGATAGCCGGAATGGGAATAATATTTTTTTTGCTCCAGCTTTTTTCCCGTGAGCTTAACCTTGTCAGCATTGATGACGACAACAAAATCTCCAACATCCATATGGTGGGCGAACTGTGGCTTTTTTTTGCCGCGTAAAAGTGTCGTGACCTCTGTGGCTAAGCGCCCCAGAATTTTGCCTTCAGCATCAATCAGCCACCACTTCTTCTCGACCTCATCTCGTTTTGGCGTATAAGTCTTCATTGATATAAAATCCTCGGATACAAAAATAATGAACGATGAATTAAAATACTAAATCTTAAGGCGGATGTCAACCTTATCTTAAGTTAAAATCAATAAGTTAGCCTGGATCATTCAAAAATCAATGCTGGTTAGAGAACCTTTGCTTTCGCCGGACATAAATCTTTACCAGAAATAAGCCGACTAAAAATCCTCCGATGTGAGCAAACCAGGCCACACCTCCACCGAAACCCATATTGAGCAATTGCATTAAAAACCAGATCCCGAGAACAACGGCGGCGGGAATCGGAACAACACGGATGAAAATGAAAAGAAAGATGAATGTCAGAATATTCGCCCGTGGAAAAAGTAAAAAATATGCCCCCAGCACTCCGGCAATGGCCCCGCTGGCTCCGATCATAGGGATCCGGGAACTGGGATTAAAAATAATATGTGTCAGGCTTGCTCCCAAACCTGAAACCAGATAAAAAAGAATATACCGGACCGGGCCCAAAAAATCCTCGACATTATTCCCGAATATCCAAAGATAGAGCATATTGAAAAGCAAATGTAAAAGGCCGCCGTGAAGGAACATACAGGTCAAAAGGGTCAGGGGAGGTGATATTCGTGAAAAATAAGGCAGCGTTCTGAAATGAGTCAGTTCATAAGGAATAGCGCCCATCCTGATAATACTTCCCTCAAGACCATGGGAGGAAAAAACCTGTAGAAGGAAAATAATTATATTCAGGGCAATCAAAAAGACAGTGACATAGGAAAAACGTTGGGTAGGATTCTCATCCTTTAATGGAATAAACACTTAGTTTATCCCCCATGCTTATTTTCCCCATATGTGAACAATTTCTTGATGGCACTTGAAAGGAAGAATGTTCTTAGAAAAAATCAAAAAATATGATTAAAGATATTCCCAGGTTTAATTGCCGCCTTCCCCTCCGGTCGATTCGCCTTCGCCTCTTCTCAATTCTTCTTCCAACCTGATACGCTCCAGCTCGCGCTTGCGGACTTCATTGAATTTTTCCTGCCATCTGTCCGCCTCGGCTATGTACCGGTCGTATCTATCCGGATAAAGATTGGCAAAAACATTCCGGTAAAGGATATTAAGATAAGAATAGGAGAATGAATATGAGGGGTCCATTTCTACAGCTTTCTTGAGATATTGCTCACTTTGATCGGCCAGTTTCATCCGTTCTTCTTTGGAAAGCTGGTTCTGAAGGCGGAAAGCTTTCCAGAAATAAGTCGTACCGACACCGTATTGATGAATTCCCTTTTCGGGCTCCAGTTCGATGAGAAATTTGTAATATTTAGCCGCATTATCAAAGTCAGAAACCGGCCTCATTTCTTCATAATATTTGGCCATATAGGCATAACCCTGAGGATTTTCCGGATCCTGCTCGATTCGTCTCAGGTACATGCTTTCCGCTTTTTTCTTCAGTTCTTCTTTTTCTCCGGCATACCTCTTATAAAGCCCGGCTACAACATAATAATTGTTCATGTTGGTTGGTTCCAGCTCAAGGATTCTCAGGTACAGTTTTTCAGCCTCTTCGAAATTCGACATTAAATCGTACATGTCTCCAAGAGAATAAATGATGTCCCGGTTTGTAGGATCAGCCTCATAGGCTTTCTTTAAAGCCTCAAGAGCTTTCTCGGCTCTTGCCATATTGCTCTCGGAATCATCCCCAGGTTTATACATTTTTTTGTAGCTTTCGCCAAGAAACCGATAAGCCTGTATAAGTTCCGGATTTAATTCTAAAGCTTGCTCATATTCCTCAATGGCCCTTCTATAGTTGCCGTCCGTAAAATACTGGTTGGCATTAGAAAAATGATGGTTCGCTCTCAAATTGCTAATTTTTAACTTACTGCAGCTTGTCGAAGCAAACACCAAAGCCACTGTCATGAAGATCAACAGGAAGATTTTCTTGTCTTTTTGAAGCATGTGTCCTCCTTATCGTCGAGTCTACGCATTTCAAAGACAGATATTTATTTATACAAAGAATCAAGGGTTAAAGTCAAGCTTCCTCAAGTAATCCTCAGGAAATGGAAGAACAAAACAAGTCAGCGGCTTTAATTAAGTCCCAGTTTCACTTTTAGTTCAGGGGGAAGCCCGTTTTTGTGTACCATTATGGCGGTAGTTTTCATTCTGAAGTAAGGCTTGGACATAAACAGATATCCTTCATAGGCACGGTCGGCTCCACTCGAATTTTTTATGTAGTAATAAATTTTTCCATTCTGATCCTCAGCCAGGCCAACGAAATGCATCAAGTGGTCATCTGTAGTGGTGTAATTGTTAAAAGTTTCCTCACGGTTGGCTTGGGTGACAACCATTTCTTCCACAACTTCGGTAATTTCTCTCTCAATTTCTTCTTTTGGAAGCAACGCATAACCCTTATCCCTGCTGGAGAAAAATTTCTCGCTGACATCACCATCCCAGGTTATGGTGAAGCCATTCTTCAGGGCATAGTCCGCCGCGTGTTCCAGTTCATCAAGAGGAACATTGTAAAATTCACCGTTGTACCACCAGTTGTCAGGTACCTTCAGCATACATTGACTGTAAAAGGGTGCATAGGTATAGGAAGTCAGTTCAACGTAATCATCGGGATTAACCAACACTTTTTCCCGGGCAAAGGAGCTCGGGGTATAGGTTTTCCCTTTGTAGGTGAAGCTTTCAGGGGGTGTGCCCAGGTAAACGTTCAGGGCAGCGGTATAAGCTTCCAGCCACCGGATGGATGGACGCCGGGCTGCTATCACGCTATCTAAAATACCCCTCAAAACCCGGAACATCTCGCTGTGGTCGTGATTTTCCTTCCCTAGTTTTTTCCCGGAATATACAGCCTCGGGAACAATGCCGTGTTCCCGCAACTGCTTCATGACATCATGGCTCAAACTTCCCTGGCCGAAGCTGGCATTGCCGTGCATCCGGATATAGTTTTTCGCTTTATCCCTATAGTTATAATTGACGATAAACATCTCGGAGAGGTCCATAACCTCGCCGCCTAAACGAAGGGCTTCGGACTCAAGAAAAGAAACAGTCGAAAAACACCAGCAGGTTCCGGTGCGGGCCTGGTTTTTAACCGGCGTATGCTCCATTTTTTGAACCACGGTGAATTGGTAGACCTTGTTTTCCTCGTCAGACGAAAATACCGCCGGAGCCAGAAGCAGCCCGGCTAATACCAGAGCACATATCCATTTTGTTTTTCCTTCAGATAACATCATGCCTCCTTAAAAATCGTGACAGTTTTTATTGCCTTGACTCATCATAAATGCACAACATCTGATAAGTCAAACAAATCAGCGATTCACATCAGAATCTTTGTGAATGACAAAAACAGAACCGGTAACTTCAAACCGGCCTGTTAAAACCTCCGTAGCCCGGGTCTCCTTTTTCCCGGAAAAAGCCGACTGCCCGCCCCCGGCACTTACTTCAAAAAAACCAGGTTCGCAAACCCGCACGCCGTTCCTGTCAATAAGAGACAAGTCCCGGGGTAGCAATATAAAACAAACCGTCTTCTTCTCTCCGGGTTCTAGCCGGATACGCTGGAAACCTTTCAGCGACCGGATGGGAACGGGCACGGATGCCTCAACATCCCGAACGTAAAGCTGAACCACTTCTTCTCCGGAACGTTTCCCGATATTTTCCATATCGACGGAAACCACAACCCGGTTTCCGGCGGGAACCTTGGAGGGCAGGTTAAGATTCCCGTAGCGGAATGACGTATAACTCAAGCCGTACCCGAACGGGTAAAGTGGTTCTCCCTGAAAATAGCGGTAGGTCCTATTTTCCATGTTGTAATCATCAAAAGGGGGAAGATCACTAACAGCCCTGTAAAACGTCAGGGGAAGCCTCCCCCCGGGATTGGCATCTCCGAATAAAATATCGGCCAGGGCTTCGCCACCCGCCTGTCCGGGATACCAGGCTTCGATAATGGCTGGAAGATGATCATCCTCCCAACATACGGCCAAAGGGCTTCCATTCATAAGGACAAGAATAGTCGGTTTGCCGAGAGCATGGATGGAACGTATCAGGTTGACCTGGACCTCAGGAAGTTTGAGATTCGTCCGGTCACCACCCTTAAATCCGGGAATATCAACTTTCATCTCCTCCCCTTCCAGGCTGGGAGTAATTCCCATAAACAAAATGACGGCGTCCGCCTTGTCAGCGGCTTCCAGCGCTTCTTTTTTAAAATCATGGTCCGGACGCACCCAGACAAGCTGTCCCCGGGCGTCGCCGTGCCGGTTTGCATATTCAAAGCGGATGTTATAATCCCGGCCGGCTTCCAAGCGTATTTTATGAAATTTCAGCCGGGGATGATGAACACTGTTATGCTGGATAAAAAGGTCGCCGTCCACAAAGAGTGACATCTCTCCATGGGCACTGGCGCCGATATAATATGTCCCCGAAACTGGCGTAACAAGCCGGCCGGTCCAGCGGATGGAGAAATCATCATCATCCCATTCCGCTCGAGGCGCTCCGTCCCACCAGTCAAAATTTATCATTTTATCGATCCTGGTGAACACGGGATCCCCTTCAAACCGGTCGTTATCGTAGTATTCTCCCTTGAAACCGTTCACCCGTTCCTCCCCGTCGCCGGTGAAAATAAAATCTTGCGGAATGATTCTAAAAACCGGAAAGCCCTCGGCAAAATCGCATCCTTGCGCGTAAATAATTTCCGTTCCAGGGCAAACTTTTTTCTTGATTCCCTGAAGAGGGGTTACCGGCTCCAAAGGAAAACCGTTGTAGTTCCCCAGGAGCACCTCGACATTATCGGCATGAGGCCCGATAACAGCGATACTCTTAAGATTTTTGCTCAAAGGAAGCACCCCATTTTCATTTTTAAGAAGAACAATGGATTTGCGGGCCGCCTCCAAAGCCAACCTTCTGTGTAAAAAACAGTCGTTTACTTCATAGGGAATTCGGGAATAGGGAACCATCTCCGGAGGATCGAACATTCCCAGCTTGAACCGGGCCTGAAAAAGTCTCCTCAGAGAAGAATCGATCTCTTCTTCCGTTATCAGACCAAGGGAAACGGCTTCGCTAAGATTGTGATATTCCCGGCCGCAGTTCAAATCACATCCGGCCTTTACGCCCGAGGCAGCGGCTTCGGGCGATGTCCCCACAATTTTATGAGTCCTGTATATATCATTGATCGCCCCACAGTCAGAGACCACATAACCTCTAAAACCCCACTCCTCTCTCAATATTTCCTTAAGAAGACGGCTGCTGGCGCAGCAGGCATCGCCCAGATACCTGTTGTAAGCACACATGACCGAGGCGGCGCCGGCCTCAACAAAACAATCCCGGAATGACGGAAGGTATGTCTCCCGGAGGTCCCTTTCACTCACGACCGCATTAAAGGTGTGCCTATCGGGCTCGGGCCCGCTGTGGACGGCAAAATGTTTGGGGGTGGCGACGGTTTTGAGATAGCGGGGATCGTCTCCCTGCATGCCCTTTACGAATTGAACGGCCAGCTTCCCCGTAAGAAAAGGATCTTCTCCGTAGGTTTCCATCCCCCTGCCCCACCGCGGATCCCGGAAGATATTGATATTAGGAGACCAGAATGTCAGTCCCTGATAAATGCCTTTTTTCCCCCGTCTAATAAATTCATGGTGTTTAGCCCGGGCTTCATCGGAAATGGCCTCAGCAATCCGGAACATCAGCTTCGTATCCCATGTCGCTGCCAATCCGATAGCCTGGGGAAACACCGTAGCCCGCCCCGCCCTGGCCACACCATGGAGGGCTTCATTCCACCAATTGTACTCAGGAATTCCCAGTCTTTCTACGGCCGCCGCCGGGTGGACCATTTGGGAGACTTTTTCCTCTAAAGTCATCCGTTTGATCAGGTCTTCCACCCTTTCATCGAAGGAGAGAGCGGTATTGAGATACGGGGGCGGTTCTTTCATACTGCCGCTTAATCCCCAATGGCAGAGAAAAAACGCCATAATCATAATCCCAGCCGAAATCAGAATACCTTTTTTCATGATTTTCCCTCCTTCAGTACAGCACCTTGCCAATAATTCTTCAGCCGGTTTAAGAATAAGTCCGGCCCGCCCGGATTATTCAGGAGCCCCGAATCAGCTTATGATGAATAAGAAAAGGGTCTTCCGCCTCTTTCCCCCGAATTTTCCGGTTTAAAGCATGGAATAATCTTTTGACCGAACGATAAATATTCTTATCAGAAGGATTTGGACGTCTGCGCCGGCCCTCATCCAGCTTAACGAATTTTTCGGTAAGCTCGTCGAGAGAATCTTCACGGCCGCTCTCATTCATCCAAACCCAGGCGGCATGGATGGCGGCCCCTAAAGCCGCTCCTTCTCCCTCAACAGGAACGGCATCGGCCTCGAAAATATCGGCAATGGTCTGGCACCAGGCCGAAGACCGGGACAACCCCCCCGTCAGACGGATCTCCTCCGGCTCGACAGGCATGCGCTGAAAACCCTCATAAAGGTTGAGGACATGCCCTTCGAGAACAGCCCGGGCCAATCGTTCCTGAGTAAAGTCATCCAGGCCGAATCCGAAACAAAAAGGCGCGGCCATGGGCAGGTCGGGTGTTCGTTCGCCCGTATACCAGGGAATCAGTATCCTGCCTTCATTTCCAGGCGGCGTCTTCAAAACGAGCACGTCAAACTGTTCATGAGACAGCTCGTACAGCTCAAGAAGATTATTATATCCGTTGGCCAGGTTGGATACGCAGAGAAGCGGCAGATAGCGGCCCGTACTGTCACAAAAAGCGGCGATTTCTCCTTCCTCATCGATATAAGGCTCTTCAAGACAAGTATAGGCGGTCCCACTGGTTCCCAGGCTCACGGTGACGATACCCGGCCGAATGTTTCCGGTGCCCACGGCGCCGTACATGTTATCCCCGCTTCCGGCATCAATCCGGCATTCCGGAGAAAAACCGTACTTGTCTACCAAATGAGAAGCAATATTCCCGATGCTTTTTTCGGAAGGTTTGACTTGCGGTAGTTTGGCGGACAAACCGGAATCCAAAGCTTCAACAGCTTTCTTCGACCAGCTACGCGTCCTCGGATTCCAAAGCGCCGTGCCCGAGGCATCCCCCGGTTCCATGACGGCGACTCCATCCGTTAAAAAAAAATTGATGTAGTTATGGACAAGAAGAAAAAAGGAAGCCCGTTCATAAGCGGCCGGTTCATGCCTCAGCATGTGAAAAATTTTGGATGCCGTGTACCCCGTCCGCTGAGTGTTCCCCACCGCATCGATAACGGCTTTCTCTCCTCCCATTTTTTGAGTGAGAAGTTTGCATTCTTCCGCGGTTGAAAAATCATTCCACAATTTACTTAAGGGACGTGTGAGTTTTCCCTCGGCATCCAAAGACACCAATCCGTGCTGCTGTCCCGAAACGGACAGGCATCGTATGTTTTGATGGGGAATTCCTGAATGGGACAAACGAAAAAAAAGAAGCTCAACAGCTTCAATCCACATTCTCGGATCGGACTCGGAAACACCTTTCGGTTTTCCCTGGATCACGCCATCCCGGGTTCCATAATGCGGCAGGTCCGAATCATAATGAACGATGTCCACATAGGGGATTTCTTCTTTTTCCGTATCGATGACGACCAGTTTGGTGCTCTGGGTGGAAACATCAAGTCCGGCGAAAAAAAAGCCCATCATGTTTTCATTTTACCAGTTTTCCAGAATAATATCTTCCAGCTCGCCTCTGTGTTCCTCCGGACGCATATAGCATTCCAGAATACGTTCATGGGGAAGACGGCCAATCCTGTTTTTCATCTTATCCAGGGCTTTGAGGTTCAGTTTAACAGCTTTTTCCACCGGCATATTTTCCGGATTGATGTCGATCCCGAAAAATTCCTTATAGCCGATTCCCCACAGGGCATAGAGCAAAGCTTCGGTTTCTTGAAAATTGACCACCCCGATATTGTTATCCTGATCGTAGTTACCGTCCGGCTGGGAGTTCCAGTGGGTATGCGCAAGACGGCCCTCCATGGCCACCAGAGAAAAAGTCGCGGGAAGGATTTCATAGCTCATTTTTACGTGTCCTACCTCGGGATTGAGTCCGACCAGGGAGGTTCCACTTTTCAGAAGGCGCCGGTTCTCCGGATGTTGAAGTTTTTCTTCAATCCGCCTGGCGGCCAAAATGCCCTCGGCCGTCGTCCTGTAAATATTATTGGGAGCCGGCTCATAAGCCTTGGGCTCAATGGCGACCCGGACACCGGGAACCTCATCCATAGCCTCAGCCAGGGTGCCTTCAAAAAGCTCCCACATATGCATAAATGGTTTGCCGTGAAGATAGCGATAGCCGTCCATGCCGGGCCAGGAAATAGCCATCTCAGCGCCGGCCTCTTTAACCATTCTAAGGCCTCCGACAGCAATTTCCCTGGCTTTGTCCCTGACTTTTCCATCAGGATTCGAAAGGCTTCCGAATTCAAACATCTTGTCGAAAAAATGGGAAAAAGGAATACCGGCAATCCGGATACCCGTTTCCTCTTCCAGTTTTTTGTAAAGACCGATATTCTCCTCATTGATCTCATCCGGGTAGTGTGCTTCGATACCCTTGATGCCGAGCTCAGCCATTCCGGCAGCCATCTCGATACGCTGAGGAATGGAAGCCTCCTCAATAAAACGATCATGAAAACGTCCTCCTCCGGGCGTAAAATACCAGATACCGACGGAAACCTGAATATCCAAATCTTTTTTCAGATTTTTCAGGATCACATTGGGATCGACGGCTTTCTTTTGATAGCTAAGATCTCTTGGTTTTTGGTCCATATTGTCTCTCCTAAAAATGAAACATATCCCTTCAATTTTTTCTTAGAACAATCCGGACCGGTGTGCCTGCAAATCCAAATTCCTGTTGGAGCCGCTTTTTCAAAAATATTTCATAAGCAGGGGCCAGTGAATAACGGGAATGGGTAAAAAGGATAAAAGTAGGAGGAAGAACTCCTTTCTGGGTTACATAATGGATTTTCATCGGTGTCCTTCCCTTTCCATAAGGAGGATGGAACTGAATCAAACGCTCAAGAAAAGAGTTTAGCTGCGAAGTCGGCACCCATTGTGAAGCATTCTCGTAGGCTCTCTCGGCCGCCTCAAGAATCTTGATTACCCGCATTCCCGTCAAGGCAGAGATAAAAAGAACGGAGGCATAGGAGACAAAGTCCAGCTTGTTGAAAAGCCGTTTTTTGTAATCCTCAACGGTCTGGTTTTCCTTTTCGACAAGGTCCCATTTGTTTACGGCTAATACCAGGGGTTTTTCCGATTCCCGGGCCAAGTGAGCGATGGCCGCATCCTGCCGGGTGGGACATTCCTGGGCATCCATAATGAAGCATATAACGTCCGCTCTTTTGATATCCTTTTTTGCCCTGATGATACCGGCCTTCTCCCTCTTATCACGGGTACGGCTCAGCTTTCTGATTCCGGCCGTATCAAGAAGCACAAAATACCTGCCTTCCCTCTTGACCAGAGTGTCCGTGCTGTCACGTGTTGTACCCGGGATTTCACTCACAATCAACTTTTCTTTTCCGCAAAGACGATTAATGATGGATGATTTTCCCACATTTATCCGACCGACGAGAGCGATCTTGAGGGCATCCTTTTCATCCACAAGCAGTGAAGAAGAAGGAAGCAGGGACTCGATCCTTTCAGACAGGACATCCAGATTTCTTTTGTGCTCAGCGGAAACAGGAATAATATCCGGTTCGTTAAATTGGTTGTAAAAATCGCCCAGTCGATCTTCGTCAACCGCAGAATCGGTTTTGTTGATCACAATCAGAAGAGGTTTTCCCAATTTTTTAAGCGACAGGTACAGTTCCTTCTCTATAGGCATAAGGCCCCTTTTCCCGTCTAGGACAAAAAGAATAAGATCGGCTTCCCCCGCTGCCTCCCAGGCTTTTTCACTCACCTGGGTTGAAAAAAGCTCTTCTTTTGAATCGAGGAGCCCGCCTGTATCAATCAGAATAAAATGTTTCTTTTCCAGAGTGCAGAAAGCTGTTATGCCGTCCCGGGTCATACCCGGCAAGGAATGAACAAGTGATTTTTTTTGATCCAGAAGCCTGTTGAAAAGAGTGGATTTTCCGACATTGGGCAAGCCGAGTATGGCGACTTTAGCGGACTTGCTCATTGTGAAGGCCGATATACCGTACAGAATACCATCATTCGCCGCTTCCTTTCCCGACAAGGATCATTGGACAATCAGATTATAAAAAGGCAGGAAAGGACGGGACAGGTTGACGTGACCTCCTAATGTTTCCTGTTCCTTTCCGTTGGCCAGAATAAAGACCTTTTTTATTTCATCAATATTAAAGGCCAAAGTGTTGACGACGGAATAAACCGTTGCGATCTCAGCCGATGACCCGGAGAGGTGTTTGTTCATGAATTCTTTGCTGAAATCCACGTAAGCGACTCCTTCATCTGTCAGGAAAAAATTGCGAAGCCGTGTTTCCCGTGGAAAAGGAGAGACAAGTCCGCTTTGTGGACCCCTGATAAGCTCTTCAACGATACGCCGGGCTTTGCCGGAAAGATCTGCATTGGCCGGGATCTTCCGGATTTCGGGATGAAGGAGATCATCATCCTCAGAAAGAAAAAAAAGCGTGACTTCCTGGGTTTCACCGGGCTCTGAAGATTCGTACTCTGTAAGACTGACTGGAGGTGGAACCGTGCTGCCGTTCCCGTTATTTTCGTTTCTAAAAAAAATAAAAGCAAGAACAACCAAGAGGATGGATAAAAGAGCAATCACCGCGTATCGTTTCATGTTCATTGTTGTGTGTTATTCTTGGGCATATGACCGGAGAAAGTTTGCCAAACCCCGGTATATGGCCAGAGCGACATCACTCTGAAATTTTGAGTCCTGAAGTTCACGTTCTTCTTTAGGATTGGATATGAAGGCAACCTCGACCAGAACGGCCGGGCAAGCAACTCCTGTCAAAACCTTAAAAGGCGCCTGCTTTATCCCCCTGTTTTTCGTTCCCAGGAGCTGGTTGAGCTCGTTCTGGATAGACTCGGCCAACATACTGCTCTGACGAATAAAAGCCGACTGGGCCATATCCCAAAGTATGAGCTTGATCTCATCCTCATTTTCTCCCTCTATATTCTCTTCTAAAGAAGAAGTAGCATTTTCCAGGTAGGCCAACCGTCTCGCTTCCTCGTCCGTAGCATTCAAACTGAGAAAATAGGTTTCCGAGCCCGTAGCCTCTTTCCGGTTGGAACTGTTGGCATGGATGCTGATGAATAAAACCGCACTATTATTGTTGGCTATGGATGATCTGTTTTCCAAAGAAATATTTATGTCCTCCTCACGGGTCATAACAACATTATAGGCCAGATTTCTTTCGATGATATTTTTTAGCCTTAGGGAAATGGGCAGTGTGACATCTTTCTCCATGGATCCGAATTTACCTACGGCGCCGCTTTCAGTCCCTCCGTGGCCGGGATCAATGACAATTGTTTTCCCGGCCGGACTCAGATTCAAGGTGTCACGCCGGCTGGGATATTCGGGGGGTCCCGAGGCGGAGGAAGTTTTCTGTTCGCTTTCTTTGGTTTTTTCGGATTCCTCTTCCCCTTTCTCTATTTCCTGGACCGGTTTTCCCTCAACGGATGCCAGAGGTGTCAGATCGATGACAATCTGAAAAGGATTGGAAAGCGTGAAATGGTCATACCGAAAATTCTCATGCTTGGGTTTAATGCGGAGAAGAATTTTTCCGTCTCTTTCCTCCCATGAAAAGGAATCGACAAATCGGCTTGAAAAACGTTCTCTCCTGATACGAAAGGAAAGATTCGTTTCGATGAAAACCAAAAGGGAAGAATCTTCTCTCTCAATCTTATAAGAAAAAGGAAGGGATGAGGTAACCATGAATCGACTGAAATTAGGGTAATCCCTGACTGAAATTCGCATTACCCGGTTTTCCTGAGCATTTAGGAAAAGGAAACCGGCAAGGAATATCCCCATTCCCAGAATCAGGACAATCGTTCTATTCGGCCGGGACATGCTCTTTTTCACCATAATCCTTATCCAGAAAAACAGATTATTTGGAGGCGGCGGGAATCGAACCCGCGTCCGAAAACATTCGATGTGAGGCATCTACATGCATATCCCCTTCATTAATCTTATTCCGAAGCTTCCGAAGGAGAAGGATGCTTCGAAACCAGTCTTGATATTATTTCGCTCCCCGGGCTCAAGACAAACCCGGTTTGCTATCCTGCTGGTCGACGCTTCTCCGGCGCCGCAGGAAAACACCGGAGAAACGGCATGCCTTTTTAGGCAGCTAAGGGCAGTTGTTCTGCACTTAATTGGTTCCACCTGTTTAACGAGGGGGGTGGGACCTCGACATGCCACCTCAATCTCATTATCTCCGTCGAAACCAGTGCGCCCCCATATCTCAGATTAAAATTATAGGGGAGAATGACAACTCTTGTCAACAAAACTAACCTGAATCATGCAGGTTAGTTTATAACAAAATTCAACCGTACGGGATAAGCCAGACCAGGATCCTTTCTCTCCCGCGCTGTTTCAAGGAGCGTTCTGATCGAGGGCTCCGGAATTCCGCGGTAAACTTCACGGCCGTTTATAAAAATGTCGACTTCCCGTTCCAGATCTACGAGCTCTTGATGAAGAAAAACCGAAAGTTTTTTAACGTTCCCGCATTTTATCTCAATATGATTCCCGTTTACCTCCGCTTCTACTCTGGCCGGCATCCTTTGGGCCTCATCTACGGCAATCCAGAAACAGCCGTTGTTTAAAGGAAGATTTTGGACATAAGTGACTTTTTTCGGTATGCCAACCCTCTGCCGGTTTGAAAAAAGCTCCAGGATCTTGTCCTTAAACTCGGAAAAATTCAGGTCATGGCCCCGTCCCGGTAACTCCTCATACTCGACAGCATAGCCGAGCCTTTTCAGTATTTGGGCCGCCCGGCGATCGCCGTAGGGATTGATATTTTTGTCATCCCCGCCATGAGCCATATAAACGGAAATATATCGCAGGTTCTCCAATACCTCACGGTCGGCTTCTGTCTCCGGCGGGGTATGCTTGACGACAGGATGTCCCATAAGGGGCGCGATGGCTGGAAAAAGGTCAGGATAATGGGTGGCGTAAAAAAACGATCCCATGGCTCCGTTGGATACCCCCGTTAGATAAATCCTATCCGTATCCACGCTCAAGCTTTCAAGAACATGGGAAAAGACCCTGATAAAAGATAAAGCCGTCTCCTTGTCCCACCACATACCGCCAGCTTGAGGCGCCAAAAGGATGAAATGATCCCACTCGTTTCCCGTTTTCAATTCTCCGGCTATGTTTGCCAGCGCCCGGTCGCTTCGAGCCGCTCCGCCGCCCAGGTATATAAGAAGAGGATAAACCTCGGCCGGATCGTAATCCCGCGGCAACCGGAAAAAAAACGGCCGAACGGTGCCATCGCTATCCCGGTCGATAAAACGGCATACCTCCCCAAACGGCTTGGCTTGCGGCCGGACGAAGGGCAGCATGGCCTGGATGTCCTCAAGGGAATGTCCCATGGGATATTCATCCGTTTTTCCATAGATGTATTCCCCTATGTCTTTCAAGAGCGCCTTTTTCTCTTTCGGTAAAACATAAAGGCTCCGCTTTAAAAACCGGTCCGCCCTCAAGCGAATAAAGGCATTATTGTCCGATAGAAGCGATTCCATGGGACCGGTTTTCCCTTCATGAAGATAAATCCCTTTGGCCGCGTTAAAACGGATAAGCGGATGTGCGGCATTCAGAAAACGGCTGGCATCATAACCGGCCGGGAATCCTTGCCGGGAGCAGACAGCGACGGCTAAGGTCTGGACGGCGGGCTCAGGATCGTCCAAAAATGTTTCGATAATACCGGCCGGACAGGTGAGATCTTCTCTTCGCAGGCAGGCCAGAAGCAAACTTTCCGTCAACCCCGGCTCTTGAAACAGGGCCTCCCGGCCGCAATTTTTCTTGTTCTCAAAAACAAGAAAATATTTTTCGTTTCTGTCCCTGTCAAAAAAATTGTACTTTGCCGTAAAGGAAAGCATGGCAGGCAAGCCAAGTCCTTTGTCAAAAGAAAAACGACTGAAACAACCCGGAAATTCACCCGTAAAAACGCCGTGTTCTCCTAACATGGTTTTTTCCATCCCGGTGAAGGTTATCTTCATGTTCTCTTCATCGTTGCAGGTAAAAACAGATCCCGGTTTAAGAGGATTTTCCGGCAGATACAGCATTCGGTTCACAATCGGCAGGGGATAGGATATGACCTCGTTCACAAACGCGCTCCCATTCAATATCTTTCCATGGTCATTCATAAGAACATACTGTACCCGTTTTTTATCGAAACTATCGAAATGGGAGGAAAAGTACCTCACCCTTTCTTCTCCCAATGCGAATACAAGCGTTTCCCGGTTCACGAGATTCCAAAAATTCCGGTTATACTGAACGGCAAGGTGAACGTTGCCCTCTTCGCATTTGAGGACGGCGGCCTTCACCGTGCCCTCGATAACCAGGTGGTATATTTCTTTACCACCCGGAAAAACTTGATTCTGGGCTTCGTAGACCTGTTTGAATGTCAATATATCACCTTCTTGAAGGTTGTAGGCGAAGGGAAAAGTCTCATCACCAAGGGATACCGGCGGCTGAGTGAGAATAACACCCAATAAGAAAAAAATCTTACATGTCATAAATATTTTTAACAGGAAACGCATCGCCTTCCTCCTGAAAAAGGATTAATCTATCATTTTTCCTGCAATCATTATGCCAATCAACCTGCATCTCAGGTGAATAACGCAGGTTAAAAATGTTTGTCATGAGGATTTGAGAAAGGAGCGGATTTTTACTAGCCTAAAGTGAGGCGTTCGATTCCGTCCTCAGATGGAAATGCCCAAACTTATAGAAAAAGTCCATCCCTGCATGGCAAGATACTGATCCTGCTTATTGTTTCCTTCGGAAATATAAAGGTCGGTGACATCCCTTGACCTGCCTTTTTCTCCGGAGACATAAAGAAATCCCAGATAGCGGTAGGCGGCCGTCCCTCTGATAAAAAGCCTGGGTTGCAGATGAAAAAGCAGTCCACCGCCGGCATTAACACCGATACCGACAAAGGAAGCGTCTCCCCCCGAACTGTCATAATAAGTCCATCCATCCTTGACGATGATCCAGGGAATATTGATTCCGATCAAAAGATAGGGCCGCAGGCGTCCCCATGTCATTAAAAAAGGCATGGCATCCAATCCGACAACTCGGAATACAGACTCTCCTTCTTTTCCCTGAAACATATTTTTGTGCGTCGAACGAAGATAAACGAAGGACCAGAGGCCGAAACGGCTCTTGATCCCAAAATTCAGACCAAAACCTGTTCCCTTTTCCATGCGGGGAGTGATGAAAGCTTGTTTTTCATTGAAAAGAATCAAATTGCCATCAAAGTCTCCCTCCAGAGAGACGAAAGAAAACGAGGCTCCTATAAAAAAACCGTCATCCCCGTAAACGGCTTCTTCCTCGGCTTTTTGGGAATGAAGAGGAACACGCATCAAAAATAAACACAGAAAGAAAATAATTCCTGCGGCTTGGAGTTTTCTTTTTTCCATCCTGAACAGCAAAATAAACAGATAAATTGAAAGACGACTATTATGGTAAAAAAACATAATTTTATCAACACATTGCATTATTTCCCCAAACATGTATCATAAAAGACAGATACCATGGGATTTGCGAACAAATTCTGTGTTTTTCACTTAGTCTGCATGATTAGAGAGACTAAAAATGCAGGTTTTAAAGGGGAGAAAAATGACCACTAGCCCATCACTTCCCTCCAATCTTAGCAAGCTGCTTCAGCAAGCAGCAGAAGAAGGACAATTTGAGATGATTGTTCTTTCAGACATAGACGGATTGCCTTTCGCCAACTCCGGCGCCATTGACAAAAAAAACGTGTCATGCAGTGAAGAAATTTTAGCCGCTTTATCATCCCTGATCTCCGTTTTCAAACAACGGGTCGAAAAAGAAATCGCCAATGCTGAAACGGACGAGATATCTGTTGTTATGAATGATAAAAGCAGGCTCGTCTGCCGCTATTTTCACGTCGATACCGCGGAATTTATCTTGTCCTTTCTGGTCCAGCCTAATCAGTCCTACCGCCGTCTGACAAACAGCACCATCAGCCTGGTCAAAAAATTCTATGCAGCCGGGAAGTATAAGCCTCCAATGTATTCAGCATAGCTGTACAAGCTCTTATCAAAACACAAAAAACAAGAACATCGACGAAGCGCTCAGGAAAGCAACACTGAAGTTGTCGTCGATGCCCATGGGAAGACTTTCAGCAAGCGTCGCAACCAGGGCTCCCGTCAAAAAGATATGCATTGGAAGAGAGATAAATCGAGAGAAGATATATCCGGCTATAAGGCAGGCATTAAAATGAGCCAGGCTGCCTTCCAGAGTTTTGGCAAAGATGCGGGTCCGGCCGAAGAGAATTCCGAATAATTTGCTGAAAAAATCTCCGAAAATCAAAAAAACCAACGCCGGCACGGCGATATTTTTCTCAAAAATAAGCACGGTTAGAAAAGAAGCAAAAAGAAAAATGGTCATGGAGGAGAATTTTTTATACTCCTTCGCTTTGTAGAAATCTTTCACTTTCTTGAAAAAAAACACATTGACCGTCCGTGATAAAAGGCGAATAAGGTCGAGTATAAAAAAGAAAAGAGCGATGGAACCGATAAGGACCAAGGTTTTGTTTTTATCAAACTTTAGATAATAAAAGACCAGGATCACCGCCGCCGGCCGCAAAAAAAGCCTCCAGTTGATCTCACGCCTGGCCTTCTCCGTTTTGACGGCGGGCAGTCCTTCACTCCTGATATTAAGGATGTCGATAAACAAGATGTAGGCCATGATGGACAGAATAAAATTGTTGAAAAGAGGCCGGGGAGAAAAAACAAGCACAAAAACCGCGATGATAGGCAGAATGACGACGGCGACCACGTCCCCTTTGCGGGCAATGAGAAAAAACGACAGTACGGCCAAAGCAAGAAACCCCAATGTCTCCCAGGGAAGCCATCCTTTCCTGTAAAAAACAATGAGATAAAATATCAAAATGGCCGTGGCCGTAGCCACTCCCTGCCCCCCACGAAAACGCAGGTAGAATGGGAAAACATGACCGATAATGGCGGAGCATCCGGCGAGGTGGATAAGAAGCGGCGATGCGCCAAGCAATTGGGCTCCATACATGGCGAAAAGTCCCTTGCCCAGGTCAAAGAACGCCGTTAAAACAGCCGGCCATAATCCAAGGGTGCGAAAGACATTCACCGTCCCCGCATTCCTGTTTCCTGCTTCCCGGATATCGATTCCCTCCAGGAGCTTTCCCAGAATAAACGCGGGGGACAAAGAACCGAGGATATACCCTCCTAAAAGAATCAACACCCATGACAAAAGCGTCATTTGTAACCTGATTCAATAAACTCCCAAAATACTCCTTTTATTTATATCATAAAAAAAAGTGATTGGAAAAAAAGATATAAGAGCGATTTAGGAATTCAAGCCTAATGAGTTTGTCAGGTTAAAAAAAGTCAGTTTCCCTGGCCGGGCATGACAAAATCGAATCGGTAAACCAATTGACATTTTTTTTCGTCTATTATATATTGGAATACAATAAATATAAGAGGTGAAGCATGGACATCATCACCCGGTTGGAAGAAGTCATTTTGATCGCCATTTGGAAACTTCAGGAAAACGCTTACGGCGTGACCATCAATAAGGAAGTCTCCCGTTCATTTCAAAAAAAATACACCATGGGCGCCCTTTATTTTTCCCTGGATCAGCTTCACAAAAAAGGATTTGTCTCCAAGGCAACGGGAAATCCGACACCTGAGAGAGGCGGCCGCAGCAAAACTTTCTACTTCCTCACAGTCGAGGGCAAAAAAGCCCTGCAGCGGGCCAAAGATCACCAGGAGGCTCTCTGGAAAGAAATTCCCGATGCCGCCTTCAAAAAAGGGGAAATGAAATGAAAAAAGGCTCCCCTTCACCCGGAAAATGGGCGGAACGCTTTTTGTCCTTCTTGACCCAATCAGGCGAACGGACCTCCATCACCGGTGACTTCGCCGAGATATTTAAAGAAAAGGTTGCAAATCACGGCGTCTCCAAGGCCCGCATCTGGTACTGGTACCAGGCTTTCCGCTCCCTCCCCATGTTTCTCAGGAACCGTACGGTCTGGATTTTGGTGATGGTCAAAACATTCTTCACCTTCTCTCTGCGGAACCTTAAAAAGAATAAAATCCTGTCCCTCATAAACCTAACCGGACTGAGCGTCAGCATCGGTCTTCTCCTGCTGGTTCTTTTGTTCGTCCGAAGCGAATGGCGGGTCGACCGTTTTCAGGAACATTATGACCGGATTTGCCGTCTGGAATATAACGATTCCTGTGTTATGCCTTCCGGAATCCTGCCCCTCCTGGAAGGAAAAATCCCGGAAATACAAAACACCGTCCGCCTGGACTGGCCCAACAAGACGGTGGCCAAATATAAGGAAGAAGTTTACAGCCTGAACCGGACAATCTTCGCTGACCCGTCCCTTTTTCAAGTATTCACCCTCCCTCTCATTCAAGGGGATGCGGCATCCGCCCTGTCAGCTCCCTTCAATGTCATCCTGACCGAAAGTACGGCCTGCCGCATTTTCGGAACCGAAAACCCGGTCGGATGCCGGCTTCGAATCGATGAACGATATGACTTCACCGTCACGGGAGTGCTTCGGGACATAAAGGATTTCCACTTTCCCTTTGACGCGGCGGCGTCATTTCCCAGCATCGGAAAAATGTTCGGCCAAAAAGCCCTGACCCTTCTTTACGACGGCTTTCAGCATCCGACATACATCCTCCTCCAAAATAAAGAAAGCCTTCCGGCCGCAGCCGCAAAAATCAATACCACCCTCAAAAAAGAGCTTAAGCTCAACTTTACAGGAGAGTTTAAGCTTCGTCCTCTCAAAGACATCTACTTTTATTCCAAAACCCTGCTGGGCGATCAATATCATCTTCACGGCAGCCTTCAGGCTATTCGAATTTTTTTAGCCGCCGCAGTCCTCATCATTCTCATGGCGGCCGTAAATTTTATCAATCTCACTACTTCCAAAGCCATCCGAAGGGCTAAGGAAGTGGGGCTTAAGAAAGTTGTCGGCTCCAGCCGGGCAATGCTGGCCTCCCAATTTTTACTGGAAGCGGTTCTTCTGAGCGTTTTCGCCCTCGTCACGGGATTTCTGACGGCTCAAATCCTGCTTCCCTTATTCAGCCACATCCTCGACAAGCCCCTTGACCTTTCAGCATTTTTAAGAGGAGCTTATCCCTTCCTCCTCATCGGCGGTTCGCTTCTTTTGGGCCTGGCCGCCGGAATCTATCCTGCTTTTGTCATGTCCTCCTTCAGGCCGGCTGACGTTCTGAGAGGACATATAAACAAAACCGGAAGCGGGATCGGGTTTCGCAAAGCGCTCATTATCTTCCAATTCAGCATGGCGACCCTTCTTATCCTGGCCTCTCTTGTCGTATTCAAGCAGCTTCGATTCATGAAAAACGCAAACCTGGGCTTCGACAAAGAGAACATTCTTTTTCTCGATCTCAACCGCAGCCTGCGTTCCCGTAAAACGGCTTTCAAGAATGAGCTCCTCAGGCATCCACGCATAAAGGACGTGACTTTTTCCTGCCGTATTCCGGGAGAAATCATGTGGAACTGGGGAGTGGAATACGGCGGTGAAAAAAAGAGTGTATTTGTCAACGCCGTCGATCCGGACTTTATACAAACGTACGGGCTGCGCATCGTCGAAGGCCGTAATTTCCGCTGGGAACAAAATCCCGACAAGTCAAACCGCCTGATTCTCAACCAGGCCGCCGTCCGCTATCTCGGAATGGATTCCCCGTTAGGACAAAGGCTATCCTCCCTTCCCAACGGGAATGGAGAGGGTACCGTCATCGGCGTGCTCGAGGATTATCACTTCAACTCCCTTCATACGGCCATCAAACCCGAAATCTACTACTGGCTGGACTGGCCCCACGGCAGGATCAGCCTAAGACTGGGTGCGGTGGAAGGCGGACTCCCCAGAGCCGGGCTCGCGGACACCATTAGCCACATCAAAAAAACATGGACGGATTTTTGCCCCAACTATCCTTTCGTCTTTTCATTTTTGGATGAAAGTTTTGACCGGCAGTATAAAAACGAGGAAAAGCTTAGAGGTCTTTTCACGCTTTTTACGGTATTTGCCGTTTTAATCAGCTGCCTTGGCCTGATGGGACTGACCGGCCACATGGTGGAAAACAGGACCAAAGAAATCGGGATACGGAAAGTTCTGGGCTCTTCTTCAGCCGGAATTGTTGTTCTCTTGTCCCGGGAATACATCCGCTTGATGTTCATTTCATTCCTGGTGGCTTTCCCTCTTGGCGGCTGGTTCATGCACAGGTGGCTTCAAGATTTTGCTTTTAGGACAGAGGCCGATTCCGGATTGTTTCTCCTTGCGGGAATGATTTCTCTTTTCGTCAGCTTTCTGACGGTCGTGTTTCAATCAGGAAAAGCGGCGGCGGCCTCTCCGGTCAGGTCCCTGCGCTATGAATAAAAAACGTTCGTTTTTTCCAACCGTCACCTTCGCGGCCGTCGGTGCACACCATCTCAACGGTGTAAACGTGAGCCTAAACCCCGTCCACATTCATCTGGTTAAAGGAGAAGGCCATGGCGACGATAGAGAAAATTATCTATCGCACCCTAACATATTGCCTCGTCAAAGAAGGTCGGGAAATCGCAGCGATGAATCCCCGACAATGATGACCTTTTCGCCCACACCGGCATTCGGTGTGCTCATATAGAGTCTGTCATTGTTGCCGTACTTTGCGGTCCAGTCCTTAATAAAACGGACCGATTCATCCACTGCTTCGCTCAAAGTCGGGTAAGAACCATCTTTTCTTTTCTGAGCCCAGGTTGCGAAAAAGACCCGGAAAAAACCGTCTCCTCGGAATCCGGGTACGGTGCCGTCAAATCCCAGGAAAGCCCGCCCCTTGGACTGGGGAGTAAACCCAAATCCTTCGGGAATGCGCAGAACCCTTCCTCCCTCTTCGGGCAAGGATATCATGTTGCAGCCGCTGATGACCACTAATCGAGGTAAATTTTCCAGCCCGATATTACGCCGCAGTTGGGCCAGCTCCAGGGCCGTAAGCTTATAGCCGGAGCTTCCCTCCGGTCCCACTTGAAGGATATGCTCAGTCAGGTTAGAGCTGGAAGGATACCCGGAATGGCTGTTGGTGTAAACGATATCAGCTTTCTGGATCATGGAGAGGATACGGGCTTTGCCCGGCTGGTCGTCAAAAATCACATCGTGTCCCTCGAACGCTCTTTTGAAAAATCCCTGGTAATCCGGACTGGGAATGTAACTCCCCGTATCATAACCCCGCCAGCAGTAAATCGTCAGCTTTTTTGCGGGAGCAGCCAGAGAAAAAGCTATGGTAGCTGCCGTCATCACAAAAATCAGGAAAAAAACGCTTTGATACACGGGAAAGAAAAACGGCTTCATCGATTCGCGCTTTAAACCTCTCATTTTTTTCTCCTTTTCTTTCCTTTTATATCACAGGATTGACTTTTCGCCCACAAACAGATAATAAAAAGGATATGTGGTTGGAAGGGAAAATAAAATGAGAAAATGGAAACTCTCTTTAGGATTAGTCGTTCTGGTGTTTATCGTTTTTTTGCCCTCCTGCGACCTTTTCAAAACGGGGCAGGGTTACGTTCTCCACGTTTTTAACGAAACCGAGTACAAAGTCCAGGTTTATGTCGACGACGAACTTGTCGGGGATGTGGAAGCTCAGGGCAACGAAGAATTCGGAGACTTAACTCAGAGTGCAGCCTCGCAATGGCGCGCCCAAGACACCGAAGGCCGAAATCTTGTCTGGGAGGAAACACAAAACACCACAACAGCCGATGTATACGATTGGTATCTTCGCGTCGAATAGTGATGCCCTTTTTTAACGGCTTCCGTGACTGAAAGGCAGGCTTTATCTGGCGGGGCCGACGAGACTTGAACTCGCGACCTCCGGTTTATCAGACCGGAACTCCACCACTGAGCTAGCTGCTTGTTCTTTTTCTTAAGCTTGAAACCATTTAACCTTAACTGAAAGCAATCGCAACCGGTCTGTCATATTTGGAACAAGAAAACGTTTCACCTTATTTCTTTACTGTATCAACTGCTTGTAAACTGTTTCGTATAAGGGAATATTCTTTTTGACATCAAAGTTTTTTTGGGCATACTTTAGAGCTTCACGGCCTAATTTTTCTTTGAGGGTCGGGTTTTTGGCCAGACGGACAATACAGGCCGCTATTTTCTGCGGGTCATTGTTTTGAACCACCAATCCGTTGCGGCCGTTTTTGATGAATTCTTTCAGGACGGGAATATCAGAAATGATGACGCTCTTAGCGCAGGCCATAGCTTCGATAATTACAAATGGGATGTCTATTTTTTTGGTCATTTCGTTGACGGTAAACAAATTCACATCGGAAATATTATAAAGTTTGGGCATGCCTCTGTACCTGTCGATAAAAATAATGTTTTGTCCATAATTTGTGTTTTCGATTTTCTTCTGTATTTGATCTTTCTTTTTCTTGTCGGCTTTGTTTTTTATTCTGCAGGCTATAATCAGCTTGTAATTTACATTATGCCGAACCGGTCCACAGCGCAGGTTTTTGTTGGAACAGATAATTTCGAAAGATTCTAGAACGTTATCGATTCCTCTTATTTTTGTGTACTCCCCGGCGAACATTACCACAAAATTTTTCTCTTCCAAACCCAGCCTCTGCATCACCTTTTTGTCTTTGGACGCCGGCCGGAATTTTTCCAGGTTTATTCCGGGATAAATAACCTGGGTTCCGTTCATTCCGGATTCGTTAAGTTTGTTGTATGTATGATTTGACTGGACAATGATTTTATCGGCAAAAAGCGTTTTTTTCAGCCTGATGGAATTTTGCTCCCTTTTCATTGTGACGGTGGTTACGGTCTGGATGGTTTTTATCTTGGAAAAAAACAGCCTTGTTTTTATCAGAAATGATGTAATGGGACGGGGCGTAAAGAGAAAATGAATGATGTCTGCATTAAGCCTGTGCAGGAATAGGCGGTTGAGCAGCTGAATTTTTTGGGGCCATCTAAACTTGGACGAGGTGTATATGGGTTCGCAGATGATAAGAGCTCTTTGTTCTCTATCATCCATAGAGGACTGTCCTTTGGAGACATCCCGCCGGTGTTTCTCTATTGTGTCTACAATGGGCATATTTTTTGCGGTTAAAACATGAAATTCAAAAGGGCCTCGACAGTGGCGGGCGATTTTCCATGCGATGTTTTTTGATGCTTCATCCCAAGGAGGAGAAATAGGACGGGTGCAGAGCAAAATTTTTTTTCTGTTAAGTGATGCCTTTTTTAAAAATTCTTTTACGTTGCCCTTTGCCTTCTTGGTCATACTTTTATTTCCACTATTCTTCTTTTAAGGTTAGGGAAAAGCCATCATGCCATTAATTCACTTTTCATAAAGGAAAACCATATGAACATTTTCAGTTTTTTTCTCTACACATAACATAACAAAGCCGTAGTCCTTCCTTGTATAAGATATCATTTTATTAGGTATGAGGAGGAAGTATTATATACTCTGATATGGAAATATCAAAAAAAAATTGCTGAAATTACAAGGATTATCTGGCGGGGCCGACGAGACTTGAACTCGCGACCTCCGGCGTGACAGGCCGGCGGCTCGGTGACTATAACCCCTTTGTTTTCTGCGTGTTCGGCAAACCCGCACGAGGCCCGGTCAGCGATCCGGGCAGTGATCCGTAGGGATTTCCCTCTTCCCGTACCAGCATCTCTACTGCGTTTCTCTTGTGATCGGGCGATGGATGGCTGTACCGCATTGTCATTCTCAGGGACGTGTGCCCCAGAAGCTCTGCTACGGTGACGATGTCTACACCGCTTTCTACCAGCCTCGTGGCGAACGTATGCCTCAGGTCGTGGAACCTCAGGTTCTCGATACCAGCGTCTTCGCATGCGCTCTTGAACGATTTCTTCACGTCCTGGATCGGCTTTCCTGTCTTCTTGTTCCAGAAAACGTACTCCTCGCTCGTCCCGTTCCTCCGGATCCTCCTGAGCGTTTCGAACAGCACGGAATTCATCGGAATGCTTCTTGCCCTTCCGCTCTTGGTCTTCTCCACGAACACGAATCTCCGGTCGAAGTCCACGTCTTCCCATCTCAGATTCAGTATCTCTCCCCTTCTCATGCCGGTATTGAGAGCCACCACGATCACGTCCTTCAGATATCCCTTCGCATGCCCGATCAGGGCTTCGCCCTCCTCGAAGTTCAGGACTCGTTCCTTTCGGTTGTCCTCCCGGAAAAATCTCACCTTCCTGACGGGATTCTCCGATACCACGCCGGAATCGATCGCCATGTTGAACATGTGCCTCAGGCAAGACAGTTCCTTGTTAACCGTGGTTCCGGTCACTTTCGATTTCCTCTTCATCTTGTAATCCTCGATGAGCAGCGGGGATATCCGGTGGAGCAGCATGCCCTTGAAGAACGAATTCAGGTGGTCGACGAAAATGCTGTCCCTATCCCAGCTCAGCTTGTTTGCCTTTGCCCATTTCAGGTAATAATCCGTAAACACCTCGAATAGAACTTCCTTGCGTTTCCCCGGAACGTATTCGCCCCTGTCGATCTGCGTCTCGATCTCCCTGAGATGTGCCTTGGCTTCAGACTTGGTATTTGCGCCCTTCGCGAGCTTTCGAATCCTCTTGCCGCCATAAGAATACTCGACGTACCATTTCCTGGCTCTTGCATCCTTTCTCCTTCGGAGAAAGACGGAGCCCAATTTAAATTCCTCCTTTCCTTTACATGATGGACCTAATGTTGGATTGCGTCAATAGCCTTTTATCGGCTGATATGACCTGTCGCAAATTCATTAACGTCATGTTCATCCTCTTCCAGCCATTTTTTTATTTCTTCGGGCTTAAAACGGTAACCCAGTCCTTTTTTCTTTATGAAAGGAATCCGTCTCTGGTAAATCAGTTGATAAACCGTCTGATCATGAATCCGCAGGTAGTCCGCAAGTTCCTTTACGGTCATCAATCGCTTTTGAGTCGTCATTTCAGTCGGTTTTCAATCCGCTTTATTATCTTCATCTGG
>JAFGMO010000048.1 GCA_016927475.1 Candidatus Aminicenantota bacterium
AAAAATCAGCCGGACTTCTCCTCCCTGGTCAGAAAGAATCATGAAAAATAACCGGCCGAAGCCTCGGAGTCCATCAAGAATTCCTGAAAGGCGAGATGAGGCGGGGGAGGTCTCTCCGCGACAAATGTCAGCTTGAAAGAAAATCAGACAGCAGGTTTTGCACGAATTGTGTCACGTCTTCAGTCGCTTGCTCAAGGGAGACATCGTCGAATTTTTCAGTCAAGTACAAACTCATTTCTTTGATGGAGTGTGGTGTCTCCAAAAAATGCCACAGCAGGCGGCCGGATATGTTGATGACAGCCGTATCATTGGTGTCCGGATTGAATAATACAGCGCCGTCCTTTTCCTCTCCGCAGGAAACCACGGAATTGACCTGGTAACGTTTGACACCGCTCATATCGCTGATTCCTTTATGACTCCTCTATTTTTTTTGTTTCCTGTCCATTCGAACCCGACAAATCCGTCTTCAGCCAGTGTTTCCATCAGTCTGATCACGTCATTGACCACTTCAGGCGGGGTGTTGGGGAAGTGCTCTCGTACGGCATCGATGATTTGCTCCACCGTTCGCCGGCCGTCCACCAGCTTCCAGATGATAAAACCTGTCTGGTTGAGGGCCAGGGAAGCAGCCGTGTCCAGGTTGACTAGCACGACCTCACCGTCGGGTGCCTCGCGCTGTACCACTGCCGGATTGATCCGTGGTGTTGCCGTTAGCGCCATGCCGCCTTTTTTTTGATCTTGCATTCAGGAAAAGCCGCTTTTTATATTTAACCTGCATTATTCATAAATTTAGCCGACACCGACACATAAATTCAATACTATGTGTCGTTTAGAAGTGTTTTCTGGCAATTTTGATAATGAAACATTTTCCATGACCTTTTTCAAGAAAATGCCGGCTAAATTTACCCTTTGGGCGAGCCGATCTTACCGCATCTGCTTTGTTGCAGCCTGTTCGCGGTGCAAAGCACAGCTTCATAGGCTGACGCCTTGCAGCTACGGCAAGCTTGGCTCGTGAATAAAGAAGGTTAATCAACTTTTTTATCGGAAGAAGTTCCTTTGAGTTGGGCAAATGAGGATTATCTCGCCATGAAGAAATATTATAAAAAACTTCGCTCTCTATATCCATCGGATTGAGATTCAACTTGTGAGAGGGTTAAAGAAACCCCGATAAAGGGGATTCCTCCTTTTTATCTTTTCTTCCTGAAAAGCCTGCCAAGCAGGCCTCCTCCTATCTTGACGACATCGTCCGTGATATCGCCATCCCCGTCGGCATCAAGAAGTTGGCCTAAAAGCCCGGTGGATTTGGGGGCTACACGCCTAGCTTGCTCTCTCTCCGCACCCAAAAGGCCGGCCAGTGAGTTGGCATCCAGGCCTTCTTGTTTTTGTGACCGGCCTAAAAAACCCATAACAAGAGGAGCCAGCATGGTCAAAAGGTTGGTGACGGAACCGATATCGAGTGAGCTTTTTTTACTCAATCTTTCTTCGACAGTGCTCCTTTTATCGCCCAGAACATGACGAAGAATCCCGTCTCCCGGCCCATCCTGGAAATGGTCGATGAAATCCGGCAGATTATCCAAAATGCTTCCATCGTGGTCTTTGGCCAGGGCGGTCGAAAGAGCCTGTGCGCCTTCTTTCCGTGAGGAATTTCTAGCCAATGCTTCTGTAAGCAAACCCAATACTTCGGGCATGGCTTTGGCTGTATCCCTTTTCCTTGCTCCTAGCTGGTTGCTGATCTTTCCGAGGGGTTCTCCGCTGAGCTGATCCATTAAAACTTCAATGATTGAAGCCATTTTTTCCTCCTATATTTCCTTTCTTGTTTTCAAATCCCCTTTCAGAACCTTTTATTCCATGGAATTATCTTTTTATGGGAGAGAAACATCTCCCTTGAAAAAATGTCACAATGTTCTTAAGAAATCAGGTTTTTGACTGCGAAGTCAGCCGATTTTCGGGATGCGCAGTTTTTGACCGGGGTAGATAAGGTCGGGATCTTTGATGACTTCTTTGTTCGCCTCGAATATTTCCGGGTATTTCATGGCATTGCCATAGTATGTTTTTGCTATCTTCGACAGGGAATCCCCCGGTTGGACGACGTAATATTCGACCTCTTCTTCCGCCGGGGGAGCGCTGAAATAGACATCGTTGACGCCCGCAACTCCCTTTACATTCCCGGCTATCAACACCGCTTTTTCTTTTGTGGCTTGGGTATCACAGGAACCATAGAGGGTAACGATATCGTCTTTAAATTCGACCTTCAGGTCGGATATTTGATCTCCAAAGGTAGAGCTGAGAAGATTGGTGATTTCTTTGGCTTCGTCCCGGCCTTCTCCAAAAATACTGGCACCCGCATCCTTGATAAAATCAAAAATACCCATTTTTGCCTCCTTTTTTATGGGATATTAAAAATTCATCATTTATTCAAACCAAAACCGCTATCAAAATAAGGCTCTGATCCTACTTCTTAAGATGATATTCCTTTCTGAAAAAGAATAATCCCCTCATTAAAAGCCTGAACAGCCTCTTGCGAACGAATAAGTAAGAAGCTTTAATGCGGTTAATTTCATTATGTAACTTTTTTACGTAAAGTCAAGATATTAAAGAATGTGATGTTCTTGACAAATCTTATATAAACCTATACATATAACAATAGTAATCATCTTTTTTATGATGGAGGAAAAATGGCGGCAAAATTCGAAATTTATAAGGACAAAAAGGGCGAGTTTCGTTTTCGACTCATCGCTGCGAACGGACAGGTTATAGCCAATAGCGAAGGATACAAAACAAAGGCAGCTTGCTTGAAGGGTATAGAATCCGTCAAACAAAACGCTCCAAAGACGGACATTGTTGAGGTTTGAAACAAAGATATAAATTATTCTGGGGATTTTTTGATAGGCAATGAGGGGTTTCTCTCTGCATAGGGGATACTGCTGAATCATATTTTTCAAATATAGAAGCGGGGGAGGAAAGGGCTCATCAGGATGGGCACTTTGTAGACCGAACTCTCTCCCCACTTCGCAACTTCATCAAGAGTGATTTTTTGTCGGCTCTGGTCGCCGAATAGAACCACATTCCTCCCGCCTCTTCGAATGGCAGGAGGGACAAAATCCACGAGTGCGACAGGAAAAGTAAAGGAGCCGCTCCTCACCACACGAAGGAAACCTGATGCGGGCAAACCCACAGCGCGGGTTGCCGCAGTCTAAATAGCGCCCGACCACATCCTTGATGATGGGTCGGAGGAAACCGCCTCTCTCTTTCAGAGGGTTAACAGGAGTTGATGGAAGCAGGGATGATGAAGTCAACACTCGTTGTCAATGAGGCCGGGCTGGACTTTATCGATCATCAAAGAGGTTATCCCTATCTTCGGCAAGGTATGGGGAAGACAGCTCCCCCGCCAGGCCAGATTACAAACAGAGAAAAGGATTACTTATCTGTGCCGTTTCCCCGGCCATGTAACTGTTTTTGGGGAGAATATTATTCTTGAGAACTTTTATTAATATTTGCTCGAGAGCCTTTATGTTTTTTTCCCAATTCACT
>JAFGMO010000049.1 GCA_016927475.1 Candidatus Aminicenantota bacterium
CTCAAGACATAATCTTTGGATATATAACTACGGGGAAAATTAGCCCTGTGATCAAAGTCTGAAATTTGTGTTATTGAACGCTCTTAATTTATAAAAATGGAAAAAATATCAGATTGTTTTCTCTGTTTGGGCAGTAATCTGGGAAAAAGAGAAAAAAATTTGGCCAGAGCCCGTAATCTGCTTCAAAAAGAGGGAGTCATGATTGTGAGCCGTTCTTCTTTATACGAAACGGAACCGGTGGGGGTAGGTGAACAGCCCTGGTTTATTAATCAAGTTCTTCATGTTCGGGTAAGACATACTCCTAAACATTTTTTGCATTTAGTTCTAGAAATTGAAAGAAAGATCGGAAGGCAACAAAAAGGGAAGGGAGAGCCCCGCGTGATCGATATCGACATCCTTCTTTATGGAGAAACGGTCATGAAGACAAAAGATCTTTCTATACCGCATCCCCGGTTATCACAACGAAACTTCGTTTTGATTCCCTTAGTGGAGATTGGTTCTCAAATCGTCCATCCGGTGAAAAAAAAGACGATGGCCGATCTCATGCGGAATTCTGAGGATAAAGGGATTGTACGAAAAATAAATTGAAGTATTACCGGGATCTATGCTTAGAAGGGAAATTAGTGTAAAATATATTTACAGATAGTAAATAATAAAACATTTTATTCGTCCAAGGGGAATTGGAATCGGGATTCGGAACCAAAAAAACAGGGAAATCCCGGAATTGAGATGGCCTGAAAGAGAATACACGATTGGCATATTCTTTGCATGTAAACGTATCGAATAACAATGCGGAAAAAAAGAATACCTGTAATATTTCAAGATGTGTTGTTTTTAATGAGTTTTATGCGGTTATTTTATTTCCATGGCTCAAAAATTTTTAATCTGTATTATTCACAAAAGGAAGGATTAGACCCGGTTGGTTGCCATGTTGGTAGGTTGGTTAAGACAGAGCGCAGTCTGTGAATGGAATCAGGTTAAAACTATGGGGGTTAATATGAAAAAAATGGCTTTTTTGGCAGGACTCTTGATCATTTTTTTTCTTAGTTCCGGAGCCCAGGAAAGTTATTATGTTACGGTTACCAATATCTCTGTTCCCGTGAGGGTTTTAGACGGCAATAAGGTCGTAAAAAATCTGACCATCGAGGATTTTGAAATCTATGAAGATGGACAGCCCCAAGAAATAGAAGCTTTATATTACACGGAAAAAGGCGACGTGAAACACAAAGAGGGGAACCGTGATTTTATGCCCAGAGTTAAACGAAATTTTCACCTTCTTTTTCAGATAACAGAATTTAATCCCAAGATCTCCGAGGCCATCAATCACTTCTTTAAAGAAATTTTCATGCCGGGGGATAGCGTTGAGGTCCAAACTCCGATGCGAACCTATGGTATGCCCCCGGATATCGTAAATAAAAAGTCACGTGAAGAGATTGCCCAGGACCTTGTAAAGATCATCCGTAAGGACACTAAAATCGGAGGAAGTTATTACCGTAACTTGATTGTCGACCTGAAAAAAATGGTCAGAGGAATTTCACAATCGGCTGGTATGGAAACCAGCAGCATGGCCGATATGGAATCGGATTCCACACAGAGCATGTTCGGTATGGAGCAGCTTCTGCCCAGCTACAAAGAAACGCTTCAGAAACTTGATGAGCTGCGTGTTGTCGAGCAGAAAAAAATTCTGCAGTTCGCCGAAAGGCTAAAAATGCAAAGAGGCGAGAAAATTGTGTTTTTTTTCTACCAGCGTGAATTCCGGCCAGAAATACAAAGCCGGGTTTTAAACCGCTTAATGAGTCTCAATCAGGATAATCCACATGTTATGGGGGGACTTCAGGATCTTTTTCAATTTTATGGAAGACGAGATACTTATGAAGTTGAAAAGCTTCAGAAAGCTTTTGCAGATTCTTCAATCTTGTTTAGTTTTATTTTCATGAACAAAGAGCCTGAAAATATTTCGGGAATTACCATGCGGGAGCAGTCGGAAGACGTATTTGAAGCTTTCAATAAAATTACAGAAACAACAGGCGGTATTGTTGATAATTCCCAGAATCCTGCTTATGCTTTCCAAAGAGCTTCAACTTTCTGTGACTCATCTTATATCCTGTTCTATACACCAAAGGTGTATAAGAAGGATGGAGGCTTCCGCCAGATTGAGGTGCGTCTCAAAGATAAACCCTACAAGGTCATTCACCGTAAAGGCTATTATTCTGAAAAATAATTTGGCCGAATCTAGAATGGAAAGTGTTTTATTATTATCGGCCAAATTATGAACAACATATGCTAGAAGGCGTTGACGATATGCCGCACCTCAAACCCCTTTTTGGAATCATAGGAAAGGGCTAGAACATCAAAACGGCAAGAGGAATACAATAAGCCTTTTTGAATCAGATACCCTCCAGCGACCATTCTTATTTGACGCTGTTTTTCAGGTGTGACATATTCTTCGGGCCTACCATACCGGTGGGATCTCCGGGTTTTTACTTCAATAAAAATAAGCGTATCATTCTTAGAAGCTATGATGTCAATTTCACCTCGGTTATAACGAAATCCCGTTTCATGAACCAAAAACTGGTGTTTTTGCAGGTATCGAACGGCAAATTTTTCACCTGATGAGCCTAGTTCTTTCGATTTCATGTCTTCGTAACTAAAGACGGTCCATCATCAACAAGATTCTCGTTAAAAGGCTTGACTCTGCATAGTGATGGTGATACCTATACCATTTCCTAAATATATCATACATGCTTGTCTGAAAGGTCGAGTGGGCCGGATTTTGTTAAAATAATAAAAAACTTGCGGCTAAACCGATTAACCTACATAGGAGTCATACATAACATGGATAAAAATATTTCCAAAGAACAAATTCTTAAGGCTATTACCGGTTGTCCTTCAGAAGGGAACATGGGAATGCAGAGTGACTGGTGGAGCGAAATATCTCCTGATATGGGGAAATCTTACGGTTCATACCTTCATGATGTGTGCACCGGGCAGGATTTCTTGGATTTTATGACGTTTTTTGCCACGAGCCCTATTTCTTATAATCATCCCAGCCTCCTAGATCCCGAGTTTAAGGAAAAAATCGGAAAGATTGCTTTGCATAACCCTTCAAATTCCGATTTTTGGACGGATGAAATGGCCGGTTTTGTAACAACCTTTCGAACAGCTATGGGGAAAACGGGCAGAGATTTTCCCCACTTTTTTATTGTGAGTGGAGGTGCTCTGGCTGTAGAGAATGCCTTAAAAGCGGCCTTTGATTGGAAGATCAAGAAAAATATCGGATTTGAAAATCTTTCTTTTAATGATATTCAGACTAACTGGTCCCAGAAACCAAGACTAACAGGGGACAGGGTTATTTGTTTCGAAGAAGCCTTTCATGGGAGGAGTGGATATACTCTGTCATTGACCCATACATATGACAGACGCAAATACATGTTTTTTCCCAAATTTAATGATTGGGTGCGGGTATCCAATCCGAAGATTAATCATCCTTTGGAGAAAAACCTATCAGATGTTGTCGAAGCAGAAAAACGAACATTGAAAGAAATTCGAGATATAATCAACCAGGATTCGGAGGGAGGACGGTCCTTTGCCGCCATTATTATCGAACCGGTCCAGGGAGAAGGAGGCGACAACCACTTTCGTGCGGAATTTTTCGAGGGATTGCGAAACATAGCAGATGAGTACAATATTCTTCTCATTTACGATGAAGTCCAAACAGGAATGGGGTTGACCGGAGCGATGTGGTGTTTTGAACATTTCGGTGAGAAAGCCAAACCGGATATCATTTGCTTTGGAAAAAAATATCAGGTTTGCGGAATTTTGGCCAGCCGGAAGCTCGACGAAGTCCGTTATAATGCTTTTTCTGAAGAGAGGGATCCCAACGGTATCGCCTGGGGAAAGAGCCGCCTCAATTCTACTTGGGGTGGTAACTGGGTAGACATGATTCGGTGCCAGAAATACCTGGAGATCATCATGGAAGAAAATCTGATAAAAAACGCCGCTGAAATGGGAAATTTATTTATGAAGGGGTTATTATCTCTCCAAGAAAAATACCAGGATATCCTTACAAATGTCCGCGGTCGTGGTCTGATGGCTGCCGTTGACCTTTGTGATTATGCCGGCAAAAAGGCTCCTCAAATAAGAGATATGCTTAAAAACAAAATCAAAGAAAACCACATGCTTGTCCTTCCTTCAGGGCAAAAGGGTATGCGTTTTCGTGCACATTTAGATGTGACTTCGAAAGAACTGGAGCACGGATTAGAAATACTCGAGAATAGCATTAAAGCCATAAAAGCCTAAAGATTTGACAAATACGTGAGCTGGGATTACTTTTTTGAAGGAGGCTTACGTGAAAAGGAAATCAGCTGTTGCGGGTTATTTTTATCCGAAGGATCCTGAAAGACTCCGTAAGGAAATAAGGGGATATATACAACCTGAAAAACAAAAAAAATCGGTTTGCGCCGTTATTTCTCCCCATGCCGGTATTATATACTCCGGGTCGGTTGCAGGAGCCGTATATTCATCGGTGGAAATGCCGGATGTTTTTATTATTTTGGGCCCCAATCACCGGACATCCAGGACGGGGATGGCCATTATGAAAACAGGGAGCTGGGAGAACCCTTTAGGTATTGTTCCCATTGATGAGTCCGTGGCGGAGGAGATTTTAAAAGAAAATTCCAAGGTACAGGAAGATATCTCAGCCCATGAGCACGAACATTCCATAGAGGTCCAGCTTCCTTTTTTGCAGGTCCTTAAAGAACATTTCAGCATTGTTCCGATTACAATATCCTATTTTGTGTCCTATGAAGAACTGGAGGATTTGGGAGATACTCTTGCACGGGTAGTGAGAAGAGATGATCGGAAAATCATCATAGTTGCCAGTACGGACATGAGCCATATGGTTTCCCAGGATATTGCCGAAGAAAAGGATTTTTTGGCCATAGAAAAAATCCTCAAGCTGGATGCCAAGGGTCTTTACGATGTGGTAAAGAAAAAGAATATCAGTATGTGCGGATTCCAGCCGACAACTTCAGCCATTATTGCCGCGAAAAAAATGAAGGCAGAGAAAGCGGAACTCATAAAATACAGCACATCAGGGGATGTGTCGGGAGATTATTCACAGGTTGTTGGATACGCAGGTATCCGAATTTACTGAATATAAACTTATCCCCAATACAAAACAGTTTTCAATCTGATTGACAATTTTCAGGCATAAATGCTATATAAATTTATGGAGTTGTACTTTGTATTTCGAACAATTGCGAGAAAAAGACGCCTCTATCCTAAATCTTATTGTTGAATTATATCTTAGAACGGGGAAGCCCGTCAGTTCAGGAACTATTGCCCAAAAAAGCAAAAAATATTCCGTCTCTTCTGCAACCGTACGAAACATCATGGCCGGATTGGAAAAAGAGGGATTTCTTTTTCAACCGCATACCTCATCCGGAAGAATTCCAACGGACAATGGATTGCGTTTGTACGTCAAACAGGTCATTGAAAATGTTGTTTTTGCTGATCAAGTGAATCAATTTTTTTCTGAAGATATGACTTCTCAGTCGGGTGATTTCAATTCTCTTCTTATGAACATATCAAAAATTCTTTCCGAATACACAGACAACATCGGGTTCGTCATTTCACCCAAGTTGTCCCACATCAATTTCAGAAACATACGATTGATAAAAATCTCTGAAAATAGGGTGATGGTCATTCTGGTCACAACCCAAAATCTTGTTCTTACAGAGATAGTAGAAACCAGCTATTATTTTACGCAAAGGGAACTGGACAGGGCAACACACTACATAAACTTTAATTTCAGTGGAAAAAACCTGTATTTCGTCAGGGATTTTATACTTAAAGAGCTTCCGAGATACAGATCAGATTATGAGGACATCATTAATAGACTGACGGTTTTTTTGAAAGAATACTTAAAACAAGAAGAAACGGAGAGCAAAGTTTTTTTAGAGGGAACGGCGAAACTTTTTGAGAAAGTGGAGTTTTTGGATCCAAGACTTATGCATTCAATGTTTGAAAAATTTGAGCAAAAAGCGAAATTGGCCAAGCTTCTTTCCGATTTTATCAGCCTTGACCGAGTAAAAGTATTGATTGGATCAGAGCTGAATTTGCCGGACCTCCCGAACTGCTCATTAGTTTTATCTCACTACGGTTACGAGAACAAAACACTGGGAAGTCTGGGAATTATCGGGCCGAGAAGGATTCCATACAAAAAAATCATTCCTTTGGTCGACAGTGTCGCCAAAAGACTGAGCAGTACTATCAGCAATAAGCAATAGGAGGAGATTCCATGTCTGATCAAAAATCTCAGGAATCTATCCGGAAGTCTATCAAGAAAACTTCGGAAAAAAAGAAAAACGCTAACCAGGAAGAAAAGGATAATAAAAAAAAATTAGAGAAAAAAATTGAGGATTTGAAGATGGAAATAAACAAACAGGAAAAAGAAATTGAAGAATTAAAGGAAAATGTCCTGAGAAAAACAGCGGATATGGAAAATATGCGAAAACGTGTTGAAAGGGAAAAAAGCGAATATTACCAATACGCTCTTTTTGATTTTTTAAAAGAGCTGCTGGCCATAATGGATAATTTTGAACGTGCTTTGGAATCAAAAAACCAAAAAAGCGAAAAAGGACTTCGAGAGGGCATCGAGATGATTTATAAACAGTGGTTGAATTTAATGCAAAAGGTAGGAGTGAAGCCTATAGCCCTCAAGGATCAAACCTTTGATCCGCATGTTCATCAAGCCTTCATCAGTGAAGAATCAGAAGATGTATCCGAACCCAAAGTACTTGAGGAGTACCAGAAAGGATATAAGCTTAATGACAGGCTCCTTCGTCCCAGTCTGGTAAAAGTCGTTATGCCCAAAAAGGATAAATAACATGCCCAGAGCCATTGGCATCGATTTGGGGACTACTTTTTCCTGCCTTGCTTTTCTTGACGGAGAATCTCCTACAGTAATCCCCAATCTTGACGGTTCCCGGACCACTCCCTCTGTCGTCAGTTTTACATCTGAAGGGGAAGAATTGGTCGGAAATTTGGCCCTCAGGCAAGCTGTTATAAATCCAGAAAAAACAATACATGCCGTGAAACGTTTGATCGGCAAAAAATTCAATTCTCCGGAAGTTGTTGATTCCCGAAAAAGGCTTCCCTATAAACTTCTTTCAGCCGAAAACGGAGACGTTCTTATTGATATCGGACATCAAAAAATATCTCCTCAGGAAATATCTTCACTTGTTTTAAGCTATCTGAAAAACAGTGCGGAATTCTATTTTGGAGAGCCTGTATCCGATGCCGTCATCACAGTCCCGGCAAATTTTGATGACAGGCAGCGGCAGGCGACAAAAGATGCTGCCAAAATAGCCGGATTGAATGTAATGAGAATCATCAATGAACCCACTGCGGCCAGTCTGGCTTACGGCCTTCATTCAAAGGATGAAATAACCATTGCCGTGTATGATCTGGGGGGAGGAACGTTCGATATTACGCTTCTAGAAATGAATGCGGGCGTGTTTCATATTCTGGCGACAGATGGAAATTCCCATCTTGGAGGGGAAGACATCGATAACCGGATCGTTGATTGGATATTGAAAAAATTTCATAAGGACAACGGTATCGATATTACAAAAGACAAACTGGCCCTTCAGCGGCTAAAAGAAGCTAGTGAAAAAGCAAAAAAAGAGCTCTCTTTTACAAAGGAAACAGAAATCAATCTTCCCTTTATATCATCCGATGATACGGGTTCAAGACATATTAAGATGACCTTGACGCGGGATGTTTTGGAAGACCTTTCAAAAGATTTGATCAATAGCACCATCCCGTATATTGATAAAGTCATTCAGGAAACGGGATTGGGACCGGATGACATTGACGATGTGATCCTGGTGGGAGGCCAGACACGAATGCCTTATATTCGGGATATGCTCACGAAATATTTTGAGCAGGAACCCGTTTCCGATATCAACCCGGACGAGGTCGTGGCTATGGGAGCGGCCATTCAATCAGGAATTTTATCAGGAGAAATACACGGTACCGCCCTTTTGCTCGATGTAACCCCTTTGTCACTGGGAATTGAAGCAGAGAAAAACAAGTTTGTTAAGATCATTGAAAGGAATACGACTATACCCACTTCGAAACTCATGCCTTTCACAACCACAGAAAATTTTCAGCGATCTGTAAAGATACACGTTTTGCAGGGTGAAAGCCAAAAAGCGTCTGAAAACCGGTCTCTGGCCGTATTCGACCTGCTGGGTATCGAAGGGGCTCCGGCAGGGATCCCCCAGATAAACATCAAATTTTCTATTGATGCCGACGGAATCGCTCAGGTATCGGCAGAAGATGTGGCCACTGGTCGAAAACAGAAAGTTCAGGTCAATCCGTCGTCCGGACTAACAAAAGAAGAAGTCGAAGAAATAATGCAAAGAGCTAAAAAGTGAGTCCAAGGAACAAAAAAAATGGATAAAAGAGATTGTTACGAAATTTTGGGTGTTGGAAGGGATGCCTCATCCGAGGAGATAAAACGATGTTACAGGAAACTGGCCATGATGTATCATCCCGACAGGAATCCTGAAGATAAAACGGCTGAAGAAAATTTCAAGGAGGCTGCTGAGGCTTACAGCGTACTTATCGATCCTGAAAAAAGATCCCTGTATGATCGTTTTGGATGGGATGGCTTGAGAGGAGAGGGATTCAGCGGGTTTTCCGGTTTTAATTCCTCCATATTTTCGGATTTTGAAGATATCCTTGGAAATTTTTTCGGTTTTGGAGACATATTTGGAGGAAGTCAGAGGAAGCATCATGTCCCTCGCCGCGGACGGGATTTGGCCCTGGAATTGGAAATATCACTGGAAGAATCAGCGGAGGGTGTGGAAAAAGAGATCAAACTTACCAGGAGAGAAACGTGTCCCGTATGTAAAGGATCGAAACTCAAACCCGGAACGAAAAAGATTCGGTGTGATCGCTGTCAAGGTAGAGGACAGGTAAGGTATCAACAGGGATTTTTCACCATATCAAGGTCTTGTTCCTATTGCAATGGGACAGGAGAGATCATCAACACTCCCTGTGAGGAATGCCAGGGAAAAGGAAAGGTTAAGAAGAAACGAAGCCTCAATGTGAAAATTCCGGCAGGAATAGACGAAGGGATGCGGCTCAGAATTTGCGGTGAAGGGGAGGCCGGGGATGAAGGAGCCCCCGCAGGTGATTTGTTTATCGTAACCAGGATACAAAAACATCCCTTTTATGAGCGAAACGGTGAAAACTTGAACTGCAGTATTTCCGTTTCTTTTCCTCAGGCTGCCTTGGGAACAATAGTTGAAATTCCCACTCTGGAGGGAAACGAGTTGCTGAAAATTTCCCCGGGACTTCAATCGGGTGAAGTTCTTCGGTTGAAAGGAAAAGGGATAAAAAATCTCGAATCTTCACGTAAAGGAGATCTGTTCATAACCGTCAACGTTAAAACCCCTCAACAAATAACAAAAGAACAAAAAGAACTTCTGAAACAATTTGCAGAAGCGGGAGGTGAAAAGGTAGAAGTCGTGGATCGAAGCATTATCGACCGGGTTAAAAACATCTTCCATTAAACGGAAGGGTACGACATTTTTGATTTTATTTTTTGAATATTCAGAGCAAACAAGGATAACCTCTGATATTGGTCTAAAGAGGATGATTCAAGTTCGAGAAATAGGCATAAAAGAATATTGACTTCCCGTCGATTTTTTTTTGAAGGCTTTGAGGCGGATACATATACCGTCAAGTTGAAGGGGGAAGAACACCATCATTTAAGCTGCGTGATCCGCGCAAAAAAAGGGAAAACAGTTATTCTATTCGATAAGAAAGGGAATGAGTTTAAGGCAAGGGTGGATGAGATCCGCTCGGATTATACACTGCTCAGGATAGAAAAAAAGGTCAATTCACGAAAGAATCATATCGATATCACTCTTGCCCAGGCACTGCTTAAAGCAAAAAAAATGGACCTTGTTGTTCAAAAAGCGACTGAACTTGGAATCAACCATTTTGTGCCTGTTCCGGCTGTCAGATCGGTGGCGAAAATCGAAGAAAAAAAGGACCGGAAAATCGAACGGTGGAATAAAATCGCTCTTTCAGCCGCTAAACAATGTGGAAGAACTACGGTCCCTGAAATAGCGCCTTGTATTAAGTTGAAAGATCTTGATGAACACTATCCGGCAAACATCAAGTTTTTTCTTCATGAAAAAAATGGACGTCCCTTGAAAAAAGCACTTCTTGAAAAAAAAGTTAATCCTTCCCGATGTGAATCCGTTATTGTCCTTGTCGGTCCCGAGGGTGGATGGACGAATGCTGAAGAGAAGTTGATCCTGGAAAAAGGTTATGAACCCGTAGGACTGGGGCCCCGTATTCTCAGGTCGGAGACATCTGCCATTTGTTGTCTTGCTATAATCGATCATTATTGGAATACCTGACATGTTTATGCAGGGAGAAAAAGTCGGTAAATATGAAATTCTTCGGTCGTTAGGCAGCGGAGGCTTCGGTTCCGTTTATTTGGCCAAGAATACATGGCTGGATATCAAAGTCGCCATAAAGGTTCCGCATAAACAAAGCCTCGAGCTTTACAAATTGTTGAAAGAGTCAAGGCTCCAAGCAGCTCTAAACCACCCAAACATCGTCAGAATGATTTCTGCGGAAAAAGAGAAAGATGTTTTTTTTATGGTCATGGAGTACGTTAAAGGAAAAACGCTGGAAAAAATCCTGGAAAAAGAAAAGATTCTTGATATAAAAACATCCATGGATTTTATCAAACAAATGGCTTTTGGAGTGGACCATGCCCATAAAAACAAGATTATTCACCGGGATCTTCGTCCTTCGAATATCATCGTGTCCGAAGACGGCACATTAAAAATCACAGATTTTGGGACATCGGCATGGTTGAATAATATCTCTTTTGCCTCGACGCGGATCGGTTCTCCGCCATACATGGCCCCTGAGCAGTTTAAAGGAAAGGCAACATTTAGCTCCGACATTTATTCGATAGGATGCATTTTTTACGAGATGGTAACGGGATCGCCCCCTCTTTTTGATCCCGATCCCTTTAAGATTTTGGAGATGGCCCAGGAAGGGCGGATAAAACCGCCTCGTTTCAAGAATAAGGAGCTGCCTCAGGTTATCGATGACGTTATCATGAAATGCTTAGCCAAGGATATAAAAGACAGGTTTAAAAACGTCCATGAAATCATCCGCGTCCTGACGTATTTTAAGGGAAAAGAACAAAAAAAGTCAGAGATAGATGATATCATGGGAAGAATTAAAGCCAGAGAACAAAGGTTTTCGCGGGTATGTTGGAATTGCCGCAGGCCGCTTCCCTACAAGGCTAGGGTTTGTCCTTACTGTGGTGAACACGTATAGATAGTGTTCTTTATTCAAGAATACAATCTATACATGGCTATTTATTGACTAATGATATTGTTTCAGCTATTTATATTACTTGTGGAATTATTTCATAATTTATACAGGAGTTATATATGAGCCCTTTTAATGAAAATGGTTTGGTCTGGATGAACGGAAAGCTTATTCCCTGGAAAGACGCAACCATACATGTGGCAAGCCATGCTCTTCACTACGGCAGTTCAATCTTTGAAGGAATGCGGGCCTATGATACGTCTAAAGGAACCGTGATATTGAGATTAGAAGATCATGTTAAACGAATCTTCAATTCGTGCAAAATTTACAGAATGGAGATTCCTTTTACCCAGGATGATATTTTCAAGGCCATTGTCGAAACAATAAAGGCCAACAACCTGAAATCTTGCTACGTTCGCCCGCTTGTTTATAGAGGATACGGGACCTTGGGAGTTGACCCTTTTCCCAATCCGGTAGAATGCGCGATTTTAGTCTGGGAATGGGGGAAATATTTGGGCGAGGAAGCATTGGCCAGCGGCGTCGATGTTAAAGTATCAACATGGAACCGAATGGCTCCCAACACCTTCCCGGCGCTGGCAAAATCAGGTGCTAATTATATGAATTCACAATTGATCAAGATGGAAGCCAAACTGGACGGATATATCGAAGGAATAGGGCTCAATTCCGCCGGTCATATTTCTGAAGGAAGCGGTGAGAATATCTTTGTTGTTTCCAGAGGAAAAATTCACACTCCGCCCATTTCTGCGGCCATACTTCTTGGAATAACCAGAGATACGATTATCACCTTAGCCCGGGAAAAGGGAATAGAAGTTATCGAGGAAGATATTCCCCGGGAAATGCTTTATATCGCTGATGAAGTGTTTTTTACAGGATCAGCTGCTGAGATCACTCCTCTTCGGTCTATCGATAAGATAAAAATAGGGGAGGGAAAAAGAGGTCCGATTACCGGAATGCTCCAGAAGGATTTTTTTGCCTATATTAACGGAGAGAAAGAAGATATCTATAACTGGTTAACCTATATCCGGTAATATAATAAGGAACAAAATGGTAGATATCAATGCGCTTTTAAAGATTGTAAGAGAATGTAACGCCTCCGACCTTCACTTGAAAACCGGGACACATCCGATTATCCGCATCAATGGAGAACTCCGTCCGTTGACCGACCTTCCCAGGCTGTCTCCTATGGACACGCAATCTCTGACTGACCAGCTCGTTTCCAGCTACCAGAAAAAGTCTCTTGAAAATGATCTGGATATCGATCTTGCCTATGAATTTCCCAATCTGGGAAGGTTTCGAGTGAGCATCTTTCATCAGAGAGGAACACTTGCTCTTGCCCTTCGTTTCATCCCTTTAAAAATTCGTAATATCAGGGAACTCCTTCTCCCCCCGGTCCTTGAAAATATTGCTCTTGAAGAGCGTGGTCTGGTCCTTGTAACGGGAACAACGGGGACGGGTAAATCAACCACCTTAGCCGGAATGATCGATCATATCAATGTCAACAGGAGAAAAAATATAATCACGATTGAGGATCCTATCGAGTACCTCCATTCGGACAAGATGAGTGTTATCAGCCAGCGTGAAGTGGGAGCAGATGTTAAAGGATTTTCAAGAGGTTTGAGAAGCGCTTTGCGTGAAGATCCGGATGTAATTCTTGTGGGAGAAATGAGAGACCTCGATACCATCGAGACGGCCATCCTGGCAGCGGAAACGGGACACCTGGTCATGAGCACTCTGCATACCCTTGATGCCCGGGAGACCATCAACCGCATCATTTCCGTCTTCCCCCCCTATCATCAGCGGCAGATCAGAATACAGTTGGCCGGTATCCTTAAGTCCATTATTTCCATGAGATTGATACCCAAAAAAGACAGAACGGGCCGTGTTCCGGCAGTCGAGGTGATGATCAATACACCGTATATCGAAGAATGTATCATGGCCAAGGAGAAAACCTCATTGATTAGGGATGCTATTGCAGCCGGTGTCTCTCAATACGGAATGCAGAGCTTTGACCAGTCCATTTATTTCCTATACAAGCATGATTTCATCTCATTTGAACAGGGATTAAAATATTCCTCCAGTCCTGATAATTTCAAGCTGCGTGTTTCCGGTGTCCAATCGACACTGGATATCGCTCTTCATGAAATGGAAGAAAAATTGGGTTTATATGAACCAGAAGAGAAAGATAACGCTGAGGAAGAATAGTTTGTATGAAAAGCCAACGCATTCGGGAAACCTTTCTGGATTATTTCGAAAAAAACAACCATAAAATCATTAAAAGTTCTTCTCTTCAACCCAAGGATGATCCGACGATTCTTTTCACAAATGCAGGAATGAATCAATTTAAGGATATTTTTCTTGGTTTTGAAAAAACGAGCTATTCCCGGGCCGCTTCCGTACAAAAATGTATGCGGGTCAGCGGTAAACACAATGACCTGGAGCAGGTCGGCAAGACAAACAAACACCATACTTTTTTCGAAATGCTCGGAAATTTTTCTTTCGGCGATTATTTTAAGAAGGAAGCCATCATATTCGCCTGGGAGCTTATTCATAAGGTCTTTGGCCTTCCTGAAGAGCGATTGTACATCACCGTTTATGAAAATGATGACGAGGCCTTTAATCTCTGGAATAAACATATAGGTATTCCCAGTGAAAAGATATTCCGTTTCGGAAAGAAAGACAATTATTGGGCCATGGGTGATATCGGTCCTTGCGGCCCATGTTCCGAGATTCATTTCGACCTGGATCCTTCCCTGGGAGAAGGTCCTCCTTATGACCTTATTGAATCGGGAAGCGATCGTTTTCTGGAACTCTGGAATCTGGTTTTCATGCAGTTTACCCAAGATGAAAAGGGAAAAACCAGTCCGTTGCCGTCGCCTTCGATCGATACGGGAATGGGGCTTGAACGGATGGCTATGACTCTTCAGGAGAAAACAAGCAGCTATGAAACGGATCTTTTTGCGCCCCTGGTCAGATCGATTTTAGACATCAGCAGAAGGGAATATCCGTCTTCGGACAAGGAAAAAGATTGGTCTGTAAGGGTAATCGCCGACCACATTCGTGCGATCACCTTCCTCATCGGCGACGGGATTATGCCTTCAAATGACGGAAGGGGATACGTATTACGAAGGTTGATTCGCCGTGCCTTTCGAAACGGAAACAAGTTGGGAGTGGATGAACCCTTTCTTTACATCCTGGTTGGAGTCGTATCGGACACCATGAAAGATACTTATCCGGAACTTCTTTCCTCCGTGACCCATATATCGCAGGTTTGCCGTTCTGAAGAGAAAAGATTCGCTATGACCCTTTCATCCGGTATGCGTACCTTCGAAAGCTATGTACGCGAGATAAAAAAGCGGGGAGAGAATGTGCTCTCCGGAGAACATGTTTTTAAGCTTTATGACACCTTTGGATTTCCTCCGGACCTTTCCCAGGAACTGGCTGAAGAAAAGAAGATGGCAATAGACGAAGAGGGATTCAAGCGGGAGTTGGAAAAGCAGAAAAAAAGGGCCCGCTCCGCCTGGAAAGGAGACGCTGAACAGCAGAAAAAAAAGGTATACGAAAAGCTGGCGGCTGTTGCAACAGATTATATCGGCTATGAAAATACCAGCCTGTCCGATGCCAAAGTTATCGGAATCATTGCCGGAGACCGAATAGGTGAATCCGTTAAGGAGGGAGAGGCAGCGGAGATAGTTCTGGACAGGACACCCTTTTATGCTGAAGCCGGAGGACAGGTTGGCGACCGGGGTATTCTTAAAAATCCTCATTTTTCGGCTGTTATCGAAAATACCTGGCTTCCCATTCCCGGAGTTGTAGCCCATAAAATAAGGGTTCTTTCCGGGAAAGTGGACATAGGCGATGCTGTTGAGGCAAGCATCGATGAATCCCGCCGTAAAAGTATTAGCAGCAACCATACGGCCACCCATCTTCTTCATGCATCCTTACGTCAAATCCTGGGTGATCATGTCAAACAGGCAGGATCCCTGGTTTCTCCGGAACGGCTGCGCTTTGATTTCACGCATTTTGCTCCGTTGAACTCTCCGGAAATCAACAGGATCGAAGAGCTGATCAATGAAAAAATTAGAGATGATCTTCCCGTAACGTCCGAGATAACAACACTTGAAGAGGGGATAAAAAAGGGTGCTGTAGCCATATTCGAGGAAAAATACGGAGAGCAGGTTCGTATGATAACCGTTGAGGGATTCAGCAAGGAACTTTGCGGCGGTGTCCATGTTCATTCAACCGGGGAAATTGGATTTTTTAAAATTATTTCCGAGTCAAGCATAGCGGCTGGCATGAGGCGGATTGAAGCCGTAACCGGAGAGAGCGCCCTGAAGTATGTTCAAGAGACAGAGGAGATCCTTGAAGATCTACAAAAAATGGTCAATGTTTCCCGTGGAGAGCTGGCCGGGCAAATAGAAAAAATGAAAAATTCCCTTAAAGAACAAGAAAAATTGGTAAAGTCTTTCCGCCGCAAACTGGCTAATGCTCAATATCACAAAAAAACCGAACAGGTGAAAAAAGTAAACGGAATTTCTATTCTTGTCCAGAAAGTGGAAGGCTTGAATCCTACGGAAATGAGGGAATTGGCGGATTCTCTTCGCCAAAAAATAGGTTCCGGAATCGTTGTTTTAGGTGCCGCTTATGAAAAAAAAGTTAATCTTATTGCCGCCGTTACCGCTGATTTGGTTGAAAAAATAAGGGCGGACCATTTCATCAAGGAATTAGCTCAAGAAGTCGGCGGTGGAGGAGGAGGACGTGCCGATTTTGCCCAGGCTGGGGGTTCAAAACTTGACAAGCTGGACATGGCCCTTAAGAAAAGCTACGAAATACTGGAAAAGATAAGTGCATAACGGGTGAGTTTTACAGGGTGATATGAGACACATTAAATTCACCCCTATTTCACCCCTATGGGGGATTGCCAGACAAAATTTTTTTTGAGAGGATGATAACAATAAGGATGAAATTTGGAAACAAAAGGCTGATTAAAAACGTACATTTTTTTGTATGTTTTATCCTTCTATTTCCCTTCTTTTCTTTCGCATCCTCCAATCCATCTCAAAAATACAGCTCGATCATCCGGGAAGCTTCTCAAAAATACAATGTTTCCGAAAAGCTCATCCATTCCATCATTATCGTTGAGTCAAATTACAACAGCCGGGCGATTTCAGCAAAAGGGGCCAAAGGATTGATGCAGCTTATGCCGGATACAGCCGAAGAATATGGTGTGCAAAACATTTATGATCCTCGTCAAAATATCGAGGGAGGCGTAAAATACCTGGCCGACCTCATCAGTCTTTACAAGGGAAAACTGGACCACATTCTGGCCGCCTATAATGCTGGAAGGGAAGCGGTTAAGCAGCATAAGGGCGTTCCCCCTTATAGGGAAACAAAAAATTATATTCGGAAAGTGAAAAACCTATACAGCGGCACCCTTTCCCTTTATGCAGATACGCAGATCAAAAAGTATTACGACAAGTCGGGACGCCTTGTTCTAACCAACTATCCTATTCATTCCGTAAAACGGAAGAAATAGTCTCCCGGCCAAACTAATTCTATTTCTTAATTCATTATTTTCCTAATGAATTTTTCATGCGCAGGCGCACCCTCGAAC
>JAFGMO010000050.1 GCA_016927475.1 Candidatus Aminicenantota bacterium
AAAGCCCTTTTAATAACGGGTGATTTGGTATATACGTTCCGCAACTCCGTATATAAGGTTCTGCCTGTTTACCTTGATGTTATTCTGGAATCCGCTTTTTTTTTGCTCGGCCCTCTCCTCTTTTTTTACACAAAATCCCTGACTAATAAAAAATATTCTTTCAAAGCCATTCATTTTCTGCATCTGCTGCCTTTTTTTCTTGATGTAGGATTCAGAAATATCCGTTTTTTCAGTCATAATAACATTAAACAGATTATGTTTGAGCGAGGTTTTTTCATCAGCCGATGGGAATTGATTTCACGGAAATATCCTGATGGATGTGCAAGTTATTGTTTATATTATTGCCTCACTGGTTATTTTGTATGGATATCGGTCACAAATAAAAGACTTTTTTTCATCGATCGAAAAAATGAAATTATCCTGGCTATATTTAGTTCTCTTTTGATTTTTGGCTGTCCAGCTTTTGAGTCTTTCCAAGCATATACTTGTTTTAGCGCGAAGGCACGATTTATGGCTTGATGTATTTGGCATAGGTATGCATCTCGGTGCCTTGGTCTTTCCGGTTATTATCGCTTACATGGGTCTGAGGCAGCCCGAGATTTTTTCCGGTCTGAATGAAAAGTCCACAAAACAAAAATATGCTAAAACCACCCTGCCGCAAGGAAAAATGGAGCAGTATTTAGACAAGTTGATCCGGCATATGGAAACAAAAAAACCTTATCTTAATGCCGAACTGAACCTTAACCAACCAGCGAATGAAGTATCCATTTCTGCCCATCACATATCACAAATATTGAACCATTGTTTGAATCTAAACTTTTATCATTTCATGAACAAGTTCCGAATCGAAGAATTCAAAAGGATTATGTCAAAAAAAACAGACAGTCCGAGCATTCTGGAAGCTTTATATGAAGCCGGATTCTGCCGGCAGTGTCGAAAATGCCTCGACACATGACCGCAATCTGTTGACATCCCTGTATTGATGCGGATTCACATGTATGCTTTTCAATATGGCAATCATGACCTCGTCCTTTTGGCGCGAAACGAAATGGTAACCGCCCTTTAGATCCCGATTCAGCCAGTTGTGTGCATTTTGTTTCCGGAGAGGATGAAGAATCCGTCCTTCAAGGATTTCCCATTACCGGCGGCTCGGGAACCATACGGAAAGAACCGAATGGAACGGTTTGGCGTGAAGGCGGAGGGATTTTTATCAGGGGATCATCTCCGACAATCAAGAATAACTTGATTATGAACAATAAGGTTCTTTCCAGGATAAATGTCAGAAGCACAGGGGGAGGAGGGATCAGTTGCAATGATGGGAATCCCAAAATTTTGAATAACATCATCATGCTCAATCAAGCACGGTATGAGGCCGGCATTATGCTGTACAGGTCAGGAGTCATACTCAAGAACAACATCATCTGTCAAAATAGCGGCGGACAGATTTATATCCATCATGATCACACAACGGCGGATTTCACCTATAACAATATTGAAGGCGAATGGGATGGTAAAGGCAACATGCATCTCAATCCGGAGTTTACAAAATCCTATTTTTTGCTTTCTGACAACTCGCCCTGCATCGATGCCGGCGATGCAAACCCCGGGTTTTACGATCCTTTGCAACCGCCGCAAAATTCATTCGCCGAACCTCCTGGGAAAGGAACGAAAAGAGATGATCACCTCTCAAAATGACGGAATCCTCGGTAAGGCCGTCTTTGACAATGTCAAAGTGAAACAACTCAAATAGATGTCCACGGATGCAAAAAATCTTTAAATCCTTACTCATTCCCCCGGACAAGCATTCTAAGACAGCCTTATGACTATCCATAAACTCAAACGTGTCTCTTTGGAGGACGTCCCCACTTTATTATGAAAGCGGCAAGGGCCGCTTCACCATGATATTCGAGGTATTTTTTGTCGAAACCGCAGCATTCGTCCCTGTGTCTGCATTTTATATTTTCGCATGCCTGAAGCTTCCGGTTAAACAACTTTGAGGAATCTCTGGGAAATTCCTTGCTTTTCGAAATATCATCGTAAAAGATCATCCCATCGTGCGTGATAAAATGAAGCTCCCTATTATCCGGCACCATGCAGCGGGGAATGTTGTCAAAAAGGACATGCGGATATAATTCAGCCCGGAAGTTTTTCAGGGCCTCCCGCACCTGAAAATAAGTGGGGATATATTCGGGTGCCGAAAGGACATTACCCGACCATTCGGGAAAAACAATGCTGTGCAGCATAACCTGGTGAGCCCTGGTAAAATCGGCCAGTTTGTTGATATCATCGAGGGAAAACTTCGTCAAACAAGTGTTGACGCTTATTTTTATCCTGGAAACAACTCTTTTCCAAACGTCTAAAAAATATAAAACATCCTTGAAGGCGCCTTTCCGTCGTACCGCTTTATCATGGTTCATCCCAAGTCCGTGGAGGGAAAGGAGAAATCCGTCCACACCTTTGGAAACCAGGATTTTCATCTTTTTTTCCGTCATGCCATAGCCGTTGGTGAAAACAATGATCTCTTCCACACCTCTTTTTTTGGCTTCTTCGGCCAGCTCAGGCAGGTCCGGATTAAGTGTTGTCTCTCCCGCCCCGCTGAAGGAAAGATGTCGAACTTTTTCTCGAGTGATGTTCATAAGGGATTCCCGGACACGTTCATAAAAATCAGGGAGTTTGTTTTTCCGTTTATCGGCCACGGCACAAAAAACACAGTTATTGACGCATTCCTGGGAAACAAAAAGCGTGCAGTCCTTCTGCGTTCCCGAACGTTCTTTTTCCTCTCTGACCTTTGAGAAATGCTCCCGGGCCAGCTCTATCTCTTGCTCCAGGCTTTCAAAGAAGGGAGGCCAGGAACAGGTTCCCTTATTTTCAAAAAGAAGAAAAAAACCTCCGCAGAGCCTGAAATAAGGGCAGGTGAGACAAACGGCATCCTGGGCCGCCAGTTTTTCAAAATAATTCCGGGAAAAATCAGCCGCTTTTTTTTCGATAGGACCAAAATTCGAGCCGAGCATGCCTAGATTTGGCAGTTTCTCCGATGGAAAAACGAACCGGACATTTCCTTTCTCATCTACGCGAAACCATCCCCCTTTATATCCCAAGGAATAATCCAAAAGGCCGACATCCCGAACATTCAGAAAACCATCCATCAAAAAATGAAGGGGAAAAATATGTTTGGCGATAAATGGGGTATGTATATAAAAGTCTAAAATATCGGAAAAAATGCCAGGAGTCTTCTCATCAAACCGGTCAAGGACAATTTTGATCTGAAAACTGTTGTGAGCCCAGTACCGGACATTTTTTTCCAGTTCCTTATTGGAACTTCGCAGCAAAATTTCGGACCGTCTTTTTGAGAGTTTTTCAATAATCTCGTTAAATTCGGCCCTTCCGGCGCATTCGACCATCACAAAGATTTCTTCCGGCAGAACTTCGAGAAGATCTAACCAGGCTTTATTATTTAGAGAGCCTGAACAATTGATACCTTTAACCGTGAAACTATTACTAAGAAGGCGGAAACGCTTGGCAAGAGAAGCAGCATCCTCCCCCCGAAGCACATAGTCAAAAGGCCCTTTGACCGGTTCCAATCCAGCCGGTATCTCCAGAGTATAACGCTTATTCATATCGCAAAGCCTCCACCGGTTGGATAATCGAAGCTCTGTAAGCCGGATAAAATCCTGAGAGAATCCCGATGACACAAACGGAGATAAAACTGAAAATGAAGACCGTAGGCGACCATATGGCCGACCACTGGACGGATAAATCCAGGATAAAAGCCATAATGCCGGTTATGCCACGGCCGAGCAGGGTGCCGAAGATTATCCCGAATATCCCCCCCATCATGCTTATCATCGTCGCCTCAAGCAAAAACTGAAAAAGAATATTCCGTTTTGTCGCCCCTACGGCCCGCTTAATACCGATCTCTTTGGTCCGGTCACGGACAGAAACGAGCATGATATTCATGATCCCGATTCCCCCGACCAATAGCGAAATGAGAGCCAGGGAAATCATTAAAAGCTGGAAAACACTGGCAATTCTTTCCCGCTGCTGAAGAAAAACTTCCTGGCACCAGACATTAAAATTTTTCTCTCCATGGTGAGTGGTGAGCTTCTCGGAAATCTCTTTAACCAGGGGAGGGGCTTGCGCCGGGTCAAAGGTGCTGATCGATATGGTATCAATTTTTTTGCCGAGATTGCGGTTTCTCTGGAGGGTTGTGATGGGGATGATAGCCCGTTCATTATAGTCGAAGTTCATCGCAGCCGGCTTAGATTGCAAAACACCCACAACCGTAAAAAAATCAAGTCCGATAAAAACGGTCTGGCCGACAGGATTTTCTTGCCCAAAAAGCTCCTCGGCAAGATTGGTACCCAAAACACAAACATGACGGTAAAGATCCAGGTCGAATGTGTTTAAAAATCTACCCACTTTGATTTTGAGGTTCTGTGTAAACCGGCAGTCGGAAGTCGTTCCCTCAATATGTCTGAGAAGACGTTCCTGCCCAAAACGAATAACATCATCATAGACGATTTGAGGGACAATATACTGGATATCCTTCAGGTTTTTTCGCAGGAATTCCATATCATCCAGGTTCAGCTCAAGACGGGACTCCCAAGGATTTCTGGTGGTAGGAATACGAATACTTCGGATAAAAACCAGATTGACGCCCATTTCCTGTATGTCGGACAGGATCTGGGCCCGGGCATTGCTTCCCACGGCGAATGTGGCCACAAAGGTGGCACTGGCAATAGAAATCCCCAGGACGGCCAGAAATGTCACAAGCTTGTGGCTGGAAAAACGGAAAAAAGACGATTTGACAAACTCCCAGAACATGTTCCAGCCCCGGTGTTCAGTTCTTATGGAAGATAAACGCAGCCTCCACTCCTTTTTTTCTCGCCGTTTTTTTTCCAATGCTGATTCCATGAAGCTGCCGCGTCAAAATCTTTCATAGGGATAAATAATGGTATCGCCTTCTTTCAACCCGTCTATAATTTCCACATAACGCGTATCATCGAAACCCGTTTCTACCGGAGTTTCACGGACACGCTTCTCTTCTTTTTTCAGGACAAAACTGCCGCCCTCTTTTTGGATCAGGTATTTCAAGGGAACAACCAGCACATTCGGCCTTTTATCGACAAGAAACAAAACTTCGACATTGCTGCCCACACGGAAACGCTCTCCTATATTCTCCGCCCTCAAATAACAGGGAAAGCGTGTTCCGGACTGTGATTTTTCAGCCACACTACTTATTCGCTTTAATTCAGCGGGGATGCGTTCTTCGCCGCTGCGGACAAATATTTCGGCTCCTCTTTCAATTCGCCAGACATCGCTTTCGAAAAGCTGGGTTGTGATCTCAATTTCTTGCAAGTTGGCCACCCTTACGGCCGGCTCTCCCCTGACGGCTATTTCCCCCTCTTTGACTTGGCTCATCCAGATAACCTTTCCGTCCGCCGGTGCTTCGAGACAGCAGTCATTTAAAATCTCTTCGAGCTGTTTCAGCTGATACTTCAGACTCTCCAATGTTTTCTCCACAGCTTTCACCCGCAGCGATTCCTTTTCTACCTTTTTTTCCTCTTCGAGGAGCATCTCCAGGGCGTTCCGGGCGGCAAGGGCCTGGTTTTCAATAAAATCAAGTTTATCACGCGATATCAAATCCTTTTCAAACATTTCACGGGCAACTTCTTTTTTTCGTTCGTTAAGAAACACGTTGTTTCTGGCATTAAGAATGTTCTCTTCCAGCTCCAGTTTCATTTTTTTGTTCACAGTTTCAGAAGCCGCCAATTCGTATTCCGTCTTCAAAATCTGGGATTCCAGACTATTCTTTCTGGAAAGGACCTGGGTATCATCGATGCAGAGAAGCGGATCTCCTTTTTTGACGATTTCGTCTTCACTGACATAAATCTTGACAACCTTTTCATCAACAGGAAAACGCAGGCTGAACACACGTATGGGTTTCACCTCCCCGATCTCCGTGATTTTATCCGAAAGATCCATGCGAAACACCTGAAAGGGCCGTTCTACCGATTGGTCGCCCGAACCCGAAAAAATGCCGTCCCTCGTCATCAACAGGATCAGAACCACGGCCGCAACAGCCAGGACCGCAACGACCGGAATAAAATATTTTTTCGCTAATTTCATGATGTTCTCTTTTCGGTTTCAAGCAAAAAAGAATATTTTTTGGCCGCCCGTTCCAACTGAACAAGGAACAGGGCCATTCTGTTCCTCAAGCCGGCCAGCTTCTTTTCAAAAAGCCTGACATTTAAAGAATAAATCTTCTCGGAAAATAAATTCGGCACTTCTTCCAAGTCGGACTCCGTGATTTTCATTTCCAGCGACCGGACTTCGGTATTATCGATATCCAGTTGAATCCGTAGTTCTTCGACTTCAGCCGTAAGCCTTTTTATCTCAGCGGATTTTTCCTGTTTGAACTTTTCGTATTCTGCGGAGGCTTCCTCCAGGCCGGCCTCAGCCGAGGCGATCCTTCTTTTCCGTTCGCCGGCATCGAAAAACACATAGTTCAAACTTAAGGAAATCCAAAAATTCTGGTTCATGCTGAGCTCGCGGTTAACGGGAAAAACGGAATAGGTTTCCAACCTTAAAGAGGGTAGGTTTGGTATCCTGGCCCCTTTAAGGAGAAGTTCCGCCGACTCAAGTTTTTTCTGTGCCATATCTTCGGCCAGATCATCAACCTGGGCAACGGTAATTTGATCAAAATCATAAGAAATTTTTTCCGGTAAAACCTTGTCCCCGCTTCCGATAAGATAGGAAAACCTGTCCACTAAAATCTCGAGCTGGCTGTGCATCTTATGCTGAGCTTGAACACATCTTTTGAGGAGCACTTCATTATCCAAAAAAACAGAGAGGGGCACCAAATCATATTTCCTCTGAATGGAGAGCATTGCCTGGATCTTTTCAAGAGATTCACGCTCTTGTTTAAGGAGTCGCAGGCTGTCCCGCAGAAAAGAAGCGTTGGCCGCTTCCTGGTATACGGCAGCCAAAAGCAGGGACCTCCGGTACTGCAAGTTGCTGGAGGCAATATCCACTAGCTTTTCGTAGTATTTTTTCTTTTGGTGGTTGGTGATAAAGGCAAAAAAATCATAGTTGAGATCCAGACTGGGTACGGTTCTCTGTTGTTTCAAATCGGTTATATTCATAAAAAAACGGACTGATAGGCCCACTTTGGGATAATTCTGTGACTTCACCCCCCGGAGGCCGATCTTGGCCCTATCAATTCCAACCGAGGGCTGGATGAGAAACGGCGACCGCTCCCATGCCGTCCGAAGAGCGGCGTCCAACCCAATTTCAGGCCACTCTTTGTTCTCGCCTCCCATCAAAAACAACGAAAAAACACAACCGGCAACAGAAAACAAGAATACAAATTTTTTCTTGTTTAAGGTGGGGATGAAAAAATGTTTCATACGCCTTAATTTAGCATAATTGAAGAACCTTTGACAGAAGGAGAAAAGGTTAACCTACCCCATGATGGAAAAAAAAGATACTGCGGCTCCCAAGAACAACAGGTTGATTTATCCCGTGGAGACCTTATTCAAGTCAGCCGCCAGGTTTCCTTCCTGCGTGTTCAATTCAAATCGAAGGGGAAACCGTCTGCTGTCGTCTGAGATCCAGGCGGAAGCGGTATTCAATTCAAATTGCCGCCTGAGCGGAGGAACTTTCCCCCGGTTTGAACGCAAGCCGTAAACGCGACAGGGAATTTCCTCTCCTGAAAAAGAGCGGGAAGCGTTGAACTGGTATTCGACAAGGACCGGATACAGACGCCTCTGGTACAAAACGGCCAGACTTACGATTTCACTCTGCCGAAGGTCGAGGGCCCGCAGTTTGTATAGAAGCGCCGTATGATTATAGATCTGGGGCGGTCCTGTTAGCCCTATATTCGTCATAGGTCTTTCATTCTTTTCCTTGTGCATTTTGAGGGTCTCATCGATGCTGATCCGGGATCGTTCTCCATCGAAGACAAGGCTTTGGTGAACCGTTCTCTTCATATCTTCAATCATATAGTCCGCTTTTAATGTATTCATAAAGTCGGTTCCGATGATCTCATATCCGGTCGTATGGGAGTTGATGGTTTTGAATTTACTTTCAACTTTCATATCGACCGTGATCTTGCCCGCATTCTGTCCCCACTCCTCTTCAGACTTTAAAGGTTCATAACTTAACTGAAAACTCCCCAGCTTGATCGAATTTTTCTTAGATTTTTCAAACAATAGGGTAAAAAAAAGAGTTTCTCCCCGCGGTAGCTGAAATATATTTTCCCCTTGCATTTTATTTCTCCGGAATGGAAACGTTTCTTACCGGCGGAACAATATCATTTAAAATCTGGAAAAACGTTTCTTGAAAATGAACGCTTCAGAATGTCCTAACGAACCAGGCGTGTGCTTACGGCATCCTCGTAACCGCGATCATAGTCATCAAAATTAACATCTACTTCGATGGTATAGGCCCCTTCCGTCAGAATATGATTGGGTGTGTTGCCGACGATTCTCTCCGGTGAAATATAAACACTCCTCTGAAGCCGTCCACGATAGTCAATGCCGATCCGCATACCGGAAACCTCTCGTGTCGTAAAAGAGGCAAAATAACCGTTCCTCTCCCGCCTCATATACTGAAAAAATCCCTGACGGGCCTTCCGTGTATTCCGGGATTGGGTTCCATACAATACCCATACTCTCGAATAACGCTGCCTGATATTGAAAACATTGACAAAAACCTTGATGTTTCTCCGGGTGGTACAAAGAACATCATACCAGCGATACCGTCTTCGCTGAATTGACATATTCCCTCCCTTCCTTATGTTTTTCATGCATATCAAGGTGTAGGATTGTTCCACCAGTTGGCCCAATCGCCGTAATCATACCAATCGCTGTAGTTGTACCAATCATCGTACCAGCAGCCGTTCCACTGGGTAAAAATAAAAAGAGAAGCTGCAGCCGTGGAGAAAAGCCCGACTTTTTTCAGGGCTTCCCGTCGGGATATTTTTTCCCCTGTTTTTACTAACGATTTCTTTTCCCTATCCTTCATATCCCTTCCTTTCTTTTTTGATTAAGAATCTCGGAGACAGAAACTCTCCTTCTATGTTTACTTCCCATTCGGGAAGTCATCACCCCTGATGGAATAGGAATACCTACGGAGTGGGATTGTTCCACCAGTTGGCCCAGTCGCCGTAATCATACCAATCGCTGTAGTTGTACCAATCATCATACCAGCAGCCGTTCCACTGGGTGAAGATAAAAAGAGAAGCCGCAGCCGTGGAGAAAAGCCCGACTTTTTTCAGGGCTTCCCGTCGGGATATTTTTTCCCCTGAATTTTTACTATCTCTTTTTATCTGCTTGTCTCTTTTCATACCCATTCCTTTCATCAAAAATCTTCTTTTTTTATTATTCCTATTCCCTGGTCAATGTCAAGTAAATTCATGTTTTAAGATTCATGCTTAATATTTTTCTTTTTTGCTGAATGATTTTGCAAAATTCATGCCACCACTTTCCGCCTGATAATCCCGCTCGACCGGGACTTTTTGTTCAGATTAATGGTCATCCGACCTCTATTTTGTACACTATCTACCGTGTCCTCTTCTCCTTAACCTTCATTATGCATAAGTTTGGCCGACACCAACAGATAATTTCAATATTATATGTCATTTAATGGTTAATTTAGAAAAAATTGATAATGAAAGATATTCCATGACCGTTTTCAAGAAAATGTCGGCCAAATTTACCCTTTGGGCGCCGACCCAACCTAGCACCTGCGGCAAGCTTGGCTCGTGAATAATACAGGTTAAATAACGCAAACCGAAAAAAAACCTCACGTAATTCCGTATAATCGACTATAATGTCTTGTGACATTTGATGTCGATAAAATAATGGGATTTTCGGATTTTCTGATAAAAATTTCCAGAATCTCATCCGCCGGTTTCCTTTTACTGGGAATTTTGATGCATATAGCCTGCGCTCCCCCAAAAAAAACAATCCTCTCTTCGATGGCAAAGAATTCTCTAGAAACCCGGTTGACTGACCTCGAATATACAGCCAGAGAGATAAAAAACGGCTATATCAACCTCGCTTTTAAGGAAAAAATGTTCGGCTTCTCGTGGGAGCAACTCGTTCCTCTCTACAGGAAAAGAATCTTGCAAGTGAAAACCGAAGGAGAATTTTACGGTTTGATGCGTGAACTTCTTTCCCGCCTTCACGATGGGCACACGGCTTTTCAACTGATATCTAAAAGCCTTCAAAAAAAAATGTTCGATGGATGGGAAAATTTATCTAACTTGCCCGACCTTCGCTGGATCGAAAACCGTCCCGTAATCGTCAGAGCCCTGAAAAAGTGGGATTGCCTTGGATGGGAAGTCGTCTCCATAAACGGTATTTCTTTTGAAAAAATCATTGAAACCACAGTGCCCCGCTTTTGTTCAAGCAATGATAAAACCACCAGGGATTGGATCCTGGAAAGACATCAGTATCTTTACTATTTCCCTTTTATGGGAAAATCAATCGGATATTTGAAAATGGCTGTATTTAATCCCCGAACAGACGACAGGAAAATTCTAACTATTTGTCCCGCCGGTGAAGCGTCTTCAGAAAAAGAAAGCATAAAAGGGATGCCTTTCGGTTTTCCCGAGAAAAGAAAAAATATCCGCTCGGATATCATCGATTGTGATATTGGATACATACGCATACCTGAATTCACCTTGCCCCCGGACACGTTCAGAAAAAAAATCAAGAGTATCCTCAACGATTTCCAACAAAAAAAAGTTAGGGCCGTCATTCTCGACCTCAGGTACAATAGAGGAGGCAATAATTCTTTTCTTTATTTTCTTCGGCAGCTTGTCCGGGAAAAAATCCTGATCAATTATTACCGCTACAGAATTTCAGACCGCTTTCTCGAAAAACGGCGTGATGTCCTTCTTCACCAGAAGAAAGTCCGGAAAAGTCTGGATGAAGAACCGGAATCAGGTTATTCGCATTGGTTTTCCTGGACGGTCAGTCCATTAAAAGAAAATATCCTTTCAAACGTTCCCGTGGCCGTACTCTGCAATCCCGGTTGTTTCAGCTCCACGGATGTTTTTATCACCGCCTGCCTGGAACACAAATTGGCCCTGGTCGTTGGTAACGGCTACGGAGGAAGCGGTTTCGGCTACCCAATGAGGATCCGCCTTCCTTCACAAAAATACGAGGTTGTCTATTCCGTCTGGGAAGAAAGGGATACCCAGAGGCGTCATAAAGAAAATATCGTTAGAAAAATGGATGTTCCCGTTGAACAAACCCTGGAAGACCTCTATTACGGCAGGGACAGCCAGCTTCAAGCGGCTGTTGAGGCTCTTCTTTTACGACTGAAAGATACGGTGTGAATCATTTTCAGGGCCTTTTTCCCTGGCCCCCGCCTTCTCAAGAAAAAAACGTGTCCCCTCACACCAGAATGTTTTTTCGTAGGGGAATATCCCGTCTTTGTAACCGTCCATGGGACAGCCCCCCCTGCAGTACTCCCAATAGGGGCAGCCTGAACAGAGTGTGTTCTGAAGATAAACCTTTCTGCTGAGGATTTTTATACGTTGGGGGTGGTGCAAAAGGTCTTCAAAACGATGTTCGGAGATGTTCCCGAAGGGGTAAATCCGGATGTCGGCCATCTTTCCACAGCCGTAGGCCATACCCTGTGAATCGAAGCTTAAAATTTCCTGCATACAGAGTCCATGGGAACAAGATAAAGCCATCCTTTTGGGCCCATTTTCCTGCCCGAAAAATCCCCATTCTTCAAAAGGCGCCACAGGTTTGGCCAATGCTCCCTTTTTGATGTAATTGTATACATCCAGCAGAAATTCACCCCATTCCCGGGAGCTCAGATAAAGGTTCTCCAGAGGATCGTTCATGGCCCTTCCCAGTTTGACCAGCGGATTCAACCTCAGCGCATACAAGGGATTTTCCCTTGCAAAAGCAATAATATCTTCCATTCTGTCCAGAGACTTTTTATGAACGACATAAACGGCGTTGACCCGGATGCCGGCTTCGACGGCCCTTTGAAATCCTTTTTGAAAGTTTTCCATGTATTTTTGGGAGCTGGAACCGGCCAGACGAATGCCTTCCACTACATCAAATGACGAACTCATAGCTCCCCGGGAAAGAAGCCCGGTGATAACGGGAACCGCTTTTTCATCAAGAAGGTGAAGATTGCTCTGCATGATGTGGCGAATCTCGACATCATGGCGTTTAGAGCACTCGGCACAAACCTGAAGAACCTTTTTATAAAAATCAGGTCCCATCAGCAGAGGCTCTCCGCCGTGCCAGAGGATTTGGAGTCGGTTTTTCTTCTTTAACCGCAGATATGCCGAAGCCTTGTCGATGATCAGACGGAAGGTTTCGATAGTCATCCGCTTTCTGGCCGGCAGGTCACCGTAAAAAGCGCTGCAGTAAACGCAGTCGGCGTTGCAGGAGTCGGTCGGTTTCAGGATGAGTAACATGATTTTCCGATTTGAGAGTGACCTCTATCGATTTTTCCGGGCCAGGCCGACGGCATACTCAAGGACGGCATCGCGGTTCGCTAGAACATCCTCCACGCCGGGTTCGCAAGGATAATCGGGAATGATTCCCCGGTCTTTGGGATAACCGTCCACGGCCATGGTGTAGCGCACCAGCGGGACGCCCATCCTGATCCCCGTCTGGGGAAGTTCGACCCCGACCATAAATCCCGACGTGTTGCCGTAATAACCCGAACCGCATTCTTCTCCGATAAAAACCGCTTTTTTATGATAGTGCATGAGGGAGGTTGTTTCCCCCGTGGCCGAAAAGCTGCGGCCGTTGATCAAAACATAAACCTTTCCCTTAAAAACGGGCGGAATGGGTTTCTGAATACCCAGATTGGGATGTCCCAGAACATCATACCAACCCCGCTCGTTTTTTCTCGCTTGTTTTTCGGAAAAAGTCCACCGGTTTTTGGGTATGCTGGTGTATTTGAAAAAATCAAAGGTGTTGTTTTTTATTTCGAGAGCGGCGTAATATAAAAATTCTTTATCCGTCAAATGGGCAAAAAGCAATTTGCCGAAGGCATCATTCCCTCCTCTGTTCTCGCGCAAGTCGATGATGAGAACCTCGGCACTCCTATCCTCCAAAGCCTGGAAGGTCTCCCGCAGGAACTTGGAATAATTGAATCCTTCCCGTTTCAGAGTCATGGAACCAAAAGAACGTATGGTCAGAACCGGCACCCCCTCGACTTCCCGGAAAGAAATGACAGGAAAGGTTTTGGCCGATTCCGGATAACGCTGCTCGTATCTTTCCTGGATTTCCGCCTGGTTTTTCCCCTTTAAGGAAACCGTCAAAATCTCCCCGGTCTTCGGATGTTTGTATTTCACCTCATAGTTTCGCGTTACTCCGTATATCACATTATAAAGTTGCGAGAACCGGACCGAACTGGTTATTGATTGAAATTTTGACGTCTCGATATGGGCATCGGAAGGAATGGCCGGCAATATATCGGAAATAATCTGATTCATGGGCATACCATTGATGGAGACAAGCTCTCCTCCGGGAACGATATCCTCCCTGTCACTGTAGTTTCTGACCAGGTAAGGTGTTCCGCTGATATATCTGAATCCAAGGGGGAAAGTGACCGGCTGGTTCTCCAGCCAGTCATAGAATCCGGTTTTTTGGACGGATGTATGACCGCAGTTGACTGCCGCTACAACGGGCAGCAGGATTCTCAAAAATTCACGTTCCGTCATATCACGGTTTATTTTTCGAGCGGCGGTCTCAAAAACATCGTCCATCTCTTGTTTCGTGGAATAACGGTATAGAGCTCCGTGTCCTTCTTCAAGAGAAAAACGCAAGGCGGCAAAATCTTCCTTCAGTCCAGCGCATGGGAACAGTCTCTCCGGGTCGTATTCCTGGTCCCGGACTGTATCCATGCCACCGGATGCCCATAACACCGAGGAAACAAATACAAGAATTAAGATACTAACAAATCTTTTAACGACATGTCTCATCTTCACTCCTATTGTCACAGAATCCTGCCGGCTCGTGTATGCTATTCTAACCTATCATTAACCTTTTTAAAATTCTTCCATCAGAACATGGTGTGATTTGTGCCGTCAAGACCAGCCACACACCCGGAAGAGGAACGGCTGAAACTCATATTATTCAAGCTCGATACCAATTTTTTTCATCAAAACCAGGGCGTTGAAACTCTCACAGCGTCCCGGTTTCAACCGGTAGTCGAAAAGCAGCTTGTCCCCTTTGATATAACCGTCAAAATGAACGTTGGATATCTTTTCTGGATGGTCCTTTTCCAGCTTGGTCAATTCCAGATCATGGGTAGCCACTATCCCGCAGGCACGCCTGCGCACCAATTGATGAAGAAGGGCGATGGCGCCCTTTTGTCTGTCCAAGGCATTAGTGCCTTTCAACATCTCATCGATGAGATAGAATACCGGTTCCCCCCTCAGAATGGCATCCAGAATTTTTTTCAATCGGGTGAGCTCCGCGTAAAACAGAGAAAGGCTTTTGTCGAGCGAGTCGCTGACCTTCATACTCGTGTAAAGGCTCAACCGTGATATCGTAAAGCGGTTGGCACAAACCGGACTCCCCGCGAAAGCCAGTACGGCGTTGATTCCGGCTGTTTTTAAAAAGGTGCTCTTTCCGGCCATGTTGGGACCGGTGACAATCATGATCCGCCCTTCGCCATTCAGGAATATATCATTGGATACCCTTTCCTTCCGGGGAATCAGCGGGTGTCCCATGTTTTCGGCCTTGAATAAAAAGCCGCTTTCCTCGATTTCGGGAAAAGACCAATCGGGCCTGTTGAATCTCAGGTTGGCCAGGCTGGACAAGGCATCAATCTCAGCCAAAGCATCGAACCATTGTTCGATACATTCACCCGTTCTTTTCTTCCACTTTTCTATTCCCAGGACACAGTGTAGATCCCAGAAAGTAAGAATGTTGACAAAAAAATGAAGGGTGCTCAACCGGAGGCCCAAACGCCCCAGGAGGTTCGACAGGCGCTTGACGGATGAAGACGCTTTCTCTTCATGGCAGGTCAGCTTTCGCCCAAGCTCCTGAAGAGCCGTTTGAGAAAAAGGCGTTTTTTCGATCTCGGATAAAATCCCGGAATAAGCCTTAAGAACATTATATTGTTTGTTCGTCAGCTCATAAATACGGGAAACGGTTCGTTCCTTAAAAAAACAAATAATGGTCTGCATCAAAACCAAAAACAAAAAAATAGACCAATGAAGTCCGTAAAAAAGCAAAACAAGAGCTCCCAATGTCAAAAAAGGGAAAATATGAATGATTGCCACCAAAATTTTTTTATCCGAGATAAAATCCGGTTCCCGGAACAATCCTGTAATGTTTTCTTCATTTCCGGCTTCATCCCTAAGTTCCAACCCGAGTAACCGTATTCTCTGTCGAAAATCGATTCGGCCTGACAGCTCTTCAACAGCCCTCTGCCGGCCGCGAATCCTGCCAACAGAGGGGGGATGTTCTCTCAACCTTTTAGCCAGCCGTTTTTTACCGATTCCGGTGGCTGTTCTGTTAAGAAGATGAAAAAGGCTTTTCCCGCCGAATAAATCAATATCGATTTCATACGGGTGATCGGTATCCATAAAACCACTGCCGTCTGGAACATCAAGGAAAACATCATCGAGCGCCTTGATCTCATCCACATTGATTTGCTTGAGTCTCAAAAGATACCGCTTTTTCTTGAGAACAAAGCCGTGGACAAGTGCAAAACCCACAAAAAGAAAAAAGAACAAAACCAATAACCAGAGAGCAGTCAACGACCTGGTTGCAGCGACCCGGTAAAGGAAAAATATTCCCACTGCCAGGATGGACAGCTTGGTTACGGCCAGGGAAATGTCATATTTTTTTAACCGCGTGAGGCGCTCTTCCAAAAAGCCGATTCGGGCTTTGTATATGGTCTCAGGTCTTTCTTGCGGCATATGGTCTCTCTTAAGAAGGATTCATGAAGAAAAAAGATTATACTCAAATTCACGAAAAATATCGCGCGTTCTATCCTTAAATAAAAAAGGGAAAAATCAGGTAATAAATCCGTTTTATTTTTTTATGGTTTTTTTTCTGGATACGGCCTCTTTTTCTTTTTCCGGCTCGATCCCTTCAAAATAGTCCCGGACTTCCGGTTTGAATAAATAGATCAAGACGATAATGCCGATAATGGTGCCGAAGGGAATGGAAATCAAATTGACGGCGGCATGGGCAATCCCCAGAATCCGGCCCCATTCCCTGCCGGCCAGCAGCCCTATGGTGGCCATAATGGCCAGAAGGATAAAAGCCAGGAGGAATACGACACCTGTATAAAGCCCGAACATGGCGCCCAGACGGGCTTCCCCATAAAGATGACTTATAGATGGAAAGGCAAACAGATATATGGCCACAATACCGATGACGGATACGAAGGCATTGAAAATCTGCCAAACGGCCACCAGAATGATCAGATCGGGTCTTCTCATTTTATCCTCCTTTATGCAGCTTAATTTGTTTTATTTCAGGTAAATTTCTTGACGGACTTTTTTCCGCTGCGTTCATCATACCACAAGAGGAAAAACTATTTCCATATTTTGTCATCCCCGTTATTGGAAAGACGACATGAATAGAGGAAGTCATCGGATTTTTAAAAAAACCGTAAAAAAACGCGGCTGTTCCGGCTTATTTCGGCATGGTGAAGGTGAAAGTGCAGCCGTTTCCCGGATCGGAATCGACCCAAATTTTCCCGCCGTACTGTTCGATAACTTTCTTAACGATGGACAGGCCGATACCCGTACTGTCTTTTCTCTCGCTTGTTTCCAGCGTTTGAAAAATTTTGAAAATTTTCTCCCGGTAGGCTTCATCGATCCCCGGCCCATTATCGGATACGGTGAACTTCCAATATTCTCCCGCATCCTCGCAACCGACTCGAATTCGCCCCTCAGGCTTATCCATGTATTTGACGGCGTTATCGATAAGGTTCTGAAAAACCTGTTCAATGCGTGCCCGGTCACCCAAAATGACGGGCAATCCCTCCTGGATCTTGATTGCAATATGTGACGGCGGTGTTATGTTTTCCACCACCTCTTCAACAACAACGTTGAGGTCAAGCTTGATCATTTTTTCCCGCAGTCTGCCCGCCCGTGAATATTGAAGGATTCCGTCGATCAATTTGTGCATTCTGTCAACCCGCTGGACCATAAGCTCCAGGTTTTTTCTTCCTTTCTCATCGATAGACCCACTATAGTCCTCATAGAACCAGCCGGCAAGCTGATCCACTCCCCTAAGGGGGGCTTTCAAGTCATGGGAGACAATATAGGCAAAATCCTGAAGTTCTTTATTGGCCAATCGAAGTTCCGCGGTACGGACTGCGACTTCTTTTTCCAGCTCTTTTTTTCTCCGGCTTAACCGCTTTACCCGGTATTGATGGGTTCCGACACCGATGAATCCGACAAAAAAAGCGGTTAAAAGATAAAAACTCACCGTTTGATAAAAATAGGGCTTCAACCGGAAATCAAAAGATGCCCCCTGTGTATTCCATACTCCGTCATTGTTACAGGCAGTCACCGTAAATGAATAGCGTCCGGGAGGAATCCGGGCATAATGGGCATGCCTCCGGGTACCGGCCTCCACCCAATCCTCATCAAGTCCTTCCAGCATATAGCGATATTTCACTTTTCCGGGAGAAATATAACTCAGACCAGCATAAAAAAAATCGAAGTTTTTGCTTCCCGCGGAGAGGACCACCTTCCGGTTCGAATCTACAGGCCGGGCGTCAACCCGAATGCTTTCGATCACTACGGGAGGAGCTTCCGCATTTTTCGATGGAATGCGGGGATCAATCATGACCAAACCGTGGATCGTAGGGAACCACATCCGGCCGTCTTTATCTTTCCATCCTGAAGGTTGTGTTCCACCGCTGCACTCGCTGCGTTTCATACCGTCCGCCCGTCCATAGTGCACGGGATGAACAAGGGCGTTTTTCCCTGCGGCCGCATCTAGAAGTTCACTTTTTCGAACCCTTAATATTCCATTATGGCACCCAATCCAGAAATGCTCTGTATCATCCTCCAGAATTCTGAAGATAAAATTACTGGTCAATCCCTGTTTTTTTGTAATATTAAAAAATGTTCCCTGTTCAAAAATGCTGATTCCTCCGCCGTTGGTGGCGATCCAAAGCCTGTCTTCAGAATCTTCATAAATGTCGTATACAGCATTGTCGGCCAGACCTTCTTTATCCGTGTATACGGTAAACATACCATCTTTGAACAGATTTAAACCGCCACCTTCTGTTCCTATCCATAGGTTTCCATTCCTATCAAAATAGAGAGAGGTTATGACATTCTGTGACAAACCCTGCTCGGTCGTATAAATGGAAAAACGGCCGTTCTCTAACCGGTTCAATCCCCCGCCGTTGGTACCGATCCAGATTACCCCTTCTTCGTCTTCACCAACAGCACTGATAATATTATGAGAAAGGCCTTCCTCAGTCGTATAAGTTTTTATTCTCCCGCCGTTCAGGCAATTCAACCCATGATAAGTTCCTATCCAGAGTCTTCCTTTTTTGTCTTCATACAGGGCCCGTATATAATCATTGATTAAACCATCTCTTTCGGTCATTGTGTGCATCTGTTCATCCTTCAAGCTAACCAGTCCCCCTCCATATGTCCCTACCCATATTGTTCCCGTCCGATCCTCAAGAACGGTTTTAATATAGTTATTGCCAAGTCCGTCTTTTTCGGTTAGGGTTAAAAATTTCCCGTCCTTAAATTGATTCAAACCCCCATAGGTCCCCACCCAAAGACTGCCTTCCCTGTCTTCATAGATCATTCGTACAAAGTCATTGGATAAGCCGTCCTCAGCCGTGAAGCTTTTAATCCCCTCTTCATTGATCCGGTTGAGCCCTTTATGGGTTCCGGCCCAGAGGTTGCCGTTCCTATCCAGGCACAGTGCGGCGATAAAATCGTGACTGAGACCGTCTTTCGTGGTATATACCCGTATGCCTTCTTTCCCCAAACGGTTTAATCCTGTTGGTGTCCCGGCCCAAAGAATTCCATTCTGGTCTTCACATACTGCGAGAACGGCGTTGTGAGACAGGCCGTCTTTCATGGTCAGCACGGAAAAACCGGCTTCTTCCTTTCGGGCCAGGCCGGCCCTGGTGCCAGCCCAAAGTTTTCCATCACCGGAACAGCTCAGGGAAAAAATATGGTCATTCGGAAGTCCGTCTTTTTTGGTGAAGATTTTTTGTTTGTCTCCCTGGAGCCGGATCAATCCCCCTCCGTTGGTGCCGATCCAGAGGTTTCCGGAAGGGCCTTCTTCTATGGCTAGAATGACATTACGGGATAACCCGTTTTTTATCGGTGCCGGATAAAATATTCCCTGGCTGTATCTTAAAAGCCCTCCTCCATAGGTGCCGATCCAGAGGATCCCCTTGCTGTCCTCAAATAGGGCGGAGATGTAATTTTTACGCAAAACTTCCGTATTATCGGAATCAAATGGAGTAAATTCCACCCCGTTAAACCGGACAAGTCCGACTTCGGTTCCCAGCCAGAGATAACCGTCCTTGGTCTGGATGATATTCATGATTGAGTTTTGGGGCAATCCGTCATCCGTCAGCCAAACTTCATGGATGTACTGGGAAATGTTTTTGTGAGGATCCATGGCCGACAAAAAATCAGGCCCAACATAAAGAAGGACTAAGGCTCCCATAAAAAAAAGAAGTATTCCTTTTCTTCCCAAGTTAGAACAAACCCCTAGTCGCATTGCTCCTCCTAATAGACCGCTCCCTTTTCCCTAACTTTGTTTAGTCGAACGAAGAACAAAGATTTACAGATTTTCTATAAAAATATTATCGATCTTGATTCCCAACATGTGAGGAAAAATATGCGAAAAATTTCTTAGGGTTGGGAAAGAAGGATAAAAAAGGTTGGAATACCGGCTATACCCTTAAATCGAAAAGGTTCAAGCCGGGGGCTCAAAAAAAGGCCCCCGGCTTGATGATATTCTGGATGTTTGACCTGAATTCTCAAGGCCTTACAGGCCACAAAAATCAGGACAAATTTTTTCTTTTAAGATTCCGATGCCTTCTCCAGTTTTTTCATCACTGAAAAGATCAATGCTGCAGAAAGGAGGCACATACCGATGACAAAAAGGAAAAACTGCCATAGTTCCCAGCGGTCCCAGAGAATACCGATCAATCCGGCCAGTGCGTTGCCTACCGCCGTAGCGGCCAACCAGCCGCCCTGCATGGTTCCCTTGTATTGGGGCGGAGAAACTTTGGACACGAAAGATATGCCCATGGGAGAGAGGCAGAGTTCGGCTATGGTAATGATAAAATAGGTACTGATCAGCCAGTAGGGACTTATCAGCGTATCCGACACCCCTCCCGCTAAGACTTTAGGTGATTTTAATCCGATGGAAGCCACCAGCATGATGCCGAAGGATATAGCGGCAATAATCATGCCTATGCCGATTTTTTTCGGCGTGCTCGGTTCCTTGCCTTTTTTCTGCAGGTAAGAAAAAAAGCCGATAACTCCAAATGTCAGGAAGACGATAAAGATCGGATTGAAATGCTGAAAAACCTGCGGGCTGATATCCATAACGCTGTCATAACCGTTAACGACAAGATAGGTGACAAGCGCTCCGGCCACAAACAGAATCCCGCCTCCGATTCTGGCAAGACGGCTGCTTGCTTTTTTCAACAGGAAGATGAGACCCAAAATGGCCAGGATTAGGGGCAAAAAGGATTTCAGACTGAAAAAGGTATAAGTGATGTCACTGACCTTGCTTACCGTGTAGTCCCGGGCAAAAATGCTTAAGGTAAAACCGTTCTGATGAAAAGACATCCAGAAGAACATAACGACCACAAAAACAAAATAAAGCGCGAACAGTCTGTCTTTGACCTGTTTGGGGGAAAGCTTGATCATCTTGTCTTTGTGTTCCTCGCTTACCGCTTTCTGCTTTTCCGTAAAATCCGCATGCTTATAAAATTTTCTGAATAAAATGAAAATGATCATGGAAACGATCATACTCACCGCGGCAACGGCAAAAGCTCCGCTGTAGGCGTTGCTGACACTGGTGATGTAATGGTTACAGAAATCGGTTAGGTTGGTAAAAGCCGCGCCAGCCTGAGCCTTGGCCAGGGACAAAAGCTCCGTAGTATCCTGCAAATTATCCGCAAGATACCTATTGGCCAGGTCGACGATTCTCGCGCTGTAAGAAAAACCTTCCTTTCCTAAAATCCAATTGATGGCACCCGTGGCGGCGGACGGCGCGAAAAAAGCCCCGACGTTGATGCCCATGTAAAAGATATTGAAGGCATAATCCCGCACATTTTGGTATTTGGGTTCATCATAAAGATTGCCGACAAGGGCCTGAAGGTTTCCCTTGAACAACCCGGTTCCGGCGGCGATGACAAACAGGGCGACAAGAAGCAGGGGAAGACCTTTTCCCGGAATCGACAATAAAGCATAGCCGAGGAACAAGACCAATGTCCCCAGGGTGATCGTTTTTCCGTAGCCGAGCGCCCGGTCGGCGAGCATCCCTCCGAAAAGCGGCAAAAAATAAACCGCGAACAGAAAACCTGCATAGATATAGCCTGCGTTTGTCGCGGAAAAATTGAACGTCGCCTGCAGGTAATAAACAAAAATGGCGAGCATGGTGTAATACCCGAAACGCTCGCCCATGTTGGCAAAAAAAGCGACAAACAGTCCTTTGGGATGGTTTTTTAGCATATCGACTCCTTTAAGTTTAAGGGATTTAAAACAGGTATTGATTTCCGGTACGAACCAAGCATTATCTCAATCTTATTTTTTTCCTCAGATATTTCTATTCAGCTTTGTATCATCGAACCTTGATTGTGCTAAAGAAAGTATTTTGGCCGCGGCGTACAAGGAGCGCCAAAACATCGCCGCCCTTAAGATCTTTTGTTTCCCTCTCGAAATCCTGTACTGTCCGGACTTCCTTGCGATTCACTTCCTTTATCAAATCTCCTCTCCGTAATCCCGCATCCTCGGCAGGACTTCCGGAAGCAACATTTGCCACCACGACTCCGGAGTCCTCTTGATAGCCCAGCTGCTCCGCTATATCCGGTGTCAGGGTCTGGACGCTCAGTCCGAGTTTGCGGCTTGTTTGGGGCTGTGTTTGCTGTTCCCGCGGAGCCTGGCCTCCTGCTCCTTCTCTCGGTCTTTCTCCCAGAGTAACGGTTACCTCCATTTTTTTTCCATCACGTATCAAGCCAACTTTTACCGCGGTTCCCGGCTTGTCCAGGGCAGCCACATTTCGAAGCGCGGTGCTGTTTTCTACTTTTTTTCCATCAAACTCGAGAATGACATCCCCCCGCTTAATCCCTGCCTTGTCAGCCGGACCTCCCCTATCCACATCGCCAACAAGGACTCCCATGGTATCGGACAGATTCAATGCCTTGGCAAGATCTTCGTTTATATCCTGAGGAACAAGACCGACATATCCTCTGGTCACTTTTCCCTTAGATATCAGGTCTTCCATTACCTTTTTCGCCATGTTTATTGGAATGGCAAAACCAATTCCCACATTCCCGCCCGAGGGGCTGGCAATGGCCGTATTGATGCCGATGACATTGCCTTCCGTATCTGCCAGCGCGCCCCCGCTGTTGCCGGGATTGATCGAAGCATCCGTCTGAAAGAAGTCTTCGTAATCAGCCAAACCTACAGATGAGCGCCCCTTGGCGCTTATGATTCCATGGGTGACGGTATGAAATAGCTGAAAAGGATTGCCGACGGCTATCACCCATTGCCCGACTCTGACAGCATCCGAATTGCCCAGTTTTGCGGCAGGCAAATTATTCGCATCTATTTTGATGACGGCCACATCAGTCGGAGGATCGGTGCCGATGACCTTAGCCTCGTAGGTTTTTTTGTCTCCTATGACCACATTCAGTTTTTCGGCATTTGCCACCACATGGTTATTGGTCAATATGTATCCATCCTCGGTCACAATCACCCCGGAGCCTAAACTTTTAACCGTCCGTTTCTGCTCCTGCTGAGGCGGAGTCCCGAAGAAACGTTTGAAAAAATCTTCACCGAAAAAATCTTTAAACGCGTCATCGGGTAAACCGAAAGGACTTCGTACTTCAACTGTCTGTTCGGCAAAAATGGAGACAACGGATGAACTCGCCTTGGCGGCGGCATCTTCAAAAGCTGCGCTAATCTGGCTCAATAAGCCGGGAACTTGGGAATGATCCACCTGGCCATCGTCGGAAACAATTTGCTCCTGGATCGTTGCTCTCGGCGAAAACCCAAGAGGAGCCGCAAGAAGTATGCCTGCGATAAATCCTACAACAAGGATAAAAACGAAAAATAATATATGCTTTCTGCCATTAGACATGACAAAACCTCCTTCCTTTTTTTCCCTTTGTTTTCCATAATTTCGCCAATAAAAGAATTATATACAAAATACTATTCAACAACAATGACTTTAGGGTTTCGGCAAAATGTTAAGGGTAGCCAGGGCAAAATACATATAAATTATGATAAAAAGAATCCCTGCCATCCTTCCCACCTTGTGTCCCGTAGAAAAGAAGAGCTGAAGGATAATGGTTGAAAAGATTAAAAAAGGAAGGATAAACGTTTGAACCTGAGCCGAAGTTGGAATAGGATGAATAATCGCACTCACTCCCAATATAAAAAGACAGGTGAAGATATTAGTCCCGTACACATCACCCAGAGTAATATCGGTTTTCCTTTTTAGAGCAGAAGATATCCCGATAGCTATCTCGGGGATGGAAGCACCTATTCCCATTAACACCAAACCCACTACAAGTTCAGGAATTTGAAGGAGGGTTGCCAGTTTCAAACCACTCCGTAATACCACTTCAGCACTGGCCAGCATAATAAAGGCAGCGACAAAGAGAATAAACATTTCTTTCCCTTTTTTCAATGTTCCCCCGGGCCTGGCTGAAACCTTTTTGATTTCCCGCCGCTCTCTAGAATAAACCGAGTACATATAGGGAAAATACAGAACCAGCAGGACGACACCTTCCCACCTCGATATTCCATCCGGTACGAAGATAAGAATAACGGCGCTGGAAAGCAGCAACCATACACTGTCCCTCTCCTCGATTACCATCTTTACATGAAAAGGCCTGATAATCGCAGCCAAACCTAATACCACAAGAAGAGTGAATATATTTGACCCAACCACAACCCCCAAGGAAATATCAGAAGTGCGGTTTAGAGCGGCAAGCACAGAAACCAGGAACTCGGGAAATGCGGTAAGGATAGAAAGAGCAAGGAGAGTGACGGCAATCTCGGATACACCAAATGCTCGAGCATTCCTTTTTACTCGAATGAGTACCAGGCTTGATGACTGCCAGAGAATGATGAGAGATAGTAAAAGTAGAAAAGACCAGATCAACAACTAATCTCCTCCTCTTGTTATCATGGATGGTGCCTTAAATACGATTTTGCCTTCTTGTTTTTTCTCTTTTTTAATTGGTTCTTGTTTTCAGCAACCTCTTTGAAACCTTTCTATATCCTCCTTCGACCATAAAAGAGAGAAAAAACACAGTACCAAGAATAACCACTGTTAGAGGGGAATGATGCATTTCATAATACACTAGAACGCCCAAAGAAGTGAAACAACCGATAACAGATAACCCAATTAAATAAGGATTTGCCCCATTGTTTATATTCCTCAACTATCTTGTACTCAGATTCTTGAGCCATATAATTTTCGAGAAAAGACTCTAGATAAAAAACTAGGGTTTCATATCTTCTTTTGGCATGTTTTTATATTCACTACCAAGTTTCACAGAAACTAAATGGTTAAAATCAGCAATTTTATAATTTGAGAGCGTTCAATAATACAGATATTAGATTCTAATCACAGGGCTAAGTTTCCCAGTAGTTTTATATCCAAAGATTATGTCTTGAG
>JAFGMO010000051.1 GCA_016927475.1 Candidatus Aminicenantota bacterium
AGCGGGTCCCAAGGGTTGGGCTGTTCGCCCATTAAAGCGGTACGTGAGCTGGGTTTAGAACGTCGCGAGACAGTTCGGTCCCTATCCGCGGTAGGCATAGGAAACTTGAGAGGGCCTGTTCCTAGTACGAAAGGACCGGAACGGACGAACCTCTAGTGTACCAGTTGTCCCGCCAGGGGCATCGCTGGGTAGCTACGTTCGGTTGAGATAACCGCTGAAGGCATATAAGCGGGAAGCTCACCTCAAGACTAGGTTTCCCTCCCTTCGGGGCTTAAGGTCCCTCGTAGACTACGAGGTTGATAGGCTGGATGTGTAAGTCCGGTGACGGATTCAGCTAACCAGTACTAATAGACCGTGAGGCTTGACCATAAAGTTTACCAAGATAAAAAGACGCCGCAAAAAAGAGAATATCTTCATAGAAGACATGGTGAAAAATATGTCTTTTCGAGGATGTTCTTTTCTAAAAGATCCGAATTCAATCCCGGCAGCCATAACGGAGAGGACACACCCGTTCCCATTCCGAACACGGAAGTTAAGCTCTCCAGTGCCGATGGTACTGCTCCGGGCGCGGAGTGGGAGAGTAGGTCGCTGCCGGGTTTTTTTTAAAGGTTATGTTTACTTTTCAGTTAAGGCAGGGAGCCGGTTTTTCGGCTCTCACTTTTTTGGTTGCAGAATGTTTTTTAAGAACGGTACCCATTTCTTTTTCGATGGACGAGTGTTCTTCCCCTCCTCCTCTGTATAAAACTCCATTGATTCAAAATTCTCCTTAAACAATGCTTTTCAGATACTCGTCTATTCGTCCCCTTACAATATTGTCCTGCCTTTTTCTGCATTGTCGACAAGCTGGAAAAGGCTATGAAAACAAACTTTTATTCACTTTCGGCCGCTTTCGGCCGGATAGTATAAAACGGTCTTTCGAGACCCAAAACAGTAACCTACATCGAAGATTTGAACGAGCAAAACAAGTGGCTGGAGAAAAGGAACTTCATCACGGATCAAGCATTCTTGCGGAAGCGGATGGCTTTTCTTTTTACTTGTGGAAATGGATTCGAAGGAGCAGGGGTAAATGCTGCTTACAGCTTGTTCCAAAACAAATTTGATGTTGTGTTCTAAAAGGAGTACAAAATGAACATCTACGCAGGAAATTTAGCCTGGGAGCTGTCAGAGGATGACCTTCGTGAATCCTTTGAATCCTTTGGTGAGGTTTCGTCCGTCAACATCCTTAAAGACAGGATGACGGGCAGATCCCGCGGTTTCGGCTTTGTGGAAATGCCCAACCAGGAAGAAGCGGAAGCCGCCATTTCCGCTTTGAACGGTAAGGACATGAAAGGCCGTGCCATTAAAGTCAGCGAAGCCCGTCCCCGTCCGCAGCGCGGTAGTGGCGGCGGTGGCTTCAATGACCGCTTCTAACCTGAATAATACAGACTATATCAGGGCGAACGGGTCTCTCTTATAGATAGATCAACCCCAGCCGGTCTTTAAACGCTTTTTTCTTTTGCCCGGGAATTGTTCCGGACTGAATATTTCAGACGGGAACCGTCTTTGGGATTTGTGTTGAAGTCCGTTCGCAAGGACAAACCAATGTTGAAAAAAAGGAAAAATTCGTAAAAACTGGATTTTCCTTTTCCTCCTATTCCCTCTTATTGTAAAATAATTTTACAAATTGGATCGAGAAGGGACTTTTATTTTCTTTTTTATAATAAAGCTAAGAGAAACAGGGGGGATAAAAAACTCGGCACAAATCTTGCATACAATATATTGGAGGTACAAGATGAAGAACAACAAGATGTTGAGTATGCTCCTTCTCGATCTGTGTGCTTTTAATGTAACGCAGATGCCCCCGGCAGCAAGAAAAAAGGCCATGAAGAGCTACCGGGAGGCATACCGCCTGGCAGAGAGGATGTCTCTTCCTGATTTGGAGTCTTATGACAATTTGATGGAAAATATCGAAAGAGTTTGATCTCGTTGAACCCCCTCATCATTTAGCAGGATTTAAGGTTTTCGATTGAACATAAATGTATATTGACCTGTGCAAATTTGAGTGAGCACCAAAGTATAAGGGCGATTAAGGAGGCGTCAAAAATTGTGTGTTCCGCTTCATTCCGCAATATATGATGTGTTTTAAATAGTCGTCACCCGGTTCGAATTTCCGGACCTAAAGTTCTAATTCTGGACTTTATACATCCCTATGCGATAGAATTTCAAGGAAGAAAAATTTATAGGGCGGGAAATAAAGAGGGAGCATTTTATGGAGAGAAAGCTGCCTGAGAAAAAAAATCCGGACCGGTTGAAAACGGTCCTGGATATTATCGAAACAGCCGGCCGTTTGGCGTCGTCAACCGTGATCGTGGCCGGAGGCGATAGGGCTGAGGATATTCAGCTCGTGGAGTCGGCGCGGGATCACGGGTTTGTGGACAGGATCGTCCTGGTGGGGCATAAAACAAACATTCACAAAGTCGTCCAGAACCTCGGTATTGAAATCCGTCCGGAAAACATCCTTCATGCCGAAGGGAATGAAGAAATCGCCGCCCGGACGGTTCAAACCGCGCTTGATGAGGATATCCATATCGTCCTCAAGGGAAGGGTGCCAACGGCCGTCCTCAGCCGTGAGATGCTGAAACTGTCCAACCGTCCGACGACCAGCCTGGTTTCGATGATGGACGTCTCAGCCGTCTCAAACGGGCGGCTTTTTTTCTTGTCGGATCCGGCGATCACGACGGTCATCAATTTCGGCAGATTGACGGGTATTATCCGCAATGCCGTCGATGTGGCCCAAATGGCCGCCGGGATCGAAAAGCCCAGGGTGGCCGTTCTTTCGGCCTATGAAGGAGTTCTCCCTTCGCTGCCGTCCACACAATTGGCCCTGAAGCTGTCTGAGCTGAACTGGCCGGACGCTTTTGTTTGCGGCCCGTTGTCCTTTGATCTGGCTACGGACTCTGAAGCACTGCGGATAAAGGGAATGCCTAAGCTGCCCCATGCTGAGGAAGTGGCCGGGAGGGCGGATGTTTTGATCTGTCCCAATATCGAGACGGGAAACGTTCTGTACAAATGCGTTTCCGCCCAGGCAAGGTTCGGCGGAGCCTCGATCGCCAATATCGCCGTTGGTTTTGATGTTTCTTACGGGGTCATATCGCGGGCGGATTCTTTAGAATCCCGGTTGGCTTCCATCGCTCTTTGCAGCGTGTTTGCCCAGAGGACGAGAGCCCTGAGGAAGCCCCGTCCATGCAGCGCTCCGGCCGGGAAAACTCAAGAAATTTTCTCGCTTGAACCCGGTAAAGAGATGATCGATACAGCAGCATGCCGGATCGGTCTTCCCGTTACTGAGCTAAATTTGATCTGTCTTCATGGAGGAGACAACGTTGTGCTTTTTCGGGTTAAAAAAGGCCGCCTAGTTGAGAGTGGCAAGGTGTCTCTTGCTGGGGAAAAAAGAAGGGCGGAATCCGCCGCTGTGGTGGTAGGCGACGAGGTTCGAAAAATCGTAGAAGAAGAAAAGGGACTTATCCACGCCTTTGTCTTTTCCCGGAAATTCATCCGCATGAAGGATTTAGCCCGGAGTGTAAAAAAAAGTATCTCCCATCTCGCCCCTATTTTATCTTTTGAGGAAAATTCCGGCCCGTACTCCAAGTTCGCAGCTTCCGGTGAGGGTAGCGGGGCATAAGGTACGAGAGGAGAATAAAGAGGAGAAAAACCGCCATGAATGAAAAAGGAGAATGCCATTGGGTTTTCAGGGCGCATCTCGTCGACCGGGTCGGGGCCCTGACAAGTATCGCTTCAGCGTTCAGCAATGAAGGAGTCAGCATCGATACCGTTGTCGGCCACGGTATGGAAGAAGAAATGCCTGCGGACGGCAGCGTCGTTCTTACCTTTTTCTGCAACGAAGAGAAGAAGGATATCATGGTCCGCAAGGTGAGGCGTCTGAGTAAAGTGACTTCCTTGGAAGAGAAACCTTATGATTCAAAGGCTCTTCGCAAATCCGTCATTCTGGAGTCCACGCGAAAGCTGGTGCCCCGGGACGTCGCCGGAGAAGAAACATTCCTGACCTGTGAGCTGGTTAAGCGGGAGGATGAACAATGGATTTATTTTCTAACGGGTTCTCCAAGGGAGATTGACCGGGTGCTTATACCTCTGGCAAAGGAGGGGGTCATCAAAGACGTTGTCTATTCGATCGTCGGCCTTTGATGTGAATATTGTTTTTTCCCTTTTTTGCCCGGTATAAGGGATAAAGTGAATCTGCGAAAAGGGCTTATTTATTCCAAAACGGTTTTGGGTATCTTTCACGGAAACCGTGCTTACGGGCCTCCTTTAGAAGTCAACATCGCGCTTTCCAACCGCTGCAATGTCCGCTGCATTCATTGCTATTTTCATTCGCCGGAGATCGAGACGTCCAATCTTTTCAAACTTCGAATGGAAATGCATAAGGAATTTTTTAATGATGAACAAAAATCATGGAAAGGGATGGATGCGGATCCGGATAAGGTACGAAGCGTTATTGAAAAATTGGCGGATTTGGGCACCCAACGATTTCTTTTTTCCGGAAACGGCGAACCCTTGATCCATCCCCAGTTCCTGATGTTTGCCGGCCTGGTTAAAGGGAGAGGCGCCAGGGGCCTTCTCAATACCAACGGTCTTTTATTGACCCCGGACACGTCCGAAGCATTGATCGACATGAGATTTGATATATTAAGGGTAACCACCATGGCCGGAAGCCCGGAGATGTATGCCGTGACCCATCCCGGAACACCGGAAAAAACCTTTGCCGAGTTGAAAAGAAACTTAATGTTTCTTGCTGAAAAGAAGGCGTCGATGGGGATCTCAAAACCCAAAATAAATTTAGTTTGCGTCGTCATCGCTCAAAACAGCGGCGGTCTTTTGGATTTTGTCCGGTTCGCCGCCGAGACGAAGGCGGACGGAGTTCTTTTCCGCCCGTTTAGTGATATTGGAGACTCCGGTTTATCCCGTCTGGCCCCTGATTCTGATCAACTGGAGGACGTTCGACGTCAAGTCATCGAAGCCAGGTCTTTTTTGGATTCCCGGGGTATGTCCCATAATATTGATTTTTATCCTCAAATATTTCGCGAGAAGCTCGATACTTCCAGTCTTTACCGGTATATTCCCTGTGTTTATCCCTGGCTTGCGGCCCGAATAGAAATAAACGGGCTTGTTTTTCCCTGCTGCCGCTCTTATTCTCCACTGGGCAATTGTTTTGATAAAGATATTAAGGATATCTGGTTTGGGGAAAAATATCAAAAGATACGCGGAGAAGCGAAACATATCCATAAGCTTAAGAAAGATGTTTCCGGTTGTGACTGCGGTAACTGTCCCCACTACACGGCTAATTTGAAGGTTTTCAGGATGCTTCATCCCTTGAAAGCCTGTTCGGAAGGTTTTAAAAATATGCCGTTTCCCCTTCAGAAAAAGGGAGACATGGAGTGGGGAGGAGAATAATGGCCTGGACAAATGTCAGACAAGCCGCTGTCAAACTTCCCAAGCTTTTATTAAAGGGAGAAATCAACTACGATTTTGATGGAATCCCCATCTTTCCCATGAAGCTTAGCTGGAAAAAAAGGATCAATCTTTTCAAAAACGGTTGGAATTCGCTGTTTCGAAAGAGCCGGCTTTACGGCCTTCCCCCGATTATCCAGGTCGAACCGACGAATATCTGCAACCTGAGATGTCCTCTTTGCCCAACGGGTTCGGGATTTTTGAAAAGATCCAAAACTAAGCTTCCCCTGGCGGAATTCCGACGTCTCCTCGATGAGCTTGAAGATGTTTTGATTTCCGTTTATTTATTCTGTTTTGGTGAACCCTTCATGCATGAAAATATTCTGGAAATGATAGGCGAGTGTACGAAACGGGGGATTGCGACATTGACGTCGACCAACGGCCACTTCCTTCAAACTTGTGAAGAAGCGGAGAAGCTGGTGGCGTCGGGACTGAGAACCTTAATTGTCGCCCTGGACGGAAGCACTCAGGATGTTTTCCAGGTCTACCGGCGGAACGGAAATCTTGAAAAAGTCAAACGTTTCATCGGACTGGTGAACGAGGCCAAAACAAAGAAGGGATCTCCGTTTCCCTACATCGCCGCAAGAGCGGTCGTCACCCGGGATAATGAGGCCGACCTGTCCAACATGGAAAATCTTTCCCGCGAGCTTGGAGCGAATATGTTCACCTATAAGAGCGTAGGCTGTATGACCCATGACAAGAATTTTCAAAATTTCGAACCTTCCCGTAGGGAAGTGCGCCGTTTCGAATATGCAGGCGGAGCACGGATCCGTCAAAAGCTCATTTGCTGTCCCTTTCCTTTTCGCCAGCCCATTGTTTTTTGCGACGGAAACGTTGTCGGCTGCGAGTATGACCATGATATGGAAAAGAACTTTGGAAATATCAAGCAGGAAAGTTTTAAAAAAATTTGGAACAGTTCCCAGGCCCGGCAGTTGCGGAGGAGCATTATTCAAAAAAAGGACAGGCCGCTTTTCTGCACTCACTGTCCCTACCAGGACAATGTTCGCAAGGGAACGGAACTTTGGTGCCTGGAGATAAAGGCGGTGGGAAGATATCAATAAGGCGTGATTTATTGGAGATTCACGAAGAACCTGTCAGCGTGTTGTTATGCACCTATAACCGGCCTTTGCAACTGAGGAAGGCCCTTCTTTCTCTTTCCAGGCAGACGATCGGGCCGGACCGGTTCGAGGTTATCGTCGTTGATGACGGCTCGGAAGAGAGAACGGCGTCTGTTTGCCGTTTTATGAAAAAAGAACTTCCATGCTTGCGTTTTATCCGGATGGAAACGAACAAAGGCCTTGGTTTTGCCCGGAATGTTGCGGTTTCCTCAGCCGCTTCAGAATATTTGCTTTTTATGGATGACGACTGTTTGGCCGAGACGGATTGGGTGGAAAAAATGTCAAAAATGCTCAAAAAACACTCGCTTCTGGCAGGGACCATTCTGAGTACTGAAGAAAGTTACATCGAACATTGTCATAATATTTCACAGTTTCACCCTTTTATGGGACGGAAAAGAACCCGAGTTGTGCCTTTCATTCCCGGAGCCAATATGGGGCTGCAAAAGTCTCTTATTAGGGAAATGAAGGGATTCAATACCCGAAGGCGTATTGCGTCAGAAATGGAATTCATCCTTCGAAGCCGGGTTAGGGGACATAAGATATTTTTCACTCCCCAAGCCGGAGTCGTCCATATGCCGTCTAGGAGAAGGTTTTCCGATGTATGGGCACACAGTGTCCGGCATGCGCGTGTCACGATCCTGCTTCGCAGGGAGTACCGGTTGTTGCTGAAGACTCCCTGGATTTTAAGACGTCCCTGGTGGCTTTTGTTTTTTTCCCCCGCCATAGCTTTTTACAAAACCATGGAGATATATCTGAGCAGCACTTATCTTTCGAAAAATTTTCATACTTTCCCTATGGTTTTTTTGCTGAAGGCTGCCTGGTGTTGGGGGGCCTTCCTGGGTTTGATGGGAAAGGGAAGAGAGTAAAAAAGTTTAAAGTTTAATGTTGAAGGTTTAAAGTAAGAAAAAGAAATACAGGCTAGTTTTTTCTGTTCCCAAAAATTCTCGCAAGGCAGGATAAATATCCCATCCCGATGGCGATCAGGCTGCCGAAAAGGGTGTAAAGCGGCCAGGCGATGTGAAGGCCTTCACCGGGCAGGATTTTCTGCAGAGGTCCTTCCACCAGAAAAAGAAGGGCCGTCAGGCCGGTAAAAAATCCGATGAGAGCATCACGGCTTTTTATCTTCCGGGAAAGAAAGCCCAAACAGAAAATACCCAGCAGTCCCCCGTATGTATAGGAAGCGATTCCCAAGCCCAGTTCGACCACGGCCGGTCTCCCCGCCGGGGATTTAAGTTGAAGAACGGCAAAAACGCAAGCCGAACCGGTGATAATGAAAGCCCAGATAACCGTGCTCAACCGGGAGACGATAAGGTCCGTTCGAGGGGATTTTCGTTTCCGGTACGTTTGATAGAGGTCCAGTGTTGTCGAAGAGGCCAGGGAGTTTATGGATGAGGACAGGGTGCTCATGGCAGCGGCCAAGATGGCCGCCACGACGAGGCCCGATAATCCCGGGGGAAAACCTTCGACGATGAATTTAGCGAAGACCTCATCGGTCGTGGCCAATCCCAATGAGGCCGGATTTTTGCCGCCGTAAAAACCGAAAAGCAAAAGCCCGATGAACAGAAACAGGGCGAACTGAAAAAAAACGACGATCCCGCTTCCGATAAGGGCACGACGGCTGTCGCGAAGGTTCCGTGTTGCCAAAAGACGCTGGACAATGAGCTGGTCCGTGCCGTGTGAGGCAAGAGAAAAAACACCGCCGCCGATAAGGGCGGTGAAAAAAGTGTAGGGTTGGGCCATAAATTCTCGAAAGCTCAATCCGAAACCCGAAAAGAGAAGCTTAAGTTTTCCGGCTTCCCCGGCCATCTTCATTGCCCCGGATAATCCTTCGGGCATTCGGGAAAGAAGGATCCCGGCGGCCAGAAGGGCCCCGCCGATGTATACCCCCATTTGGAGGACATCCATCCAGACTACGGCCCGGATACCGCCGAGGAGGGTGTAAACCAGGGTCACACCGGATATGGCCAGGATGGCTGCGAAATAAATTTCGAGATCGGAGAGACCGGTGCCTGCCAGGCGGAGAATAATGGCGATGGGAATGGCCGAGGCGAAAAGCCGAACCCCGTCGGCGAGAAGGCGGGTGATCATAAAAGTAGAACTGGTGACGGTCCGTGCTCCTTTTCCGAATCGATAGCCGATAAATGCGTAGGCGGTGGTCATTTTCCCTTGAAAATACCGTGGAAGAAAAAAGAGGGCGACCATGGTCCTCCCCACTATATAACCGAATGTAATCTGGAGGAAAACAAGGCTGCCCCCGTAGGCTACGGCCGGGATGCTGATGAAGGTCAGAGTGCTCGTCTCCGTGGCCACCACGGAGAAAAGGACGGCCCACCAGGGAAGCCGATGTCCTCCCAAAAAATAGTCTGAGACCGATTTCTGCTTTCCCGAAGCCCAAAGCCCGGCGGCCGTCGTCCCGGCCAGGTACAGCACAACCACGGCGTAATCAAGTCCGGAAAATCCCATATCCCGATTTATTCGACTTTGCGAACGACAAAACCGGAAGTGCTGACGTAAATACGGTAATGCTGGCTTTGTTCCGCCAGTTGATAGGCAGCGTTCCCGTAAACGGTGCTGACCAGTGGAAATTTATGGCCGTGTCTATAGAGGTATTTCCAGAAAGGATGGTTTTCGTCCTTCACAAGGGAGTATACGGTTGGTTTTTCCTTTTTTTCGTTTTCAGCGGAGATATATCTTCCCCTGATTCTCGTCAGCCTGTAGCGCGTGTGCAAACCGAGAAAATTGATCATGTTCTTCCACTTGAGGATATCTCCTTCGATCATCCACTGGTCCCCTCTGATGAGAAAATCTTGTTGTGTTTTTTCCCCATCCGGCAGGAATCGAGTGAGGGTGATTTTTGTTGTTTCCGGTTTTTCCCCTGGTTCGGTGGTTATCTCGGCCGCGAGCTCTTCCAGGGTGAAGGCGTGGTAAGCCCGGAAAAAGAATCCGATAAAAAGCAGCATTCCCAGGGCGGAAGTCCAGATCAAAATCAGAACCAGGTTCCTTAAGCTTTTTGAAAAACCCGGAGTCTTAACGTCTTTTTTGGTAATGGGCCGCAAAAGGCGAAGAATCCGCCGGCCGAGAAAAATAAGAAAAAAAAGGATCCCCAGAAATACACCGGCCGCTCCCACATAAACAAGCAAATCCATGCTGAAGATGGACATGTTGAAATCCTCCTACTTTAGACGATTTTTATAATTGCTGTGCTGCCACATGCGGATGACCTTGCCTTCTTCATCCCTTTCAAATAATACTTCCTCTCCCAAAGTATCATCACTTCGGATGCGGCGGAACCGGTCATCGCCCATATATTTCAGAAGGGTCATGCCTCGAGCCGGATTCTGTGAGGGAAGACCCAAAACAGCCAGCTTTCCATACCAGGGGAAAACGGCCGTTTCCCCCCACCATGGCTGGGCTTCGTAGGTGCCGGCGTAGGCTTCGAGATCGGCCTTTTTATCCGCTGCCTCTGCTTTTGCGTTTTCGGCTTTTTTCAGGATCTCTCTCATGCCCTCGGCATAACCACCCGGATTGACACCCTGGGCATTAATCATAACGACAAACGCCCATTTTTTTTGGGGATCGATCATAAGGGTGCTCCGGTAGCCGGGACATGAGCCGCCGTGTCCGACAAATGTTCTGCCGTCGACCTCATAGACGGAAAATCCCAAACCCCAGGAAGTCTTCCAGTCCGGGTCCATCCAGTGAACCCGGTGCATTTCGCGGAGTGTGGAGGATTTCAGGATCTCCTTGCCGCCGTTTTCCAGAAGCCTGAACTGCCAGGAGGCGAACCGGGCCAGGTTTTCTGCCGTCGAGGAAAAACCCGCCGCGGGCTTGATGCCTTTGGCCTGGAACAGGGGAAGCATATCCCGGCTTCCGTCTCTTTTTAGGGCGCTGTAACCGGTGGCCAGCTTTCCTCTCCACAGGGATTCGGGCAGATTCGTACGCGTGTCGGTCAATCTCAAGGGTTTTAGGATATTTTCCTCGATGTACTGGTCATAGGGCTTACCGGAAACTTCCGCCACGATCTCGCCCAATAAAGTTAATCCGAGGTTGCTGTACTGAAAATAGGTGGAGGCGGGGTAGAGAGTTGTTTGGCCGCCGAGCTTTTTCTTGACCTGTTCAGGAGATGGAAAAGGGAAATCGGGTCCGGTCCAGTAGGGATAATCGGCCTCGCGCGGAAGACCGGAAGAATGGGTAAGAAGCGTCCGTACGGTAATGGGGCCGCTGTCCTTCCACTGCTGCTGAAGATCGAACCAGGGAAGGAGGTCGGCTACCCGGTCCTCTAAGCTTAGCTTTCCGGCGTCGTGAAGCTGCATTATAGCGATAGAGGTGAATAATTTGGAGATGGAGCAGATGCTGTAGATAGTGGCCGGCTCCGCCCTAACCTCCTTTTCCAAATCGGCCATACCATAGCCCCGGCTCCAGATAGTCTTCTGGTCACGGGCGATCGCCGCCGACAGGCCGGGCAGTTTATCATAATCCCGCTGTGCCTCCAGCCAAATGTCGATAGCCCGCCAGGCCGGACTCAAATCCTTTTGTTCCTTATCCGGGGCAGGCTCCGGTGAGGCCCGAAGTGCGGCCGTTATTGTAAATAACAGAAAAAAAACAGGAACCGTGTATTTTTTCATGTACGCCTCCAAATCATGATGTTTGGATAATCTTGTGCTTTTCCCCCTTGAGATTAACACAGGCGGATTCGGATGGTCAACAATCGAACATTCAGTTTACCGGATTTTCTAAAAATTCCGGTTTGCGATTGGAAAAAATATGTTGCGGAAAGGTAAAAAAGAATGTGGTTCCTTTGCCGACTTTGGATTCCAGCCAGACTTTTCCTCCGTAAAGCTCCACGGTCTTTTTGATGACGCTCAGCCCCACACCCGTGCTGTCGTACTCATCTTTTGAGGATACCGTCTGGAAAATTTTGAAAATGGTCTCGTGATATTTTTTTTCAATCCCGGGGCCGTTGTCGGCGACGCTAAACCGCCAAAAAGTGTTGTTTTTTTCACAGCCGATTTTGATAAGCCCATTCGGCTTGTCCATAAATTTGATGGCGTTGCTGAGCAGATTTTGAAAAACCTGCATGATTCGCGTCTCTTCGCATACTAATACGGGAAGTTCGTTTTCTACGGATATGGATATATTTTCCGGCGGATCCAGGTTTTCGATGATGGTTTGAATAAGATTATTAAGGTCGACTTTTTTTGCCTTGCCTTTGACACGTCCCGCCCTGGAATAAGCAAGCACACCGTCGATCAATTTTTGCATTCTGGCTGTTCTTGTCGTCAAAAGGTCCAAATGTTCTTTGCCGGCTTCGTCTATTTTGTCGGCGTAATCGGCCTTGATCCATTCGGCCAGAGAGCTGATGGCCCGGAGAGGAGCTTTCAGGTCGTGGGACACGACATAGGCGAATTCCTTGAGCTCGTTATTTACCCGTTCGAGGTTGGCGTTCGCGGTTGTCAGGTCAGCCGTCCGTTCCTCGACTTTGATCTCCAATTCATCCTTGGCTTTCAGAAGGGCGAGGTCGCGTTTATGGATTTGGTCGGACATTTCGTTAAAGGCATGGGCGAGCTCGCCGATCTCGTCCTTTGACTTGATCTTGATTTTGGTGTCCAGTTTTCCCTTGCTGATTTCGATGGCGGCCTTTCTTAGTTTGGCTACAGGTCGTGATATGGAAAATGATATGTACAATCCCATCATGATAGCCAAGATCATGATGAAAAGGGCGATGATGATGAGATTTTTCCTCATGCGGAAAACAGAAGCGAATATCTCATTTTTTTCATGCTCTATGACCAGAATCCATTCCAGTCCGTTAAAATCTTTATAGCCTTTTGAAAAAGCGAAGGAGTACAGTTTGTTTATTCCGGCGTCTTTGTCCTTCAGTAAAAAATAATGTGAGGGCTCTAACTGCTTTTCGCGGTAAAGGGACATCAGAGTTTCCGGCACTTTTTCAAAGATTTGAAATGTTCCCGTCGAATATATGGTGTCTCCATACTGGGTAATCAGTTTGAATATCGTACCCGCGTATTCAAATTCCGCGTCGCTTTCCTTGATGATCTTAATGGCTTCTTCAATGTTGAGGACCGCTTTTGCGATTCCCAAAAAATTGTTGTTTTCATCATTGATTCTCATGGCGATTTCAATGGAATAAATGTCCGCACTTTCATCATGGATAACATCCGATATAAAAAGGACGTTTTGCTTGGCGTTTTGCCACCACTCTTCATCGTCCTGCCTGTAATCCGAAGTTTTTCCTGTTTGGGCGATATTGGCGCCATACTTGTTGGTAACGAAAATTTCTCCAAAAACTTTAAAGCCGTACTTCTGCTCATAATAACTCTTTAGCTCGAATTCATTCCGGATTTTTTTGGAAAGACCGTTGTTGATGAGGTTGTCCATGAAAGGAGTTATCTCGCCTTCCGCCGCGGAACGCCATTCTTCATCTTTTGCGTTGAGATAGTTATGGACGTCTTCCATGTTTTCAAATTCTCTGTTGGAACGGATGAGCAGGGTTTCATCGGCCAAATTTCTGGAAAAAATACGCAAATTTTCTATTCTCTGAGCGATATCTCTGTTGATTTTATCGAGAATATTGTCGGCTAAAACCGATGATTCATCGCCGATAATCCTCTGTAAAGCATTTTGGCTTCTCCTAAGCGACATATGCCCGACGACGGCCACGCATAATGCTACCAAGGAAAATCCCAGAATGAGCTTGTATTTTATCTTCATCTTAAAAAACAGCTTCGTTTTTTTGGTGCAAGAAACCAACTTCTGCGATGTTATTACTCAATTTTGCCAGAGAAGACATCTCTATTATATTTCGTCGTTAATATGATGAAAAAAACGGAAAAATTCAATCACCTTTCCGGATGAAAATGAAGGGGATGCGAGATAAATGGGGCATCATCGAAAGGGGTGAGATTTTGTTGAAAATATCACCTCACAATAAAAAAATATTTTCTATATCGGCATTTTTTATGAATGATACAAGCTAGGTTGTATTATTAATAGGTTAAAATCCCGCCTGCAATAGTAGCATGATCACATTTTGTGTGGGGGCCGATCTTTCTTCCCGGTACTCATAATTTATCTGAAGTTTGGTTCTCCGTGTGAAATACCAGTTCAGTCCCAGCGTTATCCTGCTTTTTTCTTTCTCGCGAATATCCGTGTTCTCGTCCAGAGAATCATATTTGATAATGGCCTGGATTTTCTCCTTCTGAAAGAATACCCCTGCCTGAAGGTACCAGCCGGCCTTTTTGGTGCGGTCGTCCCGGGCCAGGATATATTCCCCTTTCAGGGAGAACGGGCCGTGATGCACATACAATTCCAAGCCGGTTCTGTTTCTGTCGACGGTGTCGGGTGTGGTTGGAGAGTTGTTTTGCCCCCTGTAATGGGATATTCCCATCGACAAGAAGTCGAACGGGGCGAGGACCAGTCGTCCCGCGAAATCTTTTTTTTCGTTGTTGTCCAGATTGTTGATACCGGTTCCGTTAAAGATTCCCAGAAAATATTCAAAAAGGGAATGGCGCCCGCTGAACATAATGCCGATGTCCCGTCCTTTGGCGCCAATATCCCGTCCTGGGCACAAACTTTCAACGGTTAAAGACCGGCTGATCGTATCCAGCGAATGGCTCGAAGTCAGATTTTCCAAGCTGAAAGGAATCTTGTATTGTCCCACCGTCATTTTGGCATATGAAGCGAATTTTGTTTCGATGAGGGCATCTATCAATGAAAGGTTGTTGACGAAATCGACCTGCAGTTTGAAGGATAAATGCCGGGATACGTCACCATCCAAACCGATTCTTGCCTTTTTGATTTGAAATTCGTCGTTGCTGTTTTGATAATGCGTGAAGCTAGTCTGAATATATCCGCTGAGATTCAGGGAGAGGGCTGCCGATACCGGGAATTTTTCTTTATCAGTTTCTTCAGAATAAGCAATGGAGAAAGCAGCGAAGCAAAGGATCAGAAACCATACTGCGTTTTTTTTATAAAGCAGTTTTTTCATTATGATTAAATATTTATGTTTTTTATGATTCGCATAAAAAGAAAAATCTTATTTCTTGGAAGGGCGATTGTCAAGCTTTTTTCTTTTTGGTCTTTTTGGGGTCGCACCGCGGGATGTTACAGAAAATAAAACAATAACATTATTTTTACTCCTGGTTTTAAGCCTTAATCGCGATTTTCGACCCCAAAAAAGCTTCAGTTACCGTTTAGGATAAGGGGGCCGTTTCCATTTTTTTACGGGATTCTCTTTAAGCTGCTCCATAACGACCTTGATGGCCATCTCCAGTTGCGGGTCCTTACCCCTGATGACGTCTTTGGGCCATTGTTCGACTTCGATATCAGGAGGTATGCCCACATTTTCCACGATAAATCCGTCTTCGGTCCAGATGGCCAGGTTGGGAGCGGTCACATATCCTCCGTCCATGAGGACGGGGAAGCCGAGAATGCCGACCAGCCCGCCCCATGTCCTCTTGCCGATGAGCGTTCCAACCTTAAGTTGGCGGAACAACCAGGGCAGAAAATCTCCGCCGGAACCGGCCGTCTCATTGATCAGCATGACTTTGGGTCCCGGGATCGAAGCGCTGGGGGTTTTGTAGTCATGCCCGTAGCGGGTGTTCCAGTAGCATACCTGTCCCGGCCGCCGCAGGATGTCGATATAATAATCGGCCAACAGGCCGCCGCCGTTAAAGCGCTCGTCGACGATGATGGCTTCCTTCTTCGACTGGGGAAAAAAGTAGCGTTTGAAGTATGTGTGGCCCAGGGTCGATGTGTTGGGCACATAAACATAAGCCACACGCCCGGCCGTTGCTTCGTGGACCTTTTTGATGTTGCCTTCCACCCAGTCCCGGTTGCGCAGGGAGTATTCGTTTTGAACAGGAACGACCTCGACGGTCCGGGAACCGCTTCCATTCGGATTGGGCCCGACGGTGATGTTGATGAGCTTTCCGGCCGTGTTTTCAAAAAGGCTGAAAAGATTTTTCGGGGTCTTAAGGTCCTCTCCCTGGACGGCCAGAATGTATTCCCCTTGCTTGACGTCGACGCCTGGTTCGGTCAGGGGAGAGCGGAGCTCTGGATTCCAGTTGAGGCCTCCGTATATCTTGGCGAACCTATACCGCCCGTTTTCGATGGTGTAATCGGCTCCCAGCAATCCGCCGGGAACACCCTCCGGTTCATCCAAGGAGTCGCCGCCCGCGACGCGGTGATGCCCCACGGCCAGCTCGCTGCACAGCCACTGGATGACCAGGTTGAGGTCTTCGCGCCAGGCGAGATGGGGAAGGAATTGGGCGTATTTTTCCTTCATGGCTTTCCAGTCACAGCCGTGGAAATTGGGATCGTAGAAATAATCCCGGTTGATGCGCCAGGCTTCGTTATAAATCTGTTTCCATTCCTTAAGCGGCTCAATCCGCACCTGCAGGGCATTGACGTTCAATCTTCCGTCTCCGGGTTTGATCTTTTGTCCGGCCGCAACGATAGAAAAACCTCCCCGCGAACGGTAGAGAAGTTTTTTCCGGTCGGCCGAGATATCATAGTCCAGCACACCCTGGCCAATAACTTCATCCTTGCGCGTTTTGAGCTTGAAAAGGTGGAGCTTGTCCGGAATCATATATCCGCCCCGGGGGCTCGGTGATGACTCCAGAAAATAGATTTCCCCATCGGAACCGGCCTGAAGATTCAGGTACGGGCCCCGTACGATGGGAAGGTCGAGGATGCGGTACTGGATGCCGTCAAAGTCCACCTTAATGGTGTTTTCCTTCTTCTCTTCCTTGGATTTGGGTTCTTTCTCCGGTTTTTTCTCTTCGGCCTTTTCTTCGTCGCTTTCCTTGGCTAAGGGTGAAGGTTCTCCTTTGGGGAGGACCGCCATATAAACGGAATTGGTCATCTCCATATCAGCGCTGGACATGGCGAACCAGTGCTTGACCGGTCCGGCGTCGGTGGAGGCGAAAAAGTAAAGATATTTGCCGTTTTTATCGAAGACGGGACTGCTGGCGTCGCTCAGGCCGTCGGTTATGGGATAGGATTTCTCTTCCTCCGTGTTAGAGAGATAAACCCGGCGGAAAAGGGCTGAGGTGTTCAGGTCATAGGCAATCCATTTGGAGTCGGGCGACCAGAACGGTCTGATGGTGCTCTCTCCGCCCGGTCCGTAGTGATATTCCTGGCCTACGGTCCGGACCTTTCCCGAATCCAGGTCGATCCAAAGAAGCGACCAGGAATTATCGGTAAAAGCGATCTTTTTCCCGTCCGGCGACCAGACCGGGCTGTAATAAAAACCGTGCCCTTCTTTATCCAGGGGATACGTTTTGACCTCTCCCCGTCCGTCCTGGGGGGCGATATGAAGGGCGTATTCCCCGGAGGCGTCGGAAAAATAAGCGATGGATTTTCCGTCCGGCGACCAGGCCGGGTTCCGCTCATGGATACCCGGTGTTTGCACGATATTGCGGGGATCGCCTTTTTCAGCCGGAACGGTGATGATTTCCCCCCGGTACTCGAAGACGGCCCTCACTCCGGTAGAGGATATCCCGCCGTTCCGGATATAACGGCTGCCCTGCTCGTAACGGGGGCGGAGCCCGAGGAGCTCGGCGGCGATGCCGATGGTCAGCTGCGTGCTTTTTTCGGTTTGGGGATCGAATATATGCAGGTATCCGGCCTGGTCGTAGGCGATTTTTCCGTCTCCGGCCGAAGCGTTCAGGACGGGAAAATCTTCATGGGAGGTGAGCCGGCGGATTTTTTTGGCCTTATAGTCGTACTCGAAAAGATTAAATTCGCCGTTCCTGTCCGACCGGAAGTAGACCCGGTCGTTGAACCACATGGGATGGGTATCGTTGCAGCGGCCTTCCGGCTGGGGTATTTTTTCTACGGAATGGTCGCTGAAAGCGTACAGCCATATCTCGGATGTTGTGCCGCCCCGGTAGCGCTTCCACTGCTGGGACCGGTCGCCCAGAGGCGTGTAGGCCAGGTGGGTTCCGCCGGGGGAATAGACGGCGTAATAGGCATTGGGGATCGACAGTTTTTCCGGGAATCCGCCGTCGATGGACACGGTAAAAAGCTCGAAATGGCGGTTGGAAAATACCGACCGGTTGGAAATGAACAGGACCGACTTGCCGTCGGGCGTGAATCCCCGGACTATGTCGGGGAAAGGATGGTATGTGAGCCGTTTGGGAATGCCGCCCTCGGCGGGGACGATAAAAACATCGGTATTGCCGTCGTACTGAGCGCTGAAGGCGATATGTTTTCCATCCGGTGAGAAGTGGGCGTTGGATTCGATTCCTTCGTCGGATGTCAGCCGCCGCGGGTTCGAGCCGTCGATGTTCGCCGTCCACAGGTCGCCGGCGTAGAGAAAAGCGATGCGGCTGCCGCTTACGGCTGGCTGATGGAGCATGCGGGTGTTCTGCGTGTCCACGGCCGAAAGGAGAAGCGGACAGGCGGCTATGATTAAGAATAAAAATAACTTTGACCTAACGATATGTTTCATTGTTTCCTCCTGATTATGTGGTCAAGATGCCGGGATTCAGTGGAAGTGAAAAGGTTTGGTTGGATATTTTTTTTCCAGCGGAGATCTTTTTCGGCATCGTAAAGATAAATATACAGCAAATGAGCTTGTATGACAAAGGGGTCAAGTTTTTGCTTGACTCATTCTTTATTGAAGTATTGAAATTGATGAGTCAAGCAAAAACTTGACCCCTTTGGTATTCCGTGTTACTTTGGTGTAAATCTATTATAAGGATTGGGCGTATCTGTTTTATGTCCACAATGTCAGACGGAAAATCCTGATATGGCGCGTTTTTGCAGCAACTGCGCCGCACCGCTTCCGTCCTCTCAAAAATACCGTTCTACAAAAACCATGGAGATACCCAAAGAGGAACTCCCCACCGGATTCACCTTCGCCGGCCGCTACCAGATTATCGAAGAGCTGGGAAAAGGCGGTATGGGCAGGGTCTATAAAGCTATTGATAAAGAAGTCAACGCCAAGGTCGCCCTGAAGCTCATCAAACCCGAGATCGCGTCGGATAAAAAGACCATCGAGCGGTTCCGGAACGAGCTCAAAATCGCCCGGGATATCACGCATAAAAATGTCTGCCGCATGTATGACCTAAACAAAGAGAAAGGTTCCTACTACATCACCATGGAGTATGTTCCCGGCGAGGACTTGAGAAGCTTTATTTGCAGATCAGGACAGTATGAGGTGCCTGGAAAAAGATAAAGGAAACCGCTTTCAGAGCGACGAGCAGGTCCGCTCCGCAAGGAAAACGCTTAAAGGTAATCTTCCTATTACTTATTCTTCCCGTTGTAGAAAAAACTATCGCCGCTGTTTCGAGCACAATGATAGTTAGTACCTGATCGTGTGACTCCATCCTTTTTGACAAATTCTTCATACATATATTCGTGGCCTCCGGCATGCATAGGGAAAAAAGCGCCGGGTTTAAGATGATCCAATGTATAGACGATACCTTTCTTAATGGTTCCTTCATCCTGGAAACCGCATCCCGTAATAGGCATAAAGATCATATCCGGTTTTATTCCTAATCCTGCTAAATAATCGATCTCTATCCTGAATGGTCCGTTTACGTCTTCTGCTTTATTAGCATGATCACCGGCATGAAAGAGAACCAGCCCATCCACTGAAACGATAAAGCCGACGCCTTCATCCGTAGACTTGATGGTTATGATCTCCATATCATCGATCTTTTTTCTCTCTCTTGGTTTTATGGCGGTATGATCCGGCGCATTTTTTGCTTCAAAGCCAAGAATGAAGGTTATATTTTTTAATGAATCCTTCCATTTAAATATGGAAGGATTGAAATGGTCATTGTGTGCGTGGGTTACAAAAACATAAACATGCTGACCTTTGATCTCTTCCGGATTAATATTTCCATTTGCTAAAAGCGGCTCATCAGGTCCTGAACCCATCGGAGCATAATCAAAAACAAGAAACTTGTTTTTCGTTTTTATTGCCCAGCCGGCCCCTCCAAGATACCAGACAACAGCATCACCATTCCTAACATTTTTTTTCAAATATGGAGATATGCCATAGTTTTTTTCAATGCCTTCTGCTGAAGATCCGTAAGAGATCAGGTGATCGGTTATATTTTTATGGCCGTATTTTGCAGCATATTCGACGGGGGTTTTGTTTTTATAATCTTTGGCATTCACATCAAGTCCATTATGAAGAAAAATTTCAACCATTTTTTTTATGCCCTTCAAGGCAGCCAGATGGAGATAAGTCCGGCGTGTGTTTTTTTCTATAAAGCCGGTTGATGCCCCTCTTGAAACCAATAGATTTACAGATTCACTTTTTCCCATAGAAACAGCAAAATAAAGAGGAGTTACACCGTTTTCCATGGTTGCCTCAATATCTGCACCTCGAGAAAGCAATAGTTCAACCATTTCTTTATTACCCAAAGCTGTTGCAGCATGAAGAAGTGTTATCCCGGTTTGAAATCTTTCATTTACATCCTGGCCGTTATCCAGGATCGGTTCGATCATATCAGGTAAACCGGTAAACATTGCGGCTACGATAACCGGCATGTTCTCTTTGTTCTTTATATTCACATCTGCTCCCTTTTCCAGCAAGATTTTTGCAGTTTCTTTTTGCCTTTGGAATACAGCACTGAGCAGAGGAGTGTTTCCCAGTTGATCTTGAGCGTTGATGTCCGATTTTTGATCAATCAGGTATATCACAATGTCTCTATGCCCTTTTTCAGCTGCCACATGTAGCGGAGTTTTTCCATTCTCCAATTTCGCATGCGCTTGATCCGGACTGCTGCTGACAATCTTCTTTACCTGTGACAGATCGCCTTTAAGGACGGCATCATGAATATCAGCAGCTGAGGCTGAAAACACAAAAAGAAAAAAAAGCACTATGACCAAAAGGACTAATTTTTTGAATTCCATAACTTCCTCCTAAACTTCTTTTATTGGTTTTGAGGTTTTTATAACCGTCACACTGTTAATATACTATTTTAAGAGGGAGGATTTACCATCGAATGTATGAACCTCGGAAAATAATGGATGAACCCCCAAAAAAAATGGATCAACGATTCTTGAAAATAAGAAGAAATTAACATTTAATGTATGTAAATGTTTTTTCGTTCGATAAAACAAAAAATGAATAAAATACTGACCTCCCGAATAAGTATCCATGCATATATCTGGCTTTTCCTTTTTTTCTTCTTCGCACTAACCTCAAATCCAAAAGAAAGCGGGATTTCTTTATGGGGGAGGATTTCGTTTGGTTTAACCTATGTAGGAACGGCATTCTTTCCCGTCTACACGCATTTTTTTATTTTAGAAAAATTTTTTTACCGGAAAAAATTTTTGATATATACACTTCTGCTGCTGGTAACTGTTTTAGGTTTTTCCTATTTAACTTTTATTTTTTTAGGCTTTTTAGAAAAAAATCCCAATTATGTTATTACAATCATCTTAACTGTTTTTATGATTCTGGTTGCCACATCATTAAAAATACTCAAGGATAATGTTTCTCAAAGATTTCTTCTGCAGGAGATAAAAGCCAAGCAGATGCAGACCGAGCTGAATCTTTTAAAAGCCCAGATAAATCCCCATTTTCTTTTTAACACCTTGAACAATTTATATGGTTTGGCACGTAAGCAGGAAAAAGCTGTAGCAGACGGAATAGCGCATTTATCCCATCTGATGCGGTATATGATCTACGAAAGCGAAGTTGATGAGATTCATCTTGAAAAAGAGATCCAGCAGATCGAAAGGATCATCGATCTGCAAAAACTGCGTTTTTCAAAAGAGGATAATATAACGATTGACTTTGAAATGGAAGGTAACGTGAAGAGTATCCGGATTCCCCCTATGCTTTTGATCCCCTTTGTAGAAAATGCCTTCAAACACGGTATAAGTCTTAAGTTTCCCTCGTTTATCCGTATTAAAATAAAATCCAGCGCTAATAATGCAATGTATTTTTCTATAAGGAACAGCATACACAAGCAGATTAATGTCAATGGGGATAAGAATTCAGGTATGGGATTACATAATGTTAAAAGACGTCTGGAGCTTCTTTTTCCCGAACAGCATGAACTATTGGTGCGGCGATCAGAGAATGAATTTTTTGTAGAACTGATTATTAAAGATATTGCCAGGAAACAAAATGAGATGCCTTTTAATAGATGATGAGCCTGTTGCCCTTGATATCCTCGCAGATTATATAAAAAAAGTTCCTTTCCTGGAATGTATAGGAAGTTTTAGGGATCCGCTCAAAGCACTCGATTTTTTGAAAGATCATAATGCAGACCTTATTTTTCTGGATATCAATATGCCTGATCTATCCGGTATGCAGTTTTTGAAATCTCTAAAAAATCAGCCGCTTGTTATCTTCACCACAGCCTATTCAAAGTATGCTCTGGAAATTTATGATTATGATGCCGTGGACTATCTTTTAAAACCGATTGAATTTGACCGTTTTGTTAAGGCGGCCAATAAAGCTTTGGAAATGTATAATTTAGGTACGGCAGCACCCCATATTCCCGGAGTAAGAGATTTTATTCTAATAAAAAGCGGCACCAAATATTTCAAACTCAAATTCTCAGATATTCTTTATATCAAAGGAACGGGTAATTACGTAACTTTGGTCACAGAAAAAAAAGAAATAATGTACCTTTCCACCATGAAAAAAGTTTTGTCTATACTCCCTTCCGCTTTGTTTTATAGGGTACATAAGTCATATATTATCAATCTCAGCCATGTGGATCACATCCAGGATGATCGGATCAGAATAAAAGAAGAGAATATTCCTGTCGGAGAACTCTACCGTGATACGTTTTACAAGATTTTCAAAAGAGATGGTTAACCTGATTATTATAAAGTTTTGATGATATCACAAGCGAGATTATGCATAAGATTGTGCATGATCTACGTGGAGAAGGATATAGTGATCGTTCCAAAAGGGGGAACCGCTCCCTTTTGGCCGGTTTACTTTTTTTCGATGGGTTTGACACATTCCAGGGGCTGGAAGGTGCGCACCGGACGAACGGCCTTCCTGGTTTTAAGGTCAAAGCGGTCGCCCGGCGCCAGAAAACAAAAGGCTCCCGAAGGGGGGATGTGGCTGTTGCTGTCGTAGATGGCTACGTATCCCTGCCCGATGACCTCAAAGCGGTCTCCGTTGACGACGATGGCCGTATCCTCGTCAATGCCGATACCCAGCAGGGCGGGGAAAGCTTCCATCACTTCCAGCATATCGAACTGCCGGTTGCGCTTGAGAAGGTGCTGGTCGATGCCCGTGTCCTTGAGGAATCCCAAACCTTCAGTATGGTCGCCCATCATGATGGTGTTGGTTTTGGTATCCCCCCGGACCAGGTAGGATCCTTGAATGGTGGCACCCGCCGACGACCCGCCGATAACACCTCCGCGATCCAACAGGGCGAACAATTCTTTATGTGTTCTGGTATTCAGGTAGGAATCTGCCAGCCGCCACTGGCGTCCCCCGCCGAAAAAAACACCGCCCGCTTTAGTGATGGGCTCGACAAATTTTTCGCTGTCTGCTGTGGAACGCTCATAGGTGTGTAGAACGACCAGGTTTTTGAATCCCGCTTCCCGGAAGCGGCGAAGACCCCTCCAGTTCTGGTCGTAGTGGTCGGCACCTCCGGCTGTGGGAATAACGACCACGAGGGCTTCCGGACCTCCGGCCAGCTCCATGAAACGCTCCAGAATGGCCGGATCGTGCATGGCGCCCCCGATAATAACCAAGCTGCCCTTTTCCGGTACGACCTCCGTAGAGCAGAGAGCGGGTGTTTGTCCCGCGCTTAGCATAAGGATAAGCGTGGCTAAAACAAAAAAAAGCGGTCTTTTTTTCGGCATGTCTTTAGTCCTCCTATGTGATGTTTTGTACATTTTATTATTTGAAGGAGCATTTGCGGCCCAGGTATTTGCTGCGGATAAATCATAAACGTCCTATTTCCTCCAGATACCCTTCGAGCCCTCCCAATTTTAGGGCGATGGACAGGATTTCAGGCCAGTCCACGTTCCGGCTGTAGCGGAGAGATTCCAGGATGCGAATGACGGCCAGCTCCACTTCGCTTATCTCGCTTGTTTCGTCTCCCTCAGCTTCCGTAAAAGCCAGGGCATCATACAGGACGGCGTTCGCCTGGCTATCGGTAAGCGTTTTTATGCCGGTTTGGGCGAATGGCCCTTCCTTCAGCGAGAGAGCGTCGTTGACATGGGTTTGTAAAAGATGGGTAGCCCGGCCGATGAGCTTAAGGTTGCTCGGGTTAACGTCGGTCATGGTGTTCCCCGTAACTCTTCCCAGACCGGCCATAACCGCCGTCGAGTGGGCGTTAAGCAGAAGTTTGAGCGCCGTCCGGAGTTCGAGGCCCAGAGGATCGAAAGAGGGGCCGCTTAAAGAGACGGAAACCACGACGTCTTTGCCGGGCTTAAGGGGAAGATATCTCGCTGCCGCTTCCATGTGCTCCCGGCTGTAGGAGCCGATGAGGATCAAAGCCAATCGTCCTTTTTTTTCTGCGATAAAGCGGACGAAACGGGAAAAAGCGGAGCTTGCATCTTTAAGCGCATCGATTTCCTCATCCAGGCAGACGGCGACGCCCAAATCACCTTCTTCCGGAGGACAAAATGAAATGTTTTTTTGGGAGAAAGAAAAATCATACAAATCTTCCTGGCCGGTTCCAGCAGAGGCCAGGCTTTTAAGGGCCGCATCTTTCAGGTAGGGATCGTCGATCTTTTCTTGAAACGCGGGGCGGTAAAAACTCTCATCGAGTCCCCGAAAGTTACGGCCCAGCAGCATCCGCCAGGCCTGTTTGTGGTCTTTGGCGTCCGTCCAGACGCGGAACCGGCATTTCGGTTTTTTTTCGCGGACCGAATCCAGGGGATAAAGATGAAAGGTGGGGCTGCGCTCCGCACAGTCGACGAACACGGTCACAAGGGCTTTTTCGGCGAAATAAAAAGTTCTTTTTCCCTTTCGGTAAGTTTCCGTCTCCAGACTGGTCAAACGGGAAATCTGTTCGTTAGAAGCTGAAACCGCCTCAAGTAACATGTCAAACGACCGAAGCCGTTGGCTGATATCGTAGGGATGGGCAAATCCCAATCGCTGCAGCTCTTTATCCGTTAAAATGTCCTTAAGGGCTGTGTGGATACCGGCCTCCAGAATAGTCCCCATGACAAACGTTTCAGACGTGGCGGCCTGCATTCGGGTAGAGCCCGTTATAGCCTGGGGGCCTGTCGTTAAGTTGATTTTCGTGATCCCGGGATCTTCGAGGATGGTCCGGCTTCTGGCAAAGGGCAGCAGTACCTTGTCCGGGTTGTTGTAGAGAAAAAAGACGTGTTTGGAAGCTTCTTCGATTTCTCTCTCTGAAGAACGGCCCCAAATCCTGCGGGCGGCACGGACCGCCCCGATGACCGAGGAGGTTTCACCGCCTTCGGTGATGCCGAAAAGAACGTCTCCTTTGCTGAAACCATGGTCCGCGAGTTGAAGCGTTCCGACAAGCTCCAGGTCCTCGAATCCCTCTAGAGCGCTGATGAGAGCCCGGTCGCCGCCGGTCATTTCACCTATGAGACGGTCCTCGATGTTTTCCGGTAGGCGGTCTTTGAACCGGACCCAGGCTGTATCGGATTTAAACTTTTTCCAGAAGGGACGCCACAGCGCACTTTCCATCTGCTTGGCCAGCCGTCCCGTTGATCCGCAGCCGTAAACGAAAATTATTTTTCCGTCACGAACGGCTTGGGTAACGGCCTGGGCTGCTTTTTCGAGAAGGGATGTATCTCCGGCCAGGCATTCGAACATGCGGGATATATCTTTGTCGACAGAAAAGAGCTGGGATAATCCTTCAGGAATATCTTTTTTGACGACCGAACTCAGATGCCGCGTTTTATGGTGGCGCCCTTCCGTGACCAAATGATGTAGTTGGAATGCCTTCTTGTTTTTGACGTAATCGAGAGACCTGGGGGAAGGACGGATATCCAAGAGGGATAAGATGTTCTTAGCGGGCATAAATCAGGATCCTGCCCTCCATTATGCACAGGAAGGAAATATGAAACAAGTCTTCCCATGGAGGCTATCATTCATAAATTTGGCCGATATTTTCTTTCAACTGTATAAGAAAGACGATTCTTTATTAAAATTGCTTTTAAAAATAAGTAGTTCGCATTTATTTTATCAGCTATTCTGCAAAGTACTGTCTAACTTTCGCCGCAATCTGGCGATCCGTCATCTTGTCAACTGTTTCAATGCCTGTGATGCGTCCGTCCAGTTTGCTTGTTTCCAGCCGTTTCTTCAGTTCGCCCTTTGCCTCACCAGGACCAAATATCAGAATGGATTCCGCATCATGAAGACACGCAATTACCGCCTCGTAGTAAATGTTGAGATGTGCCGTAAACGTTCTTTGGCGGCTACCATCTGCTGGCACTTTTTGCGATTCATAGCTCCCCTTAAGAGGCGAATCACCAGAACGTTGGAGCTGTTTCTCAACCTTCGATACTATTAGTCCTATCTCTTCCCCTTTATCCGTAACAGCCACGATAATGGCCTTCCTATGGTCAATCCATAAACCCACTTTGGTTCTCATCGTGTTCTCCTTTGTTATTGGCCTCACTTAACTATTAATGTCATATTAATTAGTATTCCGATGAAAATTAAAACAAGCTGAGAGCTTGAAAGTTGGAGTTCTCTTTAGTTTCTGTTTCTTATCGTTGCCTGTACTTATGTTTTTTCCTTTTTGTACGTAAAAGCTTTCAGCAAGTGGGAGAGGGAAGATGATTGTCGAATTTTGTTCGGTGGCAATTTCAGCGAGAGTGCCCAAAAACCTGAGCTGAAGTGCCTGAGGGTTTGTTGAGATGATATCTGCAGCTTTGAGTAACTTATCTGCAGCTTGATATTCACCTTCGGCATGTATAACCTTGGCTCTTCTTTCTCTTTCCGCTTCGGCTTGCTTGGCTATGGCTCTTTGCATATTTTCAGGAAGATCCACATGTTTCATTTCTACCATCTGAACCTTGATTCCCCAGGAGTCTGTGCGCCTATCGATGATTTCTTGGAGTCGAAGGTTGAGTTTCTCTCTCTCTGAGAGAAGATCATCGAGTTCAACCTCACCCAGTGTACTCCGCAATGTTGTCTGTGCAAGTTGTGAAGTGGCATAAAGAAAATCTTGGACTACGAGGACGGCTTTTTTGGGTTCCATGACACGAAAATACAAAACAGCCTCCGTTAAGATCCCTAATTTGTAAGTATTGCTTTAAATCCCACAACATCGTAATCGATTGATCCTAAACAATATCTCAGCAAATATCTCCTTGCTTACAGCAACCGCCGCCATTTGAAACGTAACATACCTGCTGTGTCTGACAACTTTTGCTCCAATCTTTATAAGTTTCACTAGCAGGCTCCTAAGCGACTAATGTTTGATTTTACTCGGAAGAACCAGGCGCTGCAGAAAGTTGCCCAGATTATAGGCCAGAACAAACAAACCTAACCTCACCTGATTCGAGATGAAATGTTTGCATGAGAGCCGTGTCCAATTTAGAGCATATTTACCTTCTTTTATCCACTGCTCAGCAGAACCACGCCCATTGTAGAAACGTACGACACTCACTGCTTTGGCACTCATATTTGTCACGATAAAACCTACCCTTGGGAACAGATCTTCCTGATGCCACTCAGCTTTCGCAACTACGCGTCGCATCTTATGCCAAGAGGCTGCTCGTTAAATTTATAAAACCACACAACCGGCTTTCTCGAAGGACGACCAACAGGGCGAGTCAGCAGATGTTTAATCTCATTATATCAGAGATCATTTGCCGGAAAACGGATTGCATACAGTAAACCGTTCTCTTCAAGGTATACATAAATCTCGGGCTTAGCAAATGCAGCATCACCTCGAAAGTACTTCCTGGCTTTCTTATTTTCGTACCGCCGCACTATTGGTTCCAGCAGTTCTTTCCAGCTATCAGCGCTGTGCACATTGCCTGGACGCAACATCGCTCCTTCACATTCCCCATACTGGTTAAAGCAAAACAGAGGATGATAGCAATGGGATCCAAAATGACCATTGTATGCAGAACCTTCTTGCTCTCCATGTACCGGACTCTCTGAACTGTCCATATCAAGAATGATTCGATGATGAGGTGACCTTTACATTGCTTTTTGAACCCAGCTTCCGTTAATTTCAGACAAACCATCAAGGTTTTTCTTCAGGGGAAGAATCTCTGTCTCGAAACGCCCAATTGTATTGATACTAGCCGCATTCTTCTTTCTTCCAGTGACAGCTCTCATGACCGGATCTACTGATAGACACTGAGCATCATTGACATCTTCATATCCCTGCCAGCCGGCTGTCATTGCGAGGCCGTAGGCCGCGGCAATCTCCTGAACCCGGTGTATTCATGGGATTGCTTCGTCGCGATGCTCCTCGCAATGACCGCTTGGGATGATTGCCATAGCTTGCGGTTTCGCAATAATAGGAAAGAACTCCCTTATTTTCAGATGTCTGTTATTGCGAAGACCTATTGTTATGTATTGCTTTGATGGCTTCGGCTGCGTATAGTCGCACCTCTTCATCTTCGTCTTCAAGGGCTTTCCGCAAAGCCGGAAGGGCTTTTTCTGACCCGATTTTATGAAAGGCCGCCATGATTTCCCGGCGGACTTGAACATCCTGGTCTTCTTTTTCAAGAAGCTCCAACAGAGGTTCCACGGCCTTCTCCGATCCCAGTTGTCCCAGGGCGGCGATAATACCGCTGCGAACCCACCAGCGGGGAGCGTTGAGGAGTGCGATCAGGGGATCGACGGCCTTCAGGGATCCGATCCTTCCTAAGGCGACGGCCGCAACATAAGGGGTTTGACCGGAACCGCCTTCCTCGAGGATGCGCAGCAGCGGATCCACGGCTTTCTTAGCGTGAAGTTTCCCCAATGCGTTAACGGCCGAGAAGCGGACATTGTTATTGGGATCGGATAGGCATTTTATCAAGGCGTCAACCGCCCTGGGTGATCCGATGTCTCCCAATATGCCGGCGGCGATGTCCCGGAGTCCCGCATCGGGATCCTGAAGAAGGTCGATCAGGGGATCGACGGCCGGTTCGCCGATATATTTAAGGGCCGCGACATGGGGGCGGCGGGCATGCCAATTGTCCGCTCTCCGGATAGCTTCGATAAGCTTTTCCTCCCGGCTTGCCGAAGCGGAGATGTTCGTCATGTCCGGAATCTTGGGGATCCTTCGGGACCGGACATAAACGTGGGAAAGTCCGACAAAGAGCAGGGTATAAACGGCGAGAAAAACCGCGATTTCGCCCTTGCGTTCGGGTATTTTCTTTTTGAAAAACAGGCGCGATGGAGCTGAGAGGACGGCCGTGAACCATTTCGGCAGGGGAAAAAGAAACGGAGTTTTCCGGATATAGGCCTCATACTTTTGACCCAACTGCCGCTTCATTTTGCGCTCCTCGAGAAGAGCCACTCCGATGATGATGACGGCCGAAAGAAGCCATGGTAGGGCGGCGGCGATTCCCCATGAGCGTTTGGGATACCGTACCCGGTTCAGGGAGAGCAGCATGCCGTAGCTCCAAACGATCCAGCCCAGGTACTGGGGGTGGCGGGAGATCCGGTAAACCCAGAAGTCGGCCATGTTTTTTTGGCGCTGACGGGCCGTGAACCAGGCGAAGGTGCCCAGGACAAAAAGAAGAAGTCCGAGACCGATCAAGCCGTACACAAGGGGATAATGAATATCAATGCCGGCTTTTAAAAAAAGCGATCGCAGTAGATTGTAGGGAAGATAGACGATGTCCCCCAGTCTTCCGGCGTCAAAGGACACATCCAGAACCGGAAGCCAGATAACATTGAGCATCCCCAGACCGGCCAAAAAAAACATGACGGCGGCGAACTGGGCAAAAACGGGCAAAAACATCAGTAATGCTCCCGTCGACGTCAGCCCTTTTTTTCCGGTGAAAAAACCGGCCACAATCAAAGCGACCATCAGGCCGAAACAGATATACCCGATAAGCCGGATGTTGTAATGGCTTATAAAAAGCTCGGTGCGGTATTCTGCCGATTCTCCGGCATGAGAGTCGCCGTCCAGGGCGGGCATCTTATCGTAGAGGGTTTTCTGGAGTAGTTCAGGCAGCTCGATCGAAGCGAAGGTCAGCCCGATGCTGAAGATAACGGCCAACAACAACAGAAGAAGTCCGGAGACCCATTTTTTCTTGCTCATCGTCTTTTCCTTTCATACTCATTATCGCAGAGGAGGAAGAAAGGGACAACTTAAGGGATTCTTAAGAATTCGTCATAAAAGAGAAGGGGAAAATGTTGGATTTGCGGGGCTTAATTTATTTTGCCTGAGATTGAAGCATAAAGGTTCCCGACATGTCTTCCCTCAGCTTACCGTCGACCATGGCCTTGAAGGTGCCCGAGACCTCTCTCTCGAGTTCTTCGCTTCCCAAAAATTGTATGCATAATACAGGCTAAGAAATAGTTTGTTTTCAAGGGTTGCAAATCTGTTCCACTTTATAGAAAATGAAAGAAGCGAAAAAATAGAAAATGAAACTTTCGGATATTTTTGAGACCATCCAATCCGTTCTCAACGCGCGGCTCTTTACCATAGGTCAGACGGATATCACCCTGTCATCGCTTATCGTTTTTATCGTACTCTTTTTTCTTGTTATCCTCTTTTCCCGTTTTTTAGCACGTCGTATTTTGGATAGGTTCCTGCGAAAGCTGCAGATATCCAATGGTACCCGGTTTGTCATTCGACGGATGACGGAGTATTCTCTGATTATTGTCGGGGCCGTCATCGCCTTCCAAACGATCGGCCTCAATTTGAGCGGGCTTGCCGTGATTTTCGGATTGCTCTCGGTCGGGATCGGGTTCGGCCTGCAGAATGTCACCTCAAACTTCATTGCCGGACTGATTCTTCTTTTCGAGCGGCCGATCAAGGTCGGAGACCGGGTCACCGTCGGGGATGTCGAGGGGGACGTCCTGATGATCAATATGAGGTCGACCACCATCCAGTCGCTGAACAATATAGCCATCATTGTTCCCAACTCGCAGTTTATTTCCGACAAAGTGGTCAACTGGTCTCACGGGGATTCCAAGATTCGTTTGGACATAAATGTCGGGGTGTCATACGGTTCAGACCTGGATGCGGTTTTGAAAGCGCTGCAGGAAGTTGCCAAAGAAAATAGCGATGTACTGGAGAATCCCAAACCCGTCGTTCATTTCCGGGATTTCGGGGATTCCGCCTGGAACATGCAGCTGCGCATCTGGATTTTGAATCCCAAAAAACATTACAATGTCCGTTCCGATATCCACTGCGCCATTGTCAGAAAGTTTCGTGAGAAGAATATCGAGATCGCTTTTCCCCAGAGGGATATTCATTTGAGGTCTGCGGCTCCTCTGCCGGTTGAAATCAAGTCCAAAAATGATATGTAAAATGGGGTCGCACCGCAGGATTTGCTTTATTATCACACAATTAGTTTCAAATTCAGGTGTTTTTTAGGCCTTAAAGCCGATTTTTTGGCCCCATAAATCGATTCTAAGAGAAAAGTCGATAAGGTGCAGGTTTTCATTCATATATTGAGAATGGCTCGCCAAACAGCTAGGTACAAGACGGCAATCAGCAGAGATGTGATGTTCCCAATGAAAAAATAGTCGTGGGATATTTTACTCGATTTATCGGTAAAACGGGTGGCGATCTTGATGGCGCCGAAAGCGATAAACGCTTGAGGAATACCGTAAACAAGAGACAAGAAAAGAAATAGGCGCTCTAGGATGCCTTTAACCGTAGGTCTGTTGATTTTCATTTCCCAATTTTTAGCCAGGGAATAATCCGTAAGTTTAAAAATAAAAAAGGAAAAAATTTCTCCGATGAAAAAAATGATGCTGAATAGGAGTGGTTTCGGCATTTATTCTACTCCAAAATCAAATTTATGAGTTTTTTAACCGCAAGGTATTCATTGATTTTTAGGCTCTTTTCTCTTTTCCACATCAGGGACCTATTCTTTATTAAGACGTCCGCCACACGCTTATAATCTCGATATTTTAGGAAAGCTGACACGATGCCGTAATCTTTGAGCTTCCAGCCGTCAATGAATGACTGATAAATGAAAAATGCCTGGTTTATTTTTTCGGAGAGAACCGGATCCCTATCCTTGATGAGAAACCTTCCTCTTTCCTGTTTTTTCCCGCTCAGCATGTCCCGGGTTTCCGTCAAGCCGCTGCCCAACATTCCATGGGCTCTTTTCCGGTTGATCGGGGTATTGATATCACCGTAATTCAGCACATATCTTAATTTAAATCCTTTTTTTGTGTGAATGATTGTTTCTTCAAATTCGACAATGATGTTAACGCCTTCTTTGATTGATTTGACGATACTCTGAAATTCATCACCCAGAGTGATGGTTATGGGGGAGTGAAAATAATTTCTAAAATTTTTGTTCATATGGTTGCAAATTTCAGAAAAATCCTGCATAAGAGCGGCTGACGTTTTTCGGCTGCTCTCGATGATGTCGGCCATCAAAATATAGTATTTCACAGGTATCCTCGATATTTTGTGTCGTCTTGTTAGAATTATTTCATAAAAAATGAAACAAGTCAATATGTTTCATATATTAAGAAATAATTAATATTATTTCCTATATTGTGAAATGAAAGATTTTTCCCTAGCGTACATGAAGTTTAATGTTGAAGTTTTAATAAAGAAAACTCAAATCTGAAAACTCAAAACGCAAAAGAAGAAGAATTGTTTAATGTTGAAGGTTTGATGAAATGCTAGAAGAAGGGCATGACTGAGGAAGGACTGGGTAGGTATATAAAATGTCATCACCCGGCTCGTCTGGGTGATCCAGGGGGGAAGAATAAAGAAACTAAGGAATGGTTAACCCCGGACAAGCCGGGGTATGACAGATGAAGGAATGATCAGAAATGTACAAAAAAATCGTAAGAAACTTACAACAAAGAATCTTTTTCTACAGAAAAGTGTTCTTCCAGACGGCGAGTTGGATGATTTTCCACCAGGTGTTACCTTTGGTTGGGAGGGGTGAGGGGTGTTTGAATATCTCCGGGTAAGACCGGACCAGGTCGGCATGGCACTCTTTGAGCATTGACTGCCATTTTTCCTGTCTCAGCCATTTTTCCTGGGGGACGGAGAATGCGATCTTGTCTTTCCGGTCCAGAATTTTGTCCACGGTGTATTTTCCGACCGCCTGTTTTTGAAGCCACTTTGTTTGTCCAGCCTTGATCTTCAAGTCTTCGTTCAGTCCCAGGAGATATTCGACCAGACGGTGGTCCAGGTAGGGAACCCGGGCTTCGATGGAAAAGGCCATGGAATTGCGGTCCTCGGTCCGCAGCAAATGTTCCAGCTTGTACTGAAAGTGGCGGACGATGCTGGTATTCAGGTCGTAGGCGTCGAAAAATTCCCTGTAAATACGGCTTGTGCCGATGTGGGCGTAAAAAAATTCTGGCTGCAAAAAAGAGGCTTGTCTGCGAAGGAGCGATTGCCGCAAGGCGTCGGGCATCAGTTGAAACAGCAGGACTTGGTAGGCCAGGGGATCCTGCCTGCGAAGGATTATTCTCAGGAGCTCAAAAAGCAGCTTGTCCCATCTCAGCCGGCGGAAGAGCCCTCTGAGATAAAATCCATGGAAATACTGGTATCCGGCGAAATTTTCGTCGCCTCCCTGTCCGTCAAGAAGAACGGTGACGTTATGCTCCTTTGCCAGGCGCATGACTTCGTACTGGCAGAAAAAGGCCGGGCTGAGCGTCGGCTCATCGCTGGCGAAAACGAAGGTTTCTAATTCCTGAAAGGCTTTATCGGTGGTAGGATAAGTCTTGAAATTTTTGAAAGGGTACTTTTTGTTAAGTTCCCTTATGTAGTCCGATTCATCCAGAGGGTCCCCGGGAAAAGAAGCGGTGAATGAAGCGTAATCCCCGGCGGCCAGCTTATATGAGAAAAGAATGCCGGTCAGGATGGTTGAATCCAGGCCGCCGCTGAGGCAAGACCCGACAGGGACATCGCTTCGCATTCTCAATGTGACCGCGGAGACGAGGATTTCCTCAATCCGGGAGAAAATCTCTTTTGGGCGGATCTGGGTGCCGTTTTTGTGCAAAAACTTTTCCGGATTCCACCACCGTTTTAAGGTGAGGCCGTTCTTATCGAAAATGCCGAAATGTCCTTTGGGAATACGTTTTATGGTTTCGACGAATGTTTCATCAAAAACATCGGTCCGGTTGAAGACAAGGTAGTCGAACAGGGCCTGCCTGTTGAGAGAAGCTTTGAAACCGGGAAGACGGAGGAGGGGCTTGACTTCCGAGGCGAAAAACAGCCTGTTGTCCTTGTGCCAGTAATAAAGGGGCTTTATGCCCAGGCGGTCACGGGCGAGGAAAAACGTTTGGCTTTGTTTGTTGTAAACGACAAAGGCGAACATCCCATTCAATTTATCGAGGCATCGTTCGCCGTATTCCTCGTATGCGGCTAAGAGCACTTCCGTGTCGGTTTTTGTCCTGAATTTCCGGCCCCTCTTTTTGAGTTCTTCCCGGAGTTCGATGTAGTTGTAGATCTCTCCGTTGTAAACCATCAGGAGGTTTCCGTTCGCGGAGGAGAAAGGCTGGCGGCCGTCACGTGAGAGGTCGATGATGGATAACCGCCGGTGGCCCAGGGCGCAGACCGCGTCGTCGTAGGTGCCTTCGTCATCGGGGCCCCGGTGCTTCTGGAGGGAGGCCATTTTCCGCACGGATTCCCTGTCATTGGGTTTAAGGGAGGGAAAAGAGAGGAGGCCGGCTATTCCACACATTTAATCTGTTAAAACGGTTCGAGGTTCTGCCGAAAATTAGGATGCTTGTTTTTGTTTGTTTTGGTCCTGAAAAACATGGCCTAAACATAGCACAGGGCAAACATCCGGTCAATCTTTTCCCCTCCCCGGCTGATCTTTACTCCGAAAGTCTTGAAAGTACCCATTATAGATATGGGGAAAAGATTTAAAATCCGGGTGTTATCCGGAGTTGCAGAAAATTAATATCACCTTTGCTAATAGTCTGCTTTCAGATCTTTTTGGGGGTCTTTCTTTTTAACAACATGCTCGATTTGCTTAACGAGTTTCTCTGCATCTGCAATGGCTTGATTAGCTTCTTGTCTAGGAATTGGCCTGTTTGGTTCATAAATAAAATCGTGCCTTTTTCTTCGCATTCGGTCAAACATATTAATTAAATCTTTGTATTCATTACCGAGTACTATGTTTGTAAATCGAACCACTGTTGCATGTTGATCTTTTCCAATCGTCCTAAATCCATAGGACATAATTAGAGAACGTCCTGCTCGGAACATCGCATGGTAAGCAATAGCATATGACCACGCTTCGTCTATGGTTAAGTTAAATTTCGCGGTTTCAAGGTCCTGTTTTGATCGAGACAGGAAATTATGAATTTGTTTTAAGTTGACTTTTATCCTTCTTATAAGGCCTTTGTTCTCTAGTTCTTCAAATTTCATTTTCTGAACCTTTAAGCAGTATTTGCTTCTCTGCCGATATATCTGATATAAAAGCGTCTTTTGCTTTTTTCCGATTCTCATATTCTGTGCGGTCAAAGCAGATGTAATTTATTTCTCTGTTTAATCTATCCTCCAGCAAACCGATCTCTTCATTCAACTCAGTCAAATCAGGTTTCCCGATTATCATAAGGTCCACGTCGCTGCTCTCGCTCTCTTTTCCCGTAGCGTAAGATCCATATATTAAGGCAGCTTCTATCCCTTTTATTTTTGCCAAAGCCTCTTTCAAAAGGCCTAAAACCCCTGTTGTTTTAAAGATTATTCCTTTCAATTCAGAATACAGGAAAAAATCTTCATTAGCTGAATAATGTTTTTGGTTTCCTATTTTTTCACTCGTCAATAAACCAAGATTCTCAAGATTTTTCAATTCTCTGCTTATATTTTTGGCTTCTTCATTTATCCTTCTTTCAAGCTCACGTGTATAGAACCGGACTTTTGGGAAACTCAGAAAAGCGTCAAGAAGTTTAACCCTAATTTTAGACGAGAATAAACGATTGATAATCTCAAAATTTTTCATTTGTGGTATATATTACCACAATTGTGGTATTAATTACCACAAATAAGCACCATTAAATCAGTTCTACCAGGATATCTGGGCCAGATCGATCTATATTACAGATATTAAAACAGCTAAATTAATTCTGGGCCGATAAATCCCATTTAAGTGGGAAAACAGATGTGAATCTCAACCCAATTTAATTATTATCAATAACTTGCTGCGGTGCGACCCCATAATTATAAGAAATCTGTTGAAAATATTCTTTATTTATGTCATAGGAATAGTCAAGGGGAATATGAAGCCTCGAACGTAATCGTTTTGGAGGACGGTCATGAAGAGAACAACTTGCCTTCGCATTTTACCGGTCATCCTGCTCCTTTTCGCCATTCAGGGAAACGGTTTGACCTGGAAAGAGCACTCCCACATGCGGCAGCTGACGCCTACGGCCCTTGATTTGATCAAGGAAAAATACAAAGACAAATATCCCAAGGAGATATGGGAGACTTTCAGGCAGTTTATCGCCCAGGGTTCCTGGGATGAGGATTTTCCCCTTTACAGGTCGGGGTTGAAGGTGTTCCTCCGGGCCAACAACCATTTCATGCATGCCCTCAGCCATTTCCGTTTGTCCGATGCGCCCTTTATCGGCATGGGGGACGCCGATGCAAACGCCAGAGACTGGGCCCGCAGCAATCCTAATCTAACTGAAGCCGAAGAATTTTACGGCGGCCGGCAGTGGCAGGGAGTCCAGAACTGGGGATTTACCGCCCGCGACCTCGATTCGGGAAACATGAGCTGGCAAAATGCCGTCAACCGCTACGGCTATACGGAAAGCTCCAAACGGCTTGCTTTCTACACCCTGGGTTTTATTTGTCATCTGCTGCAAGATATGGGCTGTCCCGAGCATGTCCATGACGACCCCCACGGCAACTCAGGAGAGACGGGGTTCGAAATGTGGTTTTTCCAGAACTTCAACTCGTTTGTTCCCGGAATTCCGGAGATGACGGCCAAAGAGTTTACCGAGTCGTTTAAAACACTCGACACGTTTTTCGAAAACCTGGCCAAAATCGGCTACAGCGCCAACCGGTTTCAGGGAGGAACGCTGAGCACCGATGAACCCTACATCGACCCCAATTCCGACCTGGCCCGGATGTTCCAGGTCGGCTACGGAAGCTGGGAATCGGAGTGGCGTCTTTTCAATTATAACGGCGAGGATATCACGACGGGAGATTTCGCCTGGGATTGGGACGATTTTGACAAAAATCCTCTCTGGACAAAGGGCCACGACGAGGGGGAGTGGTGGCCGACCCATCTCGAGATGCATAAGATACCCGGGTCTCATAAAAACGACAAGGAAGGATATTTTTATATCGAGCTTTCCGGCGAAGCCCCCGGCGACCGCATCCGGAACCTTTTTCCCGACGCTTATCTGCCCACCCCTCTGGACGACGTCAAGAGCCAGTGCACGGATCCCTGCTGGAAAGTGGAGAATACCAGGGGAACCCACCTCTACGAACTTATCGCCCGCTGCGTGGTCAAACCGGTGATCGAGCACACGGCCGGATTGGTCAAACATTATTATGACATCGTCAACCACCCGCCCTATGTCAAATCAGTCAAGGTTAAGCAGGGCGGAAAGGATAGATACTCGGTCTTCTGGAAAGATAAAGAGGAAATCAATCCCCGAACCGACAACATAACCTGGGTTGTAGACAGAAATCTCGAGAAGGAATACAGCAATGCCGTTCAGCCGGGAAAGATCAACATCGAGGTGATATTCAGCGAACCGGCCCAAAACGTGAAAGTTAGCCTGGGTGACAAGGAAGTCCAGGGTGTGCTGGACGAGGAAAAGATGAAATGGGAAGCGGAGTTTTCCCTTCCCGACGACAACTCCATGAAAGGCGAGCATTTTATCAATATCGAAGCCGAGGACCTCAACGATCATTATAAGGAAGAAGGGAGAAAGCTGGATGCCAACCCGCGCACCCCTGCCCGGCGGATCCATGAGCCGCAGGATTATAGTTGGAAAGATTATGAGGAGGGCGCAGACAAGTCATATAAAATAAAGGTAGATCCTTTTCGCGTCAAAGTGGATCCCGTCAAGGTCCGGGTTAACGACCAGGAGGGGAATCCGCTTACGGATATCAGAGGTTTGGTGACGATCGGGGGACAGGACGCCGTTATCTCCGGACCCGAATACTGGGGCACCTATGTTTTTACCAAGCCAGACGAAAAAATCGAGATTGCGGCTTCCTACCGTCTGCCGGACGGATCAAAGGCCGAAGGCAAAAAAACGCTTTCCGTCAGGGATATTCCCGACTGGCTGAATCCCCAGCTTCCGGAACCCGTCGTCATCACCCTTTCGGTATTGCAGCCGGACCGCCTGGTGCTCAAGGGGCGTGTCCAGGCCGCAGCGCCGCCGGATGCTCCCTATCCCGGATACGCGGTTGTCCGGAATGAACAGCTCGACGTCCGGGAGGGTGTGCGTATTCCCGGAGGTGAGCAAAGCGGAGAAAGCCGCAATTTTATCCTGGAATATTTCCTTTCCCAGTTTGAAACGGATAATCTTCCCGCCGACGGCACCTTCACCGCCAAGGTGGATACCCCGGTGGAAGTGGGAAGCTCTTTGACGTTGAGCGTTTTCGGGTCGGCCAGCGGCCAAAAATTCCAGGGCGAAAAAACCCTGAGGGTGCCGGCGGCATCCGGGACAATGAACTTCGGAGTCATTACTATTAGGGCGGTCGGTGAAACCGTCACCATTCCCAATTGGAATCCCGATAATCCCCCGACCTACGAAGCCTATGCCCGAAAGCTTTCAGACTTGAGGCTTAATCCCAAGAAAAAAATCGGAAACGTGCCCCAAGAAGCCCGTTTCGCAGACCGCGTTTATGAGACGACTCCGGGAGCCGGTTCCGCCGTAGCCCGCGGGACGGAAGTGGTAGTCACGGTTTATGACGTCTTTGAGCGGAGGATGCCGGATGTTGAGGGGCTGCGGATAGACGATGCTCTGGACCGCCTGCGGGAAATGGGTTTTCAGGCCGAATATTCCGTCGGCCCAAACGCAGAATCAGAGGAGAAAGAACACGTGGTTTACGAGCAGTCCGTCGAACCTTTTAAGGAGCATTCACCCGATATTCCGGTCAAGCTCAAGATTTGGGGAGAATATCTGCCCACGAGAACGGTGCCCGACCTTTTTAAAATGACCGAAGAAGAGGCCCAAAGACGACTGGAAGAAGAGCTGCTGCGGTTGAAGGTCGTCGATCAGTCCAAGCCTCCCGAACATGAGGAAGATGAGCTCAGAATCTACAAACAGGAACCAATCGCCCGTTCCCGCGTGGGAGCGCACTCCGAAGTTAAGGTGTGGAAGTTTGCCCGGTATGAGGCGCAAGATGTCTCGCCGCAGCCGGTTCCGCAAGTCCCGTTTTACGCCGTTTTTGAGATGACGGCCCCGCAAATCAAGGAAGGCCTCAAAGTCGAAAAAAGTGAAGGGGAAAGCAACGAAAGCTACAGGCAGAGGAAGCGGGCGGCTTATTCAAGCCTTGGTGTAGGGGATTTTAATTTCACCGCCGTCCCCACGGACGAGTACCCCCTGGTTTTTCATTTCTCTCATGAAGCGCTGGCCAAATATCCACGCTCACGATTTCCGGACGGATCACGGCATGCCTGCCGGATCAAGGTGACGTTTACCAACCAGGAAACGGGACAGAGCGGTACGATGGGCGGCGCTCTCCTTCTCACCGTTGTGGAAACATTTGACAGCCTGGAGGAGGTGATGAACCGTTTTCCGAAGGTGAGAGCCGATGAAAGATTTCAGGGGATATCCTTCATCAACCGTTTGGGAACGGCCACTCAGCGAAACGAGCGGGGAAGCTTTATTTTCGGCCCCATCACGCCGGGTTGGACCGCAGGAGATAAGCGGCTGGCGGTGGAGTTCATCAAGGAATTTCTCATCAATTTTGAATGTTTTGTGGCCACAGTCGTATACGGTGATCCTTTCGCGCCGCAGCTTCGGATTTTGCGCCGTTTCCGGGATAATGTGCTGATGCGGTTCGAAGCCGGGCAGCGGTTGGTTTCTTTCTACTACCGGTACGGGCCGGGCTGGGCCTTTTCGCTGTTGCCCAACCAGGGACAGGCGGCTGAATTGCGAAAGGCACTGGATATCGTTACCGGCCTTTTAAGCCTGGTGAAATAAGAAAATTGTAACCGGTTGTTTTCTGCATATATTCCATGTCAACGCTGTAACCGGTTGTCTTCCGGATAGATTTAATGTCAACGGTTGTATTTTTTCGTCATCACCCGGCTTGTCCGGGTGATCCAGGGTAAAGTATAGAAAAATAAAAGAGTGGATACCCCGGATAAACCGGGGCATGACATAGGATATCCTTATTGATTTACGTCATTAAAATCAGAGCGGAATATCAATCTCCTCACCCCAGATGTACTTGGCGAACCACTGCCAGTTGTGCCATGTAGCCGCCAGTCGCTCCTTGGGTTTGGTGATTCCGTGTCCGAATCCTTTGTAGACGATAAGCTTTGTCGTGACACCCATATCCTGAAGCCCCTGGAAAAGCTCGTAGGCGTTGGGGATGGGAACGCGCCTGTCGAATTCACCGTGCTGGATGAGGGTCGGTGTGCCGGCCTTTGTGATATTGGTCATGGGGGAGGTTTTGGCGTAGATTTCCGGGTCAACCCAAGGGGTGGCCTTTAAATACTGCCGCGTGAATGGGTGGATATCCGTGTTCACGTAATATGTCATCCAGTTCGAGATGCCGGCGCCTACAGAGATGGCCTGGAAGCGGCCGGTGTTGGTCGTCAGAAATGCCGAGATGTATCCTCCCTGGCTCCAGCCCATGGCTCCCATTTTGTTTGGGTCGACCCACCCTTTTTTGATCAGATAATCGACTCCCGACATAACATCCCACATATCCCCGACGCCCAAATTGCGGACGTTCAACGACCGGAATTTTTCTCCATATCCGGCGGAACCCCGGTAGTTGGGCCGCAAAACAAGGGCTCCTTTCTCCAGCCACTGGATGATGGGATAGACATATCCGGTGGGCACCGACGGATAATCGATCCCAGTCGGTCCTCCGTGGATGATGATAAAAAGCGGATATTTTTTGCCGGGATCAAAATCGTCCGGTTTGTGAAGGACTCCCTCTATTTCCGTGCCGTCTTTGCTTTTCCAGCGGATAACCTCGCTCGTCCCGATTTTCCATCCCTCGATCTGCTTCGAAAAATCCGTAACCACAACGGGCTGGTAGGGATCGACCGGTGTTTTGTATATCTCATCCAAAGTTGTCGGTGTCTCTCCCGAAAAGGCCATCATTTTTCCGTCTTCGGAAAAGTCCACATACCAAATGTTCCAAGGAGTATCGGCGAACAGCCAAACCTCTCCCGTGTCGGTATCGAGCCTGAAGATCTGCCGTTTTGTTTTTTGCCAGGCGCTTAGATAAACGCCGCCGGGATTCCAGTCCATGACGTAAGCTTCTTCATCAAGACCGGCGGCCATCCTGACGGGTTCGCCTCCTTCAGCGGGAATTTTGTAAATCTGATTGTTTTTGTAAAAATCGGAGGTCGTGTTTCCTCCCGCCGAATGATAGAGGATCCACTCCCCATCAGGCGACCATACAGGTCCGCTGTCAGACCCAGGATTCTTTACCAGGGGTTTTATGTCGCCCGATTCTATATCCAGAATGGAAATATCGGAGGTTATATAAGAATTGCGAAGCGGGTCGGCTTGATGGCTGAAAGCGACTTTTTTTCCGCAGGGGGAGAGAGCGTATCCTGTGACGGTGAATTCGCTTCCTTTCGTAAGCTGTACGGCTTTCGGCAGGGAGAGGCACTCGTTTTCGCTCTTTGTCTTTTCGTCCTCCTCCTTCTTTTTGTCTGCTTCCGAAGATTTCTTGGATGGATAGCAAGGAACTTCCGCAGGCGTCGGCCACATATCGGGTTTCACATCGATGACCCACAGGTGCGTATAACGGTACTCGGCATCTTCGACGGCGAACCGGCCGTAGCGTTTTTCCCGCTCCTTGTCGGATTTGCTTTCTTCTTCCGTTTTGGAGAACAGGATCTTTTTCCCGCAGGGGAACCATTCGTAGCTGTTGATGCCTCCCTTAACATCCGTGATCATCTGGGCTTCCCCGCCGTCGGGCCGGATCAGATAAATCTGGCTTTTTTCGCCCCGGTCTGCCAGGAAGGATATCCATTTTCCGTCCGGAGACCACTTGTGGGAACCGCTTCTTCCGTCTTTGGTCCGGGTGAGCTGAAAAGGTTTCTCCCCCTCCTTGACCAGCCAGATTTCGCTGTCATAGCTGTTTTTTTCCCAATTGACGGTGCGTACGGAAAAAGCAATGCTTTTTCCATCAGGGGATAAAACGGGGCTTCCGACGCTTCTCAGCGATATAACTTTTTCAAACGACGGCCCGGGGACGGTTGTCTCCGCCGCCGCAAATACAAAAAATACAAGAATAAAAACAAGTGACATTTTGCGCATCGTTCCTCCTTGTTGGCTTTTATTATAGGTGAAGGATGTTTTATATTCCAGGTGTTCATTCTTTTTGTCAAGCCGTGAAAACAGACCTAAGTAAAATATTCTTAAAGCTCATTTTTGGTCCTAAAAATAAGTTTTAACGAAAAACAACAGGAAGGCCTTTTCAATAAATTATTATATATCAACGAGATAGGTCAGCCAGGGCAGGTTATATGATTCTATGAGTCATATAATCCGCGAATTCTCTGAAAAATGTATGTCCATCAGCCGAAATATCGGCTTCGTCCAGCAGGGGCAAGGCTTTTTCCTGGGTGTTGTTGGCCAGGTCGATCACATACTGGACGGCTCCGGTGGAATGAAGGGCTCCGATGGCCTTATCGATGTCCTTTTCCGCGGCATCCGTCTTTCCGAGGACTTTGAGGACAGCTGCTTTTTCCCTGTCGTCGGAAAATTCAAGGGCTTTGATGACAAGGAGCGTCCTTTTTCCCTGCTTGAGATCCGAGCCCAGTTCGCGTCCCTTGCTGTGCTGCCGGCTGATGTCCAGCACATCATCCAGGAGCTGGAAAGCGATGCCGATCTCCCTCCCGAATTTCCCCAGGGTCTCTATCTGCCCGGGACGGGCTTCCGCCAGCAGAGCGCCCGTCTTAAGGCTGGTGCTGAACAGGACGGCGGTTTTTAGGGCTACCATCTGAATGTAATCCTTTTCGGTGGCGTTTTTTTCATGCTCCATGGCTAGATCCATCAACTGGCCGATACTGATTAGCCTGTGGGCTTCGAGATAAAGACGCAAGACCTCGTTCAGCCTTTCATGGGAAGCGCTGGATGTATGAAGACACTTTGCTCCCAGGCTGAGGAGGATATTGCCGTTACAGAGTGCCGAGGATACGCCGAAACGGTCGTTATGGTTCCTGAAAAGATGTCTTTTCCCTGGTTGAGGACTCGTTTTCTCCTGTGTCTCCCACCTGAGGGCCCGATGCAGGGTTGGAAGCTTTCGGCGGTAATCGTCTTCGTCCATGACGTCGTCGAAGACCAGCGAAGAAGCATGAAGCAGCTCCATGGACAAGGCCGGTACCAGGATGGGTTTTATGTTCTCGGTGGCTGATAATGCCGTATAAGCACTGATCATGGCGATCGGCCGGATTCTTTTTCCTCCGCCGAGGACGAATTCCGCGGTTTTTTTGAGGTTGAACTTAATATGCTTGCTGGGTGCGCTTCGTATCTGTTTATCAAAAAAAACTTTCAGTTGTTTGTCGACTTCGGCCTGGTATAGTTTGATGGATTCGGCAAAATCCTTCCCCGGTTTTTTAAGCTTCTGGAGGACTTCCTCGATGATCCACTCCGGTGTGGATGCTCCGGCGGTAATCCCGATTTTTTGGTGGCTGTAAATTTTTTCATCAAGGTCAGCGGCGCTTCCGATATGAAGAGTTTTGGTGAAGGCGCGGCAGAGATCCACAAGCCGGCGGGTATTGGCGCTTCTTTTGTCTCCGATGACGATCATGATGTCCACGGACTGGGCCAATGTTTTTGCTGCTTGCTGTCTTTGGGAGGTGGCATGACAGATGGTGTTGAAAACCTTTAGATTTTGGGAGTGTTTTTTGATTTCTTTTTGGATGGCGGCATAGGCATCGACGGATTGGGTTGTTTGAGCGACGAGTATCGCATTTTTGAACCGTCCCAGGTTTTTCGCTTCCTCGGTACTCTGGATGATGATGGGATTTTGGGCATAACTGGCAATGCCTTTGACCTCGCTATGGTCCTTGTCTCCGTAAATAAACACCTGGTAGCCTTTTTTTGTGTGGTCGGAGACGATATCGTGAATTTTTTTGACGAAAGGACAGGTCGTGTCGAGGATGGCGATTTTTTTCTCTTCCAGATATTGAAGCAGTTGTTTGGTGGCGCCGTGGGCGGTGATGGCCAGGGTGGCGTTTGGAGGGAGATCCTCGATCCGGTCGATGGATTGAATGCCTTTTTGCAGGAGGTCACGAATGACGTGTTCGTTGTGTATCAGCCAGCCCAGGGTGTAAATTTTCCCTTGGGCTTTCTGGATGTAGTCGAGGGCCCTGTTGACGCCGTAACAGAATCCCATGTACCGGGCTCGTTTGACCATGTGTTCGCCTTATTTTTGTGCGCGGGTAAGGACGGTCGTTGGCAGAACGTTCTTACCCACTTTTGTCATATGTTGGCTGTCCTTTGTGTGAGGAGCATTTTTTGGAGCGGTGTTAGGATGATATATGGCCGGGCGATGTGTCATGGGTTGCGCCTTGGGAATTGGGGCCGTATGCTCACGAAAATAAGCCTGCTCCGTATGCTTACGAAAATAAGCCCGCTCCCCTTTCCTCCTTTGTTCCTTTTTCCCGGGAAAACCAAAAAATACTACCCCGTAATAACCCCTTTTTTGTAACATTTACCTTTAGGCTTGTCAATTGAGGGTTGAAGGTTGAGGGTTGAAGGTTGTATGAGGGTTGTTTGAATGTGTGTTGGAGGGATAGGTAAATATACCGATTTTCTCCACAATGTCATCACCCTCCCCCGACTGGTTCGGGGGATCTCGGGTGATCCAGGCAGTTATCGTCGTTATTTTTTATGAATATTGCGGATCGATCCGTACTATTCATGGGTCGCGGATCAAATCGGAAGATCCTCATACTTCCCCACGGCGACAAGCTTTTTTTCGTCAAGAAGCAGAATACGCTCCGCTTTTTTGATCGTCACCGGATTGTGGGCCACAACGAAGAGCGTTTTGGAGCGAACCAGCTCCGGCAGGGATTCAAAGATCGACCGTTCGGTTTTTCCATCCAGGGCCGATGTCGGCTCGTCCAGCACCAGAATGTCCGGGTCCTTGACCAGGGCCCGGGCCAGGGAGAGGCGCTGCTTCTGGCCTTCTGACAGGTTGACGCCTTTTTCGCCGACCAGAGCCTCGTATCCGCCCGGCAGCCCAATAATAAAATCGTGGATGCCGGCCGTCTTGGCCATGCGGATGACTTGTTCCTCCTCGGCATCGGGATTGCCGTAGCGCAGGTTGTCCATGATGGTCCCGGAGAGAAGATGGGGCTCCTGCGGCGCGTATCCGATACGTTTTCGCAGGGAACGGAGGTTGTACTCCGTCGAGGGGATGCCGTCGAATAAAATCTTGCCGGAAAGCGGCTGGTAAAAATTGAGGATGAGGCTTATCAGTGTCGTTTTTCCCACGCCGCTGGGACCGACCACGGCCAGCCAGTCTCCCGGTGCGGCTTTGAAGGAAACGTTTTCCAGGATAAGCCCCGACCCGCCGTAGGAGAATGAGACGTTTTTGAATTCCACTTTTCCTTTCAGATGGTCGACGGTTTTTCCTTTGTCCAGGTTGTCCTCGGGGATGATGTCATAAAGGGCGGCGACTCTCTCCGAAGCCGCCAGGGCGCCCTGGAGCATAAAATTTGTCGATGCAAGGGTATGGGCAGGGCCGAAAACGTAACCCATGTAGGACTGGAAGGCGAGGAGGGATCCCAGGCTCCACTGGCCTTTGATGATCCAGTAGGCGCCGGCCAGAAGGACGATAACCCGGGCGATCTCAGGCATCAACCCTATGGAAAAGTTGGCGGCCGAGCCTACGGTGGCCCGTTCCATGCCGATCTGAAAGGCGTTCCGCATATGGGACATCACCCTGTTGACCGTCCTTTTTTCAGAAGAAAAAGCTTTGATAAGCGAAGTGGACGACAGCGATTCCTGAACGGAGCGGGATACCTGGGCGTGCTGCTCCATGCCGTGGTGGCTGAGGATGCGGAGCTTCCGTGTGAAGATGCGGACGACAAAAAAGATGCCGGGCAGGGCCAAAAGCACGACAACCGCCAACCGCCATTCCAGGTAAAAAAGAAAACCGATACCGGCTGCCAGGCGGAGAATGGAAGTGAAAATGGTGACCATTGTCGAGGAGAACAGCATCCGGATGCCGCCCACATCCGATGTCAGGCGGGACATGAGATAGCCCACTTCCCGTGAATCGAAAAAGGATTTCGGGAAGCGAAGGGTCCGGTCGATCAAATCTTCCTGTATATCGAGGGTGACTTTTTGTTCAAAAAGCTGGGAAATAAAATTCTGCAGAGAGGAGATGATGATGCTCAGCAGCTTGACCCCGGCCAGGATGGCCACGGTGCCGATCAGAAGCTCCAATTTTTTATTGAGGATGACGTTATCGATGAGGAACCTGGTGATGAGGGGAACCGGCAGGGGAATGAGGAAGGCGGCCAGGATCAGGAAAAAGGCCGTGATTCCCAGTTTGCGGTGGGTGAGGATGTGAGGAAGGATGCGCTTGATGCTTTCCCATAGGCCGATCGGCTTTGTGTCGCCCGCAATCCGGTCTTTGAGGGGCTCCCGGCTGAAGCCTTTTTTAAAAAAGGATATCCATGAGGTCATGTTGTTCCTTTAATTGCGAGGGTCCGAAGGACCCGCGGCAATCCCCTGCATCAGCGCCATTCCTCCGATAGGCATTGCCCATGCCGGTTTTCTAACTGTGGAATCATTCATCATAAGCACCGATAAAACCCTGAACGTACAGGTCATCAAGGAATTCTTTTACATCCTGAAGGACCTCTTCTTCCGACACCCCTTCACGCGTCCGAAAGAGTTCCTGAATGATCTCCTCATAAGAATGCCGTCCATCGCAGCGTTCCCAGATAAAAAGTCCCGTTCCGTTTATTTTTTTTACGACTTCGGTATCCGGATGTCTTAGGATGGCGCCACCATCGCCTTTTTTTTCAAGCCGGACATCGGGATTCCGGATAAAATACGAATCCGTTTCCTTCATATGTAATATTCTTTTTCCTAAATTATTGGGAATAATACAGATTATTACAGCTCCCCCTCTGATGCAAGACCATTTTACTTTTTCCTGCCCAACTATAAACGGAAAAGGATGTCATTGCGAACGAACGAAGTGAGTGCGGCAATCCCCTGAATCTAGTGTGTTCATGAAACAACCGTACTTCTTTCAGTAGACAACCGGTTGCTGTTTTATTATGTTAATAGGAAAAGAACAAACGTCCCAACTGAAAACCGGCGGCAAAACATGAATATCGCTATTTCCCCCGAACAAAACCTTCTCCTGGCTTGTGCAAGAAGCCCCTTCGATCGTCAAAGCCGGGACACCATCCGTAACCTGCTCAAAGAACGTATCAACTGGGACCGGTTTTTTCAATTAACCAGAGCCCACAAAATCGTTCCCCTTTGTTATCTTCATCTTAAAGAGGAATCCCTATCGGTTCCCGAAAACGTCCTCAATCGTCTCCATCACGCTTACATCCTGAATTCGATAAAAAGCCTGGATCTCTACTCACATTTAATCAAAACACTGAATGCTTTTTCAGAAGCGAATATCGATGCCGTTCCCATAAAAGGACCCATTCTGAGCTGGATGCTTTATGAGCGCCTGTCCGTTCGGACGTTTACGGACCTCGACATCCTTATTCGCCCTGAAAAGTACGAGGATGCCGCCCGGATTCTTGAAGCATGTAGCTACAGGCCTGTGGAAAAAGGTTATTCCGGCGCTTTTATCAAGGATTATATCCGGCATCATACTTTTGAAAAAAGCAGTCCTTCTGGGAAGCCCCTGGGTATCGAAATCCACTGGAATTTTTACGCCAATCGTATTCTAAAATTCGACATGGACATTGTCTGGCGATCTCTTCAATCTATCGAATTAGATGGGCACCAATTCCTTACGCTTTCTCCTGAATACACCCTGCTTCACCTGGCCGTCAACCTCCGTATCCACGGTTATCTGAACTTCCGGCATTATAGCGACTTGAGCGCCCTTCTCGAATGTTATGGGAAAAGTTTGGATTGGAAGAGAATCTTGAGGCAAGCCGCCGTCAACAGACAGAAAACGGCCCTATATTATGCTCTTTGGTTTAGTTCCGATCTTTGCGGAGGCAGAGTGCCCCCCGGAATATTGGAAAAGCTAAAACCCCCCAAACTTCAGAAAAAAATACTGGCTTTATTTATCGATAAAAGAAAGATTGTCGATGGTTATATACCTCAAAACTACAAGCTCTTCTGTGATACGGTGAATTTCCTGACGATTGATTCCCCTGCCGAATCCTGGCGTTTAATCTGGCTGACAGGGATTACCCATTTTCATATCCTGCGGAAACGTTACATCGGATCCGTATCATGGGGTGGGATATTCGGCCTAATAATTTCACCTTTCCGCCGGCTCATCAAGAAAATAGAGGACATACTATCCAACCGTAATACTTAGCCTGTATTTATTACCTAGAAAATAACAAAAGTCATCACCCGGTTCATCCGGGTGATCCAGGATTATAGGAAATAATTTTCATCGTTCGTGGGTGCGCCTGCGCATGAAAAATTCATAAAAAGTATAATTCTTATGAATAAATCAAAGCTAGTGTTCTTCCCGCCTATAATACACAATCACCCAGGTAAGCGTCAGCACAACGGTAAAAAGAAGCATGTTGGCCGGGATCTGGAGGTTGAAGTCGGTTAAGCTGTGAAGCAGTATGACAAATATGGCCACTAATCCCCCCATTCCCAATCCCTTGATCTCGGGATGCCGCCGTTCTTTCCACATCTTGAAGGTTTGAAAAAGGATGATAAAAATAAGCCCGAAAATGAGTAGGCCGCCCAGGATGCCTACTTCTGCAAAAGTCTCGAGATAGTCGTTATGGGCATGGCTGACCCTGCCCCCGACAGGGATTTTTTCATAAGCCGGATAAACCGCCGAAAAGGTGCCCCATCCCGTACCAAATACAGGATATTGGCTGATAATGTCGTAAGTGTTTTTCCAGTAGTTTAGACGGTTTTCTTCTCCGAGGTCCGTCGTAGAAAACCTGTCTATCATATGGCCGATGCCGACATATAGGATCAAAAAAGTGATAATCAAAAAGGTTATGTTGATATATCGGGAGGCGCTTCCGCTGTGCAGGCCTGTCCTTCTGAAGAAAAGAAAGATAAACTCCAAAAAGAGGACAAAAGTCAGGAATAAAAGAAAAATACCAGAACGTGAATGAGAAAGAATTACAGCGATTCCCATCAACACGGTTGCGGTAAGAACGATAAAATTTTTTGAAAAACCTTTTCGTGATAATAGCAGTATTTTTTCTTTAAACTGTGTCCCTTTGAATGAAAATAAATCCAAACGGGAAATGACAAAGGCGATGGCCAGGGGAATGATCATTTCCAAATAACCCGCGAGATGATTACGATTAACGAAAGTTCCTGTAACTGATTCCAAGTTGTGAAGCTTTTTATAAAACAAAATGCGTGGATTAGGATTGCAAAGCTCAAAGAGGCCATAGAGGGCTTGAAAAATTCCCATGCCGATGAGGACAGCGAAAATACGTTTGACCTGTTTTTTCCCGGTCACGGTCTTAAAAATGAGAAATCCCAACAAAAAATAAGTGATAATTTCCAATCCTGCCCTAAACGTTTGCGAAGGAACAAGAGACAATGTTATAAATTTGGTTTGTCCTGTTACGGAGGCAAACTCCTCGCGGAAAGAAACAATGGTGGGAGATAAAATCTTGACGAGAAAAACAGGCAGGGGGATAACCTGAATGAAAATAAAGACCGCGAATCCCGTAATGAAAAAGCGAAGCCATTTGGCCGAGTGGCTTAAAGCTTCATTGATAGCCGGTTTTTCCGAAAGGAAAAAATAAACCCCTGTCATAACTAATACTGTAAGCTGGATGACAAGGATTGCCCATTCATCCACGGATGCGGCCGGAAGAGGCGAGAAAATCAACAGCCCGATGATACCGTATTCGATGATTTGCCGGCAGATTCGGTCTTTGGGGGATAATGATGTATCTTCCCGGTGTGTCAGCATCGGTTATTAAGGTTCCTCTCTATTTGCTTGCTTAAAAAGATCAAAGGACCGGAGTTTTCCTTCGGGGTGCGGGTTCGGGTTTGGAAGGTGCAGTATAATAACGGTGACGGTAATAATGATAATAGTGGGATCCGTAACCCTGCCTGGCCATTTTGGCTTCGTTGAAGACCACACCCAGAGGCTTGGCCTTAGCCCGTTTCAGCTCATTTATAGCCTGGACAAAGGGTTTCTTGGAAGTTTTTCCGGCCTGAACGATAAAGACGACATCCTCTGCGACAGAACTAAGGATAACCGGGTCGATGACGGCCAAAACAGGCGAGGCATCAAGAAGAACGACATCAAAAACTTTTTTTGTTTCCTTGAGGAATGTTTTCATCCTGCTTGAATTCAGAAGCTCGGCCGGATTAGGTGGGATGGGACCGCTGGGGACACACCAGATATTCTTGATATCGGTTTTTTTGAAAACCTCCTTCTCATCCACTTTACCCGTCAAATATTCGCTTAGTCCACCGATATTCCTAATGCGGAAAATGCGGTGAATACGGGGTTTCCTCAAGTCGGAGTCGATGATGAGAATTTTTCTTCCAAGCTGAGCGAAGGACACGGCCAGGTTGACCACGGTCGAGGTTTTGCCCTCCCCGGGGAAACAGCTCGTAAAAACAATGCTTTTCGGTGGGCTTTCGGCATGGGAGAGCATGATCGATGTTCGGACCGTCCGGTAGTCTTCAGAGATGGAAAAACTCGGATGAAGGTGGTTGATAAGCTCGATCTCTTTAATGTTGACTGCTTTATCCGTTTCCCCCGGATTGTTGTCTCCATATCTATAGGAATAGTAGCCCCGATATTTCTTTTTTTGCATGCCATCGGGAGAAAGATAAGGAATGATGCCCAAGGAAGGAAGTCCTGCCAGTTTCTCCACATCATCCGGTCCTTTAATGGAATTGTCCAGGTATTCCAGCAAAAAACAGAGGCCGATGCCGCCAAACAACCCTACCATAATGGCCATCATCAAACTTCTCGGGATATTGGGAGAGTAAGGTCCTCCGGGTACGAGTGCTTTATCTACGATCTTGATATTGCTGGTTTTAAATCCGCTCAGACGAGCCGAAATCAGGGCTTCATTTTGCTTTGCAACTAGGGAATTCAGAAGCCCTCTCTTGTTTTCTACCTCGATCCGAATACTGTTGTAAAGGATGGCATCATTGCTCATCTGAGTGACTTCTTTTCTCTGTCCCTGCATGAGATCTCTCAACGAAGATTCTTTTTTTAAGGAAGATCGGTATTCGGATTCTGCCGCTTCCACGGCCTTGAAGATTTCGCTTTTCAGGTCTTCGCTTATGCTATCTAACCTAGCCTTAAGCTGTTTCATTTCCGGGTAATCGGACTTAAAAAACTGGCTTTTCTGGTCATATTCGCTCTTCAGGTTAAGATACTGTGTTTTCATGCTCTGGATTAGGGGATTGCTGACGAACTGAGGCAGGGAATCAATGCGCAGGTCTTTCATCTCACGATAATAAGCTTCCTTGTTAATACGGTCAATCTGGGCTTGGGTCAAAGCGGAGCTTAATTCGGAAAATTTATTAACCACGGCGTTTCCTCGCGAATCTGTCACCAGGATGTTTTTCTGCTCTCCGTATTTTTGAAGTTCTCTTTCCTTGGTTGCCAAATCTTCCCGGAGCCTTACAATCTGTTCCGTCAAAAAGTCAGAAGCCTGCTGAGTGGCTTCGTACCGGGTTTCAATGGAAAAATTGATAAATTCCTCTGCCACGTTGTTAACAATATCCGAGGCCAAAGCTGGATAGGGAGAAGAATAACTTAAAGTAATCATACGTGTGTCTTCTATGGGAGAAACTCCAAGACCGCCCCTTACCAAGCCTGACAACCTGATATTAGGGTTCACATAGGTTTTCCTTGTTGGAGCGTTTCTCTTTACCTGGATTTTGCCCGGGGTTTTTCTTCTGGGAATAAGCCGAAAAACCCATTGAAAACTGATGATGTTTTTAAGAGATTGGATTAGGGTTCCTCTTCTTTTTATGGGATTGCGGATTTCGGGACGGTCCTTAAGGTTCATCCGAACTGCTACGCGTTCGGCTAGTGCTCTGCTTGTGAGGAGTCTTAACTGTGTGTTAAAGTCACGGTTCATATAGTCATAGGCCCGGTAGGGAGTTCCGTATATATCACTGATGCTGAGCATATCCGAAGAAGCGTCTTTTATAAGAAGAGTCGCTGATGCTCGGTACATGGGAGTTTCGGTAAACGTAGAGATACCAACGAGGACGATAACAGCAGTGGCAAAACTAATGATAATCCACTTCCGCTTAAGGAGCATCCTCAAGTAGGCCATGAGGTCAATTTCTTTACTTTCTTTTTCTAACTCTGGATATTCATCAAATTCCATCGGATTTCCTTATTTCATCGGTATGATTTTAAGATTTCGATAAGACCTGGTTGTCTTTGATATAACTTTACCGCTTATTTTACTCCAACTTGCTTTCACATTTTACCACGCAACCTCCTTCGCCTCAACCCCCTAAACTCTTAAACTAAACTCTTAGTGTTTTATAGCTTTTGAAAAAAGAAAGAAGAAATTTTTTTGTTCTATTATAAATTTTGTTCTTCTTTCTTTTTTCATTAAATTCTTAATTTAAAATGGATAAACCATTTTAAATTAAGAATTAGCCGCTTCTGGCCTGTCGAAAAATGATATTACCCAAAACCTTAAAAAAATAAACAATATCCGTCCTCAAAGGATGCTTCTCAAATCTATTCAAATATTTTCTTTCAGCTTCAAAAATTGCTTCTTTGGACCGCGGCAGGTCCGCATAAATGGCCGGCAGAAGGCCCGGCTTATGTTTTGTCCTTTGTTTTTTAAGCCTTTCCGGATAGATACTGAAAAAACTTCGGCTTAAAGGCCTGATACCCACCAATTTAAGATCTCCCTGAAAAAAATTAACAAGCATGGGAATCTCATCAAGGAAATAACGCCTCATAAACCGGCCCCACCGAGTTACCCGGGGATCATTCTTTATCTTTCCGATATTATTTAATTTATGGGCATTATAAACGGAATCATGGAGGTATTCCGAATAGGGATACATAGTGCGGAATTTATAGGTATATAGAAGTTCCCCATTTCTTCCGATACGTTTTTGCTTGAATACGGGACCAAAAGAAGCATCCTTGTCCAAAAATGGTGATTTAACTTTTCTCGCAAGAAAGTATAATGTATTATCGATTACTTCACTCTTTATTACTTTAAAACCGCAGCATTTTAAACGCCCCATAATCTCAATGTTTGAAAGAATTCTTCTGTCTTTTCCGTGGTAGATAAAATAAATTTTTTTTAGTCCTGGAAGTTTTGGAAACATCCGCGTCCAGATAAAATCAAAAAAGTAGAGCGTTTTTCCTATAAATCCTGGATATCTGGAAAATTTCCTCTCGCGTCGTTGCTCGATCGTTTCCACACACCCAAAAAAAAATCCTCCTAGGATAAGTTTATTATTAACACTGTTAAAAAATTTATTGATCCTCCGTATATCGTTGATTCTGTGGATATTCCCGATAAACTCAAATCCGTTACTTAGGACGCTTTCTACACTGTAAGAGATATTTGTATCCAAAATAAGAGTATTGCTGGCGGAAATCCCTTTTAGGTTGATAATGGAATTAATAAATCCAAATATTTGTGGATAATCCTTTAAATGTTGGTTTTGTAATTTTTCCTTCAGAGGTTCTTTAATAACACGGTGTTTTTCATCTATATGAACTTCTTTTTCCGGTTCTTCTCCTCTTGCTTTTTCTTGTATGTCTGCTTCATCTTCAATTGTTTCAACATTGGGCCCCCAATTTTTAAGATAATAAAAAACATAAGCCGTGATGTTTAAAAAGAAATAGATGAGAAGTGTCGCCAAAATGATGAAACGGGAATAGACAAAAAGTTCGAAAAAGAAATGGATAAAGAAAAGAATGACTGAAAAATAAACAAAAAACCTGAAAAATGGCTCCAAACCTTTACGAATAGTGTCCGGTTTGTTTAAACGCAGTTTATTCGACAAAAGATAAGAAACCAACCAAATGCCGTAAAAAACGAGAATTAGATTTATATTATCGGCGTTTAATTCAATAATTTTCCTCTTTACTAGTACGGCAGTAATGTAGGAGGCATTCAGAAAGAGAAAATCCAAGCAATAAATGAATGCTTTTGTTTTTTTTCTCAAGTTTATGATTCTCTCATTCTATTTATGAATAAAGATTGATAAATAAATAAATTCCCCAATCATAAATAATACAACTCCAATTCCATTGGCTGCAATATCGTGCAGATTAAATGCTCGGTATGGAATTCCGATCTGAATAATTTCCAAAAATAATCCATAAAAAAAAACCATAACGCTTGAAAAAAATAAAAATCTATATTTCCTTATGCTAAATGTATAAAAACATAATACACTGCCTACAAAATAAGCTGTGGTATGTTCAACCAATCTAGGTGAGCCTAAGTGTTTTCCTGTTGCCCCAAATTTATCCAGGATCATTGATCCAGGAGCCATGGAAACAAAAGTAATTCCTAAAAACCATATACCAAAAGCCGTCATCAAAAGATATCTTATTTTTTTGTTTAAAGAATAATTACTTAGAGATAACATTTTTCACAATATTTTTCATTTTCTGCCATACCAGCTCTTTTGCCCATGGCATAGTTTTATCATTCCATCTCTGCGGATGGACATTGATCATGATCTGGTCGGGCAGGTCATTCTTTTCTAGGGCATGAATGATATCAAATGTGGATTTAAAACGATAATTATATTTGGATTGTACCCTATCTCTTATATTGCCTCCATAGGTGGTCCATGTTCTTCCAGTATCCGATAGATAAAGCACTTCATCGAAATTGATATCAAAATAAGGTTCGCCGATGATACCATAATCCCTATAATTATATTTATTCCATAAATCCCTGTTATCATATTTTGATAAAGGACTTCCGTGCATAGAAATAGTTTTGATGGTAGCTAGCCGTCGGAATTTATCTAAATTTTTTTTAAAATCTTGTATTGCTAACTCATATAATTTCTTTTCTTCTTTAACCATGTATTTTCTGCTAATGTAGCTAAGATTCTCATAATGGTATCCAATCTCGTGACCTGAATGATAAATATATTTGATAGTTCTCGGATTGAATAGTTTTTCGACTGCTCTAAAGTAGTAGCTGGTTTTTATTCCTGCTTGTTTTTCTATCTTTGATGTTTCTAAAGCGTTTTTAGGTCTGGAGTCTATGTCATGCCTCAAAACAACTGTTTTTACTTTGGGATTATAGATGAAATCTTGTAGTGTCTGAAATTCGTATCGTTTAGAAAGGAGAATTTGGATAAGTTCTCTATATTTTTTTAACGTGAAGTCTAACATTTGTTCATAAAATTTTTTTAATTACAAAATTTTTAAGTGTTCTAATTTTACCCGTTAAATTTTTAGTGCTTTATATAAGATATTATTTTTGACGATATTCTTATTTGAATTTCCACTGATAATCGTGATTTTTTTTCATTGTGTCAACGCTTGAAGGATAATTTTCGATGAGCCACACTAAAAAAGCAGTAAGATCAATTTTTTCCGACAGCATTATTTTTCTGCGTTTTTGCCATTCTTTTTTTAGGTCAGGGACATCAAGTAATTCTCTTATTTTTTTTAACATTTCTTTAAAATTTTCTGGTGTAAATGAATAGCAAAGTTTGTATTTATTCTCTAGCTCATTTGGGACAGATAATTTTCCGGCAAACGAATTGCACTTAATAACAGGTGTGCCCAATACCGCAGCTTCTGAAGTCATCGTTTGACTATCGCCTATCAGCATCTTTGCATAATATATGATTGAATGTATTTTTTCTGGAGGAATTTTAAGTTCGTGATTTATTAACTCAGGTTCTATCTCTCTCTCAGTAGTGATAAATATTTTCCCGTAGTTTTTGAGAAAATCAACCAAAAACAACTTGTTTTCTAATGAGATGCCTTTAATCCCTTTGTCATGATATGCTTGAAAAGCATTAAACCGTAGAACAAAAAAAGGATCACCTTGTTTTAAGTCGATTTTTTTAAGACTATCCGTATTTGGTTCAAATCTATTAGGATGAAGATATGAAAGTTCATGAAAGCTCGAATAATAAATTGTTTCCTTTTTTTTTCTTTTTCCCTTTAGTGAATCAGGAGAAAGTAACGTATCACAGAATGGATGAACGTATTTTGCATACAAAGGTTCAGCTTCATCATCATCATCGTCAAGAATAATGGATTTCATACTTGTGAGTTTGGAAACATGCGCTAAATGTACTGAAGATCCCACACCAATATTTATATGATATTTCCTAACAAAATTAAAAATTCTCCAATTATATTTTAGTTGAGATAAACCTTTTTGAAATATGGAATCTTTTTTTCCCCCAATATCGAAAAAATCAATTCCATAATGATTTAAAAGTTGTTTTGCACTTTGGATGTCTTTGACTATTGTGAAAATTTCGTGACCATTTTTTTTTAACTCGTTGATAACTTCCCGAAATAAATGAACATGAGCAGGGTGACCGATATCAATCAGTATTTTCACAATTATTACTTGATTTTTTGATATAGTTTAAATCCAATTTTTGATATTTTAAACAAAAGAGGTTGATGTGTTTTTTGAAATCTCCCGTGATTTACCAAACTTCCACCAAATTTTTTTTTATATTCTCTTACTCCATATGGAATATTGGGTTTTCCAGCCCCACCAAAGTTAAAAACTTTAAATCCATTTGTTTTGCCCCATTTAAATACTTGCCAAGGAATGAGATCATTAGGATATTTATTATAAAATTTTTTCATGCTCCCAGCATAAAAATCATAGATTGTGTTTTTGTAAGCAAAAGCAAGCATGCATCCGATTATCTTTTCTTCGTGAATGGCACAAAAAATTAATAACCTTGAATTTTTTTCTAGCAATAAAAGGTTTAGAAAAAAATCATAACTAGGTAACGGTAATTTAGCTCTATCATATACTTCTTTTAAAATCATGTAGCATCTCTTAAGGGAATCCTCATTATTTTTAACTGCAAAAGAAGTTCCTTCTTTATCTGCTCTTCTTATGGTGTTTTTTCTTTTTGAATTTACTTCTTTCCATAATTCTTCAACAGGTTTTGTAAGGTCAATAAAAATATTTAGATGCTCTTCATATATAAACTTATTTTTTTCATATACTTCTCTTAAATTTCCCCAAGATCGGTTATTTCTTATTTGAGAATAT
>JAFGMO010000052.1 GCA_016927475.1 Candidatus Aminicenantota bacterium
AAACCGCGCTGGCAGTCCATATTGTTGTCGTAGAGCTTGCCCTCGACAGCCACATAGACGACATCCGGATTCTTGGTGTCCACTTCGATCCGGGGAATAAAAAACGACTTTTCCAGCCCGATATGCTTCCATGTTTTTCCCGCGTTTGTCGACTTATAGATACCGTTACCGTGAGCGCTTGAACGGGCATGGAGGGCCTCCCCCGTGGCCGCATAAATGATGTTATGATCCGAAGGCGCAACGGCGATATCACCCATACTCATAAGGCCCTGGCTATCGAAGATGGGCTCGAAGGAGGTGCCGCGGTCCTCGGTTTTCCAGATCCCGCCCGATGCTGTGGCCACATAATAAATCTTGTTTTGTCCTGAGGGCACGGCAAACATCGTTATCCGGCCCGAAAAATTATAGGGCCCGATGCCACGCCATGAAAATATTTTAAGGTCTTTGGATGTCACGGGAGCTTCTCCATACACTGCGGATGAAACCGCAGCAGTTAGGATAAAGACAACCATGACGGCCTTAAGGAAAAATTTTAATTTACCCATGTTTCCTCCTTGGGTTTATGATTTTTTATGAAGACAAAAATATGCCTTCGAAAACGGACTGTGGACTTTACATTCAAAACCGTATTTACCACCCGTAACAACCTGAAATCTTTTTATTGCCAATCACCCGGGTTAAAAAATTTCCCGTATAAGATTTTTTTTCTTTTGCCACCATTTCGGGTGTGCCGCAGGCGACGATATATCCTCCTTTCTCTCCGCCCTCAGGGCCCAAGTCTATAATATAATCACAAAATTTAATGACATCAAGATTATGTTCGATAATAATGACCGTATTTTGCATGTCGGTCAAGTCGGAAAGAACCTTAAGCAGCTTGGCCACATCATCAAAATGAAGGCCTGTCGTCGGCTCATCCAGCAAATACAGAGTCCGTCCGGTGTTTTTCCTGCTGAGTTCTTTGGCCAGTTTGATCCTCTGGGCCTCTCCGCCGGACAGTGTCGTGGCCGGCTGTCCTAATCTAATATAGCCTAATCCCACCTTTTTGAGAGTCCCCAGTTTATGCTTTAGTACCGGATGGGTTTTAACGTATTCATATGCCTCATCAACCGTCATCTCCAAAAAGTCGGAGATGTTTTTCCCCTTGTAGCAGACGGCCAGGGTTTCCTTATTATAACGTTTTCCTTGGCAACGGTCACAAGTGACAAAAACATCGGGAAGAAAATGCATCTCAATTCTTCTTACCCCCGTTCCCCGGCAAACTTCACAGCGTCCGCCGGCCACATTAAAGCTGAAACGGCCGGCCGAATATCCTCTCATACGGGATTCCGCCGTTTTGGAGAACAATTCCCGCAGTGGTGTGAATAATCCCGTGTAAGTGGCCGGATTGGAACGGGGAGTCCGCCCTATCGGTTTTTGGTCCACGGCAACGATTTTATCGATCTGGTCTGTCCCCAGAATATCCTGGTGGCGTCCGACTCTCTGTTTCCCATGAAACAAATCATTAAGGAGCCTTTTGTAGAGGATGTCATAGACCAGCGTGCTCTTCCCTGATCCGGAGACACCCGTCACCGCCGTAATAACGGAAAGGGGAATGGCAACATCTATATGTTTAAGATTATGTTCTTCAGCTTGCAGAATTTTGATCCATCCCGTAGGTTTCCTCCTTTCCGCCGGAACGGAAATAGATTTTTCTCTTTTTAGATAAAGAGAGGTCAGCGAATCCTTCGACTCAAAGATATCTTCAAGCGTCCCTTCCGCCACCTTGAATCCCCCACCTTCTCCCGCTCCGGGGCCCAGGTCCAGAATAAAATCCGCTGAACGGATCGTTTGTTCGTCATGTTCGACAACAACAACCGAATTTCCTTCATCCCGGATTTTTTTTAAAAGACTGATGAGTTTCTTGTTGTCCCGCTGGTGAAGTCCGATCGTCGGTTCATCCAAAACATACAGGACTCCCCTTAACCGGGCTCCGACTTGAGCTGCCAGACGGACACGCCTGGCTTCTCCCCCTGACAAGGAAGAAGCGGAACGGGAGAGTTGAAGATAAGGCATGCCCAGCTCCACCATATTCAGCAGCCGGGCTTCTATTTCTTTCCTGATCCTTGATCCGATGATCGCCCGTGACTCCGGAAAATTGATGCGGGATATTTTCTCGATCAAGCGGTCGGCCGGAAGTGAGCTCATTTCAAAAATATTGAGGTTACCTATTTTGACGGCCATGCTTTGAATTTTCAGCCGGCTCCCTTGACAAGAGGAACAGACTGTTTCCGTAATTTCCGGTCTGCCCCATTCATCCGGACGGACTTCATAACCCAGGCCGTGACACGACAGGCAGGCTCCGTAAGGGCTGTTGAAAGAAAAATCCCTGGCTTCAAATGTGGGCAGGCTGATATTACAGACGGGACAAAGCAGGTTCAAAGAGAAATGCCTTCCGTTGTTTCCCTCGCCCAGCAGGAAAAGCTCTCCCTTGGAAAACTCCAGCGCCCTGCTTACGGCTTCCTCCAACCTGACCTCTGCTCCGGAAACAATCATAACCTCATCGATGAGGATCTCTATGGTATGTGTTTTATGTCTTTCCAGGAAAATATCATCTTCCAGCTCCCTGAACGCCCCGTCCACCCTAGCCCTCAGGAAACCTTTTCTTCGGAACTTTTCAAAAAGACGCTGATATTCGCCCTTCCTTCCTTTAACGACCTGTGAGAGTATCTTGACCTGTTTTCCGGAATAATCCTCCCGAATACGTTCCAGGATCTGGGGGACGGTCTGAAATCCGACCCTCCGTCCACATTGAGGGCAGTGGGGAATCCCGACGCGGGCAAAAAGAAGTCGAAGAAAATCATATGCTTCGGTTATCGTTCCCACCGTTGACCTGGGATTCAAGGATATGGTCTTCTGGTCGATGGATATCGATGGAGAAATTCCTTCTATGGACTCCACTTCGGGTTTCTCCATCTGGTCGATATACTGGCGGGCATAAGCGGAGAGGCATTCAATATAACGACGCTGTCCTTCAGCGAAAAGAGTATCAAAAGCGAAAGAGGATTTTCCGGACCCGCTTGGTCCGGTGACAACAATCAGCCGCTGGCGTGGGAGGCGGACATCAATATTTTTAAGGTTGTGCTGGGCGGCTTTTTTGACGTTTATGGTTCTGAGCATAATAAGTATCTATTTTACTGCCGCAGCCGGGTCCATACAAGAAGAATAAGAATTGACCTGGCGTAACCCGATAGGATATGATGAAATCTGCCTTTTTCTAGGTAAATCCTATGTCCCGGACAGAAAATCTTATCAAAGCTCTGGAAGCTTTGAAGCAGTACGGCTTCAAAACCGATTCCATAAAAACCGTTAAGCATATTCCGGCTCAAGAAGCGCGACTCGCCGATTATCCTGAAGACGTCCATCCCTCGCTGGCCAAGGCCTTTAAGGAAAAGGGATTTCTCAAGCTGTACACCCACCAGCTTCAATCCTGGGAACTCCTCAAAGAAGGAAAAAACATCGTTGTCGTCACTCCGACCGCTTCGGGAAAAACACTGTGCTATAACCTTCCCGTACTGGACAGCATCCTTCACAATCCTTCAAGCCGGGCCATCTATCTTTTTCCCACAAAAGCTCTGGCTCAAGACCAGAAAGCTGAACTTGATGAGGCGGGTAAGCTCTTATCTGAAGAAATCCGTCTTTTCACCTATGACGGCGACACTCCCCAGGACGCACGCAAAGCCATACGCAGCCGCGGGCACATCATTCTGACGAATCCGGATATGCTTCACGCCGGTATCCTTCCTCACCACACAAAATGGATCAAACTCTTTGAAAATCTTAAGTTTATCGTCATTGACGAACTCCATAACTACCGGGGTATCTTCGGCAGCCATCTGGCCAATATCCTGCGGCGTTTAAACAGGATCGCCCTTTTTTACGGCTCAAAACCCCAATTCATCCTTTGTACGGCCACCATCGCCAACCCTGTCGAGATGGCGGAAAAAACAACCGAAGATCCCGTCGCCCTTGTGGACGAAAACGGCGCTCCGCATGGTGAAAAATATTTCATCTTCTACAATCCCCCCATGGTCAACGAATACCTGGGGATCAGGCGTTCCTATATCAGTGAATCACGCCGCGTCTCTTCGCTTTTTCTCAATCAACATCTCCAAACCATTGTTTTTGCCCGCAGCCGCTTGATTACGGAAGTCCTCGTCACATACCTCAAACAGGACATAGAGAAAAATTTGCAGGAAAAAGGCCTTATCAGAGGTTATAGGGGGGGTTATCTTCCCCTGAAAAGACGGGAAATCGAACGGGATTTGCGGTCGGGCAAAATCCGGGGTGTGATTTCTACGAATGCCCTTGAACTGGGCATCGATATCGGAAGCCTGGATGTGGCCGTGCTGGCCGGTTATCCTGGAACCATTGCCAGTACCTGGCAGAGGGCCGGACGGGCTGGGCGAAAGACCGGAAAATCCGCCGCCGTCCTCGTTGCTTCTTCCGATCCCATGGACCAGTTTATCGTCAACAATCCGGAATATTTTTTCTCCAAAATCCCTGAAAAAGCGCTCATCAATCCGGACAACCTCAATATTCTCGTCAGCCACGTCGAATGTGCCGCCTTTGAACTTCCCTTTAAAGACGGCGAAAAATTCGGTCGAGTCGATATCAGCGAGATACTGACCTTTCTTGAAGAAGAAAAGATGCTTCATCACTCCAAGGATAAATGGTATTGGACATCCGAAGCGTATCCCGCCGACGGAGTCAGCCTGCGCAGCATCAGCTCGGACAATTTTGTCGTCGTCGATACCGGAGGAAAAACAAGGATCATAGCCGAAGTGGATTTCACGGCCGCCCTGACCACCCTCCACCCTAAAGCCATCTACATGTGTGAAGGAGAACAATACTACGTGGAAAATCTGGATTATGAACAGCGCCGGGCTTACGTCAAAAAAACAGACGTGGACTATTATACCGACGCCATCGATTATACCAAGATAAAGATCCTCGATATATTCGATAAGAGCGGCCTTCACCGGGGCACAACTTCGCACGGCGAGGTCCATGTGGCCACTCAGGTCGTTGGCTTTAAAAAAATAAAGTTCCACACCAATGAAAACGTCGGTTCCGGGGACCTGGGGCTTCCTGAGAACGAGATGCACACCACGGCTTTTTGGCTGACCATCCCCGCATCTCTTTTTCAGGAGCTTCCTTTTAAATCCGAGCAAAGAATCAACGGCCTGTACGGGTTAGCCTACCTCCTCCATCATGTCTCCCCCCTCTTTATGATGTGCGACCTGCACGATGTGGGCGTCTCTGTCGGAGACAATTCCACCGGAAAATCCCTGCCACCCCCTGATGTTCGCAGGAAGGTTCTCGCTGATGATGAAACCCTAAGCATCGACGAACCGGATTTTGAACCCAATATTTTTATTTATGACAATTTTCCCGGAGGCATCGGCTTAAGCCCTTCCCTTTTTGACATCGACAAAAAACTCCTGTTATACAGCCTAAAAACGATCGATTCCTGCCCCTGCCAGGAAGGGTGTCCATCCTGTGTGGGCCCGGTAAAAGCTAGCGGCCGTCAAGCGAAACAAGCGGCCCGGACAATCCTTAAGCAACTGCTGAATATAGGCCCCGATATCTGAAAAAACGGTTTTTTCCTCTCAAATTTTTCCACCGGCCAGCTCAAATTTCAGCGCGAAGAACCCTTCGTACCCTCATACACGGAATATCCTTCCGCTGTTTGAAGCGACAGCCGGGCGGGGCGCCTGCCCCGCGTACTGGTACATCCCACTTCGCCTCTTTTATTGACGGCGATGAATTTCTCTCCGGGCATAAATTTGGGATTGATGTTTTTATATTTTTCCGCAATCAGCGCTACGGCATCCTCACAGGCTTGTTGGGGAGTCCGGCCTTCCTTCATCCTCATGACGATATAAAACGAGGCACAGCATTTGATGACATCTTCCCCCCTTCCCGTAGCTCCAGCCGCGCCGACTTCATTATCCACGTACAATCCGGCTCCGATAATGGGGGAATCGCCCACTCGGCCCGGAATCTTGAAACTTAGCCCGCTGGTCGTCGTTACTCCGGCTATATCTCCGTTTTTATCAACGGCCAGAACGTTGGTCGTTCCTGTCCTGTATTGAATTTCTTCGGACATGCGGTTGTTTATCTTCTTTTTCTTAAGCCCCCGTAAATGGTCGGGAAGCCCCCAGTCATCGCTCTTACTTATCTCTGTTTTCCAACGGAGCCAAATTTTTCGTGCTTTTTCAGTCAGAAGGTTTTCCTCCTTGAATCCCCACTTTTTTGCAAACTTCAGGGCATCATTGCCGGCCATCATGACATGGTCCGTTTCCTCCATGATAATCCGGGCTACCGAGCAAGGTGTTTTGATGTTTTCCAGGCAGGCCACCGAACCTGCACTGTAAGTCCGGCCGTCCATGATGGAGGCATCCAGTTGGACGATTCCTTCTTCGTTGGGAAGTCCTCCGTATCCTACCCCGGTTCCCTCAGGGTCAAGCTCAATAACGTTGGCCGCCTTTTCCACGGCATCAAGGGCCGTCTTGCCTTCCATCAAAAGACTCCAGCCTTTTTCCAGGGCTGCTTGTCCCGTTTGATTCGTATGGCTGGTAATGACCAGGGGAGTCATCCCTTTCTGCGGGCCGGCGGAAAGGGAAAATCCTCTGAACAAAAACGCCCCCGCGCCCAGGCTGAAACTCCTGCCGATAAAGCGTCTTCGCGTGATCTTACTTGACATTCTGTTGCCTCCTATAAAACAAGGTTCAATCGATATCATAATTGATACATGTATTAAAGATAACCATCAAAAAATACTCGAAACATCATTTATATCAAAAATTTCCCTGTTAACCAACCATCCTTCATTATTCATAAATCCTGTCTGAAAATCTTGACTTGTGCAGATTGTTCAAACATGGGATTTCAGCGAAACCGGATCAAGTTCTGCGCAGGATAAAAAGAAGACACATGCCGGCGGCCCCCATAAGAAAAGCCAGTAACAGAGAAGTGATTCCCGTCAAAGCCATAATTCCCAATATCGAGAAAAGGGGGAATAATCCGAAGACCGCTGAAATGGCCAGGGCGGGGGGATCAATGTGTGTATCTCCGCAGTTGAGAAAAATTCCGGCAAAAAGCTCGGCAAAAAAAGCGGCGGCCAAACCAAAAAAAATTCCCCAGCCCAGATCATTCGTTAAAAAAACGGCAAACTCTGCGCAGAGAGCGGTATGGAGGAAAACGGGAATACGAGCTCCTCCATGGAAAAGAAAAAGGGAGACGGCCGAAATTCCGAAAACAAGACCGACCGATCCTGGAAGAAAGCGCGAGGTAAAATAGGAAACGAGGCTTACTCCGAAAGCGACAATCAAAACCAGCCAAGGGGAAGAAGGCCAGGGCTGCCAGTCTTGATCCTTTTTTCGTTTCCAGCGCCCGGTGCCTTTTCCGCGGCATCCTGAAAGTCCGGTCTTTCCAAAAACCAGCCGGGCCAACAAACCGCTTATTCCCACGGAAAGAGCCATGGTATTTGTCCAGGGCAAACCTTCGAGCTTCGGAATAAGGTCCAAAAGAACCTTGACCAGACAACCAAAAACGCCAAAAATCCCTCCGGCAAGAAGTATCCCCGGAGATTCCAAGCCATAAAGGGGCGAAAGAACGTCCCTCCCGCATGAGAGTTTTCCCCTTCGGGCCGCATAAGCTGAAGCGGCCGCTCCCCCGGCAAAGGCTATATGCGGAGCGAGAAAGGGACCCCAAGTTACAACTTGATTAAAGGAGGAATCTCCCGTAGCAACCGCCAGAGCCGTCCCGACAACGCAGGATAATCCGCAGAGAATAAAAGCGTTCATGCCGCCGATGGCGGCACCCAATATTCCCCCACCGAAAGCGGCCAAGATGTAAGTTAAGTCCAAGGGGATGGGTCTCCTTTAGTTCTATTCATCATGTCTCGTCTTTTCTGTTCCCTTCAACCAAAATCGCAAGGGCGGCCACCGTGGGATTATCCAAAATGTCTTGAATGGAAAGAGAAGCGTCAAATTCTCTTTTCAACATATTGACCAGGGTCGTCGCCAGGAGGGAATGTCCTCCCAATTCATAGAAATTATCATCCCGTCCCACCTTCTCGATCCCGAAAAGTCTGCCCCAAATACCTGCAACTTTCTTTTCCATATCGGTGACCGGCGGCAAAAATTCCGTCGACAGGCTAGGTCTCATGTATTGAGGCCCGGAGGATTCATTTTGAACCAGCGCCTCCTTTTCCCGAATAAACTCCCTTTTGATCCACATGTCGATCCGAGCCTGGAGGTCACGGGTTGAGACCACGACATTCTTTGCTTTCCTCCAGGATGCAAGCCGGCGAAAAACTTCCACTCCTTCACGGGTCGTGATTCCATCCCTCAATTCTTTTTCCAACCACCCTTGAAGTTCCTGGGGCATGCGTGTCTTCAACCCCATCCCCACTTCCCCCCACATATCCCAATTGACAGCCATAACCAGCCCTTTGTTCTTCCGGCTGAGGGACTTCGTGTAGGCGTCCAGAAAAGAATTAGCCGCACAGTAATCCACAAGCCCGATCCCTCCCAGAATGGAAGCAATAGAAGAGAAAAGAAAAAAGAAATCCAGGTCCGCACCCTTCAGTACCTTTTCCAGAACGAGTGTTCCCTTCACTTTCGAGGCCAGAATATTCCATGCCGATCCGGTATTTTTCAATTGAATGATACCTTCACCCGGAAGCCCGGCCGCATGGATCACTCCGTTGACACGACCGGTATGCCGGGTGACACGGGAAAGCCCATCCCTCATTTTTTTGAAATCAGTCACATCGGCGGAAAGAATAAAAACACGTCCCCCGGCCGCCTCGATCTTTTGTATCTTTTCTATTTTTCGCCGAATGCCGTCTTTTTTTTCGTGTTCCCGCAGCCAGTTTTCCCATTGTGACCTCGGGGGAAAAGGTGAGCGTCCGGTTAGAATGAGGCGGGCGTTGCAACGCCGGCTCAAAAATTCGGAAAGCTCCAGTCCGATACCTCCCAAACCTCCCGTGATAAGATAGACTCCTTTTTTCCTGAACAGCGGCTTTCCGCGGATAAACCCCGGAATCCGGACGGGTTCATAATGCTGGATCCAGCGGTGTCCTCCGCGATAAGCCACCAAAAGATCGGTAAAATTGGCCACAACCTCGGCCAGCACACAATCGGTCAGTTCCCTCGCGTCACGGGGATCACGGCTCAAAGATTCCAGGTCTATGCTGCAGCAGCTGACGTTGGGATATTCCTGGGGGATGACTTTGACCGTCCCCAAAACAGGGGCCTTATCCGCTTCAACGTTTTCTTCACCCGTAACCTCCTGAATATTGTTTGAGATCACGGCCAGACGAATCTCCTCCGTGATGTTATGCATCCCGATAACCTGGGCCAGAAAAAGAAGGCTGAAAAATCCCCTGTTGAGTGACCGCTCCACACGTTCCGGTTTGTTGTCTTCAGCCGGTTCCTCCGTCACGGACCATAGGTGGATAATCCACTGAGGCAATTGATTCCCGTTTCCCAGCTCTTTAAAAACAGCTTCGTAATCCCGCCGGGAGGATGGGTTGATAACGAAGGTATCCGCGGACATTTTTTCATAATGTTCCCCGGCACGGACAATAAAAACGTTCTGTTTTTTCGCCTTCAATCTCTGGACAATTCCCGCACCCACGCCACAGGAATCGGTAAAAACCAACCAGCAATATTGGGCTGTTTTTTTCTCCAGCCGGAAATAGGGGACAACCGATCGCCTCCACGAGGGAACGGCAAACCACCCCGATATGTCCTGATTCTTTGACAGCATTTCCCACCGGCTCTTACCGTATCCCGGTTTGTCGGGATCAGCCCAAAATCTTTTCTTTTCAAACGAATAGGTCGGCAGAGAAACACGCTTCCTTTTTTCGTGTTTATAAAAAGCCTTCCAATCAACGGGCGCTCCGGCCATCCACAACTTTCCCAGTGTTGAATAAATCACTTCCTCATCCGTGATTTTTTCCTGTATTCCTTTGATGGAAAAAAAGACGGAGTGAGTACCGATCCTGGAAATATGCGCCCGGGCTAAGTTGGTCAATGTTCGTCCGGGACCCACCTCCAACAGGATGTCCTCTCTTTCTTTCAATATTTTTCGGATGGCTGCGGAAAACCGGACCGTATTCCTCAAGTTGCGTGTCCAGTAGGAAGGGTTTACCGCTTCTTCGTCAGATAGCCAACCGCCGGTTACAGTGGATAGAATGGGGATAAGGGGAGGTTTATGAGCAATTCCGGCCGACAGCTCCGTGAATCTTTTCAAAACGGGCTTCATCATGCTCGAATGAAAGGCATGTGAAGTCTGTAGATACCGGGAAGCAATTCTTTTGGCCTGGAGGTCATCTTTGACCTTGGCCACGGAATCCTTTGGACCTGAAAGCACGCAGAGTTCGGGCCCGTTGACGGCAGCCAGCGCGATCTGTTCTCCCAGATAGGGTTCCACCTCCTTTTCAGATAAGGGGACGGCCAGCATGTCCCCGGGAAGCAGCTTTTCCATTAGGATCCCCCTTTGGGAAACAAGATAAAGTGCGTCTTCCAGTGAAAAAACGCCGGCCAGGCAGGCGGCGGTGAACTCCCCGATACTGTGCCCGATCAGAACACCGGGACGAATCCCCCAGCTTTCCCATAGTTTCGCCACCGCATAGGACAAAACAAAAACAGCGGGTTGAGCGAACATGGTGCGGGTCAACATTTGATCCGCATCCCCCCGGTTCTCAGCGGGAGGATAAAGAATACTCCGAATATCACCGCCAAGATGTTTCTTTAGAACCTCAGCACATTCATCGATGATTTTTCGGAACTCCGGCTCGCAGCGGTACAGAGCCTCTCCCATTCCCGGATATTGAGCCCCTTGGCCGGGAAACATAAAACAGACTCCGGTTTTTTTGTTTTCGGGAACAAAAGCCGTTTTCAGTGAAGTCAAGGAATTCGAGGCCTCTTTGATGTGCTCGGCCAGGAACATCGTCCGGCATCCAAACTGCCCGCGGCCGGTGCTCAGCGTATAAGCGGCATCAGCAAGTTCCAGGGAAGGATGGCTTTTAAAATGGTCAGCAAGTTCGCCGGCCATCCTCTTCAATGCAGGCTCCGTTTTAGCCGACAACAGTAAAATCTGCCGGGAGCGTTTGGATTTCGTCTTTCGCCGGACAGGCGCCTCTTCCAGAATCATATGAGCATTTGTGCCCCCAAAACCAAAAGCGCTTACCGCGGCCCTCCGTGGATATCCGTTCGTGACCCAGGAACGCAATTCAGTATTGACAAAAAAGGGACTTTCCCCCATCTTCATGTTTGGATTTGCCCTCTTAAAATGAAGGCTTGGGGGAATTTTTTTGTGTTGCAAAATCAAAACGGTTTTTATGAACGATGAAACACCGGCAGCGATATTGACATGCCCTATATTGGACTTGACGGATCCAATGGGGCATTCCCCCTTTAGGGCTCCTTCAAAGGCCTCTTTTAAGGCTTTAATCTCGACCGCGTCTCCCAGTTTGGTTCCCGTACCGTGAGTTTCAATATAGCCGATGGTTTCGGGCGCGATAGAAGAGGCGGCGTATGCAGCCCGCAGAACCTGCTTTTGTCCTTCGACACTGGGAGCGGTAAAACCCACCTTTCCGTTTCCGTCGTTATTAACGGCCGATCCCTTGATAACGGCTAAAATATTATCCCCATCCTGCCAGGCTTTTCTCAACGGCTTAAGCAAAACAGTCCCGACACCATCTCCAAATACCGTCCCATCGGCCGCGGCATCGAATGCCCGGCAGTGGCCATCCGATGAAACCATCAATCCTTCCTGATAAAGATAACCGCATTTTTGCGGATGGGAAAGCGAAACACCTCCTGCCAAAGCCATATCACATTCATCGTTCAGCAGTGCCTGACGGGCTAAATGGATGGTCACCAGTGATGTGGAACATGCGGAGAGAAGGGTAACACTCGGTCCTTTAAGGTCCAGCTTGAAGGATATTCTTGTTGAGACATAATCCCTGTAGTTCAAAAGAAAACTGTCGTAAAGCTCCAGGGGATGGACTTCACTGCCGGCGAGATGTTTCAACCATTCCTGATTGGCATTGGCCCCCAAGTAAACACCGACACGGCCCTTAAAATTCGGGGGACAATATCCCGCCTTTTCAAACGCTTCCCAAGCACACTCATGAAGAATGCGTATTTGGGGGTCCATGCGAATCGCTTCGCGAGGGGGACAGGAAAAAAATTCGGCATCAAAACAATCAATGTCCTTGATGATTCCTTTCGCCCGGATATAACTTTTATTTTCAAGAATCTGTCGGTTGATTCCGGCCTCCTCCAATTCTTCACGGGAGAAGCGAGATATCGTTTCCCGGCCTTCCTGTAAATTCCTCCAAAATTCTTCAAGATTTGCGGCACCCGGGAACCTTCCGGCCATCCCGATAACAGCAATATCCAAGGAATTTTTCTCTTTATTCACAGGGCGCTTTCTCATTTTCCGTCTCGCAAATAAAAATCCAGCACTTTATCCAGACCTACAGGAGTCCAAGACCGTGGAAAGTCTTCATTCAGGGCGCAAACCGACAGCCGGTATTCCTGATCGATATCATATTCCCTGAAAAAAATACCTTGTTGCTTCATCCCATCGACCACTACACTGTATTTTCCCCCGGGATGAGGTTTGACGGCGAAAGAAGAAAGGGAGGTATCAAATCCCTTTCCTGTCATCTTGATGTAACTTTCTTTCAGTGTCCACAATTGATAAAACCGTTTCAAGCTTTCCGAAAAACCGGCATCCTGTAAAAACTCCCATTCACCGCAAGCAAAGCAGTCCTCAAAAAGGCCGTATTCGATGTCCTTAATCTGCTCGATATCCACTCCCACCGGCCCGTTATCAAATATACAGACAACCCATTCCCCTGAATGAGACACATTAAAATGGAGACTATTTCCGTCACTGAGAAAAGGTTTCCCATATTTCTCCAGGGAAAAAGAGAAGTGCGAAGGGGGAAGATTTGTTTTTAGAGAGAGTAACCTTCGAAGGAGAAGATCAGCCAGCAGGGCCCGGTGCGCATCGTGCCATCGCCAATAACGCTTGATTTTTTCCCGTTTGCGTATGTCAACACGGTTCAAAAGGCATAAAAAAAGGCTGTCAGCCAGAGGACGGTCAAATGACAAGGCGTGTATTTCCATAAAAATCGCAATAATATTATCGATATAGCGTGAATTCTTATCCCTTCAGGGCGGAGAAGATCCTCAACTATATAATACGATAAAAACAGGAAAAAGGTGGCTTAACCGTTATTTAAAACCGAAAAGTTCCCCCTTTTTCTCCCAATACAGATCGTAAAACGCTCAATATTCCCGTTCATTTTGTGATCTTGGCCATCTGTTTTTCCTCTCCGATAATGACAAGAATATCGCTGTCCTTAATGACAAAATCGGCCTTGGGAACGAAGGTTATTTTTTCCGGTACAAGCCCTCGAATGGCGATAACCTGGATGCCGTATTTATTCCTCAAATCTAATTCCTTTAAGCTTTTCCCAATAAAATAATCGGGAGGAGCGATTTCCTGAATTCCCAAACCTAAAGACAGAGGAAGGTATTCCAGAATATTGGGGCAGCTCAGCTTAAGGGCTGTTTTTATGGCCATATCTTTTTCCGGATAAATAACTTCCGAAGCACCCACCGCATCCAGTATTTTGGCATGGTCCTCGGTCAAAGCCTTGGCGACAATCCTGGGAACACCCAGTTCGTGCAGGTAAAGCACGGTCAGTATCGAAGCCTCCATTTCCGGTCCGAGACTGACCACAACAACATCCATCTCCTTGATGCCGAGGGCTTCGAGATTTTCCTTGTTGGCTGAATCCATGTTAACGGCATGTGAAACAAAAGTCTTCACCGCGTCTATTTTTTCCTTATCCCGGTCGACGGCGAGAACTTCATTTCCCTTTTCATAAAGCGTTTTGGCGACGTTGCTTCCAAAACTACCCAGTCCGATCACGGCAAATTTCATGAAACAGATCTCCTGAAATGATTTTATCCTATCATTACGGATTCTTCAACGTACTCATAGGCTCCAAAGGATTTCCTTCGGCTGAAAGCATAAAGCAGGGTCAGGGGACCGATCCGGCCGATATACATCAATAAAATGATGATGGCTTTAGCTGGGACACATAGGCGGGGAGTTAAACCGAGTGATAATCCAACCGTACCGAAGGCGGAGAATGTTTCAAAAAGCACCTCATGAAACGTCGCCTCAGGTTGGAGCATTAAAAGAAAAAACGCAGAAAAAGAAATTGCGGAAATCCCCAGCATAAAAACCGTAAAAGCCTTGGTTATCAGGTCTGAGGGAAGGGTGCGGTAGAACAGGTTTACGGACTCCCTGGCTGCTATTTTGGATTTCAGAAAGGCAAAAATCACTCCAATGGTACTCGTTTTTATCCCGCCCCCGGTTGATCCCGGTGAGGCTCCGACGAACATAAGCATTAGAAGAAGAAAAACCGAGGCGAATCCAAGCATATTCAGGTTTAAGGTGTTGAACCCGGCTGTTCTGGGAGTGACAACCTGGAAAAGAGATCCGAAAATTTTTTCCTTCGAGCTTAATCCGCTCAGGGAATTATCCCATTCGGTCAACAAGAAAACAACAAAAGACAAACAGATAAGAAGCCCGGTTACCGTCAGTACCAGCCGGGTGTGAAGAGATATCTTGCGCCTCTTTTTATTGATGCGGAAACGAAAAGATTCCTCACTCTCAAGAATAACCAAAAAACCCAGCCCCCCGATGACAATAAGAAAAATAAGAGTTAAATTAATCCAAACATCTCCTTTATACCGAATAAAACTGTCGCTAAAGAGGGAAAATCCCGCGTTGCAGAAAGCAGATATGGAATGGAAGGCAGCATAGTACAATCCTTTTACAACACCAAACTCGCGGTACCAACGCAGAAAAAAGGACAGGGTGCCCGCCGTTTCAAAAAAAAAGGTGTATAAAAATATTTTTCCGATCAATGTCTTGACATTCCGGGGAGCCGAGTGATGATATCCTTGCTGAATGATGATACGGTCCTGGATGGAAATTTTTTTCCGGGCCGCCAGCAACACAAGGGTGGAAAAAGTCATGATACCCAACCCTCCCAATTGAAACAACAAAAGAATGATAACCTGGCCTGCGGTCGAGAAAAATTCCGGAGTATCCTGTACAATGAGGCCCGTGACACAAACGGCCGAGGTCGAAGTAAAAAGCGCATCAATGCCGGAAATGTGGCCTGTCCTGGTGCTGAAAGGCAAAAGAAGGAGAAGGGCTCCCAAAAGGATCACAGACGCAAAACTCACAGCCAGAAACTGGGCCGGCTGGAAACGTTTTTCCTTCCAAAAAGGGAAAACTTTCATGAAATATTAAACTCCCGATTATCTGCATTATTCATAAATTATGAATAATGCCAGATATTCATTCAAGCGCTTTGAATGACCCAAAAAAATCTTGCCTTAACAACCATCGTTTGTCAACACAGCTGGTTAAAAACATATCAGATTCCGAACATGGTAAATTTGACAACAATCAGGGCGTATGCTACTTTTCATTTGGCGGCAACATGAATTACTTGAAACTTATTCTAAACGCAAGTTGGGTTGTTTGGCTGGTGATGATTGTCCTATTATTTTTCTCCGTTTTTTCATGGGCCATCATATTTTTTAAAAGGAACACGTTCAAGGCAGCCTTCTCACAATCAAAAAAATTCCTGCTCATCTTTCGTAAAAGCAAAAATCTCTATGAAGTCGGCGAAGCTGCGGCAAAATTCAAAGCCAGCCCTTTGACTTCGGTCTTTCTCTCCGGTTATAACGAGCTTTCTTACCTGAGCAAATCGAATCCTAAAAAAAGTTTGACGCCGGCCAAACTGGACAATCTCAATAGGGCTTTGACCAGGGCCTCAAACAATGAGATATCACGGCTGGAAAAAATGATGGGTTTTCTGGCCACGACCGGAAGCGTCACCCCTTTTATCGGGCTCTTCGGAACCGTCTGGGGAATCATGGACGCCTTTCATAAAATAGGAATCGCCCGTTCGGCAAGCCTGGCTGAAGTGTCGCCGGGAATCGCCGAAGCCTTGATTGCTACGGCCGCAGGTCTTTTTGCCGCCATTCCCGCCGTCATTGCCTATAACTATTTTTTAAACCGCATAAAAGAACAAATTTCGGACATCGAGGATTTTTCTCTCGAATTCCTTAATATTGCGGAAAGACTTTATGGCTCATAACCTGAATTTTTCTTCAAGACGCCGATTAGGAACCTCCCTTTCGGAGATCAATGTCACCCCCCTGGTGGATGTTATGCTCGTGCTCCTCATTATATTCATGGTGACGGCACCCATGATGCAGTCCGGGATAGGCATCGAATTGCCGCAAGCAGAAACAGAATCAATGCCGGCTGAGGAAGGCCTGACGGTAACCGTCGATGCCGAAAAATACATTCACATCGAGAACTCCGTTATCAACAGATTTTTGCTCGGGCAGCGACTGACGGATTATTTTATGGGAAAAGAAAAAAAAATCGTTTTTCTTCGTGCCGACAAAAATCTCCCCTATGGATACGTCATGACCATTCTCGACATCATCAAAAAAACCGGGGTGGAAACAGTAGGCCTCGTCATCATTCCCGTGGAAGATGAGGGCAAATGAGCTCAACAGCCCTGAACCGGGATACGACGAAATTTAGAATCGCCGTTTTTATTTCTATTGCGGCCCACCTCATTCTTTTTTTACTGGCCGTTCTCTCTCCAACATGGCTTCGCTCATCAAAAAAGGGAATGACGCACTACGTCAACCTTATCGGCCTCCCGGGGGGCGGAGGCGGCGGCCCGGGAGGAACTCCCGGCGGGGGAGGCGGTCTTCGTTCTGCTTCTAAAACGGAAACAAACATCACTGAAACAGCGGTCCCCCCGAGAGAGACCCTTCGGGATCTCACCATTCCCGAAAAGGCTTTTCAAGAACCGTCCAAAACTGCACTGCGTCATCCAGAAGAAAAATCAAAGCGTGAAAAAACAACAACCAAAGCCGGTAAAAAAACGGTCATTCAAAAAAGAACACCCACGGAATCATCCCCCCAAAGTTCGTCATCGTCCGGATCCCAACCGGGTTCCGGACTGGGAATTGGACTGGGGGATGGAACGGGTGAAGGGACGGGTTTCGGATCAGCCTATGATATTCAATACGGGCTGGCATATTTCCCCTTTCGTTATTACCTTCAATACGTCCAGGACAAGGTCTCCAGCAATTGGTTTAAATCCTCTTTCGACCCCGGCCTTTCTGGCAGCCTGAAGACGACGGTTTATTTCCAGATTTTGAGGAACGGCAGCATATCAAACCTTCGGATCACCGAAAGAAGCGGCTTTCGTTCCTTGGACATAAAGGCCCTTCGCGCCGTTCAGGATTCCGTTCCCTTTCCTCCATTACCGTCTGAATACGACGGCAATTATCTTGGAATTCATCTTTATTTCGAGCATTCAAAATGAAAAAAAATATCATCATTTTAGGGATTTTATGTACGCTCCTCTTCCCGGGGAAAACCCCGTCCCAACAGGAATTCTACCTGCGTATAACCGAAGGCATGCCCGCTATTCCCATTGCCTTACCTCAATTTTCTTTTCAATCCGGTTCTCCGGAATTCCAAAAAGAAACAGCCGAACTCCACGATATTATTAAAAATGATTTGAAATACAGCCGCATTTTTCAGCCTCTCCCCGAAAATTATTACAGTTACATTCGTCCTATAAATCCAAATAAAATTCTTTTCAAGGATTGGCAATCTATTTCCGCCCATCTCCTTCTTGTGGGAGAAGTCTCACCATTAAGCGGGGGGGATATCCTCTTTGAAGGAAAGATATATGATGTAAAATCCGAGCGCTTTATAAAGGGGAGACGGTACCAATCGGAAAAATCCCTGGTCCGGTTGATGGCCCACCGGATGTCAAACGAACTCATGAAAATGTATGGAGAGCCCCCCCTGTTTACGTCAAAGATCGCTTTTGTATCAAATCGCGACGGGAACGACGAGATTTATTTGATGGATTACGACGGACAAAATCAAACCCGGCTGACATTCAATAAAGTCCAGGATTACATGCCGGCGCTCTCACCTGACGGCCGAAAAATCGCTTACACATCTTACAGAAGCGGAAAAGCCGCTCTCTATGTCCTCGACATATATGAAGGAAAAATCACGGAAATAAAAACAGAAGGAAGAACAAACTATGCACCCTGTTTCTCTCCTGATGGAAAGGTGATTGTTTTCTGTTCTCACATTCCCGGAGGAAATCCTGAAATATTTACCGCCTCAACAAACGGAAATAATGTGAAGAGAGTGACATTCAACAATGCTGCGGATACGGCTCCCTACTGGTCTCCAACAGCCAGACAGATAGCGTTTACTTCCGACAGATCAGGAACTCCTCAGATTTACATCATGGATGCCGAGGGCTCTAATGTTCGTAGAGTTAGTTTTGGAGGCAACTATCATGACGGTCCGGCCTGGTCTCCTAGCGGAGACCGGATCGCTTATATAGCCCGTGTCGACCAAATTTTCGACATCTACATTCTAAATATCAGGACAAATAGAGTGACCAAACTCACGGAAAGCAGCGCCCGGAATGAATCCCCCACATGGTCCCCCGATGGAAGGCATATCGTTTTTTCTTCCAACCGGACGGGAACAATCCAGATCTATTCCATGGACTACGACGGATCCAACGTCCGCCAGTTGACTCACAGGGGTGAAAATAAACTGCCTTTTTGGTCGATTGTCCAGTAGCCTGACATTTGGTGGCTGTAACATAGCGGCATGACATGAATAATCAACCTCGTATTATTAACGAACCAAGCTTGCCGCAGTTGCAAGGTATCGGCCAAATTTATGAATAGTACAAGGAGAAGAAAAGTTGACACTATTCCCTTTACATTGTATAAATTTGGAAAAGGCAATGATAAAGCTGTTTTCTTCACTTTCGAAGAAACCTAAAAAAGAATAGGAGGCCTTATGAAAAAAATACTCATCCTCGTTCTGGTAACCATTCTTGTTTTTGCATTTCTTATCTCCTGTCGAAAAAAGGTCGAAGACGTTCCAGCCCCACCCCCAAAACCGCAGGAAATAGAGCAGCCTAAGGTGGAAAAAGTAGAAGAGGTTCCTCCCGTTAAAGAGCCGGAATTAACGGAAGAAGAAATTTTTATGGCAAAATCGCTTGAAGAGATCAATGAAGAGATGCCATTGAATATGATCCACTTTGATTTTGACAAATATTTCATTCGCGAAGATGCCAAGCCCATTCTCCAGCAAAACGCAAGGTGGTTGAAAAAATTCCCAACAGTCAAAATTCTAATCGAAGGTCACTGCGACGAAAGAGGCACGGAAGAATACAACCTGGCTCTCGGTGAAAAACGCGCTAGATCGACTTATGACTATTTCATCTCGTTGGGAGTGGGCCCAAACCGAATGAGAACCATATCTTACGGAAAAAGCCAGCCTATTGATCTCGGACACAATGAAATCTCCTGGCAAAAAAACAGACGTTCCCAATTCACCATTTTTGAAAAATAGAGATTAAGAAAAACATGGGAAAAACAATTTGGGGAATTTTTCTTCTTTTTTCGTTGTCTTTGGCCGTTCCCGGATCTAATACCGATAAAAAAGAAAAAGCTTATGAGCTGATCTACAAAGACATACAACTTCTCAAACAAAATCTATTTCAGATGGACAAAAAAATAGAGCAGAACAGGGAAGAAATAAAGACCATAAAAACAATGCTTTCCGAGATGTTGTCCCTCCTTAGACTGCTCCAAGAAAACCAGACGGACTTACAAAACGAGCAAAACAAGATCCCCGCCCAATACCAGGTCATTCTTGAAAAACTTCAAACTTTTGAACTCCAATTAGCCAAATACGCCGAGATCCTCACAGAAATACGCCAGGGCATTCCTCAAGTTGCCCCTGTAGAAGGAAGCGAAGAAGAAACGAACCAAACACCACCGGACAGACAAACAAGCGAAGCCTCCCCTCCGGCAAAGGAGAGTGAATTACCGACAGTCCCTCCGGGTCTTTCCGATGAACAACTATCTCCTCTTGAAGTCTATAATAACGCCATGGCGGATTATTTGAAGGGTAATTTTGCCTTGGCCATTGAAGGTTTCAAGCTTTATCTGGAAAAATTTCCGGAAAGCCCCCTGGCCGATAATTCCTTATTTTGGATCGGCGAATGCTATTTCAGCCTGAAGCAATACCCTGAAGCCATAACCAGTTTTAACGATCTTATCCTCAATTATCCGGAAGGTGACAAAATTCCTACTGCCTATCTGAAAAAAGGATTGAGTCTGATCGAGCTTGACAAAAGAGATGAAGCCATTGCTGTTTTCAGGTTGTTGATCAGCAAATTTCCTTATGAAGAAGACGCAAAAATAGCTCAGGAAAAAATAAAGGAACTTGGTTATTAAACTCATCCAAGGAAAAATTTAGACCGTGTTTAGACTAAGAAGCACGGCGGTTTGAAAAAAGGCCTGGGCAACAAAGGGGACATCATGAGAGATATAAACAGCCTCAATAAAGCCATCTTAATCGGACGACTTGGTCAAAAACCGGAACTGCGGTACCTCCCCCAGACCGAAAGGGCCGTGGCACGGTTTTCTTTAGCCACGAATGAAAGATTTTTCAATACCTCTACGAACGAATCCGAAGATCGTGTCGAATGGCACCGGATTGTCGCCTGGGGAAAGTTAGCCGAATTTTGTGAAAAATTACTGGACCAAGGCAAACAAATTTATCTCGAAGGAAAAATCCGAACGAGAAGCTGGCAGGACCGTGAAGGAAATAAGAAATATACGACGGAGATCGAAGCCCAAAATATTGTCCTTCTTGGAAAAAAAGATGACACGCTCACTGAGAATAGATTTGATAAATCTCCTCCCGATGACATCAACACCGAAGAAGGAGACGTCCCGGGAGGAGATAATAGCGAGGATGATGAGGTTCCTTTTTAACCAAAGCTACCACAAAGGGAAACCATTGCCATCAAAAATAATTAGCGGATATAAATCGCCCTGAGCCGGAAATACCACATCAGAAAAAAACAGTCATACCCAATGAATCGGATGGGATAAAGAAAGGATTGTTGCCATATGGACAAAGAGGAAACAATTTTTCGCAACAACGTTCAGGAAGACATACGGCCCTGGGGAAAATTCAGAAGTTTTCCTCACAAGTCGGCCAGCAGTGTTAAGATCATCACCGTAAATCCCGGCTGTTCCTTATCTCTTCAATACCACAACCGCCGGAGTGAGATTTGGATCATTCTGGATGAAGGTTTAGAGGCCACCGTAGGAGATCGCGTCTGGCAGCCGTCAAAAAACGAGGAAATCTTCATTTCCAAAAAATCCGTCCACCGGCTTCGCAATACGGGAAAAACAACCGCACGCATCTTGGAATTCTGGCTGGGTAATTCCACGGAAAATGATATCGTCCGCCTGAAAGACAACTACGGACGTAAATAAAGTTTACAACAGATAAACTCAATCGTAAAAATTTTTCTTCCTAACCAACCTGTATTATTCACGAGCAAAGCTTGCCGTAGATGCGAGGCGCCAGCCTGTGAAGCTGTGCTTGGCACCGCGAACAGGCTGCAACAAAGCATATGCGGTAAAATCGGCTCGTCTGAAAGATAAATTTGGCCGATATTTTCTTGAAACCGGTCATGGAAAACGTTTCATTACCAACTCTACCTAAAATCACCATTAAATGACACATAATATTGAAATTATCTATTGGTGTCGGCCAAATTTATGAATAATGCAGGCTAATAAAACTCTTGAAGCATTAATTTGGCATAAGATTTGCATTCATTTTCTGCCGGAGGAACGGGATGCAAACAGCAACAAATACTGAATACCAAAAACAAATTGAAGATGCCCTAAAACGCGCCAAATCTAAGAGGGTTCTTTATCTTTATGATGATTTAGGATATAAAAGATTACTGGGAGTATTCAGCAAAAAGGCAGCAGAAGACTTAAAAAAAGAGCTTCGTAAACAAAAATTGATCAATCGTGTTACAGAAGTTGAGATACGAACAACAGAGCCTGATCACTCCTTCGTTTAAATCCATTCCCTCTTTATTTCGGTATCACACCGAAAAACCAGTGATGATAGCGAACCATTCTTCAGTATTTAACCTATATTATTAATAAATTTGGCCGACACCAATAGATAATTTCAATATTATGTGTCATTTAATGGTAATTCCGGTAAAATTGATAGAGGAATATTTTCCATGATCACTATTAAGAAAATATCAGCCAAATTTACCCTTTGGGCAAGCCGATCTTACCGCATCTGCATCGTTGCGGCGCATTCGCGGTGAACAAGCACAGCTTCATGCGCCGACGCCTTGCATCTACGGCAAGCTTGGCTCGTTAATAATACAGGTTAATGAATAAAAAGGAAGGGGAATTTATTAATAACAGGGAAAAAAGCCGTAACTCCTGTTCATCAAACATGTCCCTTGAGAAAAGCCTTGGGGTATTTTACCAGGATATTTTCAATAATATGTTCTTCAACCTCCTGGGCTGTACGAAGACCGACGGTTCCCTGAACGATATTACGAACCGTTTTGTACTCCACGGAACGAAATGTCCTCTTGATACGCGGGATAAAGATGGGATTCATGCTGAAACTTTTTAACCCGAATCCCATCAAGACCAAAGCTGAAAGAGGATCGGCTGCCATTTCCCCACAGACCGTAATTTCCCTTTTGGCTTTACGTGCCGTGTCGATAATGTATTTTAGAAGCCGCAGGATCGAAGGGTGCAAAGGTTTATACAGATAGGAGACAAATTCGTTTGACCGGTCCACCGCCAGATAATATTGAATCAAATCATTTGTTCCTATGCTCAAAAAGTCCACTTCTTTTACAAGAATATCCGTCATGGCCGCCGCCGCAGGAACCTCTATCATAATTCCCAGAGGCATGTCCTCATCAAAATCCTCTTTTTTCTTCCTCAGGTCTTTTTTTACTTCTTTAAAAATAAGCTTGACCTCTTCCACTTCCTCGATCTCTGTAATCATCGGGACCAAAACTCTAATGTTTCTTAAAAAACTTGCCCTAAGAATGGCTCTCACCTGAGTCTTAAAAAGATTCCGGTCCCTCAAGGATAATCGAATAGCCCGTAATCCAAGAGCGGGATTGGGTTCTTTTTCTATTTTGAGCTGGGGAAGGCTTTTCTCACCGCCAATATCAACGGTCCTAATATAAACAGGATGGGGATGGGAGGCTTTTGCCAGCCGTGAGTATATATCAAAATGATCTTCCTCGGTGGGAAGTGTATCGTTCTGCAGATAAATAAACTCGGTTCGAAATAATCCGATACCCTCAGCTCCCAGAGAGAGCGCTTTGGTCACTTCCTCTGGAAGCTCAATATTGGCCAGGGGAAAAAACTCATAGTTGTCCAGTGTCCGCGACCGGAGCTTGGCGATTTTTCGAAGCTCTTTATAATAATCATCGTACTTTTTTTTCTTGCTGGTAAACTCTTTTCTAATGGCTGTCGGCGGATTAATGATGACTTCTCCGTCCGTTCCATCAACGATGATAAAATCACCTGTCTGCACTTCCCGGGTAATATTGCGAAGGCCGACAACAGCGGGGATGTTTAAAGAACGCGCAAGAATAGCCGTATGAGAAGTCTGCCCCCCCATATCCGTGGCCACGCCTAAGATATTCCCTCGGCTTAATTTGACAGCCGCTTCTGACGGAAGGAGATCATGTGCGATAAGAATTTTTTCTTTCCCATCATCCTTTTTTTTCGTTTTGCCCGGCTTGAGATTTTTATACACTTTAGTGAGGACATCTGTCAGGTCCGATATCCGCTGCCTGAAATATTCATCACTTATGGATTGAAAGATCTTGATATAACTCTCATGAACACGGGTTAGAGCCCATTCCGCTTTTACCCTTTCATTCCGGATGAAATCTTTCAGCTTGGAGAGAAGCCCCTTGTCCTCCAGGATCATAAGGTGAGACTCAAAAATGAACGAATGTTCTTCGCCGATTTTTTCCTTTACCTGCCCTCTTATAAACGTGAGTTGTTCCTTGGTCCGTTCGATAGCTTTATGCAACCTGTCGATTTCTCTCCTGACGGCGGGAGCCGGAATGTTTTCCTTCCTCTCCGTAAAAACAACCTCCTCCGTAAGAAGGATTTCCCCGTATGATATACCAGGAGAAACGCCCACACCCCGAAGTCTTTTGTATTCCACCGTCCTTATTCTTTCTCCTCAAATTTATCATTGATCAACGCCGACAGGGCCTTAAACGCTTCCTTTTCATCCTTTCCCAAAATTTTAAGCGTGATAACCGAACCCTGAACAGCCGCCAGAGTCAAAATCCCAAGAATGCTTTTGCCGTCGATCTCCTCTCCATCCTTAATGATTTTTACCGAAGATGCAAAACGATTGGCCAAGTTAACGAATTTAACGGCAGCCCGTGCATGCAAACCTAGCTTATTTTTTATCAAAACTTCCTTTTTTATCATGGAACGATTTTTTTTTAGCTTTTTAATTTCAACAAAGCGCTGGCAAGATGTATGTTTTTTTTTCCCTGTTCGACAACTTTTTTGGTTACTTCTTTCAAATTATTATTCCTTTGAAGAGAAACAAATTTAATGAGCATAGGCAGGTTAACCCCCGTGATGATCTCAACACTATTATCTTTTAAAAAACTGAAGCTCAAATTTGACGGCGTTCCACCGAACATATCCGTAAAAATCACGACACCATTTTTTTGATTGACTCTATTCAAACTCTTGTTGATTTTTTTCTTTGATTCTTCCACATCATCATACCAGCCTATGGAGATCGCTTCGATGTTCACGACTTCGCCCAGTATGATCGTCAAAGCGTTCAGAAGCTCTTCCGCCAGCTTGCCGTGGGAAACAATGATACCGCCAATCATGATTTTAAAAAAACCGTCCTTCTTTTCCTCGTTCCGGTTTGATCCCCATGACAGAGATCTCTTTTTCAGGACACAAATATTTTATCATGGAATGAATGATATCTTAACCCTTTTTCCAATATTTCATCGCCCCGTGAATATTGCAGGAAAAACAATAATTCGGAACAAGCTTACTTGTAGATGTCCCGATGGTGGATGCGAACGCTGTATTTATTTCCCCGAAGATGTTCCTTTAACCTTTCCGCTAAAATAACCGATCGATGTTTCCCTCCGGTGCATCCGATGGAAATGGTCAGATAACTTTTCCCTTCTTGAATAAAATTAGGCATCAGATAATCCATGAAATCAAACAATTTCTCTAAAAAGTACCGTGTCTCTTTCTGGCCCAGTACATATTCTCTGACCTTTTTGCTTTTCCCCGTTTTTTCCCTGAAAGGCGCCATATAAAATGGATTAGGAAGAAATCTTGTATCAAAAACAATATCCGAATCCAGTGGTATCCCGTATTTATACCCGAAACTAACAATCATAACCTGTATAGGGATCCCCTTCTTTTCTGAAAATCGGGATTTTAAGAGCTGTTTGAGCTGGGTTATGTTGGTTTCACTCGTATCAATAACTTCATCTGCCAGTTTTTTAATGCCTTCAAGCTGCTTCCTCTCCATTTGAACCCCTTCTCGAACAGACTTGTTCTTACAGAGGGGATGAGGCCGCCTGCTTTCGCTGAAACGGTTGATTAGGCTTTCATCGGAAGCATCAAGAAAAATCAAGCGGGGAGAAATTTTTTTCCCAATCGTTTCCAAAACAACCGGAAATTCCGTTTTGAAACCTTCTTCCCTGATATCGACCACCAACGCCACCTTGGCAATCTCCACTTCCCTCCTGGTCCATAGATCAACAAAAATAGGAATAAGTTTCGCGGGAAGGTTATCGATACAATAATATCCCAGATCCTCCAGGGACCGGCTGACTACCGTTTTCCCCGAACCGGACAACCCTGTGATGACCAAAAATCTGTCGTCCTTCATTCTTGTTTCCCCTTATTAACCTGCATCATTCATAAATTTGGCCGATATTTTTCTTATAAACAGCCATGGAAAACGTTTCATTATTAATTTTACCTAATATTTCCATTAAATAACACATAATATTGAAATTATCTGTTAGTGTCGGCCAAATTTATGAATGATGCAAGTTAGTCAAATTTTTGAGAGACTGCGATCTACTTTACGAATCAATTCCTGAGGAGCATGAAAACCCTTTTTCCGGAGAATGTGGACCTTGCATGCCACCTCAATAAGTGTGGCTATATTTCTTCCTGGGGCAACCGGAATAATAATACGGGAAATTTTCCGCCCAAGAATGGAATGGTCTTCAGGAAATTTCAATCCCAAACGGTCATACTCCTGACCTCGCCTCCATTTCTTGAGAAGAATGACAAGATCGATATTTGCCTTGGGACAGATCTTATTCGGACCAAAAATCTCTTTAATATTGATAATGCCCAAACCCCTGATTTCCATAGAGTTTTGTATGACCTCCGGAGCACGTCCGATAAGACCTCCCCGAGAATCAATGGATACTTTGACAACATCGTCGGAAATAAAATAATGCCCCCGGGAAAGAAGCTCAAGCGCACTTTCACTTTTTCCGATCCCGCTATCCCCCGTAATCATAACCCCTTGTTCATAAATTTTTAGCAACCCCCCCGAAACGATCTTTTCCCGGGATTTGAAAGGAAGAAAGGTTTCTTGCAGGATCTGACGGCACCTTCGCGAAGAAAGCGAGGAATGGAAGAGAGCAATTTCCTTTTCCCGAACAGCTTCTTCAAGTTCCGGAAAAAACTTCATTCCATCGGGAAGAATGATGCAGCATGTGTCTTTTTTTATTCTTCCTCGGACGGCTTGCCTTCTTTGACCCTTTTCAAGCTCTTTCAGTTTCATAACAAAGCTTTTTCCCAGAACGAGGACAGTGTTTCTGTTTTTGGATATGCAGTGTCCCCGGATAATTTTTTCAAAGCCGAGGACGCCAAAGCAGGACTTGAGTTTGAGATCTTTTTTTGAACGCGAATAAAATTCCTTGACGGGCAGGGAAATTTCTTTCCCGTTACTCATTTAATTTCTCTTCTTCTTCCCTTATAACCTCAAGGACGGTACTGACGTTTTTCGCTTCCAGAATTTTATTTATTAAAACCGTCGATTTCCTCACTAAATGAGCTATGGCCGCCAGTATCTGAAGATTCAAGCTCGGATTCTCAGGAGAAGAAACAACCAGAAAAAAAATGTGGGTCGGCTTCCTGTCAAGAGAAAAAAAATCGACGCCCCCCCTTGAAATGGCCACCATAACGATGGATTCTTTAAGCCCTTTTAGCTTGCAGTGAGGAATGGCAACTCCCTCTCCAATAGCCGTGCTCCCCAATTGCTCTCTCTGGAGCAGTTTTTCAAAAAGCTCTTTATCTTTCGATATTTTGTTTTTTTTCTTTAAAAATCCAACAAGTTCCTTAATAACACTTTCTCTGTCTTTGGATTCAAGTTCGGGAAGAACCATATCCTTCATGAGCAAATGATGTAGTTTCAAGACACCCTCTCAATATTTCAGGCCTTAATCCAGTTCAATAAGACCAAGGTTTCCATCTTTTCGCTGATAGAGAACAGACCATCTTTCCGAATCCATTCTTCTAAAAACAAATACCCTCTTTTTTTTGTAATCAAACTGAAGAACCGCTTCTTCAAGCGTCATGGGTTTATGGGAGTAATCCTTATCATTGACTATCTTTCGTCTCTCCTGCTCCAATGCTTCAAGAGGAAGGGAAGGCGGTTTTTCACGAGTCTTCCGCCGCCTGTCTCTTTGTTTTTCTCTCCCTTTTTTTGCTCTCTTCTCAATATTATCAAAGGCAAGATTCAAAGAACTTATCATATCTTGGGTTTCTTCAATAGCATTAAGAGTCGACTTTTTGGTCCTTACATTGACCTCGACCTTATGACGGTATTTCTCTACTCCCAGGATAACATCCACATCAACTCCGTAACCTAAAAATTTTTCAAGAGACTTGATTCTTCGTTCGCAATATTTCTTGACTTCAGCAGTTATGTCCGTGTGTCTTGCCGTATAATTAATATTCATCAGGCTTCCTCCATTCTAAACTTTCTTTTCCGGATATAGGAAGGGGGAATTTTCAGCTGTTTTCTGTACTTGGCGACGGTTCTGCGGGCGATCCCTAAATTTTCTTTAACCAGGATCTCTCCTATCTCTATGTCACTCAGCGGATTTTTTTTATCTTCACTCGCGATCATTTTTCGAATCCTTTCTTTGATGCGCAAAGAAGATATCTCTTCACCATAATCACCTGTAATGGACTTATGAAAAAAATATTTCAAAGAATATGTACCACGGGGTGTCAAGATGTATTTATTGGCTACGACCCGGCCCACCGTCGATTCGTGAACGCCTATCTCCTGCGCTAATTCAACCAATGTCAATGGCTTGATATAATCAATTCCTTGATCAAAAAAATCCTTTTGTTTATCAACGATAAATTTGGCGACTTTGTAGATGGTTTGATTCCTCTGGTCGAGACTCCGGAGAAACCAAAAAGCCTTTTTCATTTTATCCTTCAGAAACCTTTGGGCTTCAGGATTGTCCTTAAGAGATCCGGACAGCAACTTTTTATAATAGGCATTGATTTTCAAGCGGGGCAGGCTTTCGTTGTTTAAAATGATCTTCAATTCATTATCCTCTTTTTTGACAATAATGTCAGGCACAATATAAAACGACCTTTCTTCACTGTACTTTCTTCCAGGAGCAGGATTTAATCTTTTAATGACTTCGATATGATTTTTTACATCGGATAATGAAATATCCAGAAGTTTTGCCAATTGGGAATAGTCGGACTTCTCAAGAAGGTGAAGGTGGTTCTCTATGATAACCCGTGTGATGGAATCTTCAATGCCGAAATAATCCATCTGAGTTAAAAGAGCTTCCTGCAGGTCACGGCTGCCTATACTAACGGGATCGAATTCTTTTATCACGGACCGGATTTCCTCCACCTTTTCAGCCGGGCATCCCATACTATCCGCAATCTCATCAACAGTACTGGTAAGGTAACCATCTTCATTGATGTTTCCGATGATGTTCTGCGCAATCTCTTTTTCTTCTTGAGAAAAAAACGTCAGATTGGCCTGCCAGTTGAGATGGTCCCATAGAGATAAACTTCTAGAGACAATGTTTTCAAACGACGGCAACTCATTACTTTCAGAAAACTGCATGCGAAATCCATTGTCGATATAATCTTGAAAAAAAGCCGCAAAATCAATGTCGTCTTCGGGCAGTTCCGACTCTTCCTTTTTTTCTCCCTCTAAACTCTCCGGTTTTTTTTCGATGTCTCTTTCCCGATCATCCTTGTCCTCTTGAGGGGATTGTTCCTCCTGTTTTAAAGACTCTTCTTCTATTTCGAGCATCGGATTTTGTGACAGTTCCGTGTCTATGACCTCGATTAGCTCCAGATTTGTCAGAGGAAGAAGCTTGATTGCCTGCTGCAAAGCAGGAGCAAGGATAAGTTTCTGAACCTGCCGCTGATCCAACCTCTGCTTTAAAACCATAAACCTTCCTGTTCTTGAAAAATCCTATGTATTAATTTAGCGTGAAATCTTCACCAAGATATTTTCGCCGGACTTCTTTCGATTGAACGAGATCCTCCGGCGTTCCCCTTTCCAGGATGTTTCCCTTATCAATAATATAGGCTCTATCCGTGATCTTGAGCGTCTCCCGCACGCTGTGATCTGTTATCAGGAGGCCTATTCCTTTTTGCTTCAATCTAAGGATGATCTCTTGAAGATCCAATATCGCCAGCGGATCGATTCCTGTGAAGGGTTCATCAAGAAGCACAAAGCGGGGATTCATAACCAGGGCCCTGGCGATTTCCAAGCGCCTTCTTTCTCCACCAGAAAGTGTATAGGCTTTTGCCCGCCTCAAATGATCCAGTCCAAACTCTTCCAGAATATCTTTAACCTTGTTTTCACTTCCGGAAACAAGAGATCGTGTGGCTTCCATAACGGCAAGAATATTGTCCTCGACTCTCAGTTTTCGGAATGATGACGGTTCCTGGGGAAGCAAGCCAATCCCTTTCCTTGCACGAATATACATGGGAACATGGGTGATATCTTCACCAAAAAGAAAAATTCGTCCTGAATCTTGGGGAATTAATCCCAGGATGAGTGAAAAAGTGGTCGTTTTTCCTGCACCGTTGGGCCCGAGAAGGCCGACGATTTCTCCCATGCGGACTTCGACAGAAACATTGTCAACAACTTTTTTAGAGCGATAGCTCTTCTCCAATCCTCTTGCTTCCAAATGCTCTGTCATTTTTCACTTTTTTATGATGGTTGTCGATCTCTCGCGGTCTTTATTTTCAACGGCGATTTTACCATCGGCTATGTAAAAAGTCAATTTGTCACCCCTGGAACTACCTCTGTTTTTCTCGATCAATATCGGGTTTTCGGTCAAAACAATTTTCTCTTCGGCAAAGCTGTAAACCGCCTTTCCGCCTCTTCCTTCATAACCCGACTGGCTGATAACGACTTTTCCCAAAGCCTCAATTTTATCCATTTCCCGATCGTTTTCTTTGAAAATGAGGCTCAAGGAATCGGCTGTCATTTGAACGTCGTTAACGGTCAAGCGGCTTTTTGTCTCAAACGTCATTTTTTTCAAATCAGGATCAAAATCCATTTCCCCGGATTCAATCGTGATCCGCATTTCCTGTTCGTTTTCCCTGCGCTTGAAAGGAAGTACGGATGTCACTTCTTCGGTGCACTGAATTCGTCCGGTTTCCTTAATGAGATTCAATTTTCCCGCTTGAAGCATGCCTTTTTCCTGCCAAATCTTGACATCGCCCTCAAAAAGAAAAGCGGCGTTTTCTTCAGAATAGGACATTTTTCGCGACACAATAAAAAGAGGCTGCTCTGAAGAAAAATATCCGATACCCTCATTTTGCTCATCCCGGGGTTTGATAACCAGCCTGACTCCATCAACAGCCTCCAGGTCCCTTGACTCAATCCAAATCGTTAGAAGACCGCTGCTAATTTCCCGGTCAGAAAAGGATATCACGGCATCCTGCGTTTTTCCGCTTTCAACAACAAGCGTCTTTCCGTTTCCGGTTCTGTACATTTTTTCTCCGCTGACGGACCATGATTTCTGGGGGTTTTCTCCCTGATGATTCAGATGAACCTTTCCGGTTGCTATAAATTCCATAAGCTTCTGATCTCTATTAAAAACCAAGCGAGTGAAATCCGACTGGATATTGGTCTCTTTCCCTGATGGGTAATAAAAAATCATGCGGCAGTCTTCCTCCGCTTCAAATGCATGGATCTTTGCTTCATTCAAAAATGCCTGAAATTTCATCCGCCCGGCACGAATCTCACGATGACTGCTTGAAGAAAACATAACTGTTTCGTCATCTTTCGCTTTTTCCATGCTTTCTTCATCGTAAAACTCGGCAAAAGCATTCCCCTTTAAATATAAATGACGAAGATTCTTTCTATCCAGAAAAAGCTCAAATTCCGCTGAATCGGCCGAGGCTGAGTTTGGGCCGTATTCCAGATGGACATTTCCTGTGAGGAGTCCTCTATTCTGTTTCCTCCAATATTTTAAATGATCAGAAGCAACATCAAGAGGATATTTTGCATCCCCCTCTCGACGGATATGAATATTCACGTTTCCCCAGAGCTCGATTTCTTCATAACCCATGTCATAAAGAACACTGTCTGCGTTCCCTGTTACCCTTTTGGACGATAAATCGATGCCCTTGTCTGTTTGAAAAATATTTTTTTCTCTGTTATACCGGACCTCTGTGGACTGTACAATCAAGTCTTTTTGACGAACGTGCACCTTTCCCGTTAGGATGAATGCCTTCCAATCTTTATCATAAACTCCCTTATCACCACTGATGATAATGTCATTTCCCTCGCTTTTTGAAAAATCAATGATCTCGACATTTCCTTCCAGGTAATACTTTTCCGGCTCTCCCTTTGAGTTTGTTTCCTCAAAATCGGCATAATGCCTGTCCGCTTTAAGCTGCATCTTCCCCTGGCCCTCTTTAAATTCTCTATGTCGTATATTTTCATGTTTTTTTACGGGAATGCCGGAAAGGCCGGCTGTCCCAGAAGAAGACGTGTTCCTTTTGCCGGAATGGGAAAAGAAATAAAGGGCGATAAAAAGAATAATAATTATGAGAGCGGCGGCGATTATCCAACGCAGCCCCTTGGTCAGTTCATATTCTCTGAGTTTCATCCTCTTTCCCCAGAGAGGCGGATATCCAGCAAGGACAAAGACACAATCTCTTCTCCTAAATAAGTGGACACCTGAAATGAATATACCACATCGATGGTGTCATCCTTGTTGATTGAACGGGCCCAATCCGGTTTTCGCCAGCCAACGGCCTCGAACATTTTTCCCGATTGTTGAAGCCAAAACTTGCTGTGTTTTTTCTTCATGTTTTTCGGATCCCTAATGACTCTGGCTCCTCTTGTCAAAAAAATTGGATGTGAATTCCCCACACCAAAAGGGTAAAGGAATTCGAGCCCCTGAAGAAAAGAAGGATTGATCTCGCTAAAATCGATTTGGCCGTCAATCTTAATCTTCCTTTTGAGATCCTGGGCCGATATCCGGGCTTCAGCAACATCATTGACCGCCGCCTTGAAGGCGTCCATCCGGTCCTGGGGCAGGACACATCCGGCCGCCATTTGGTGCCCTCCATGTTCCAAAAGATGGCTGCTGCAGGTATCAAGGCACTCTATCAACGAAAATTCGCTGATACTTCTTCCGGATCCGAAAGCCGTGCCGTTAACGAGAGAGAAAAGGATAACGGGGCGGTAAAAATAATCTTTGAGACGTGAGGCTACAATTCCGATAACTCCCCGGTGCCAGTTCTCACTGCCGAGAATGATTATCCTATAGCGCTCATGGAGGGAACGGTTCTGAATGATCTCCATGGCTTGATTTTGTATCTGCTCCTCCACTTTTTGTCTTTCCAAATTCAACCTGTCCAGCTCTTTCACAATCAAAGCCGTCTCATCCTCCGATTCAGAAAAGAAAAGGCGAACGGCCATGTCCGTATCTCCCAAGCGACCGGCCGCATTGATCCTCGGACCGATCCTGAATCCAACATCGCCCGCGGTTATCTTTTTCCCCCTTAAACGGCAGCTGTCCAGAAGCTGGATCAAACCAGGATTAGAAACATTATCGAGAGCTTGCAAACCCATTTTGACGAAGATCCTGTTTTCCCCTTTCAATGCGACAACATCGGCCACTGTCCCGATGGAAACAAGTTTTAGATAATGCGGAATCTGGGTTTCTTTCCCTTCTTTGTTAAGGAGCGCCTGGATCAATTTGAAGACGACTCCAATACCTGCCAGGTTTTTATCGGGGTATTTTTCTTCAAGAACAGGATTTAATATCCCATAAGCATTAGGCAACGTAGATCCGGGCCGGTGATGGTCCGTCACAATCACATCAATCCCGCTGGAAACAGCCATATTGATGAAATCAACCGCCTTAATACCACAATCAACACTTATGACGAGACTTGCTCCCTTTTGGCGGGCGATATCGATATGTTCTTTTTTAATACCGTATCCTTCCGTCAACCGTTTTGGTATGTAGTAATCAACATCCCCTCCCAAAGTTTTAAGGGCCTTTATGAGGATAACAACGGATAAGATGCCGTCAACGTCGTAGTCTCCGAATATCAAGATTTTTTCCTGCCGAACAAGAGCTTTTCTTACCCTTTCCACACAGGTTTCCATATCTTTGAATAGGTAAGGGTCATTCAGATCATCAAGCCCTCCAAACAAAAATTTTCTGGCGTTTTCCGTATCCTTGATATTCCGGTTGACCAGGATATGCGCAATCGGCAGAGGAAGACCGAATTCTTTTGCTAGAGAAGCCGCTTCTTCCCGGGGCGAAGACAAGAGCCAGACAGTTTCATTCATTTTTTCAATGTAGCACAATCCCGTACCGTCCACAACTCGCCTGGATTATTCGCCTGCTTTATTGACTTCACTGAAAGCGGTTTTCTATAATGTGAAAACCATGTTCGGTTATCTCAGGGAAAAACTCAAAAAAACGCGTGAAACCATTACCGGAAGGTTTGACGAACTCCTGAAGGGCTCACAAGAACGGGAAGAAATTCTGGATGAGCTGATGGAAACCATGATTTTGGCCGATGTCGGGATTCAAACCACGGAAAAAATCATCGGCTCGATCAAGGCGAAAAGCAAAAAAACCGACTCTTTCGAAAAAATAAAGTCCCTCCTGAAAGAAGAAATCCTCAATCTGTTCTCAAGTCAATTTCTCCCTCAAAAATCATTTCCCATTCCTTTTATCTCTCTCTTCGTCGGCGTAAACGGAGGAGGAAAAACAACATCTCTTGCCAAGCTGGCCCACATGTTAAAAAAACAAGGGAAAGAGGTTTTGATGGTGGCTGCCGACACTTTCAGGGCCGCTGCCCAAGAACAGCTTTCACTCTGGGGAAAAAAGTTGAATATCCCGGTCATACAGGGCCGGTATCAATCCGATCCCGCTGCCGTCGTTTTTGATGCTATCCAGTCCTTCCAGGCACGCCGGTGCCAGGCTCTGCTCATCGACACGGCGGGAAGAATACACACGAACACCAACTTGATGAACGAACTGGAAAAGATTAAGAAGGTGATCAACCGAGAAATCGAGGGAGCCCCTCACGAAATTTTGCTGGTTCTGGATGCCAGCATCGGGCAAAATGCCTTGGTTCAAGCCAGGGAATTCCTGAAATTTTCAGGACTTACGGGGATATTTCTGACAAAACTCGACGGGACTGCCAAAGGGGGAAGTGTCCTGGCCATAGCGGATGAACTGGATCTCCCGATCAAATGGATCGGTGTCGGAGAGGGGGAAAACGACATCCTTCCATTTTCGCCAAAAGAATTCACATACGCTCTTTTGGGAACAAAATGACCCATATGGTGAAAATCCTCACATCAGATCCAGCGCTTGATCCAGGACCGCAGCTTACTTGAGGCCTTGGTTATGATCAAAGGTTTTTCACATCTCCGGGCAACCGCATGGGAAATGGAATCCCTGGCAATCTGGTAGATGAGGGGATCCCATGTCGAACCGATAATCACCAAGTCATGATGGACGGATTCGTTGATGATGGCATCAACGGTGTTCGATTCCCGGGAAAACTTCATTTTAATCCTGTCCAGGTTGACATGGAGTTTCTTGGCAAAACCCGCCATAATCAATTTTTCTTCTATCTTTTTGCTGCCGTCCAGGACCTGAAAAACTAAAATCTCCGCATCATCTTTTTCAGCAATAATACAGGCCAACTCCAAGGCGTAACAACTGTTGGATCCTTCTCCCATAGGAACCATGATCCTTTTATACTCCCTGTTCTGGCAACCTTTGAGAATAACAACATTACAGGGTGCTCTTTCGATGATGTAATCGACTGTACTGCCCAGCTTAAAAGCGGAACTTCGCAGGCGCCCATGCCACCCCATGATCAACGTGTCTACTTTTTTTTCTTTGACGGCACTCAAAATACCGCGGCCCGCATTCCTGCAGTATCGAATCGTCGTCGTGATGGGAAACTTCAGGATGAGACTGAGCATGGCCTCAACAATAGCTTCTTTTCCCTCCATCATGAAACTTTTTGCGTCCTTGAGAGGTACCTGTTCCGGAACGGAAACCATATGGAGGAGTTTTATCCTTGCGTTTTTTGCCTCCCCCAAATAATAAGTTGTCCTGACCATTTCGAAAGCGTTTTCAGGATTGGCCACAGCTACCATGATCTTGTGCTGTTCCGTGGCCGGTGCCTGCTGCTCCTCGAGAACACGGATCTCATCATCAGTAGCCACCGCATGTTTTTGGGAATATACCCTGTAAATAAAAATGCCCGCTAAAACCCAAAAGGGAGCAACAATCCAGGCCAATAAACTCATATGGACCAGCCAGACAGCCAGTATTCCCTGGCAAATAATGGCGATGATTGGAAGCCAGGGGAAAAAGGGCATGATAAAGCCGTAAGAAAGCTCATCTCCCATGTTCAAACGAATCTTTATCACGCTTAAATTAACCAGAAAAAACAAAAACAAAAACATGATGCTGGCACTGGAAGCGACATCCATTGTCGGAAGGAACACGGCCACGCCGATGACGATGATTCCTGTAAAGATCAGTGCCGCCCAGGGCGTTTTTCGTTTTTTTGAGATTTTGGAAAAAAGCTTCGGCAGCATTCTATCCCGCCCAAGGGCATATGAGGCGCGGGTTGCAGAAAATATGGTGGCGTTCAAAGCCGATACGGAAGCGAATATCACAGCCAGAGTGAGAAACAAATTCCCAAAGGGCATTAATCTCGCTACCGCTTCACCAAAACCTCTTTCTTTAAAACTTCCTATCCATTCCCAGGGTGCTCCTTCAACACCGGCAGACCCGGCTTTGACTGAAATGATGGAGGCAAAAGCAACGGCAACATAGGTCAGGGTGACGATGAAAACAGAATAAATCATGGCCTTGGGGAGATTCCTTTTTGGATCAACCGCTTCATCACCGGCCTGGGCGATAACCTCATATCCCTCAAAAGCAACATAGGTAAAGCCCATCGTAATGAGAACCTTGGTCCATCCAAGGGGCAAAAAAGGATTTAAATTTTCCAAGCGAGAAGGATCTTTGATGACAACTAAAATGCCGATAAGCCCGATAAAAATGAGAAATACCGTCTGTCCCAGCGTAAAGAACGCCCCCACCCTGCCGGTTTCCGAAGCACCGCGGTAGTTGATGTAGAGGAAAAAGAACGCAATGATAAAAGCCACCCCTTTTTCCTTATGATAGGTCGAAAGGGGAATCCAGTTAAGAAGATCCAATCCTTGAAAAAACCTTACCGTGTAGATGGCAAACGTTACCGCATAGAGGCTCCCGGCAACGCTCGATGCAAACCATTCCATCCAGCCGGCCGTAAAGCTGGTTCCCCGTCCGAAAGCCAACCTGGCAAAATTATAGGCACCTCCCGCCCGCGGAACAGCTGAACTCAGCTCGGCATAGGAGAGAGCAGTAAAAGTGGCGATCAAACCATTTAATGCAAAGGTCAAAAGGAGGCCTCCGGGGCCTGCGACACGAATGGAATTCCCGATACCTAAAAAAACGCCGGCACCGATCATCATCCCCAATCCCATCATTGTGATATGGAAAAGGGATAATTCCCGTGATAGTTCCGAGGTGATTTCAGGACCGCTATTCGTCATTCAAATCCTTTAGAATGGAACGGGCTGAGTGGAGATTTTTTTTCTTAATGCGTTCGATCGTATTGCGGCTCCAAATGGTGATATAGGTTATAAAAAAAAGAGAAAGAAAAACAATCGCTATTCCCAGGAAAAAATCTGTTTTCATGTTTCACCATTGAGTTGGTAAAAAAAATGGCACTCTTGTGTTTTTTTATCCGGTCCAACGAAAACATCCTGCACATTTAACATAATGTCCATTATAGGCTGAGACAATAAATTTTCAAGACATATGCTGATTGAAATTTTCATCCAACTGTTTTATTCTGAATGGATCAACGGGGATAAGGCGTGAATACGGAAACCATAACCATCCAGGATCAGGGTTACATGAGAATGGCTTTCGCGCTGGCGGAAAAGGCCAAAGGATGGGCCAGCCCCAATCCATATGTCGGTGCCGTCGTCGTTAAGAACAACCGCATCGTGGGTTACGGCTACCATGAAAGGCCCGGCCTGCCTCACGCAGAAATCATCGCCCTGGAAAGGGCCGGTTCTCAAGGACGGGGAAGCACGCTCTACATAACCCTCGAACCTTGTGTTCACTGGGGAAGAACTCCTCCCTGCATCGACAAGGTTACAGCCGTTTTGCCCCAGCGGGTTGTCATTTCTTCTCCGGATCCTAATCCGCTCGTCAACGGAAAAGGGATAAAAAGACTTAAAGAAAGCAACATCCCCGTCTCTGTAGGCCTCTTTCGAGAACACAACCAAATCCTGAACGAAACATACAATAAATACATCACGCAAAAAATCCCATTCGTCATCCTAAAAGCCGCCGCCAGCCTAGACGGAAAAATCGCCACCAGAAATCACTCATCACAATGGATCTCCTCATCCGCAACTCGTGAATACGTCCACCTGCTCAGAGGAGAATATGATGCCTTGATGACCGGCATCAATACCTTGATTCGGGACGACCCCCGTCTTTCGGTACGGCATCCCAACTGGTCCCGGAAAAAAATCACCAGGATTTTTGTTGACTCGAAACTCCGCTTTCCTGTTCATGCGAAAATTCTGAGCACCCTTTCGAAAGGTCCTATTCTCATTTTCACCCTGCCTTCGGCATCCCGGAAAAAAGCGGAGGAACTGCAAAAAAAAGGGGCTGAGGTTATCGTCATCCACAGTTCCAAGAAAAACATCCCTTTAAAAGACGTTTTGAAAATCCTGGGGAAACGCGGAATCGCCAGCGTCCTTGTTGAAGGAGGAGCCAATCTCCTGACTTCATTTTTTGAAAACAGGCTGGCGGATAAAATCTGGCTTTCACTGTCACCCAAACTTATCGGAGGGAACCGAGCTCTCTCTTTCTTCCAAGGAAAAGGCGCTGCCTTCATCAAGGACTGCCCTCCCTTGAAAAAAAGCCGGTTTTTTCAGATCGAAGACGATATTATATTTGAGGGGTATCTATAATGTTTACCGGAATCATCAGCCATACGGGAACGTTCTGTTGTTACGCCAAAGGAAAACAACAAATAATCATAGATTCACAAGAAGCAGCCAGGGAAACGGTCATTGGAGGCAGCCTCTCCGTCAACGGCGTCTGCCTCAGCCTTGTCAGCAAAACCGGCAGCCGGCTCACGTTCGATCTCTCCCGCGAGACATCGGAACGCAGCACTCTCGGCAGGCTGCAGGCAAGGGAAATTCTCAACCTGGAAAGCCCGCTCACTCTCTCTTCACCTCTAAGCGGACATATGGTAACCGGGCACATCGATTTCACAGGAAAAATCCTAATCCTTAAAAAAACACAAAACGGAAAAAGGCTCGGTATTACTTATCCCCCCGAACAAAGGCCATATATCATCCCCAAAGGCTCTGTGGCCGTCGATGGAATCAGCTTGACCGTAGCCGGACTTACAACGGATTGTTTCGAGGTGGAGCTCATTCCCATCACATTAAAAACCACCAATATAAATGCACGCAAAAGGGGTGATTTGGTCAACATCGAATGTGACATGATCGGGAAATATGTGTATAATTATATCTCGAACATAAGAAAGCCATTATCTTAAAACCCTCAAACAGGATTTCAATATGAACAAAAAAACAAATACAGTTTCCGTCGAAGAAGCCCTTAAAGCGGTAAAAGAAGGCCGGCTGATTATCATTGTTGATGATGAAGATCGGGAAAATGAGGGCGACCTCATGGTTGCTGCTGAAAAAGCCACGCCGGACATCATCAATTTTATGGCCAAGCACGGCCGCGGTCTGATTTGCCTTCCCTTGACAAAAAAAAGGCTGGAAGAGCTTCAATTGCCCCTCATGGTCACCGACAACACCGCCCCGTTTCAAACCGCATTCACCGTATCCATCGATGCTAAAGAAGGAGTCACCACGGGAATATCCGCACACGACCGGGCTCAAACCGTCCTGGTTGCCATCGATCCTAAAACAAAACCCTCCGACCTTACACGGCCGGGTCACATATTTCCTCTGCAAGCAAGAGAAGGGGGCGTTCTGGAAAGAGCAGGACAGACTGAAGCCTCCGTCGATCTAACCCGCCTGGCCGGATTGGAGCCGGCCGCTGTTATCTGTGAGATCATGAATGAAGACGGAACGATGGCCCGCATGCCCGAACTGGAAAAATTTACGGCAACCTATGACATCCCCATTCTGACCATCGCTGATTTGATCAAATACCGGATGAAAAACGAGCGGCTCATCAAAAAAATTGAAGAAGCCGTCCTTCCTACAAAATTCGGTCATTTCAAACTGGTGGTTTTCGAGGACAGCATACACAAGGAAAACCATCTGGCCCTGGTCAAGGGAAAAATCGAAAAAGACAAACCGGTTCTTGTCCGGGCTCATTCTCAATGCCTTACCGGTGACACCCTCGCTTCCACACGCTGTGACTGCGGAGCCCAGCTGCATGAGGCCATGAAAATCATTGAAAAAGAAGGAATGGGAATTATTCTCTATATTCTCAACCAGGAGGGAAGAGGAATCGGTCTGGTGAACAAAATTAAAGCCTATGCCATGCAGGACAAAGGCGCTGATACCGTTGAAGCCAACACAAAGCTGGGATTCAAGGCCGATCACAGGGATTACGGGATAGGCGCTCAGATTCTCGCATCATTAGGCGCGACCCAATTAAGGCTGATCACCAACAATCCCCGTAAGTATATCGGTCTTGCCGGATACGGGCTGAAGATTGTCGAGCGTATCCCCATTGAGATTCCTCCCTGCGAAGACAACATCAAATATCTCAAGACCAAGAAGGAAAAATTGGGCCACATATTGGAAATGGTCTAAACATCAAAGGATTTTTCTTGGTTCAGGGCGATTTTCTTTTTTTGATTCCAAGATAAAAGTCACCGGACCGTCATTGGTGAGGCTCACATCCATCATCGCCCCGAAAACTCCGGTCTTCACCTTCAAACCGAACTGCTGCAGCCGTTCGACGAACCGGCCAAAAAGAAGCTCAGCCCGTCCGGGTTCTTCCGCTCCATCGAAACTGGGCCGTCTTCCTTTTCGGACTGATGCCGCCAGTGTGAATTGAGATACGGCCAATACCTCACCGCCGATATCCAAAAGAGATAAGTTCATCTTATTCTCTTCATCGGGAAAAATGCGCAGTTCGGACACTTTTCTGGCCAAATAAAGCACATTTCCCTCTTCATCCCCTTTCTCTATCCCTACCAGCAAACAAACTCCCTTTTGAATCTGCGCTTTTGTTGTGCCTTCCACATCAACCTTGGCTTGCTTCACCCGCTGCAAAACAATCTTCAATTTTTTCTCCCGTTCAAGGATCTTTTTCTCATAGACAACAATGTTTTCGCGTTTTTCAGGTCCTCCCGGTTCATGACCAAACTGATCAAGAGATAAACCATCGTTCCCAGCGCTACGGCTGAAACCAGAATAGCGAGCTTGCCCAGAAATTCTTGAGACTGAAAATCAAACATCCTCATGAAAAAAAAGATGATGACACCCATAACTCCGGCCGAAAATAAAGATTTGATAAAAGTGTAAATCACCCCTTTTTTGTTTATCCTGCCTACTTTTTTTCCAACAAAAATAAAAAGAATAAAAAAATTCATCACTGATGACAGGGAAAAAGCCAGGGCGATTCCGCTCACACGCATGGACCCCATAAGAAGCAAGGACAATCCTATATAGACAGCCATCGTCAGCGAGGCCACTACAACGGGTGTTTTGATGTCTTTGAAAGCATAAAAAGCCGGGGTCAAGATTTTCACTCCGGAGACAAAAGGAAGGCTCAAGGCAAAGAAAAACAGGCATGACGATGTCATGGCCGTGGACTCCGTGTTAAACTCCCCTCTCTGGAAAAGGACCTGAATGATGGGTTGGTTGAGAACAAGCAGTCCGGCCATGGCCGGAAGGGAAATAAAAAAAATGGATTTGAAAGAAAAAACGAGGGTTTTTTTCATCCCCGTAAAATCAAGGCGGGCTGCCTGTGAGGAGAATGTCGGGAGAAGGGCAATGGATAAGGCTATCGAAAAAATTCCCAGTGTCAACTCATGGACTCGCGATGAAAAGTAGAGAGAAGCGACACTCCCTTCTTCCAAAAGCGTCGCAATTACCCGGCTCAAGGCAAAATTAATCTGGGCCACTCCGGCTCCAAAAATGCCGGGCACCATTAGACGGGCCACTTTTCTCACGGCCGGATGGGTAAAAGACAACCCGAAACGGAAGCTCATTCCGGAACGCCACAAAAAAGGGATCTGAAAACCAAGCTGACATATTCCCCCAAGGACCACGCCCGCAGCAAAAGCAAAGGCGGGCTCTTTGGTCCTTGGAGCCAAAAGCAAAGCCGAACCGATAATGGCAAGATTGAACAGCACGGGAGTGAAGGCCGGTACAAAAAATTTACGGAATGAGTTCAAAATGGCCATGGCCAAAGCCGCCAAACTTACAAGCATCATGTAAGGAAACATGATGCGTGTCAGAACAACGGTCAATTCCACCTTTCCGGCCGTTCTTCCAAAACCCATGGCGAAAACCTTGACAATAAGAGGTGCGGCCAAAATCCCCAACAGTGTCAGCGAAGCCATGATGACCGTTAAGTCATAGAAAAACATATTGGCGAACTTCCAAATTTTATCCTTCGTTTCCTCATTTTTCATGCTGGTAAAAACCGGGATAAAGGCAGCCGTCATGGCTCCTTCTCCCGTCAAACGCCGGAGAAAATTGGGAATGATAAAAGCAAAAGCGAAGGCATCCGACGACAATCCCGTTCCCAGAAAAAAGGCCTGCAAAAGATCGCGAACATATCCCAGAATACGGCTGAGCAGGGTGGGACCGGAAACCGCAAGAGTCGACCGGAGCAATGCCTGGTGGGAGTCTTCGTTTTCCATAACCATTTGCCTGTTTTTCAACCTCAAGTTCTCACAAAATCGCCTAAAATGCCGCCCATCTTTTCACCGACAAGAGCGGTTGACTTTAGAATAAAGATATCTTATCATACAACATCCTATAAGGAGATAAAAATGGCCAATCACAAATCAGCAATTCAGCAGTGGAGAACAAGCCTGCGCAGAAGAGCCAACAATAAAAAAGCCATGTCCCTGCTCCGGACAGAGATCAAAAAATTGAGAGCGGCCATTGCGGAAAAGGACAAAGATAAAACCAAAGAGCTTCTCCCGCGGACATTCTCCCTCATTGACCGATCCGTAAAAAAAGGCGCCATCCACAAAAGCACGGGAAACAGATACAAATCAAGACTTGCCAGCCAGGTCGAGGTTTTAATCTCAGCTTCGTCTAAGTAATAAAATTTCCGGTTCTTTTTCTACTGTAATCAGAGAGGAACTTTTCCAGAAGCGGTTGGGGGGGAGAATCGGATGTTTTGATTTTTTGGTCAATCTCCGCCAATCTTTTCAGAAACCATTTCAGATCTCTGAATGTTGTTCCCTCAATAAGAGAAAAAAATGTTCTGAATTTTGTGTTATACCAGCTTCCGTAGCTTTCCCTGATTTGGGGCTTTAAAACACTGAAGATTTCCTTTTTGTCCTTCCGGCCATCACGAAGCCACAACTTAGCACATAATAAATCCCGGAAAAAACCGGCAAAAATCCCCACGACATTCTCGGGTGAGATATTTTCCTTTTTTAATAGTTTGTCCAGAACATGAATCCCTTGTTGGAAATCGTTTTTCTCCAAACAGTCAAAAATCTCCCAGTATACGAACGTCTTTGCCCACCCTGAAACCTGGTTGACATCGTCCAATTCCACCGTTTTTCTGTCACCGATGAAAGTGACAACCTTTTCGATTTCTTTATCGAGATGTCCGAGCGTGTTTCCGGCCAGCTCCTCTAATCTCATCCGGGCGTCCCGGGTAATATCTTTTCGCAAGGAAAAAAACTTGTGCTTGATCCACAGGTCAAGTTCCCTTCTTTTCAGCGGATTTACAGAAAGGATACGAACTTTAGATTTCGGAAGGGAGTTCAGGAACACGGCAAAATGATGTTTTTTCGGCATCTTCCCCGGAAAAAAAATGATCATCACTGTTTTTTCCAATGGAGAGCTTAAATACGTTTTTAAGGCATCTTCCTCCGCCGGAGCCAGGCGCATGTCATTTTCCGGGGGAATTTCAACGACAATAATCCGCCACGGAGAAAAAAAGAAGGGAAGATTTCTTAACGAATCAATAACCGCCATCCATCCCTTTTCCCTCTGTTTGTATCTTTCAACATTGAGGTCCTCATTAGGCTGGATGAGACTCTGTTTCAGCTCATCGATAAACTGGGCAGCTAAAAAAGTTTCTTCACCGTGGAGAAAATAGCAGGGATATACGTTATCTTGATGGATGTCTTCATTCAATAAAAAAACATGCATGTCTCAGAAACCTTCCAGTATGGTAATGATCAAGCTTCGGGCATATTTTACGGCGATATTGTCAATGGCTTCCATTTCAACGGATTCAAAATCCGTCCCCTCGGGAACTTCATATTCCGTTTGATAAGGGAAATAGGGATTACTGAAGATAATTCTATTATTCACCATATCACGTAAAGTGATTTTTGTGATGATCGTGATTTTATACCGGTCAGCTGTCGCCTCCCCGGAATAGCCGATAGGCGTGGCTTGGAACGCCACGATCTCGCCTGTCAGGACCGCATCCGCCGATTGAATGTCTCCGATAGACTCAACGTTTCCCCGGGCGACCACTTCATCAATAACACTCTGGGTCAGCTTCAGGTCAAGCTGGTAACGGGTTGTATTGTTCTTGAACATGGGGACATAGATTTTATTGATATGAGAGGGGAGAAAGCTTCCTGTCCCCCTTAAATGATAACCGCAACAGATCAAACACAAACTTAAAAACCCTGAACAAAAGAGTCTTTTTTTTGTTCTCTTATCCATAAACATGCCGCCTTTCAGGCCATGTCACTCCGTTGGAAGCCCGGATAACATAGAAAATCTTAGGTTCACCGGGAATAAAAGTCAAGAAAGACAATCTTAGCCCTGTTCTAACCTTAAGCTGTAAAGAAAATTTGACAAATACACGTTTTTATTTTATTTATTGAATACAATGTCGCTAACCTTAAATCAATTTTTGCTGCTTGTTATCGCCTTTGTTTTGGTTGTGGCGGTAACATTTTTCATCACTCTTTTTATTCAGCTTCGCAAAACAGCAAAAGAAGGGGAAAAAACGCTTAGGGAAATCAGAGACCTCGTCAAAAACCTTAAAGAGACCGATCTGAAAGTCAACGCAAAAATCGAAGAATTTGGAGAAACGATGCAAGCGGCAAAAAATTCCGTACTTCGTTTCTCAGACCTTACCTGGGTCTTATCATCAAGGATTCTCAAACCAACATCGAAATATTGGCCATTCGTTTGGCCTGCGCTGCGTTTGGGTTGGCGCATTCTGAAAAAAAGAAAGGAGAACAAAAATGGCAAGTAACGGATCAGGAGCGGTAGAAGTCACGCTGTCTTTTCTGCTGGGAGCGGCAACCGGTTTTATACTCGGCGTTCTTCTTGCCCCCGCCAGTGGAGAAGAAACGCGCAAAAAAATCCAAGAAAAAGCGGCCGAAGTAGGAACAAGCGCTAGGGAAGGGTACGAAAAAATTGCCAAAGAAGCTGAAAAAGGCATTAAAGTCGTTAAAGAAAAAACTCATGAGGGAATTGACTCCATAAAAGAATTCGTTGAAAAGAAAAAAGAAGAAATCGGTAAAAAACCCGCTGCACCTTTTGACAAAGAAACAAAGTAGGGAACTCCGTACAGTTTTTCTCTAAAACACAACTCTCATCAGCAAAGGGACCATTATTATAGACGAAGATATAAAATGAAAAATTCATCTATAAAATCCATTATTGCAAGGGAAATCCTCGACTCAAGGGGAAATCCAACCCTTAAAACATGTATTGTACTCGAGTCGGGCCTTTTTGGCGAAGCTTCTGTCCCCTCAGGGGCCTCGACAGGCTCCCATGAAGCCCTCGAATTGAGAGATGGAGATCCTTCTCGATATTTGGGAAAAGGCGTTCTCAAGGCAGTGGCGCATGTCAATGAGATCATAGCACCAAAAATTATCGGGATGGATCCCTTGAAACAGGAAGAAATCGACGCAAAGCTTATTGACCTCGACGGGACTCCGTCAAAGAAAAACCTGGGAGCCAACGCCATCCTTTCCGTTTCCTTGGCTTCAGCGCATGCAGCGGCTCAAACAAAGGGTGTTCCCCTCTTCGAGCATATCGGAAACCGCACATCCTACCGCTTGCCCGTCCCGATGATCAACATTCTTAACGGCGGCTCCCATGCGGACAACAACGTGGATATTCAGGAATTTATGATTGTTCCCGCCGGAAAGCCTCTTTTTTCGGAGGCCATACGTACGGCAGCTGAAGTTTTCCACAATCTGAAAAAAATCCTGAAGTCAAAAGGATACAGCACGTCCGTGGGCGACGAAGGAGGATTTGCCCCTCATTTAAAATCCAATGAAGAAGCAATGGAATTGATTTTGGAAAGCATCCAAAAAGCGGGCTACGATCCGGGAAAAGAAGTTTATCTGGCTCTCGATGTCGCTGCGTCGGAATTTTACGAGGAAGGAGAATATGTCTTTAAAAAATCCGACGGCTCGCGCAAGAACGCCGATCAAATGATCGATTTTTATAAAAATCTGATCGGCAAATATCCTCTTATCTCCATCGAAGACGGATTTTCCGAGGACGATTGGGACAACTGGAAAAAAATGACCGAAAAGCTGGGAGAAAAAATTCAAATTGTCGGTGATGACATTTTCGTCACAAATCCTGAACGGTTAAAGAGAGGCATCGAGATGGGCGCAGCCAACTCGATCCTCATTAAACTCAATCAGATAGGAACGCTGACGGAAACGATAAAAACCGTCGAATACGCTCACAAAAACGGATACACATCGGTTATTTCCCACCGTTCAGGAGAGACCGAAGACACATTCATCTCAGACCTGAGCGTAGCTCTGGATACGGGTCAAATCAAAACCGGTTCCCTGTGCCGGAGTGAACGTGTGGCCAAATACAACAGGCTTCTGGAGATCGAATTTTTGCTCCAAGATAAAGGCAGTTATGCGGGTTGGCAAGCTTATAATAAATACATAGATGCCCCAAGATAAGAAAGACGGGAAAAAATATACAGATTCCGGCATAGAGATAAAAGAGCTATACGGGGAAAAAGACCAGGAATCTTTTCGGCCTGAAAAGAATCTTGGAGATCCGGGGAAATACCCCTATACACGCGGTGTCTATCCGACGATGTACAGGGGAAAACCCTGGACCATACGCCAGTATGCCGGATTCGGCACGGCCGAAGAATCCAACCAAAGATACCTCTATCTGCTTGCCCAAGGACAGACGGGCCTCAGCGTTGCTTTTGACCTTCCCACTCAGCTGGGAATCGACTCCGATTCACCCCTGGCCCGGGGCGAGGTAGGCAAGGTCGGTGTCGCAGTGGATACGCTTGAAGATATGGAAATCCTTTTCCGGAACATCCCTCTGGATAAGGTAAGCATCTCCATGACGATCAATGCAACAGCCGGCGTTATCCTCGGAATGTACCTGGCCCTTGCGGAAAAACGGGGCATTCCCTGGCAGAAACTGAGAGGGACCATTCAGAATGACATCCTGAAAGAATACATCGCCCGCGGAACATACATTTTCCCTCCCCGTGAATCCCTGAAAATCATCAACGACATCATCTCTTTTTGCCGGGAAAAGGTTCCTCAGTGGAATACGATGAGCATCAGTGGATATCACATCCGGGAAGCCGGTGCTACAGCGGCCCAGGAGTTGGCTTTTACCTTCGCCAATGCCTTTACCTACGTGGATTCAGTCCTAAAAACCGGCCTGCATATCGATCATTTTGCTCCCCGTTTATCTTTTTTTTTAGCGGCACATAACCACTTGTTCGAAGAAGTCGCAAAATTCCGGGCCGCCCGCCGAATCTGGGCTCACAACATGCGGGAGAAATTTAAAGCGTCCGATGCCAGGTCATGGAAATTCCGCTTCCACACCCAAACGAGCGGATCAACTCTTCTCGCTCAACAACCGGAAAATAACGTCGTCCGGGTCACCCTCCAGGCACTGGCATCTATTCTTGGAGGAACACAATCCCTGCATACAAACTCCAGAGATGAAGCCCTGGCGCTCCCCAGTGAGGAATCGGCCCGGATCGCTCTTCGAACACAACAGATTATCCTTCATGAAAGCGGTATACCCGATTCCATAGACCCTTTCGGCGGGTCATATCTTATCGAATCCCTGACCGATGCCATGGAAGAAAAGGTATACGGCATCCTGGATAAAATCGACAGCTGGGGCGGCATGCTGGCTGCGATCGAAAAGGGATTCATCCAAAAGGAAATCCAAGAAAGCGCCTACCGATACCAAAAAGACATCGAAACGCATAAGAAAATTTTCGTCGGCCTCAACAGGTACCGTGACGAACAAGAGAAGCTACACTTCGACATCCAAGCTTTTTTAGAGGACATAGAAAAAATACAGAAAAAAAACCTCGCCCAAAGAAAAAAATCCCGCCCGGCAACCCCTTTCGCCCGGTCCCTTGAGTCTCTTTTACGGGCAGCTTTAAACGGGCAGAACCTGATGCCTTCAATCATCGATGCCGCTAAGTCAGGAGCCACCCTCGGTGAGATCACAGACGTTTTGAAAAATGTCTACGGGGTGTATACTGAAGCCCCAATCTTTTAACCTTTATTCATAAATTTGGCCGATACCAACAGATAATTTCAATAGCATGTATCATTTAATGGTATTATTAGGCAAAATTGATAATGAAACATTTTCAACGATCAATAATAAGAAAATATCGGCCAAATTCACCCTATAGGCGAGCCGATCTTTTCGCATCTGCTTCGTTGCGATGGACTCGCGGTGAACCAGCACAGCTTCGTCCATCGACGCCTCACAGCTGCGGCAAGCTTGGCTCGTGAATAATAAAGGTTTCTTGACAAGATGACGGGGCAATTTTATCATAAGACCATGAAAAAGAGGGTGTTTCGAAAATCTTTTATTCTTCTTCTGTTCATTATGGGAACTGTTCTTTCCGGTTTCTCCGTAGACAAAAAAACAGCGTTTCGCATCGAAAGGGCTATTTCAGAAAATCTGCAGGAAATCATACGCCTCCGCAGATTCATTCATATGAATCCAGAATTGAGCAACAGGGAATTTCAAACCGCCCGCGCCGTTGCCGCCAAACTTATGTCTCTGGAACTGGAAGTGAAGACCGGCGTGGCAAAAACGGGTGTCGTCGCTCTTTTACGAGGCGAACAGCCCGGTTTCACCGTGGCCATAAGAGCCGACATGGACGCTTTGCCCATTCAAGAAATGACCAGCGTCCCTTTCAAATCCCTGAATCCGGGCGTTATGCATGCTTGCGGACATGACGTCCATACAGCCATCGGTGTGGGGACGGCTGTTGTGTTGAACACGCTGAAAGATAGAATACACGGAAGCGTCAAGTTTATTTTTCAGCCGGCCGAAGAAGGGGCTCCCTTCGGCGAGGAAGGCGGCGCTGATTTAATGATCAAGGAAGGAGTTCTGGAAAATCCTTCCGTAGGTGCCATTTTTGGGCTTCACGTCTGGCCACAACCTCTGGGAAATGTCTATTTTTCCCCCGGATCGATCATGGCCAGTTCCGACTGGTTTCGTGTTGCCATAAAAGGAAAAAGCGCCCATGGCGCCCGCCCCCATGAGGGAAAAGATGCCATTGCCATCGCCGCCCAGACCATTGTCAGCCTTCAATCTATTATCAGCCGAAGTATCAATCCAACCGATCCCGCTGTTCTGACGATAGGCAAAATTTACGGGGGAACCAAGTCCAATATCATCGCCGATGAGGTCACATTCGAAGGAACAGTCAGGACTTTTAATGAGATAACGCGCAACAGAATTCGTACCATGATGGAGGATATTATCAGGGGAACAACCCAATCTTTTCGAATGAACTACACGTTCGAATACACGATGGGCTCTCCCTCGGTTTATAATCATCCGGAACTGGCAAAGATCATGAGTCCGACTCTGGAAAAGCTCCTCGGGAGACAGCACGTGAAAAGCCTTGCCCCCCAGATGGTTGCGGAAGATTTTGCCTATTATTGCCGTAAAATTCCCGGTTTCTTTTTGCTGCTGGGTGTTAAAAGCCCCCAGATCGATAGGATGGCTCCCCTTCACAGCCCCTATTTCATTCCCGACGAAAGCTGCATCCCCCTTGGGATCAAGGTCATGTGTCACTTGATCCTGGATTGCCTGGAAAAACAAAAACTTCTCGAAGAAAATCCTTTTTGAAAAAATTTTTTCCCTCGACGAAAACCGGCCCTGCATCCCGTTTCCCTTTTCTCTTTTTGTTCCTGGCCTCATCGGCTGGAATCCTTTTTTCCATTTTTTTCTCCCCTTCTCCCATAGTTATGCTTTCCGCTGGAGGGGGAATGGCTGTTTTCGGCTGGATCTTTTATTTCAGCAAAAAAGAAAAAACAGCTTTCCTATTCGTTCTTCTCTGCATATCCTGTCTGGAAGCGGGATTTTATACCAGACAAAATCACCGCTACAATTCAAATTCTCTACGGAACATCACCTGCAGCGGATATGCCGACTTTTACGGAACATTGTACAGGACGCCCTCACGGGGGAGAAACAACGACCGTCTTTTTGTGACCGTTAATAAAGTTGAATGCGACGGCCGCTCCATCTCCGTTAAAGGAAATCTTCGGGTCACCGTCCGCCGAACAGACCCAAAACAAAAAATCACCATGTTTGCTAGAGGCGACAAGGTCAAAATTTCAGCCCGGCTCCTGCCCCGAAAAAATTTTGCCAATTTTGCCGCAACTCCTTTCGAAAATTATCTTAAGGTTCGAAACATTCACAACAGGGCAGTCTGTAAAAGCCCTCTTCTTTTGCAAAAGCAGTCCGACAGCGATTCCTGGAATCCTCTAAACAGGATATCCCGCTTCAAACAAAATTTGCTGGAAAAGATCGACCGGTATTTTCCTTCCGGGCAATCCCAAAACGAACAGTGTGAAGGACCTCTGCTGGAAGCGCTTCTTCTGGGAGAAAGAGACAGAATCGACCCGGGCCTCAACCAAGCTCTTCTAAAATCCGGTCTTTACCACCTTCTGGCCATATCGGGCGCTCATATCGCCATTCTCTCTTTCTTCATTTTTTCCCTGTTCAGGCTGATTCGTTTTCCGCAACGCACATCCTATCTTCTCCTGGGTTTTATTCTGGTTTTTTATCTTCTCCTGATTGAAGGAAGGCCTTCGGTTTTCCGGGCCACTCTTATGGCTCTTCTTTTCATTGCCGGGAAACTTTTATGGAATGATGTCAACCTGTTGAATACCGTCTCTTTGAGCGCCTTTATTCTTCTTATCATCAATCCGTTCTATCTTCAGGATGCGGGTTTTCAACTCACGTATGCGGCAACCTTCAGCATCATCCTTTTTTTCCCTGCCCTTCTGAAGAGCCTGCCCAAACTCCCCCTTCACTTGAGCGAAATTTTCGCCGTCACCCTGGCCGCCCAAATAGGTATTATTCCTATCATGATCTGCTCTTTCCATCGTGTGGCTCTTTCCTCCCTGTTGTTGAATTTTATCGCTCTGCCTCTGGTTGGTTTGATAATGGGTTTCGGTTATCTTTTTCTTTTCTTCTCCTTTTTAGTCCCTTTCCTCGGTAAATTATGCGCCTTGGCCGTCGCACTATTGATCAAAATTTTTATCCAGGCTGCTGAGCTTTTTGACACGATAACCTTTTTATCCACCCGTTTGCCTTCACCCCCTCTCTGGGTGGTTCTCGGATACGTCGTTTCTCTTCTCCTTTTTTTATTGCCCAAAAAATATAAAGGGCAGGTTCCTCTGACCATGCTCCTCTTCTTTTCCTTCCTCCTGTTGAGCCTCATCCATCCCTTTACCCCTTCACGCGCCAATCTCAAAGTCACATTCGTCGACGTCGGACAAGGGGATTCTACCCTGGTCGAATTCCCGGGGGAAAAAACCATGCTCGTCGATGGAGGCGGCACACCGGATGACAATTTTGATATCGGAGAATATGTCGTTTCTCCATTTTTATGGAAAAAAGGATTAAAAAAAATAGACTTCGTTGTATTAACCCATGCTCATCCGGACCATATGAACGGGCTCAAAGCTGTTGTCCGGAACTTTAAAATCGAAGAGATATGGGAAGCATTCAGGCCGGAAAACGATCCGGCCTACCAACAATTCAGGAATGCCGCTTCGTCCAGGGTTTCTTTCAAACAAGTCTTCCGGGGAGACTCCCGCGCGGTGGGCGGGGTTTTGATTCAAGCTCTGCATCCCCCCGCCGGCCGGACCCGCATCTTTCGCGCGGAAAACAACCAATCCCTGGTTCTGAAGTTAAGCTATGAAAAATTATCCATTCTTTTAACCGGGGACATCGAGAGGGAAGCTGAGGAAAGCATCGTGGATTCAAGACAGCAGGCCAAAAGTCACATCCTCAAGGTTCCCCACCACGGCAGCCGTTCATCCAGTACGAAAACGTTTGTCAACATCGTCGCTCCGCGTATCGCCGTTATTTGCGTGGGAGCAGGGAACCGCTATCTTCTCCCCCATGAAGAAATCGTCAAGCGATACCTTTCACTCGGCACGTCCCTGTACAGAACGGACATCCACGGAGCCATCGAAGTTGCCACAAATGGAACCATGTTGACCCTTCGAACAGCCCGTCAACCCCGCCTAGAGAAAAAATATTTTATCCGCCCTGGAAACCCCGGCAGGAAGCCGGAACAGGTTCCCCAATAAGGCGTAAGGAACCGTCATTTTGGTAAGCGCGGTTTCTCAGCGGAAATAAAGAAAAGAAATCTGAAGCCCTAATTCTCTTTCATCCGCAGAATCGGGAAAAGCCTCGGCCGGAATGAATGTTTTATCCGTAGTGATAGTCAGATAAAATTCATCCCCTTCTCCCAGCATTTCTTTCTTGACGTTGTAGGTTTTTTCAAAATGGCTTTCCTCGGGAATAAATTCATCAAGGACCATGTCATTGATTTTGAAAATGACTTTCTGGTTCTCGAGGGCTTCCAAATTGACTCCTCCTTTAATGACAAGAAGGGCATCCCGCTTGGGATTGTCAACCACACAACGGGCCACTTTGGATGTCCAGCGCCATTGTTTGAGATAAGCCTCCGGATTGACTTCCAGATCGTACCATCCGTCTTCATAGATGATTTCGGGAGTATCAAGAGGAGGGGGGAGGACCTTGAGTTTCTCCTCCAAAATATCCCGTTTCGCATTGCTGGATTTATCATAAGGTGAGATGATCCCGATAACAAGACGGAGTTCTTCTTCCCCTTTAAACTCCGGGTCGAATTCATCGATAAATTGAGGAATAAGGATCCGTCTCGAGTAGGTATATTCCTTTCCAGGCTCCCATTTTGATGTGGGAACCTCCGGAAAGTGGTCATCCTGGAAAAGCAGGTTGTTCCCATGCCAAAAATGGACAAAAACACTGAAATCCCTGCCCAGCTTTTCAAAATCTTCCGCCATCTTCCAGTGATAGGTCATATCCGTGATCAGATAATCCGTGAGCGGGTCTTCTGAAAATTCTACATCAAGGCTGACGCCTTTCACCTCGGCTTTTTTCTTGCAACCGAATGAAAAAAAGATCAGTATGGCAACCAACAAGGCAACCGATATTTTTCTTAGCATTCCGATCCTCCTAACTTGGCAAAAAGTCGACCGTATTATAAAAAAAGAACCTGTATAAGTAAAGATGTCCGCTGCGGGGATTTCTAGAAATCGCTCTCTTTTTAAACCATAAATGAAAAATTTAATACTGAGAGAAAAGGGGTGGCGCGGCGAAGGGGCTCCCCACACCAGAACTCTTTGGAGGGGGAACAGCTCCGCTTTTCCCCTTCCAACAGTCGCTTCGCTCCCTGCCTCCCCTTCTCGAGCTTCGCTCTGCGACCAAAGGGGCATTCCCCCTTGGAACCCCCTGGATTTGTATGAATACAAATCCGACAGTGAGGATGGGGAAGAGCCGTGACAGGACCCCTCCATATGTGATGCCTCTGACTTTTCAATGAAAACTTAAAAAATTGGGGGAACACCAACATACTGCCTTGTTGAAAGAGCCCTTCGTATGGTGTATATTCCACAGGGATGGATCTTCTCCTCTTTGTTTATTCGTGTTTTTCCAGGTTGGGCAGCGGTCTGAAAAATTTCCTCTACAATAAAAAAATCCTTCGGCCGGCCGAAGCTTCGTTACCGGTTATCAGCACGGGAAATATATCCTTGGGAGGGACGGGGAAAACCCCCCTGGCGATGAACCTTTTGAAATTTTTTCTAAGTTTAGAGATCAAACCCGCCTTGATTTCCAGGGGATATAAGGGAACATGGGAAAATTCCGGAGGCATTCTCTCCGACGGTGAAAAAATCAAGGGAACCTGGGAAGAGAGCGGGGATGAACCATATATGATCGCCAGAAATTTTCCTAAAGCGGGTGTGTTTATCGGAAAAAACAGGCTGGCGTCCTGCCGGACCGCTCAAAATCTGGGTTTCAAAGTGGCGGTTCTCGATGACGGATTCCAACACCGAAAACTGCACAGGAATCTCGATATTCTTCTCTATGACCCATCCGAACGAACGGATCTGCGGGAATGCTCCTCGGCAAAAAAAAGGGCCCACATTTTCCTGTTGGAGGAAAAACACTCCCAAGAAATATCTCGGCTTCCAAAAGGGTCGGTAGGATTTGTTTATACCCAGACGGCAATTGGTTTTTTCGACCTGAAGGACAAACCGGTCAAAAACCTTCCAAACAAGACGATAGCCTTTTGTGGAATCGCCCATCCCGGGCGCTTCAAAAGTACCCTCAACCAGGGGAATGTTTTCCCTGCGGCTTTCCTCTTTTTTCCCGATCATTTTTCTTATCCAGCATCCTCTCTGAAAAAAATTCTGGCGAAGTGCCGAAAAAACGAAGCCGGCGCCGCTCTTACTACGGAAAAGGATGCCGTAAAGCTCCGCGGCCGTTTAACAGACTGGGATATTCCCGTCTATTATCTCAAAATCGAATTAAAAATCGATGAGGGATTTTATCAAAAAGTCACCGGTCTTTTCCCGGGAAGGAAATAACGGATTAACATGTCAAAGGGAAAAACCGCATCCATGGCAGAATACATCATTTTTGTGTTGATAAAATCCGCCATATTTCTTCTGCCCCATCGACTCTGCCTGACTGCGGGCGCTTTTTTTGGAACCGCTCTTCACCGCTTCGATCGAAAACACCGTCATATCGCTCTGGATAACCTTAAAACAGCCTTTGGAAACGAAAAAACCTATCGAGATCGGCAAAAGATCGCCAAAAAATTTTTCATTTCTTTCGGACGCATGGCCTTCGACATCTTGAAATTTCCCTATCTCAATCCCCAAAAAAAGATCCGGCTCTTTCAGGTCTCAGGACAGCGGTATCTCGAAGATGCCCTGTCTTCCGGAAAAGGGGCCATCCTTTTTTCCGGGCATTTCGGCACTTGGGAATTCGGCCCGGTCGTCCTTTCCCGGATGGGGAAAGTAAAGGTCATCGCCAGGCCGCTTGATAATCCTTTATTAGAACGCCAAATGCTTCATCTTCGCCGGCTGAACGGAGCCGGTGTTATATCCAAGTTCAACGCGGTCCGGCCCATTATCAGAAGCCTTACGGCCGGGGAGATGGTTGCCATCCTCATTGACCAGAATATCCTCAGGAGCCAAGCCGTATTTGTGGATTTTTTCAATAAACAGGCAGCCACCACCCCTGCCCCGGCCGCATTCCATATCAGGACACGGGCTCCCCTTCTTCCCGTTTTTTGTTATCCCGCATCAAAAGGAGGATACAGGCTGGAGATCGGAGAACCTTTGAAGATCGTTTTCTCGGGAAATCACAACAGCGATTTGTTGAAAATAACACAATTATGCACTAAGATGATAGAAAAAAAAATCAAGGAAAAACCGGAATACTGGCTCTGGATCCATCAAAGATGGAAAACAAGACCGGTTGAACCGGCGAAGGACAAGGAAAAAGGAAACAATGTCTGAACTGAGAGAGCGCAAAAGAGAGCATGATTCCCTCAGACGGGTCAAAATCAAAACCGATTATATGGAATACGCGGATGGGTCGGCTTATATCGAGCAGGGTAAAACAAAGGTCATCACTGGGGCGACTATAGAAGAAAAGGTTCCCTTTTTTTTGAAAAATTCCGGCACGGGATGGATCACCGCCGAATACGCCATGATGCCCTGCTCAACGGAAACGAGGACGTCACGGGAAAGGGGGACAGGCCGTCTTTCCGGCCGTACTCAAGAGATCCAAAGGCTTATCGGCCGGTCTTTAAGAGCGGTAACCGACCTGAAGCTCCTGGGAGAACGAACGATCATTATTGATTGTGACATCATCCAGGCGGACGGCGGAACCCGAACCGCATCCATCACGGCCTCCTGCATTTCTCTAGCCCTTGCCCTTAAAAAACTATTAGATAATAAAATCATTGAGGTCATGCCTTTAAAACATCTCGTGGCCGGTATCAGCGTAGGCATCATTGAAGGTGAAATGCTCTTAGACATCGATTATGAGGAAGATTCCCAGGCTGAAGTCGATATGAATATCGTCGAAACCGATGACGGTAAACTTGTTGAAGTTCAAGCAACGGCCGAAAAAAACCTGTTTTCGAAAAAGGAACTGGACAGACTTTTGAAACTTGCCCACAAAGGGATCCAGGAACTCGTTCAGATGCAGCGGGATATTCTCAAAAAGAAAAGCATTCTTTTTATGGCTTATGGCTGAACAGCGGATTCAGAGGGCATAAGATTTACCGGAGAATCTTTCTTGACACGATAAGGAGTGAGAAGCATGAATCGAGTCCTGGTAACGGGTGGAGCGGGATTTCTTGGCAGCCATCTTTGTGATGCGCTCCTCGAAAGAAAAAATGAGGTCATCTGTCTGGATAATTTTTTTTCGGGAAGAAAAAAAAACATACTTCAACACCTAGACAATCCATACTTTGAATTGAACCGGCACGACATCATCCACCCTTTCTTCGCAGAAGTGGACCGGGTGTTTCACCTTGCCTGCCCCGCATCCCCTATTCATTACCAGCATAACGCCATCAAAACCGTAAAAACAAACGTGATGGGAACGATAAATATGCTCGGACTGGCCAAACGAACCGGGGCCCGGATTCTCCTCGCCTCTTCTTCGGAAGTATACGGAGACGCAGAGGTTCATCCTCAGGAGGAAAAATATTGGGGAAACGTCAATCCCGTCGGCCTTCGAAGCTGTTATGATGAGGGCAAAAGAGTAGCGGAAACACTGATGATGGACTACTACCGCCAGAATCAGGTTGATATCAGAATCGTCCGCATTTTTAATACCTATGGTCCCCGCATGGCCATCCAGGACGGCCGCGTCGTCAGCAATTTTATCGTCCAGGCCTTAAAAGAGGAAGACATCACCGTTTACGGAGACGGCACGCAAACCCGATCCTTTTGCTATGTTTCCGACCTTATCGCAGGGCTTATCCGAATGATGGAGGTGGAGGATTTCACCGGTCCCATGAACCTGGGAAATCCTGAAGAATTCACCATATTGGAATTAGCGGAAGAGATCCTTCGTTTGACAAAAAGCCCGTCAAAGATCATTCACAAACCCCTGCCATCCGACGATCCGGTCAGGAGATGCCCGGATATCTCTACGGCAAAACAAAAACTCAACTGGAAACCAAAAGTCCATCTTAAGGAAGGGTTGCAAAAAACCATCGCCTATTTCAGGGAAGAATTGAGCCCGGGTAAACCATAGGAGAACATCATGAAACTGTCGATCGTGATCCCCGTTTACAACGAAAAAGACACCCTGGAGAAAATCGTCGCGCGCGTTCAAGCCTCGCCCGTGGACATGGAAAAAGAAATCATTCTCGTTGACGACGCCTCGCAAGACGGAAGCAAAGAAATTTTGGAAAAGATGACGGGACCGAATTTAAAAACCTGTTTTCATGAAAAAAATCAGGGAAAAGGAACGGCCTTGAGAACAGGCTTTGCCGAAGCCACCGGTGACATCATCCTTGTCCAGGATGCCGACCTCGAATACGATCCCAGAGACTATATCCATCTTCTGGAACCTATTCTTGATGGAAGGGCGGATGCCGTCTATGGTTCCCGCTTTCTCGGAGGACCGCACCGCGTGTTGTTTTTCTGGCATTATGTCGTCAATAGATTTTTGACCACCTTTTCCAACATGCTGACCAACCTCAACCTGACCGATATGGAAACCTGCTATAAAGTAATCAAAAAAGATATCCTCGACCGCATCTCACTCAAATCAAAACGCTTCGGCTTCGAGCCGGAAATCACGATAAAACTCGCCAAGTTAAAATGCCGGATCTATGAGGTTCCGATATCTTACTCGGGAAGAGAATACAATGAGGGGAAAAAGATCGGCTGGAAGGACGGTATCGCGGCCATTTTTCATATTATCCGGTTCAAATTTTTTAAATAGGGAAAAGGATGTTTCCGGATGGAATTATTTTCCTTGAAAAATACTTTAATTTCACAATCGTTGTCATTATAATATACATTCTCTTATTTATAGGAGGTAAATATGACACCTTCCCATTACATCATACTCGGAATCATTCTTGTTTTTATCATCCTGATCGCTTTTTTCATCGCCAAGCAGTACAGAAAAGTGGGCCCCAATGAGGTGCTCATCATATCCGGCGGCCGGAAACGATCCGTCCTGGAACCTGACGGCACAAAAGTAAAGATCGGCTACCGCTACCGTCTCGGAGGAGGGACATTCGTCTGGCCCTTTCTGGAAACCGTTGATACGCTTCCCATGGAAGTGATCAACTTGACGATCAAAACCCCCGAGGTTCTCACGCACGGAGGTGTTCCGATTTTGGCTGAAGCCACCGCCCAGGTCAAGATCGATTCTTCCGACCATTCGATTCGCAAAGCCGCCGAACAATTCCTTGGGGCGGGCAAAGAGGGTATTCAGGACGTTTCTTTGACCATCCTTGAAGGAAAAACGCGTGAAGTCATCGGGACGATGACGGTTGAACAGATCTACCGCAGCCGCCAGGAATTCTCGTCTAAAGTTATCAAAATCGCTCAGGAGGACCTCTCCCAGCTCGGGCTGAGAATGATCTCCTTCTCGCTGAAAGACATCAGCGATACTCAGGGATATCTCAATGCTTTGGGAAAACCCCAGATCGCGGCTGCCAAACGTGATGCCGCCATCGCCGAAGCGGAAACGGAAAAGGAAGCCATCATCAAGTCTTCGGAAGCCCGGAAAGAAGGAGAAGTGGCCCGCCTGTCCGCCGAAGCATTGATCGCCAAAGCCCAATGGGAAAACGAAGGCAAAAAAGCGGAATCACAGGTCGTTGTCAACCAGAAAAAGGCCAAGGCGGACTTTTCCTACGAACTCGAGCGCTTCCGCCTGAGCCAGGAGATCAAAAAAGAGGAAGCCCAGGTTAAACGGATCGAAAAGGAAGAGGACATCAAACTTTCCGAGCTCGAAATTTCACGGAAACAAAAAGAGTTGGAATACAGTGTTATCAAGCCTGCCGAAGCCCGGAAAAACCAAATAAAAGCAGAAGCCGACGCCGAAGAATACCGCCTTCGTTCCGAGGCAAAAGGCAAGGCGGAAATGCTGAACCTGGAAGGACAGGCCGAAGCTGAAAGAATCAGGCTGCAGGGATTGGCTGAAGCGGAAACCTTGATGAAAAAAGCCGAAGCCTGGCAAAACTTCAACCAAGCCGCTCTTTTTGAAATGTACCTGAAAATTCTGCCGGATCTTGCCAAAGCGGTCTCTGAACCCCTGTCTAAAGTGGAAAAAATCGTCATGGTCGGCGGCGATAAAGGTCCCGGCGCCTCAAAGATCACCGCGCAGGTGGCCGAAATTCTCGCCCAAATGCCCGATGTTGTTCAATCTCTGACCGGAGTCGACCTGAAAAAATACATGAAGGACAAGCTCAATCCGGAAGAAAAAGACGAAGAATAATCCTCAACAATAAATGGGGCAATCATGGTTTCAGAAAAAGTAAATGTTATAGCCGCCTCTCCCACATTCAAAATAACGGCCAAAGCCAAGGCTATGAAACGGGAGGGCATAGATATCATCGACTTCAGTGTCGGCGAACCGGATTTTCCCACACCGGAAAACATCAAGGCCGCCGGTATCAAAGCCATCCAGGATAACATCACCAAATACACGCAAAACGACGGTCTTCCGGCACTGAAAGAAGCAATCATTAACCGGCTCCTTGAAGAAAAGGGCCTGTCCTATGAACCCAACGAGATCATCGTCTCATCGGGAGCCAAAAGCTCCCTTTTTCACCTCATCCAAACCCTGGTCAACGAGGACGATGAAGTTATCGTTCCGGCGCCTTACTGGGTGACTTACCCGCAGGCCGTCGCCCTGGCTCAAGGAAAGGCCATCATCGTGCCCACCAGGGAAGAAAACGGGTTTCTTTTAACTCCGGACCAGTTGAAGGCCGCCATATCTCCGTCCACAAAGGCCATCATCCTCAATAATCCTTCTAATCCTACCGGTGCCGCATACAACAGACACCAGCTTGAAGCCCTGGCCGATGTCATCCTCGAAGAAGACATCTATGTCATCGCCGACGAAATCTATGACAAGCTTGTCTTTGATGATTTCAAATATGTCAGTTTCGCCGCCCTGGGCGAAAATATCAAAAAAAAGACGATCCTCATCAACGGGGTTTCCAAAGCCTATTCCATGACCGGCTGGCGAATCGGTTATGCCGCCGGTCCTTCGGACATCATCAACGGCATGGCCAAGATTCAAAGCCATTCGACATCAAATGCCTGCTCCATATCCCAGATGGCCAGCCTGGAAGCCATAAAGGGTCCTCAATACGAGGTTTCCCGAATGGCTGCGGAATTCCAGCGCCGGAGAAACTATGCCCTGATGCGTCTGCAGACCATCCCCGAGATATCCTGTTTCAAACCGCAGGGAGCCTTTTACCTTTTCCCCAATGTCTCCTCCGTATACAAAAAAGAATTCAACGGCGTTCAGATGAGAAATTCCTACGGCCTGACCTATTTTTTGCTGAAAGAAGCGAATGTTGCCGTTGTTCCGGGTGACGCCTTCGGGGCCGACGACAACCTGCGCATTTCTTACGCCACATCCATGGAAAATCTGGAAAAAGGATTGGACAGAATAACGGAAGCGCTGGCAAAACTCAAGACGGCTAAAAAAGTCAAGAGAATCGCCCTGAACAACACGGTGACCCGAATGACCAAGTCCGTCCCGGTGGAAGCCGATGTTTCCGCCAATATGCGGGATGCGCTTGTAGCGGAGGCGGAAAACCACCTCAGTTATGCCAACTATTTCGAATGGAACGCAAACATCAACGGCGTCATCGTACAGCTTCGAACGAATGTCTCCCATCTTTACGATTTCTGGGTAGAGAACTGGTATCCGGCCCAGCTTGAAGGCGACCTCGAACCCCACGGCATCATCTATGCCGTTGACGGCGTTCCCGGCCGGGAGCCCCATGGATTTTACAGCTCGAACACGAAAACCGGAATCCTTTTTAATACCGACTATTACGGTTCCCTGCGCAGCCTGGCCCACAGTCTGGTTATGGATATCTCGGAACGGCTTTTCAGTATCCAGGCTATCCGCGGCATGAGCACCGATATCAACGGCAACGGGCTTATTTTGATCGGTCCGAAAGGAACGAAAAAAACCGAGCTGTTTTTCTCTCTGCTTCAAGATCCCCGCTTCCGCCTTCACGCTAATGATCTGGTCTATGTCCGCTTTTCAGGGGGCGTCGCCCTGGCCGATTCGGCAGAAAGAAAATTTTCCGTCCCCACCAACACGGTGGACGTTTATGGAGATCTCGCCCCGCTGTTCGACCACAGCAAATGTGAAAATGTCGTCATCCGGAAAGAAAACTGTCGAAATGAAAAATGCCTCGAACTGGATGACTGCCGGCTCGATCGCGGATCTCCTTTCTGCTATACGGCTTCCAAAAAATCCCAGGCAATGCTCGATCCCTACTGGCTGGACGGCCCTGCCAAGCATGTCAAACGCACGGCACTGCGCTGGATATTCATTCTTCGCTCGGACAGGGTTTCTCCGCCGTTGGTGGAACTGGAGACCGAAGACGCCCTGCGCATCCTGGAAAGCGGGGAAGGAACGGGAATCGCCCGGGAACCGGGCGCATCAGGCAGGCAGCCCTTTTTCAATCCCCACCTGCTTCTGACATCTCCTGAAAGGATGGAGTTCCATAAGGAATTTTTCCGGAGACTGATGGAGAACGTCCGCTGTTTCTACTTCAACAGCGGGACAGCCACCGTGGAAAACATCAAAAATATCGTCACCGGGGAAACCGAAAAAGAAGGGGAAGCCGAGCCCGAAAATGAATAACTCAGACCTATTTAACATCGAAGCCTACAAAAAGTTCGCCGAGGATCTCAAAAGAGTCCTTGAGGGACCGAATATCAAAAAGGTCGACCTCAATTGGCTCGAACCCCGGGCCAAAGATGCCGGGATTCGCACCAAATACGGCTCCTACGGATGGCGCGCCGCCATATCCAGCCGTATCGCGCCCAAGACCGTTTACCTGGGAAGTCCGGAGATCCGCCTTCCGAATCCCACCTCCCTTCAGAATACCCTGATCCAAAACGCTCCCGAAGAATTGGACAAGGTTCTCCATCTCCTGAGAACGCTCCCCTTCTACGCTATAAAACGCCAGATGGGAAACAATGACATTTTTAATCCGCACTGCACTCTCGTGGTTTCCGAAGCCGACGTCGTCAATTACCGCATCGGATATATGTGGGGAACAACCATGTTCAAGGAGAGCAAAAGACCGGGCCCCGAATTCACCATGATCCACATTCCCGAAGAACATCCCATAAGACAGCAGGTCCTGGTTCTGCCGGAGCAAAACATCAACATTGCCCTGGGTACGGATTATATGGGTGAAGACAAAAAAGGGTTTCTGCGGCAAGCCATGTGGACCGCCGACAACATGGGCATGATGGGCCTTCACTCGGGGACAAAAATCGTTACGGTCAGGGACAAAAACAATAAGCTCAAAACCTACGGTGTTTTCCTTTTCGGCCTGACGGCAACAGGAAAATCCACCTGGTCCTGCCACCAGCTCGGCCTGGACCACTCCAAAGGCGAAAAAACGCTGGTCACCCAGGACGATATCTGCTTTTTGCGCAAGGACGGTTCCGCCTTAGGTTCGGAAAACAACTTTTTTGTCAAGACGGACGTCGAACAAAAATTCCAGGAAGCGATGTATAACGCCCTCGTGGACAAAACAGCGCTTTTCGAAAACGTGATGATCAAGTCCAACGGCGAACTCGATTTTCTCGACGAGAGCCTGACGGCCAACGGCCGGGCCGTTCTCCAGCGGAAAAAACTCCGGGTAAAGATCAAGAGCAGAATGATTGATATTTTTTCAAAATCCATCAACCTTCCGCCGCTTGAAGAAGTGGATGGAATCATTTTCGCCTTCATCACACGGCGGAATACAATCATGAGCTTTGCCCAGGAACTAAAGCCCGAACAGGCCGTCCTGGCCTATTTGTGGGGCGAAAGCACACATAGTTTTGCCAGCCAGCCAGCCAAGGCCGGAGAATCCGTCCGGATCGTCGGAACCGATCCTTTTATCGTCGGCTCAAGGGCCAAAAAGGTCAACCGGTTTTACGAGATTATCATGACCCTCGCCGCCAACTACCCCGACAAGGTCAAGTTCATGCAGTACAACACGGGAGGTATGGGCGAAATCATCGAAACCCACGAAGAAGACGGACAGAAAAAAAAGCAGCTTATCCGCAAGGTCAAAAGGGTGCCCATCGACCTTATGGCCCGTATACAGCGGGGCGACCTAAGAGGGACCAACGACTATGAAATGGGCCCGCTCGGCGTGAAACGGATCGTTACCGCTGAAGGAAAACCCCTGGAAGAATGGGACATAAACAAGTTTTATTCCGAAGAGCAGATCCAACAATATATACATGACCTGGTGGAAGGCCGGCGGCAATTCACCGAGGAAATCGCCGCTGAAGGACTCCGTGATGAGGTCATATCCTCGGCCGAGCGTTCATTCCGCATCGACAAGACCGCGAGCAAATCAAAGGGTGCCGTGCCGGAAGCCCCCCAAGAAGAAGAAAAGGCCTTTTACGTCTGGGAGCCGAAACGGCGGCCGAGGCGTCCACACTTCCCGACCCGCAAATAACCCGTTTCAGAACTTTCATAGCGAAGTCTGAATCGACGGACTAATCGGAAGGAACCAGGAGCTCTTCCAGTTCGCCGGCCAGAAGGTGCAGAAGAAAAAGATGGGCCTCCTGAATGCGAGGGATTTCGACGGAAGGAATATCCAGCAAGCAGTCGGCCAGCGGGGCCAAGGGACCGCCCCCTTTACCGGTGAGGGCCACGGTATACAAACCGCCCTTGCCGGCCGCGCGGACACCTTCGATGATGTTCGGTGAACGGCCGCTGGTGGAAAGGGCCAGGGCCACATCCCCCTTCTCACCCAGGGCCTCGACCTGCCGGCTGAAAACAAAATCAAAACGGGAGTCATTGGCAATGGATGTCAGGGCGGACGTGTCCGTGGTCAGAGAGACCGCCGGAAAGGGCCTTCTGTCTTTTAAAAACCGGTTTACCAGTTCGGCCGCAAAATGCTGAGCCTGGGCCGCGCTTCCTCCGTTTCCGAAGGCAAGAATTTTCTTTTTGTTCTCCAGACAGGCCGCCATATGGTCGACGGCTTGTTGAAAAACATTTCCCTTTTCCTCGAAAAATTCTCTCAGGATAAAGTGCAGGGTTTCGATGCCGTTTTGATATTTCATATTTTCCTCCGCATGCCCGGCCGGGTTTCCCACGTTTCCAGCCTCGAAAGTATCTGCCGCCGCACCGTTTCCATCAGCCGGGGAAAATCTTTTTCCGCCTGTCCTTGGACGGAAACCTCTGGCAGAAAGGCGACTTTCACCCGTCCCCGCCGGATGAAAAACGTTCCCTTGGGCATGAGGGAAAATGTTCCCGTAAGCGCAATGGGAATGATCGGGGCTCCGCTTTTGGCGGCAAGAAAAAAACCTCCCCTTCTGAACCGCTGGAGGCGGCTGTCCAGAGATCGGGTGCCCTCCGGAAAAATGAGAAATGAATAAGCGTTTTTTTTGACAAAGCTTATGGCCCTTTCGACGCTTTTTCTTCCCCCCTGAACGCCCTTGCGGTCGACGGGGACAAAATCCGCCGTCTTCATGGCCTGCCCGATAACGGGAATGCGGAAAATTTCTTTTTTGAGGATGATCCTCACAGGCTGGGGGATGAGCATAAAAAGCAGAGGACCATCCAGGAAGCTCTGGTGGTTGGCCATAAAAACATAGGGCTTTTTCCTGTCGATGCCTTCACGGCCGGTCACATCGATCTTGATGCCCAAAATATATTGTCCCAGCCGCACGGCCCCCTTTCCCAGGGCCATTATGGGGGTGGCTTTCCCTATCAGGATACAGACAAGAAATAACGGCAGAAGAAAAAGGACGATAAGGATGTAGATGAGGCCCGTTAAAAGTGTTCGCATCTTTGGGAGAAAAGATTATAGCACAATCCCCGGTGAACCTGAACCGCGGCTTAAAATCCAATCCTTTTCCCTCACCATTCACCTTTGTGTTATGTGCTAAAGTACTCTTTATTGTGATGAACCAAAAAAATACCCGTCGGCAAAAAAAAAGCGTCCCTCTTCTTCTCGAAGAGGGACGCTCTCAGGACCTGTGTTCTAACGTACCCTTTTTCAGCTAAACGTATCAGGAACCGGCAGTGGCCAGGGCGCGCGGAGCGCGGATCCAGGAGCCGCTGTAGCTGACCAGGTCATTGGTGAAGTCATCCATGGAGTTGACGGCGAAATAACCTTGTTCCGGGTTATCAGGATCAAAATTAAATCCCTCCAACTCACTGTTTCTTCCCCACGATGTGATAAGAAAATCCCCTGAAAGACCGTCAGCAATACCATAATTGCCGTCAACATTGGTATTCGTCCAAATTTTGAAGGGTTCGCCCCACTCGTCGTTTTCGGGAATGACCCGGACATAAAAGGGTGCCAAGCAATCGTAAAAAGGATCCGCTGCATCAAGATCATTTCCACTCGGCTCAGCGGGGGCTTCACCGTTGTCGGTGATGTAGTCGGCGACGGCCGTAGCGATGGTGGTGATGCTCTTCATGGTGCTTTTCTGTTTGGCCTTCTGGATGGCCGTGATGGCGTTGGGAACGAGCAGGACCGCCAATATCCCGATAATGGCGACAACGATCAGCAGCTCGATCAACGTAAAACCTCTCATTTTTTTAAGCATTCATTCCTCCTTTCCTAACGACTGTTGTCGCCAGGAATAAATTTTTCAATCACTTTATCTTCAGCAATTTTCGTGCCAATCCCTAAGTGTTACATAATAAATCAAATAAAAAAAAGCTCAAAAAAAAACAAACGCCTTCATCACAGGATATGTCATTTCATTGACAATATTTGGCATTAACAAACGGTAAGGGTTACCGTTCCGCCTCTTCACGGGGTATTTTCAGGTTGTATTTTTCGATGAGGTGCCTCAGGGAACGGTAGCTGAGGCCCAACAAAGAAGCCGCTTTTTTCATGTTTCCCTGGCACCGCCTTCGGGCCTCTTCGATATAATGGATGCTGATATCATTGAGGTGGTTTTTCAGGTCAAATCCCGAATCAGGAAGAACATCGACCTCCGCTGCTTTTTGCGGATGGAGGAGTTCTTCCGGAAGGCAGTCTTCGGTGACGGTCTGCCTCTCCTCGATTGCTACGGTCCTCTCCATCATGTTTTCCAGCTCCCGGACATTTCCCGGCCAGGGATATGCTTCCAGAATTTTCATCACCTTGGGAGTCATCCTCTTTTTCAGGCGGTTCATCCTCCGGGAGTGTCTTTCTAAAAAATGGGAAACCAGGAGGGGAATGTCTTCTCTCCGCTCCCGAAGCGGGGGCATGCGCATGGAAATGACATTCAAGCGGTAAAACAGATCCTCACGGAATTTGCCCTCTTTGATGGACTCTTTGAGGTCCTGGTTGGAAGCGGCGATAATCCGGACGTCCACCGCGATCTCGTTTATGCCGCCCACCCGTCTGATTCTTTTATCCTGAAGACTCCGCAAAAGTTTGACCTGGGTATAGGCCGACATTTCGCCGATCTCGTCCAAGAAAAGTGTCCCCTGTTCGGCCGCTTCGAACAATCCTTTTTTATCCGCGGCCGCCCCCGTGAAGGCTCCCTTGACATGGCCGAAGAGCTCACTCTCCAGGAGACTTTCCGGAAGGGCCCCGCAGTTGACGGAAACAAAACGGTTGTCTTTGCGCGGGCTCAGAGCGTGAATCGTCCGGGCGGCCACCTCCTTTCCCGTACCGCTCTCCCCGGTGATGAGGACCGTGGATTCCGTCCCCGCGATCTTTTCGATAAGATTGTAGATTTCCTGCATCCTGCGGCTTTTGCCGATAAGATTCATCAGGTTGTATTTTTCCTTGAGCTCCCGCTTGAGAATGATATTCTCTTCCCGCAGCCGCCTTTTTTCCAGGGCCTGGGCCGCGATGATCTTCAATTCTTCGATATCGAACGGTTTGACCACGTAGTCGGCGGCCCCTGCCTTCAATGCTTCTACGGCCTGCTTGATGCTCCCATAGGCGGTGATCATGACGATGGGAATATCCGGACGTTTTTCCTGCAAATATTTCAGGATGTCCAGCCCGCTGATTTCGGGAAGCTTGATATCCGTTATCACCAGGTCAAAATCCTGTTTCTCCAGCCACTCCATGGCTTTGGTTCCCGAAGGAGTAGCCTTAACGGCATATCCCTCCTTTTCAAAAACAACGATAAGAAGTTCAAGAATGCTTTTTTCGTCGTCGACAATCAATATCTTTTCCATCCGGTTGTCCTTTCTGCGTATTCTTTAAGGCATACGCCGTTTCGACTCAAGGTGATATACGCCGCGGAAACATGATCCGTATTTCCGTACCCTTCCCTAGTTCCGAAGAGATCTCAATGGACCCCTCCAGGCTATCGACGATGCGTCTGACAATAGCCATCCCGATTCCTTTTCCTTCCTTGAAACCCGAAAAAAAAGGTTCGAAGATTCTCTCCTTTTCTTCCCTGGTTAAACCTTTTCCCGTATCGGCGATCCGGAACTGGATCATGCTTTTCTTCAATCTATCAAAATTAAGCGACAGTTTCCCCCCTTCGGGCATGGCTTTCAAAGAATTGTTCAAAAGATTCCAGAAAACCTGTTTGAATTCATTTACGTCGCCGAAAAACGTCATCCTTTCGGAATGAAAATTGCCCTCGATACGGTAGTGAAAATTCAGCTTGCCGCTCTGCTGGAGGAGAATGAGGGTTTCCTCAAGAATGGTTGAAAGATCGATAGCCATGGAAGGAACCTTTGATGGGGAAACAAGGTTTAAAAACTGGTCGATCGACGCAGAGATGCGCTGGGATTCCTTCAGGATGATTTCCATCAGGTTTTTTTGTTTGCCGTCGAGTGTCAGCTCGTCTTTGAGAACCTGGACAGATCCCGAAACAGCCGCCAGGGGATTGCGGATTTCATGGGCCAAGCGGGCCGATGTTTCTCCGGCAATGGCCAGGCGTTTTTTAACCTCAAGCTCCCTCTGGGTTTGCTCCAGCTTTTTTCTCGCTCGCCGCAGGTTCTCCGTCAGCGAGTTGACCAGGAAGGCGATAAGAAAGAAGACTCCCCAGGCAAAAACCAGGTTGTTGAGGACGAATCCGAAAGACATTTCGACACCCTGTTCGGCGCTGTAGATGGGAATGACTCTGTAAAACATCCCCTCAACCAGCAAGCCGAAAAGAATGGCCGAAAGAGAAGCCGTGGTATAAGCGGCCCGTTTAGAAAGAAGAAGGCTTGCGGCGATAATCTCAAAAATATACATAAAATAGAACGACCCTTTAAGGCCGCCGGAAATATAAACCAGCCCCGTAATGAGCAGCAAATCAATAAAAATTTGAACGGAAATCTGGAAGGTGTATTGTTCCCACACGAGATAAAGAACAACATAAAAAAAACTCAAGATATAGCAAATAATGATGAAATAAAAAAAGGGAATCAGCGGCAGAAATGCGGAAGTGCTGCTTTCGATGAGAACGGAAGCGATGAGAAGAGTGGTGACGATGATGAAGCGGTAGAGGATGAGCCGGAAAACATCCCGTTTTTTTGCCCCCATACGAGCATCTTCTCCTGCAACCCCTTAGATCTGCTGAATCATACTGAAGATTGGGAGGTACATGGAAATAACGATTGTTCCGACCAATCCACCGACAAAAATCATCATAATAGGCTCGAGCATGGATAAAAGCCCCGATACGGATGTTTCGACTTCTTCATCATAAAAATCGGCCAGTTTGCTGAGCATTTCATCCAGTGTTCCCGTGGCTTCGCCAACGCCGATCATCTGAGTAAGCATGAACGGAAAATCCCCCGCTTCCCGAAAGGAATCGGTAAGGCTTTGGCCTTCGGAAACCTTTCGCCTTGCATCCAGGATAGAGGATTGGATAATGACATTCCCCGCTGTTCCGGCCGTGATCTTGAGGCTTTCCAGCATGGCCACACCGCCGGAAAGAAGCGTGCTCAGAGTTCGAGTGATACGGGAAAGGGACACCTTTTCCAAGATCTTCCCAAAGAGAGGCATTTTAAGATAGACCCGGTCAAGAATATAACGGCCCTTCGTCGTTTTTCCAAAAAAGCGGTAGCCGACGATAAGGGCGATAATCCCCAAGAATATAAAAAGGATGTACTTCGAGACAAAGTCACTGAGCTTGACTAAAATAACGGTCAGCAACGGGAGTTTGGCCCCCAGCTCCATAAATATGTTGGCAAATGTCGGAACAACCTTCCACAGCATAAAAATGGTCACGACGAGGGCGAAGCTCACGATGGCGACGGGATATATCATAGCCTGTTTGACTTGAGAACGCAGCTTGACGATACGCTCTTCATAATCAGCCAAACGTGTCAGCATAACATCCAGCGAACCGCTCTGCTCTCCTGTGCCGACGAGGTTGCAGTAAAGGTCGTCAAAAACCTTAGGATATTTCCTCATGGCATGGTTCAGTGATGATCCGGCTTCGACGTCCGCCCTGATGCTTTTTATGACACTCCTGAAATATTTGTTCTTCTCCTGTTCTTCAGCCAGAATGTTCAGGCTCTGGATCAGTGGCAGTTCGGCATCTATCAGGACCGAAAGATGGCGGCTAAAAACAGCCAGTTCTTTGAGCGTGACCCTTTCTCTTGTGAGAAAGGGAATCTTGAACTCGGCGCGCTTGCGGGTGATGTTGGAAACCGCTATCTGTTCCTGCTGGAGGATAGTCCTCAAATCATCGATATTGCGGGCGACACGCTCCCCCCCCACGGCATCACCGTAACGATTTTTTCCTTTCCATACAAATGTAGGCATTTTTTTCCCCTTTTACCTCATTCGGGATCTATCCTTGGTGCGATAATCGGCTGAAGCAACCTGAAAGCCCTCCCTTCTTTGGATAATATCCGTCAGTTCCTCCGGTTTGGAGGTGATGCTCATGGCGGTATCCAAGCTGATCTGACGCTTGAAAAACAGGCTGGCAAGGGACTGGTTGAATGTCTGCATGCCGAATTTCTCCTGGCCCATCTGCATGCTGCTGTAGATCTGGTGCAGTTTGTTCTCACGGATAAGATTCCGGATGGCGGGATTGGGTATCAAGATCTCCATGGCCAGGACACGTCCTTTGCCGTCGGAACGGGGAAGGAGGGCCTGGGTTATTACCGCCTCCAGAATCATGGACAGGTTGATGCGAACCTGGGCCTGGTATTGGGAAGGAAAGATGTCGATGATACGGGATATGGTCTCAGATGCCGAATTCGTATGAAGAGTTGAAAAGGTCAGATGCCCTGTTTCGGCCACCCTCAGCGTGGCTTCAACGGTTTCCATATCCCTCATCTCACCCACCAGGACGACATCAGGGTCCTCTCGAAGGACGGAGCGCAGCGCATTGGTATAGGTCAAGGTATCGACAAGAAGTTCCCTCTGGTTGATGATAGATTTTTTGGGAGTGAAAAAATATTCGATCGGGTCCTCAATGGTCACGATATGGACACTTCTGTTCTGGTTGACATGCTCCATCATGCAAGCCAATGATGTCGATTTTCCACAGCCGGTCGGCCCGGTAACAAGGACCAATCCCCGGGGCAGAAAGCAAAGCTGGGCCAGTCTTTGAGGAATTCCAAGTTCAGCAAAACTCCACATATGGGGTAAAAACCTTCGAAAGGCGGCTGCGACCGTTCCTTTCTGCATGAAAACATTTCCGCGAAAGCGCCCCAGTTCTTTAATCCCGAAAGAAAAATCCAATTCCAGCTTTTCTTCAAAAGTCTTTTTCTGCCGGTCCGTCAGCAGGCTGTACACGAGATTTTTTGTTTCATCGGGAGTTAAGACAGGCAGATCAAGAGAAATCAAATTTCCGTCAACCCGAATCCTGGGAGGTATATAGCTGGTTATATGAAGATCGCTGGCGTCTTCCTGAACGGTGATCTTCAACAATTCATGAATATTCTTTTCCATATCACTCATCCTTGATGGTTTCTCTCAGCACTTCTTCCACGGAAGTAACACCGTCTTTTATTTTATTCAAGCCGCTCCTCCTCAGAGTGCTCATCCCGCGGCTGACCGCAATTTTTTTTATGTCTTTGGACTGGGCCTTGTCCAGAATGAGCCGCCGCATATCATCGTTGATCTGAAGAACCTCATAGATCGCGATACGTCCCTTATATCCCGTATTACTGCAATGGCTGCATCCCTCGGCTTTGAAAACCTTGATCTTTTTCACTTCATCTTCCCTATAACCGAGATCGATAAGCTGTTCCGGAAGCAGATTATCTTCAACCTTGCACTTATCGCACAGTTTGCGGACAAGACGCTGGGCGACGACCAGAATGACGGAATCCGCAATCAGATAAGGCTCGACATTCATGTTGGCCAGACGGGTTATGGTGCTCGCCGCATCATTGGTGTGGACGGTGGAGAATACGAGGTGGCCGGTTAAAGCGGCCTTGATGGCGATGTCGACGGTTTCAAAATCTCGCATTTCTCCCACCAGCATGATATCGGGGTCCTGTCTCAGGAAAGAACGAAGCGAGGCGGCAAAATCAAGCCCGATCGCTTCCTTGATATTGACCTGATTGATGCCTTTGATATAAAACTCGACGGGATCTTCAGCCGTCATGATATTTTTTTCCATGCTGTTCAGAACGGATATGGCCGAATAAAGGGTTGTTGTTTTCCCGCTTCCGGTGGGACCTGTAACCAGGATGATTCCCCACGGTTTGATGATGTTTTGCTGGAAAATTTTCAATGTTTCCGTTTCAAATCCAAGGTGGGTCAGGTCCAACTGAAGCATTTCTTTATCCAAAATCCGGGCCACGATTTTTTCTCCAAAAATCGTAGGAATGCTCGAAACACGCATGTCCACCTCTTTTTTGACACCGGTCTCCAGCTTTGCTTTCATCTTGATCCGGCCGTCTTGGGGAAGGCGCTTTTCCGCGATATCCATGGTGGACAGGATTTTCACGCGGGAAAGAACCGGATTTTTGTATTTAAGGCCGAGGTTCATCATTTCATAGAGCGTGCCGTCCAGCCGGTAGCGAATCCGGAAGGACTCGTCATAAGGTTCAAAGTGGACATCACTGGCCCCCTTTTTGATGGCATCGATGAAAACCGTATTCACCAGCTTGATGATGGGAGCCTGTTCCGTCGACTGGACGATTTCTTCGACGCTGTAATCGTCCTCTTCATCCTCCATGATGCTGATCCGCGTATCATCGCCTGTTTCAATCTCGTCCAGGATCTGCTTGACCCGGATATCCGAAGAGGTCCCGTAATATCTGCTGATGGCATTCAGGATAGCCGACTCGGAAGCAACCACGGGCTGGATGCTTAATCCGGTTCTGAATTTGATATCCTCGATGACATCAAGATCCGTGGGATCGACCATGGCCAGGGTGATAAAAGAACGGATGCGGTGGACGGGCATGATCAGGTGTTTTTTGGCGACATCAACCGGAACAAGTTCGATAACTTCCGGGAAAAGCTCAAACTGATTGAGATCGATATAAGGATAGCCGAGCTGGCGGCTCAGGGCATGGGCCATGTCTTCTTCGGAGACAAGATTGAGGGAGATGAACGCGGAACCCAGGGGGACATCATGTTTTTTCTGGTATTCCAGAGCTCTTTTTAACTGATCATCACTCAACAGTTTTTCACGTGTGAGGACATCGCCAAGTGTTGAACCCATTTTCTCTCTACTTAAAATAAGTGATTTGTATTCTCATGTCAACGAGGCGCTCCGGAACCTCCGCCTCACCGGCTTAAAAGAGAATACTCCCTCACTTCACTTGCCCATGACAATTTAAGAGGCATTCCAGGCAATTATTAAATGTACACAAAGTATCAAGGTAACGTCAATATTCCTGGGGGTGGATTTAGGGATGATTTTTGGCACGGTTATCTCACCCCTAAAGGTGAGCCTTCGACCGGACCTGAGGACACTCACTTTTTTTCAAGCCTCAAGTGAAAAGGAATTGGCTGGGATGGCGCGCCTGGAGAGACTCGAACTCCCGACCCGCTGCTTAGAAGGCAGCTGCTCTATCCAACTGAGCTACAGGCGCGCTCAAGGACGGTTTTCAATATAGCCCAAGGGCATGTATTTTTCAATATCCCAAGAAAAATGAGAATGATGTACAATCGGGGAGATCGGATTTGAACCGACGACCTCCTGCTCCCAAGGCAGGCGCGCTAACCAGGCTGCGCCACTCCCCGACGATTTACCATAAGCAGAACTCTTATTGTAGCGGGTTTTTCCACTTTTGCAACCTCAGCCCAAAGTTCGCCACCCATCTCTTTCTTAAGGTCATATGGGACGTCAACGACCCAGATTCTTCTCTATATCCTTGCGCTCGAAACGGATGACCACCGGACGTCCATGAGGACAAACGGCAGGATTCGAGGTCTGAAAAAGCTCTTCAACAAGACAAGCCATTTTTTCTTGGGATAGAGGAAGGCCCGCCTTGATGGCCGTCCGGCAGGCCAGGGTAGCCAAAATCCGGTCCTTCCGCTTTTCCACACCAGTTTCATTCACTTCATCAAGAAGAGAAAACAAAACTTTTTTAGCCTCCTCCTCGGTAAACACCTCCGGAAATTCCTTAATAGCATAGGTCTGTTTTCCCATGGGTTCGACAAGGAAACCGGTCTTTTCCAGCATTTCCCGGTTGTTCTCCCAGTTTAAAGCCTGCGAAGGAGAAAACTCGACCAGAAGCGGAAACATCGGCATCTTCCGGGGCCATTTGTCGTTTTCATAGAGACGTTTGTACTGCTCGAAAAGAACGCGTTCATGGGCGTTGTGCTGGTCGATAATGACCAACCCGTCCCCTTCTACGGCCACGATGTACATATCCAGATACTGACCGAGCACCCGGGGTGAATCCTCCGCCGGGAATATTCCCTTCTCCGGAGGAATAAAACCCAGGTCCGGATGCCGGCCCGGCTTCTTTTCCTCGACCCTGTCCGCCTGAAAGGTCAAAGGTTTTTTTGTGAACATAAAATCTGCGGCATGCTCTTCGGGCCGGACGACCTTTAATCCTTTTTCCTTGAGGACGGACCGTTCAATGCCCCAGGTTACCAGCATAAAGACGGTGCCGGTATTTCGAAACCGCACCTCTTCTTTGGCCGGATGGACATTAACGTCCACTTCATCCAGGGGGACATCAATAAGGAGAAAAGCTTCCGGAGATAAATCTTTCTCCAAAAGCCCCTTGTAGGCCCGGTTTAAAGCAGCCTGCAGGGTTTTTTCCTTAACAGGACGTTTGTTGACGAAAAAAAATTGATGCCGACGATCGCTTCTTCCGGCAGGTGGTTTAGAAGAATAGCCTGAAATTTGGTAAGACCCCTCGTTGTGCCGGATTTCCAAAAGACGTTCGACGACTTCCCGGCCGAACACCTGGAAAATTCTTTCCTTGAGACTTCCGACGGAGGGATAGGCATAAATCTCTCTTTTTCCGTGTCTCAGGGAAAACCGGACGGAAGGATGGACAAGAAGCGTTTGGGTCAAGGATTTGACGATAGCCGATAGCTCGCTTCTGTCCGACTTGAGAAATTTTTCCCGGGCGGGCAGATTGAAAAAAAGATCGTTCACTTCCACGGAAGTGCCCCGTGGAAAAGCCGTATCTTCAAGTCGGATCTGATCGGATCCCTCCCTTTCGATCAGTGTTCCCGCCCCCTTTCCATCGGATGTGCGAAGCAGAACCTGGGAAACCGCAGAGATGCTGGGCAGGGCCTCCCCTCTGAAACCAAGGGTGGATATGCAGGAAAGATCTTCCAGCCGGGAAATTTTGCTCGTCGAGTGCCGCTCAAAACAAACAGCAGCGTCCTCGCAGCTCATACCTTGCCCGTTGTCAGTAACCTTGATTGATCTCTTCCCCCCGCCGGCCAGCTCGACAGATATTTCATCGGCACCCGCGTCAAGAGAATTTTCAACAAGCTCCTTGACAACGGAAACCGGGCGCTCTATGACTTCGCCGGCTGCGATCTTCCGGGAAACCTCAGGTGGAAGAAGAAAAATGCGGCTCATGAATATTCCATCCGTTTCAGTATCCGGCCGAAGAATCCCAATTTCCCCGAAGTCCCTTTTCATCCGCACATGTGATCCTGATCCGAATCTGTGACCGCTCTTCAACCTCGCCGGCCGGCAGAGAAGTCTTAAGATAGTTGTCCGTTAAAACATCAACCCTGTCGAGAGATTTCTTGACCACAACGGCCGGTCGTTCTTTTCCGATAAACCTCCGCCGGAAAGCCATGGTTTTACGGCGTGACAGGTCACGAAAACGGCGGGACCGTTCCTTCTTTTCCCCGTCCCGCACCTGCGGCCACGAAGCCGCGGGAGTTCCAGCTCTCGGGGAATAGGAAAAAACATGGAAATAAGTCAGGGGCGACCGCTCCAGAAAGGAATACATCTTGTTGGAATCTTCATCCGTTTCCCCGGGGAAACCGACGATGATATCCGCTCCCAGAGCCGCCTCGGGGAAAACCTTCACCAAAGACGAAAGGATCCTGCTGTAATCTTTGACGGAGATATCCCGGCCCATTCGCTTGATGATCCGGTCCGATCCATGCTGTAACGAAAGATGGAAATGAGGGCATACCTTGAAACAAGCAGCCAGGCTTTCGAGAAAGGGCTCATCCATAAACCGGGGATCGAGGGAACTCAGCCGGAAACGGCTTAATCCGGTTATGTTATCGATCTCATTCATGAGGCCGCTGAAGGATAATTCCGCTCCCGGATCAAGGCCGTAAGAACATATATTGATGCCCGTCAGAATGATTTCCCGGTATCCCTGCTTAACAAATGCGCGGGCCCGGTTTATAACTTCGGCTGTCGGGACGCTCCGGCTTTTCCCCCGCACACTGGGAATAACACAGAAAGTGCATCTATAATCACATCCGTCCTGGATTTTTACCAGCGCCCGCGAGCGAAAAGGCCGGACCGGAAGACTCCGGTCAGCCGGAAGAAAAGGGCTCACACGCTCGATAAGGAATCCCTTTTCCTTGTTGGAAAGGCTCAACCAAGCAGGAGGAAATTTTCGTGCCTCTTGAGGGTACTTCTCCACATAACATCCGGTGACCACCACCCGGGCATAGGGATTTTTTCGTTCCACCTTTCTTAAAAAGTTTCTCAAATCCCTGTCCGCCCGGCTGGTCAGCGTACAGGAATTCACAATCACCAGATCGCTTTGAAACGCATCCCTAACCGGCTCCAGCCCGTGACGCTGAAGATCTTCAGACCATACAAATGCTTCGGCCTGGTTGACACGACAACCGAATGTCTGGATAAAAAACGATTTCATGCTTTCTGCCGTTTAACTTTTTGGGAAGCGTTTTTAACGGAATCGACCATTTTTTTTCTGAAGCCGGACAATTTTTCAGCCAGATCCTTATCGCTCAATCCAAGGATATGAACGGCAAAAAGAGCCGCATTGGCAGCACCGGATTTTCCCAGTCCCATGGAGGCTACGGGAACACCCCTCGGCATCTGAACTGTGGATAAAAGGGCGTCCAGACCTCCCAATTCCGAACCGCCGACGGGCACTCCGATGACAGGCTTTAGAGTATAGGAAGCCACCACGCCCGCTAAATGTGCGGCTTTCCCGGCCACGGCAATAAAAACAGCCACCCCTTCTTTCTCGAACTTACCTATCAGCGCTTTCGTTCTTTCCGGTGAACGGTGAGCAGAGGTAATTTCCCATAAATAAGAAATCCCAAATTCATCAAAAACGGCCAAAGCTTCCTGTAAAATCCCGTAGTCTGATTCACTGCCGATAAACAATCCCACTTTCATTTCTTGCCCTCCTTGACCGCCCCGATGTCCTTGCGGAAATGCATGTTTTCAAATTTAATCCGGGAAATGGCCATATAGATTTTTTCCATGGTCTCGTCCAGTGTTCTCTCCGAAGCACAGATTCCCATAACACGGCCCCCGTTGGTAACGATATTATTTCCTTCCTTCTTGGTTCCGGCATGGAAAGCCTCTATCCCGGAAAGACTGGAGAGCTTGGCCAGGCCTTGGATCGGTTTTCCTTTTTCGTATTTTTCCGGGTACCCACCCGAAGCAAGAATAACACATCCGGACGGACGGCTGCTCCAATTGATGTCATATTCAAACACATTCTCCTCGATTACGGACTGCATTATTTTGACCAGGTCACCGTCCATTCTAAGCATCTGAGCCTGTGTCTCCGGGTCCCCAAAGCGGCAGTTGTACTCCAAAACCTTCGGCCCGTTTTCGGTCAGCATAAGCCCCACATAAAGAACACCCTTGTACTTTCTTCCTTCTTCAAGCAGGCGGGTCACCGTAGGATAAACAATGGTCTGCATGATCTCCGCAAAAAGGATCTTGTCGATGAAAGGAGAAGGGGAGATGGCTCCCATACCGCCCGTATTCGGCCCTTTATCTCCGTCAAATACCTGCTTATGATCCATGGTCGTCACAAGGGGAACGGCTTTAGTCCCGTCGGAAAAAACCATGAACGATGCTTCCTTTCCGAAGAGGCACTCTTCGATAACAACTTTTTCTCCGGCTTCCCCAAATTTTTTATCGACCATAATCGTCTTCAGTGCGTTTTCGGCCTCATCGGCTTCGCGGCAGATAATAACACCTTTTCCCGCGGCGAGCCCGTCCGCTTTGACGACCACAGGATAGGAAAAATCGCCGGAACCCAGGATTTCTTTTCCTTTTTCCAGAGAATCGGCAATCTTAAAATCCGCTGTGGGAATTCTATGCCGTTCCATGAATTGTTTGGAAAATATTTTGCTGGATTCTATTTCCACAGCATTTTTTGTGGGCCCAAAGATCCTCAGCTCCTTTTCTTCAAAAAGATCAACAATCCCCTTGGCTAAAGGCTGTTCAGGGCCTACAACAGTCAGGTCGATCTTTTCCTTCGAGGCATATTCCAGCAACTCCTTGATATCCGTCTCTTCAATCTCCACATTTTCGGCAATGTCCGCTGTGCCCGCGTTTCCGGGCGCACAGAATATTTTTTTTACCTCGGAGCTTTGAGATATTTTCCAGGCAAGGGCATGTTCTCTTCCTCCCGCTCCGATAATCAAAATTTTCATGACACCTCCCCTCTAATAAAACTTTATAAAAAAAATCTCCAATCCATAGGACTCGTTTCCGGTCTGCACTAAAATCCGTGAATCATACAGGCTAGGATATGTTTTTCTGCAAATTTTCGATAAACCGGGCGGCGAACTCGTGATAGGGGAAAGCAGAGTTAAAAATCCTGGCCGCCAAGGGTAAAGCTTCCTCATAGGAAAGGCAATACCTCATCTCTAGAAAATGATGACGGAAGGCCTTCACATTTTCTTTAACATTCTTATTGTTTCGGATGACATCGGATATGAATCCGGCCAGATCAGCAAAATCTTTATCTTTCATTCCGAAACGCGTCATCTCCTGGACGCCCATACGGATACCGCTGGGTTCGAGGAACGTTTCGTCATCGGGAAGAGCCTGGTAATTGGTCAGAATATTGTTTTCTTCCAGCCGGCGGGCGATTTCCATGCCGTTCCCGAATTCTTTAATCCTGATAAGAACCTGATGGGTCTCTGTGAACCCGTCTGCTTCATCGCCTTCAACCGGAATACCGGCCTCATACAGAGCCCGGGCAAAAGCCTTGGCATTGTTCCGGACGTCCGCCTGAAAAGCATCTTTGAAGGCATTCATTTCGTACGAAGCTAAAAGCAGGGCCAGAAGAGTCCCTAGGTGATGGTTGCTTGTTGACCCGGGAAAAGCCCTGTTCTTGATATTCAACCAGAGGGGACGAAGGGGGCTTCCCTTGGGAAAGCTGCCGACGACCAAACCCCTTTGCGGACCAAAAAAGGTTTTGTGTGTGCTGCCGGTAACGATATGGGCTCCTTCTTTTAGGGGAGCTTGGAAGGCTCCGTATAAACCCAGGACATGAGCCATATCGAACATGAGTACCGGGGGATTTTCCCAGCTCTGGACCAAGCCCGAGACGAATTCAACGGGCTCCTGATAAATAAACATACTCTTACCGAAAATCAGAAGTTCCGGTTTGTGGCTGTCCAGAATTTCAGCCAGTTTTTCCGTATCGGGTTTATAAGGATTGTCCTTTCTCACTGGAAAATGGACAACATTTTCTTTCCCCTTAACCGGATCTTCCTGAACATAATTGAACAATGCGCCCATCGGCTGGGAACTCAGATGACCGCCATTGTTGAGGTCGTTGTTTAAAACCAGCGTCATTTTGCGCATCGGCTGGCCTTCCGGCCGTTCGCGGTTGATGAACTTGACCATGGCCTTAAACACCACTTCATTAGCCATCTGGCCGCTGACGGGTCTCAGTTCCGCTTCCGAACATTCAAAGAACTTGGCCAATTCACGCTGCGCTTCCTCCTCGACCTCCCGAATAAAATCCGTTCCCTGGTAAAAATAAATCTCCTGCCCTTTCATGGTTCGATGCTCAGCATAACGCCCCGATGGATCGGAGATTTCACACATTTTAACCAACAATGATGGAGTGGATTCCGATGGGATAAGATTGATCGAATCTCTCTGCCGCCAGATATTGTTGGCTTCCACTTTTTCAGAGAGCGCCTTTATTTTTTCATAAAAATCAGACATTAAGCCTTCTCCTATTAATTATTTCCATATTTATCAAACCGGGAATTATTCGGGAATCCCGGCCAGATTTTTTTCCAGCTGCACGATTTTTTCCAGACGCTCACGATGACGTCCCTCCTCAAACTCCGTCTCCAGCCAGATAGTCGTGATTTCTTCTGCTTCATCCAAGGGAAGGATCCTTCCTCCAAGGGTCAGACAGTTGGAATCATTATGCTTTCGGCTCATCTCGGCCGTGAATGCATCACAGCAGGGAGTCGCCCGGATCCCTGGAAATTTATTGGCAACCATAGCCATTCCCAGCCCGGTTCCGCAGATAAGAATGGCTCTATCATATTCCCCCGAACGGACCTTTTCCGCAGCCTGCACGGCGAAATCCACGTAATCAACTCTCTCACTGGAAAAACAACCAAAATCTTTGTGGTCGATTCCCCTCTTTTCAAGCAGTGAAAGGATTCCTTTTTTTAATGTGAATCCGGCGTGGTCGGACGCAACGGCAATCCTCATTCGCCTTCCTCCTTTCCGATCGAAAAAATAGACCTCGTCCCGGAACAATAGTTATTATATCAAAAAAGAGGCTCAGCGGTCCCGGACTAAAGCCGCCGCTTCGGAAAAAACTTCGATGGCTTTCAAAACAACCGGATCATTTTTCCGGAAAACTCGTATGCCTTCTTCGATCCCGAAATAGGAAGAATAAATTTCCCTTTCCAGCTCTCTCTTTATTTCCTCTTCGGCGTCTGTAAAATCCTTTTGCGAAAACTCAAATCCACCCTTGGTCAGGAAATTTCTGAAATCTTCGACAACCCTTTGGCCGACCTTAAATCCCCGGTTTATATTAATTTTACCCTGCTTTCCCGGGGAAGATTCACTTTCGTTGGAAGGAAACAACAGCGTCTTTGAAAGAGGTGTCTCACCGTTTACAAATTTCTGGGCGTAAGTGAAAAATCTTCCTCTGAAAACAAGGCTGGCCGTGATATTCGAATATAAAAAATCAACTTCATAATCGGGAGCAATTCCCCCTTGTCCCAGCACTTTCCGGCCCTTGGCAGTGTAGCGGACTTCCCTTTCTTCTTCAGGAACAGCCTGATGGAGGACATAATTGTCGACCGAAGAATATTTTTGGATCGACCTTCCGCTCGGCGTGAAATATTTGGCTGTTGTCAAAGCCACGGCGGTATTGGGAGACAAGGGAAAGACAGTCTGAACAAGCCCTTTACCCCATGAGTTTTGACCAACGATGATGCCCCGGTCGTTATCCTTAACGGCCCCCGCAACGATCTCCGGGGCGCTGGCGCTTCCCTGGTTGATCAAAATCACAAGAGGAAGGTTTTCATACTGCTCATCCCTCACGGCGAAAAATTCTCTGTTGTATCCCTTGTTGCGCCCTCGAATGGATACAATCTGGTCTCCCCTTGCCAGGAACTCATCGGAAATCTCCAGGGCCTGGAGGAACGTTCCACCCGAGTTGCCCCTCATATCAAGAATAAGCCTCTTCATTCCCTGGATTTCAAGGGCTCGAATTCTGCCCTCGAACTCATCCGTTGTCGTCTCGGCGAAATTCCTGATAAAGATATAACCCGTATCTTCCGTCAGCATGAAGGAATAAGGTACGCTGTGCAAGGGAATCTCATCCCGTACGACCGTCAATTCCAGGGGCTCGTCCAATCCCTCGCGGACAATGGTGATATTGACGGGCTTTCCTTTGGGACCCCGGAGAAGATGGACCGCATCCAGGCTTGATATGGGTTTTGTGCTCTTCCCTTCAATGTGAGAAATAATATCTCCAGCCTGAATTCCCAGTCTGGAAGCGGGCCCCCCTTCGATGGGAGAGATAACGACCAGGCGGTCTTCCTGTTTCTGAATGAGAATACCCAATCCAAAATATTTCCCCCTGTAATCCTCTTGCATCCGGGAAAAACTTTCCGGATCTAAAAAATAGGAATGGGGATCCAGTGTATGGAGCATGCCCCGTATCGAAGCATAGACACCTTTATCATACTCAAATTCCCGGTGGTAATTTTTTTTGATCAGCTCCAGCAGAGAAGACATCTTATCTAAGGAAGTAGTCCAGACATCATCGTCAATAGCGGGAAGGAAAACAATGATGAATAGAATTAAAAAAGCAAAACACTTTTTCAGCATGGTTACATAAAAAATATTACCAAAGCGGCATCCACTTGTAAAGATCTTTGGGATAACGTCTATGTCAGAACAAGAAAAGATGGCAAGCTTGAAAAAACATCTTATGGTCAGATTTTAAATGACAAGATGATACGTAGTCCGGGTGATCCAGGCGATATTTGGAATGGATACCCCGGACAAGCCGGGGTATGACATCGGTTAACATAATCTTGATGCCATTTTTGGAGGGGGCCTCAAAACCATCCTCCCGAAGGGGACACTCCGATTTGAAATTCCCGCTTGTATTGACTTCATTCTCTGAAAGGGCTATATTTGCAGGAGCCCATTTTACTGACGCAGAAACATGTTTGGAAATATCGGTTTTCCGGAAATCTTGATCATCCTGGTGATCGCTCTGATCATTTTCGGTCCCAAAAAACTTCCCGAGATCGGAAAATCCATCGGCCGGGCCATGCGCGAATTCCGCAAAACCTCCGATGAGATCAAAGACCGTATCGAAGAAGAAATCCAGACCCAAGACTTCAGAGACATCAAAAACGAGCTTGAAAAGGATATAGAGGAAAATGGGGAAGGCAAAAAAATCTCCTGATGAGATGACCTTCCTCGAGCACCTGGAAGACCTGAGAAAACGGCTCTTCCGTTCTCTTATCGCCCTGCTTGTGGCTGTCATCCCCGCCTGGATGTTTGCCAAAGACATCTATAACATTCTCGCCCGTCCGGTCACAAAATTCCTCCCCGAAGGCAAAGAACTGACTTTTATAGGGCTCACCGATCCCTTCATGGTTTACATCAAGGTCGCTTTTATCGCCGCTCTTTTTGTCTCAGCCCCCTACATTTTTCTTCAGCTCTGGTACTTTGTCGCCCCAGGCCTCTATCAGAAAGAAAAAAAATATGTTTTCCCTTTCGTGATTTTTACATCGGTTTTCTTTTTCAGCGGAGCTCTGTTCGGCTATTTTGTGGCTTTCCCCTTTGCCTGCAACTTTTTTCTCAAGCTGGGAAGCGAGTTCGAACCGATCATTACCGCCAAGGATTATTTCAGCCTGGCCATAAGACTGCTTCTGGGTATCGCCATCGTATTCGAACTTCCGACATTAATTTTTTTCCTCTCGCGGATGGGAATCATCACCCACCGATGGATGCTGAAAAATTTTAAATACGCTGTTCTGGCCATATTTGTCATTGCCGCCATCATCACCCCGAGCCCGGATATCATCAACCAGACCATCCTGGCCGGGCCTATGCTGGCTCTCTACGGTCTGGGCATTTTGATCGCCTTGATCTTCGGAAAAAAACGAAAACCTGAAAAATCCGACGAAAACCTCAGTGGATAAAATGCCTGATAAAGAAAAAGTCCTTATTCGGCGTGTTCCTTCTTATAACCCAGAGGTCATCGCACGGGTTGTAAAGGAAGGATGGGAAATATTCGGCTTAGAGGGAACCATCGGTCCTCGAATCACGATCAAGCCCAATATCGTTATGGCCCATCACAAAGTCGCTCCATCAGCCTACACCCGTCCGGAATTTTTGGATGGTCTTCTTACAGCCCTTGGAAAAAGAAAGGGGAGCAGCCCCAAGGTACTCATCGCCGAAAAAACCGGAAACGGTTTGCCTACATCCCGTATGTTCCGCCGCGCCGGTTTGAGGAATCCTCTTTTCCGCTTTGACCTCATCCTGGACGCTTATTTTTTTCTCTTTCTTTCCTGGCTCAGGCGGCTGGTAAAAGGGAGGCTCTAACGCTGTGGAGGGAAGACTCTTCATCGACGGCCGTAAAGTAGCCACAGAGCACAAGATCGTATCCGAAAATCCATCCACGCTCCGCCCCGTCGGAGAAGCCTGCCTCGCCGGTCCCACAGAATGCCGGGCCGCCCTGGAAGCGGCCCAAAAAGCCTTCCCTGTTTGGAAAAGAACGGGAATTGAAAAAAAGAGAATGTTGTTCCGCAGAGCCAAATCCATTCTCCTCGAAAGGGCTGAAGATATTGCCGGGCTCATCTGTGCGGAAAAAGGGACACCCTCGACAGAAGCTATGGCCGTGGAAGTAATGACGGGGCTCGAACATCTCGATTATTATATCCGCCGATTGGCGCATCTCCTCAAACCCAAAAAAGCCTCTCCCTATGTCGCCTTTTTCAAACACAAGAAGAGCCGTTTCCATTTCGAACCCGTTGGACCAACACTGGTCATTTCTCCCTGGAATTTTCCTTTTCTCATCCCCTTCCTTGAAGTGACCGCCGCTTTGGCGGCAGGAAATACCGTAGTTCTCCGTCCTTCATCAACAACCCCTTTAAGCAGCCTTAAGATCGGTGAAATTTTTTTCGAAGCCGGCTTTCCCCCGGGAGTCGTGAATATCGTCAATACCGAAAGGCGCGAATCCGAAGAACTCGTTTCAAGCCCGTTAATCCGGACTATTGTTTTCACGGGCGGTATCACCACCGGCCGGCGGATCATGGAGCTGGCCAGCAAAAACCTGACGGATGTTATTCTGGAACTGGGCGGAAAGGACCCGATGATCGTCTGCCGGGACGCCGACCTGGACAGGGCCGCCGGAGGGGCTGTTTGGGGAGCTTTTATGAACACGGGCCAAAGTTGCGGCTCCGTGGAAAGATTATATGTCGACCAAAAAATCGCTGAGACCTTTATCGACAAAGTCCTTTCCCTGGCGAAACGGTTGAAAACGGCTTACCCCGACGAACCGGATACCGACATCGGCCCCATGGCCACCCTCCATCAATTAAAAATTGTTGAAGAGCACGTCAAGGATGCTGTGGCCAAAGGAGCCAAAATTCTTTGCGGCGGCTGCAGGCTGGACAACTTTCCCGGATACTTTTTTCCTCCGACCGTGATCATCAACGCCGACCATTCCATGAAGGTCATGCGGGAGGAAACCTTCGGCCCCCTTCTCCCGATCAAAACATTTTCTCATCTTGAAGAGGCCGTAACGCTCGCCAACGACTCTTCCTTTGGTCTTACCGCTTCGGTATGGACGCGACGCAGAAAAACAGCAGCCTTGATCGCCGGAGAGATGGAAACAGGGACAGTTACCGTCAACGACCACATGTTCTCCTTCACGGAACCGGGAGCCATATGGGGAGGTCCCAAGCTGTCCGGGACGGGACGCAGTCACGGTCCCTTTGGAATGTTTAGGAAGCAAAACATCAAATACACCAGTTACGACTTTTCCAGGAAAAAAAACCTCCTTTGGTGGTTTCCATGGCGTCCGGAATGGCCGGGCATCCTGAAAAACGCCATGACGCTCTTTCACCACGAAAAATATTCAAAAAGAGCCGGAGCTCTTGCCGGTTTGATACGAAAATGGGGAATCATCTTTTCGGGGAGTCCCATCCGTAATTATTTCAAGGCATTCTTAAGGATCATCAGAAAATGAAAACAATAGCCAAGATTTTCGGCCTGACGGGAACCAATGCGGCCGGAAAAGGGGAAGTTGCGGCTTTTTTTATGAAGAAAGGATATGATTATTTTTCCCTATCGGACGTCGTCAGGGAAGAATGTCTAAAAGAAGGCTTGATGATCACCCGAGACAATCTTATTGCCATGGGAAACAACCTGCGCCAAAAACACGGACCCGATATCCTGGCCAGGAAAATCCTAAAAAAAGTAAAAGGAAAAGCCGTGATCGATAGTATTCGCAATCCCGAGGAGGTAAAATTTCTTAAAACACGGGAAAATTTTTTTCTTATCGCCGTTGATGCTCCTGCGGATTTGAGATTCAAAAGGGCGAAAAAAAGAGGAAGAGACGAGTCCGCATCCACACTGGAAGAATTTACAGCCAAGGAAAAAGAGGAAATGTCAGAGGGCCGTAACCGGCAGCAACTTCACCGCTGCATGGAGATGGCCGACGTGGTCATTTTTAATGACGGTTCTCTGGATGAACTTTACCTCAAACTGGAGAGTCTCCTATGAAAATCAAACGTATCTCAAAAGACGATTATTATTTGGGAATCGCCCGTGAGGTATCTCTAAGAAGTACATGTTTCCGCCGGATGATCGGCGCCATCATCATCAGAGACGACCAGATCATTTCCACAGGATACGTGGGGGCCCCGCGAAAGACAAAAGACAGCTTCGAACATAATTACTGTCTTCGGGACAAGCTGAATATCCCTCACGGGCAGAGGTACGAACTTTGCCGGAGCGTCCATGCCGAACAAAACGCCATCATCAATGCCGCACGAGCCGGCGTCAGCCTTCTAGGGGGAGATATGTATATCTTCGGCTGCGTGACAAAAACCAAAAAACCTATTGATGCTTTCCCCTGTTTTATATGTAAAAAAATGATCATCAACGCCGGCCTGAACCGTGTCATAAGTTCTACGGCGGACGGGAAGAAAAAAGTATTTAAAATCACCGAATGGACCAAGGACTGGCAGGAACATGATATTATCGACGACGAAAACCAATATGGATAAGCACGGATGATTATCAATAAAAAACGTTCAAAATACTCCAATACATTTGCGTTCATACTCCGGCCTGTCCTACTTTTTATTCTTTGCCTTTTTTTATCCGGCCAGGAAATAATCCCTGCCCGGGATGAAAAAATCCCCCTTCTGCGTTTGATGAATATATCCCCCCCCGCCGAATCCGTCGCTTTCCTTCAGAGCAAGGTTCCGCCTTTACTCCGGAACCTGCCGACGGAGCAGAATCATCCAAAAACGGAACATTTCAGCTTACAGGTTGAAAAAAACGGCGAGGAAGCTCTAAATATGCTTCTCGAGGTCGACAAAAACTCCTTTGAGCGGCTCGAAACCCTGTCACGGGAAAACGAAATCTGGGAACCGATGATCACATCCGTCGAAGAAGCGCTGATCAACTACGACAAAATAGTCATTTATGGAAGCGAATCGTCCGGCAGGATGGCCAAACTCATCGAACGCTCGCTATGGCGCTCTTTTTGGAACAGGGTTAAATCACAAAAAAAGATATGGTCAAAGCTCGAACCTCATCTCGCCCATCCCATTGAAGACCAGTTTTTAGGAGAAACGGCGGGAGGTGATGCCGCTCTTTTTTTCCTGTTCCCGGAATTCGATGACGTTCAGCTTATCGGGAAGCTTCAGTATTTGGAACGGGGCATTAAAAAAGAAGATGTCGTTATCTGCCTCAGTGATGATGGAACATCATCTCCCGTGTTAGGAGCCGCCCTGGCTGCTCTGGAAAGCTGGAAATCAGGGGGAAATTTTGACCCGCAAGAATCGCAAAAAAAGATCTTTTTTTTCGCAGCCAATCCTGAAAGCTCGCTTTTACCTTTAGACAGTTGCCGCAAGGTGCTGCAGGAACCGGGCCTCACCAAAATTTTCCTGACAACCGGTCCACAGGCTATTGCAGGATTAACCCGAATGCAGGTGGCTTCCATAGAACTGTACGTTTTAGGAAACATACTCCGAACAGCCTTGTACAGAGTTCTCCAACGTTTCCTTTCCAAGAGGGAAATGGAGAAACTCGGCTTTGCAAAAGAACCCCGGCCGGAAAAAGAATGGAACAGCTTTTTTTCGCTCCTTCAGGAAATCCGTAAAAAGACAGACCTTATTTCTCAGATCTCGGAAATGGAGGTCCAGGCATACGACTATCAGAGAAACATTGATTATTTTTGCGGGGAAGGTTTGATGGCCGTCTTGATCGATGTCACGGAAAGGGCTTTATTTTTTCCTCGACCGCTTTTTGATACAGACTCATCTTCTTCCGGGACAAGACGCGTTCGGCTCTTCACGGAAGCTTCTGGTTCTCAACCGGTTCGGCTTTCTCTACTGGGACGCCCTTTCAGGGGAATTTCAGAACATTTTTACCGCAAACCTCTTGAAGAAGAGCTTCAAAATCCCGCTCTTAGAGAAAAAATTCGCAACAATCTCCAGATCGCTGAACATAGTCCCTTGCCCGCTAACAACTTTTCCTTTTCAGAATTCCTAAGGCAAGAACAAAATCCAGACCCAAAAAGCACGGCTATCATATTTTGTTTGGGAGAAGAATTCGAAGAACTGAAAAACACGAACAGCGGCTTCCGGAAATTTTTAGATATGTGTTTGAGCAGGGATTCAAAAGTCGCTCTTGTCGTCATCTCGGACAATCCTGAAAAAGACATAAAAAAAACGACAGAAAAAATTCCCGGCTTCGAAAAAAACGGAAAACATCTCCTGGTGACCATAAAAACCGGTGAAGATGATCCCCTGGACCTGAGAAAAATTTTCGCCCTCAAAATAATCCTTAACGGCCACTCGACATCCATTCTGTCCCGTCTCGACCGTATGATCGGTAACAGTCCGTATTATTTTCAACCTCGCAACCTTAAGCTTATCGGGCGGGCAACAGAGCTTGTCCGGGTTACCGTCAATGATATCCTCAGTCACCCCAATTGGGTGAAAAGATACGGCGTTAAAAATCCGGTTTTTTACGGGGAAGCCAATGCGGTTCTTTTTGAAGCCATTCATTATCTCAACGAGAGAGGCTTCGGGTCCTCTTCTGAAATCGCCATTGCGATCATTCGTATCCTTGAATCCCTCCGCCTGAAAAAAGCCGTTATGCAGAAAACCGCTATGGACCTGGCTGAAGAACCGGGATTAAAAAGATATCTTACGGCGATCATATCCGATAACCAAAAAATTCCCCCGAAAAAAAACGACCCACTTATGGTCAGATAGTGTTCTTATAATGAAAAAAAGCCCGGCCTTGTTCCTGATCATCTTCCCGATGATTTTTTCCGCGGGAAAAGTTTTTCCCAAATCTCCTGTTATCCTGGGAAATGAACGATTCGTGGCTGATTACGCCTCCCGGCTCAAAGGAAAAAAGCTGGGGCTTGTTATCAACCACACATCCGTCCTTCCATCGGGCATAAGCCTTCTTCAAGCGCTTGAAGAGAAGGGATTTATCCCGGCCGCGATCTTCGCTCCCGAGCACGGTCTATCCGGACAGGCCGCAGCGGGTATCCATCAATCCGACGGGCGGATGAAGGACATTCCTCTCTATAGTCTTTACGGCCAAAGAAAAAAACCGGCCCCCGAACAGATAAGCCGTATTAATGCACTGGTTTACGACATTCAGGATATTGGCGCCCGTTTCTACACATATATATCCACCATGAAGTATGTTATTGAAGCCGGGGCCGAAGCGGGCATTCCCGTTTATATACTTGACCGTCCCAATCCCGTGGGAGGAAACATCATTGAAGGCCCTCTTCTCAGGAAAGAACATGAATCCTTTATCGGGTCCGTTCCCATCCCCGTCCGCTACGGGCTTACCTGCGGGGAACTGGCCCTCATGATGAAAGGGGAAGGTTGGGTATCACAGAATGTCGATCTGCATGTCATCCCCATGAAAAATTGGAAACGAAGCGAATTTTGGGAAGATACCGGACTGGAATGGATCCCTCCGTCTCCCAATATTCCCACTCCTGAAACCGCCATTATCTACCCGGGAACGGGCCTTCTGGAAGCCGTCGGTGTTAATGCGGGTATCGGAACGATCCTTCCTTTCCTGCAGTTCGGTGCGCCGTGGATCGAACCGCAAAAAATCATCACATCGCTTTCTGAGGGGGAAGAGTTCGGGCTTCGCCTCTCGCCGACAAAATTTTACCCTATTCCCCGTAAGAGTAAAACCATGCATCCTCTTTATGAATATCAAGTCTGTCCCGGCGTCCATATCGAGATCCTTCACAAGGAAAAACTACATTCCTTCCGGTTCACCCTGTTTTTGATTGAAGCTCTGAAAGTTCTTTACCCGGGCCGGATTTCCCCAGATGTTGATAGGCTCAACCTGATTTTCGGCACAAAATTTCTGGTCAATTACCTTCAGGGAAAAATCAGCCGCGGCCAGGCCATGCTTGAGATGGAAGAGGAGGAGCGCCTCTTCCGCCGAAAAAGAGCCCCCTACCTATTATATTAACCTGTACCATTCATAAATTTGGCCGAATTATATTTATACAATAAACTCAAACTTGCAAACTACCCAGCAGGTCTGTGTCATTCACGAACCGAGATTACTGCAGATGCTAGGCGCAGCCTGTGAAGCTGTGCTAGTTCACTGCAAACAGGCTGCAACACAGCAGATGCGGTAAGATTCGGTTTGTCCCCAGGGAAAAAAATGCCGATTTTTTATTTATATTTCACCATTTTGAGTAAGTGCCATTTTTAAAAAAAATAGCTACATATTTTCCCATCAACCTCATTACAAAGAAAAAAATATGTAATCGGCATTTTTTTTGAATGATACAGACTAGTGTTCGCGTACGATTTCTTTCACCCTCATCAACTGAACCTGGTAAGACCGTTCCATTTCATCCAGGCGGCTTGAAATATAGACAATCGTTTCCTTGATATTAGGGATGAGAATATGTTCCAGGGCATTGACTCTGCGCCTTGTGGCTTCTATCTCATAGGACAGCATTTCAACGGCTTTCCATAGACGGGCCACTTCCACCAGGTCCTCGAGAACTTCACTGAATTTTTTTATGCCTACATCCATCTCGCTGTCCGTATTCAAGAGGTCAACATCAGGAAGCGTGCTTTCCCTGATTTCGAAACGCGGGATGACGAGGTTGAAAACTTTGTCTTCCCAGACGTTCAGCAGGAGTTTTCCCTCCCGAATATATTCTTCGAGTTCCTCCCTTTTCCCGCCGGCCCGGGCCAGAGCAAATGCCTGAAGTACCTTCCGGAACGTTGCCTCCACTCTTGATTGAACTTCTCTCAGCTCCCGCATCAAATCAAGAAAACGCCGCATTAATTCTTCGAGTTTATCCTTGAGTAGTTTATGCCCCCTCTCCGCCAGGACAAGTCTGCGCCTCAAGCGCAACAGCTCCATACGGTTGGGGTTAACGTTGAGTTTCATTTTTCACCGGGAAAATACTTCTTGATAAATTCCGGCCGGATCCTTTTTAATTCAGCCCTGGGAATGGTACGAAGAAGCGTCCAGCCCATGTCCAGCGTATCGATGATGGAACGGGTTTCGAACTCTCCCTGCTTGACGAATTCGTCCTCGTAGCGATCGGCGAATTTTAGATATATCTTATCCGTATCCGAAAGGGCGGCCTCCCCCAGAATCAACGACAGCTCACGGGCCTCTTTTCCACGGGCATAGCAGGCAAAAAGTTGGTTCAAAACATCGGCATGGTCCTCGCGTGTTTTTCCTTCTCCGATACCCTGGTCTTTCAACCGGGAAAGACTGGGCAGAACATCAATTGGAGGATAAATTCCCTTCCGGTGAAGTTCCCGGCTGATCATGATCTGTCCTTCGGTGATATATCCCGTCAGGTCGGCAATGGGGTGAGTTTTATCGTCTTCCGGCATGGTCAAAATCGGAATCATGGTTATCGATCCTGTTTTGCCTTTTATCCGGCCGGCTCTCTCGTACATAGAGGCTAAGTCGGTGTACAGATATCCCGGGTAGCCTCGTCTTCCCGGAATTTCTTTTCTTGCGGCCGATATCTCTCGAAGGGCTTCGGCATAAAAAGTCATATCCACCAGGATGACCAGTACATGCATATCCAGGTCAAAGGCAAGATATTCGGCACAGGACAAAGCCAGCCGCGGAGTAGCGATTCTTTCGATGGGCGGCTCATTGGCCAGGTTAAGAAAAAGAACCGCCCTTTCTAGAGCTCCGGTGTTGCGGAAATCTTCGATAAAAAAATTCGCCTCTTCAAAAGTAATCCCCATGGCCCCAAAAACAACGGCAAATTTTTCCGCTTTTCCAAGGACAGCAGCTTGCCGGGCGATCTGGGCGGCAATCCGGGCATGGGGAAGCCCGCTTCCTGAAAAAAGCGGGAGCTTCTGTCCTCTGACAAGGGGATTCATACCGTCAATGGAAGAAATACCGGTTTGAATGAATTCTGAAGGATAATCCCTGGCCTGAGGATTTATGGGGCTTCCGTTTATATCCAAACTTTTTTCCGCAATGATCTGTGGACCGCTGTCTTTAGGCCTGCCCGAACCGTCAAATATGCGGCCGATAATATCCTCGGAAACTCCCAATTGTTGGGAACGTCCTAAAAAACGTACCCGGGAACGGTCGACATCCAAACCGACGGTTCCCTCAAAAACCTGAACAACAGCTCTGTCCGTTGAAACATCCAGAACCGTGCCGCGCCTTTCCAGTCCTTCAGAAGTCTCGATCTCGACCAGCTCTCCATACTTTACGTCTTCAATTTTTTCGACGATCAACAGGGGCCCAACGATATTGGAAACCGTCAAATATTCTTTGTACATATCGTTCCCTCACTCTTTGTTTTGAATCAGTTTTTTAAAATTATCATCGACCGACATGTAAACGGACAAAATGTCTTCATCTTTTTCGGGCAGGTATTTGATCTTGGAGATCTGCTCCCTGACCTCGAGAGCCAATATCTTTTCCAGTTCCACTCCTTCTTCCAGGGCTTCGAGCGCTGAATGGTAAAAATGAAGAATGATCCTCAGCATCAGGTACTGTTTCCGAAAAGAGGTGTAGGTATCCTGGGGGTGAAAAGCGTTTTGATGAAGAAAATCTTCCCGAATGGAGCGTGCTGATTCCAGGATGAGCCTCTCCCTGTCGGATAGGGATTCCACTCCAACCAGGCGGGCGATCTCCTGAAGTTCGGCTTCCTCTTCGAGAAGGTGCTGGGCCTCCTGCCTCAGATCACTGAATTCCTCAGCAACATGGGATGCCCAAAAGTCCTTGACGTTCTCAACATAAAGCGAATAGCTCAAAAGCCAGTTGATGGCCGGAAAATGGCGCATATTGGCCAGACGGTCGTCCAAAGCCCAAAAAACTTTGACGACCTTGAGTGTCGATTGGACCACGGGGTCGGACAAATCGCCCCCAGGAGGAGAAACGGCCCCAATGACGCTCAGGGCGCCCTGACGGTTGTCCGATCCCAAACAGACAACTTTACCGGCCCTTTCGTAAAACTCAGCGATACGGCTGGCCAGGTAAGCGGGATAACCTTCTTCGCCGGGCATCTCTTCCATTCGGCCCGATATCTCTCGTAGGGCTTCGGCCCACCGGCTGGATGAATCCGCCATTAAAGCCACGGAATACCCCATATCCCTATAATATTCGGCGATGGTCATACCCGTATATATAGAGGCTTCACGAGCCGCAACCGGCATGTTTGAGGTGTTGGCGATAAGAATGGTGCGCTCCAGAAGAGGCCTGCCCGTTTGGGGATCTTTCAACTGGGGAAATTCTTTCAGGAGATCGGCCACTTCATTGCCGCGCTCTCCGCAGGCAACAAACACAATGATCTGGGCGTCGGCCCATTTAGCCAGTTGGTGCTGGACAACCGTCTTTCCGCTGCCGAAGGGGCCGGGCACACAGGCCGTGCCCCCTTTCGCCAGGGGGAACAATGTATCCAGAACCCTCTGCCCCGTTGTTAACGGTTCGGTAGGCATCAACCTTTCTCTGACGGCCCTGTTCTTCCGGATTGACCAGCTCTGAAACATCTTCAAAGACAACGGCCCACCAGAAGTCTCGATCACGGTCACGGTTTGATCTACGGTGAATTTTCCTTTTTTGATTTCTTTAACTTTACCTTCAATCCCGCCAGGCACCAAAATTTTATGGAGTATAAGGGGGGTTTCCTGAACTTCTCCCAAAATATCTCCTGCCGCTACCTGCTGGCCTTGTTTCACGACGGGGGAAAATTCCCATTCTTTATTTCTGTCGAGAGACGGCACTTCAACCCCTCTGGTCACAAAATCGCCCTCAAGGTTCTTGATGACATCAAGAGGCCGCTGAATTCCGTCATAGATTGACCGCAGCATACCGGGGCCCAACTCAACGCTCAAAGGTTTTCCGGTCAGCGCAACCGGCTCTTCCGGGCCGATACCCGTCGTATCCTCGTAAACCTGGATAAAAGCCTTATCTTCCCGCAACTCTATGATCTCGCCGATAAGCCCTAACTCACCGATCTTAACCATATCGTACATCTTGGCCCCCATACAACCTGAAGCCACAACCAGAGGACCCGCAACACGAATAATCTTACCTTGTTTCATCTTTTCCTCGTCTTTTAACCAAAGAATCAGAACCCGTGGCTTTAATCGCCATATCCCTCATCATATTTCCCAGATAGTCTCCCACCGTTTTAAAATCGGAATAGGCGACGATAACGGGACAGAGCTTCTTCTCCAGGATTTTTCTTTCTTCCTGAAGCGGTTCAAAATATCTTTCGTGTAAAAAACAAATGGCCACCTTTTCTTGTTCCAATTCCAAGAGCTTCCGGCTCGCTTCTTCCAGGTTTTCAGGAGATATCGTCTTTATCCCTAAGGCCTTAAAGGCAAAAATAACATCGTCATCTCCAATGATGGCCACTTTTTCAAACATAAGTTTCGCCTATTCTCTTTTTTAAGATTCCATCCGGGATCCCATTGAATTTCCCTATGCCTACCAGACGAATCAATCTAATTTCCCGGCGCTTGGCAACAGCAAAAGCAAAAACGGGTTCAGGACCGAATACGATGTATTTGGCGCGTTTCAAAAAATTCATGATAAAATCTTCCGAGCCTCTTTCCAAGGCTACGAAAGTTTCCTCTTCCGCAAGGGTGTCCGTACCTTGGGTCCAGAGATCAAAATAGGGTGTCGCCCTTAACTTATCTCCCACCTCACTCCAATTGAGGTCCAGGGAGTCAAGAAGCATTGATCCGCTTACATATCCCCCGGCCATGATATTTTTGGTCAAAATTTCTTTTCCTAAACCGAGATATTTTACCCGGGAAAATATTTTCAGGTTGCCGAGATCAATACTGTGTCGAAAATAATCGATCAAAAACGGTAAACCGGAAGCCTTGGCAAGTGTGAATAGCTCTTCCGGACTCTTTTTTTCCGCGACAAGGGAATAGAGTTTTTCATCGGAGAAAAGCTTCTTGACCATCTGGAGGACCTCGGTTTCCTCCTGGGCGAGATATTCATCAAGATCCCGGGAATTTTGAGCTTCGACCAACCCTTCGGTATAAGCTCCGGCATCGAACAAAACTTTCAGGGCGGATATCAGGTTTTTTTCTTCCACAGCTTCCCAGAAATCGGACTTTGAGATCAATCCTTTTTCCAATGCCCTGATGCGCCCGACGGCATAAGCGTAATCGAGTCTTGATCTGTTTTTCATATTTTCAAAATTTTGGCGATTTCACCTTCCACCCGGGGGCGGATTTCATCCAAAAGCCTTTTCTCGTCTAAAGTCTCTTCTTTGACTTCCTCTTTGAATATGATCTCTTTTTTCATGCCGCCCCATCTTTGGGACTGTTCCGAAAAGGCTTTTTTCAGAATCTCCTTGACTATTTCTTTTTTACGGGAAAGAAGGGCAAGCCGGTTTTCAAGCCTGGCTTTGGTTAAAACCCTACTTGCCTCCAGCCTGGCCTGACGCTCAATCTCGGCAAAGATCAACTCCGCCGCTTTATCGGCCTCAGCACGCGCCATGCTCAAAACTTCATCAGCTTTTTTCCGGCTCTCCTCAACGATACGTTCCGCCTCGCCATCGGCATCGCTCAAGATTCTGTTGATGATGCTTTCTAAGCTCATGATGCTCTACCGGTTTGATAACGGCTGCTCAGATTTTGATCCCATTCAGCAAAAGGATGGTGATCAAAAGTCCCAGGACGGCATACGTTTCCACCAGCGCCGCCATGATCACCGGTTTCATCAAATCTTTTGGCTGTTTGGCGACCATGTACACCCCGGAAGAACAAACTTTTCCCTGATGAATCCCGGAAACCAATCCGGTAAACGCCACGGGAAGCGCGGCAATCAGAATCTGCCATCCCTGGGAAACCGTCAGGGAGACAACGGTCTCTCCAACCAATCCGATTTTAAGGATGACCAAAAAGGCGCTTAAAAAGCCGTATATTCCCTGGGTTCCGGGCAGGGCGACCAGGAGGAGCAAGCTGCCGAATTTTCCCGGATCTTCCGTCATAACACCACTGGATGCTTGACCGGCTAGGCCGACACCTATGGCAGAACCGATACCTCCGAGAATGACGGCGATGGCTCCTCCAACTATGGCAAGAGTCATACCTAACTCCATGTCCTCTACCTCCTTACATCTTCGTTAACGGCATTTATAGAAACAAATTCAACGTAATTGCTTTCCAGAGAAAAAGGTTCAAATGGTTTTCCTCCGGCCTTAAAAAATTTGCTGAAAAATTCCACAAACTGAAGCCTCATCGAATGAACAAAACCTCCCAAAAGGCTGATCCCGAGATTAAAAAGATGGCCCCCGACAAAGATAATCGCCGCCATGAGCCAACCCACAGCGGGAATACCCAGGGCCGTCTGGCAGAGCGTATTGACAACCATGGCGATAACCCCTGTTGCCAGCCCCAACGCGAGCAGGCGTGAGTAAGAGAGGATATCGGAAAGATAACCGGAAATATCATAAAGCTTGTACAATCCGCCAAAAAAACGAGCCAGAGGATTCCGGCTGGGAGAACCGAACAAAACGATCCCGGCCGTTCCGAATAAGGTCAGAATTCCCGCTGCTGGAATTTTGAAAATCCCGTAGACAACCAGTCCGGGGAGTAAAACCAGCCAGCCGCCTTGCACGAAAATGGCCTCCAAATAGTTCCTGTTCTTTATCTCGGAAATCAGGTTCAAAAGCGTTCCTACCCAAACTTGGATAAATCCCAGAGCCAATGAAAGTCCAAGAAATGTGAGGGGATCCGACAGGGGATCAAGGATTAAAAATTTTCGAACGGGGAAGCCAAACCAGCCTCCGACCAGTGTTCCAAGAATGACGATGGAGAGCGATAGGATGGCCAGGAGAGTTAAAAATTGTCTCAATCCCCCTTTTGGTTTGGCCCATTTCAAAAAGATCAAGCTGGCCAGGCCGATCAGAATTCCGTAGCCGGCTTCGCTGACGGTCAATCCAACGAAAATGAAAAAGAATGGAGCCAGCGGCAGTGTCGGGTCCATGGATCCTGATTGGGGAAGGCCGTAAAGTTTTGTAATGACCTCAAAGGGCCGGGCGCCACGCGGGTTGTCCAAAGCCACCGGTGGTTCTTCATCCAAAAGCGGGGGGCGGGTGTACATTTGAACGTCATCCTCAAAACGGCGAATCGACCGGGCAAGTTTTTTTTCGTCTTTGGATCTGATCCATCCCTCAAGAACAAAAACCCTTTCCGTTTTTCCCATCAAACGGGAGGACGAAGCTTTTTGTCTCTCATTCCAGACCACATCATGGACCTTCATTAAACGTTCCCGATGAATGGCCAACTTTTTGCCCTCTTCTTCCAGAACAGACGCTTTCTTCTCCGCCTTCCGAATTTCCTCTTCGATTTTTAACCTGACATCCTTGACGGTATCGCCTTCCTCCGCTTTTTCTAAAATGGGATCGGTGAAATAAATATAGTGGTAATCAACCTCTCTGAGAACCTGTTCCACCGCCTCTCTTTCTTTCTTCAAATAGACCAAAAAAATGTGAGTCTGCCTTTTCGTCCAATGGATGATATCCACAAAAAGAGGCATGTTTTCGGCAGCTTCCTCAAAGGCGGTAAATCTCCCGGATGGAATCATGCCCACCAGCAATTCCGTCTCCTCCGTGGGACAAACAGAATGAACGGGAATATCCAGGTCTTCCAAAGGTTCCAGATAAGCCTTTTCCTTCTGAAGAAATTGAATATGGGACCGGATGGTGTTTCGCTCAGATTCGTTTTTCTCAATGTCATCCAGAAGCCCTATATAATCAAAGGCTAAAACTTTCTCCTGGTCGGATGGGGAAAGCCGGGGTTTCTGAGCACTCATCTTTGCCTTGAAACCTTTCTTTTCCCAGCCGCCAAGATATTCCAGAGCCCTCTTTAGACGGTGTAAAAGGTGATCAAACGAAGAGACATCAGCCGAGGGAGTTTCCAAACCGGCCTCGAGATCGGCCGGACTGTCCAGATGGATCAGCCCGCTCTCCTGAAGAACGGAAAGCAGCTCTTTTTCCACCCGGTTGTGAGCAATCAACTCGACTCTTCGAATATCCGCGGTGGACATGGTCTAAGACAGGTCTCCTTGTATATATTTCTTTATCATTTCAGCAGCTTTTTTTTCGGCTTCGGATTTTTGGGCTTTAACACGTTCCTGCAGCATTTTGATATCCTCTTCCCCTTTTTGTCGAATTTTTCGGGCTTCATTCTGCGCTTCATGTATGATGCTGTTTCTGTTTTTTTGCGCTTCTTCCCGGGCCTTTGCCAATCGTTCATCCTTGACGGCTTTCGCCCGGTCATAGGCCTTCTGCAGAATACCCGCAGACACCTTGTCCCGGGCTTCCTTGATCCTGCGTCCGGCTTCCTCCTCAGCTTTCCGGATTTCCCGAACGGCTGAAGATGTCCGGCTTTCTTGACGACCGTTTTTCATGGAATTTTTCGCCTCTATCCTTCCTAAAAATATAACAAACTGGATGATTCACATAGCAATAAAGTTATTAAAAGAAGGGTATTATATCGAATGAATCAAGCTTTTAAAAGATAAAATTTATTCAAAGAAGAATCATTGAATAGAGATAATACGCCCTCTCACTCAACCGCTTCTTCTCAGCGGCTCGGACTATAGGGCGGTAAGGAGAACGGTAGTCGAACAGCCTGTTCTTGAATAAAAGGTGAGCGCCGGCTTTAAGCAGAAAAACAAGAAGCGAAGGATCGGGAAGATTTTCGATATGGAAGATCAATCTTTTTGCAGCATTTCCCGCCGCACATAGGGTATCGAATAGCTCTGTATCCTTCTCATCTTGATCAAGGGAATCACCGGACAGATGAATCCAAACTCCCTTGGACGCCAGGCCGATGAGATCTTTATCAAATTTTCCGTGATGATAATAAACAAGTTCGCTGCAGCGCTTTTTTAGGGACTCCGCCAGCTCTTTCAGCTTTGACAAATCCCAGGCCTTCTCCCTGCTGGAAAGGTGAAGGTCGATCCCCATCCGTCTCATGTCTTTAAGATCGGAAAAGGATAGAGTGTCCTCTTTGGCTTCCGTTTCATCTTCTTTGAGTGGGCCTTTGATGAAATAAAAGACAGTCCCTCCCGATTTCTTGCACGCTTCGTTGATATAATTAAGTTTTACAAGATCTGTGCGCCGATCGCTTCCCGTATAAAAATCCATTCCCGCTTTACCCAGCCATTCCAGATGAAAAAAGTCGAACTTACCGGTATCAATGAGTCGAAGGCGTCCGCCTCGCTTTCGGCAGATGCGAGCCGCATCCAAAAGAACGGGAAATTCAAAAAGATCGTCCCGAACCGTCAACCGCTTGTCCTTTGATGCCTGTTCGACCAGCTCAAGTGCTTTCTCTACAGAGAAAACGCCGGATTCAACCTTGCTTTCTTCTTTACTCATTATCTCACCCGAGAAAAAAGATTATATACTGGGGAGGAGATCAAAACAAGCCTGTACTATTCATAAAAAATGCCGACATCTTATATTTCCTTTTTGTTTTGAGGTCGCTGAAAAATTTGTTTCATATATTGCAAGAAAATTGTGCTTTTGAATGATAGAGAAATTAAAAACTTAGTATCGGCATTTTTTACCTTCCGGGCGAGCCGATCTTACCGCATCTGCTTTGTTGCGATGGACTCGCGGTGCGGAGCACAGCTTCGTCCATCGGCGCCTCCCATCTGCGGCAAGCTTGACTCGTGAATAGCACAGGCAAGCCTGTACTATTCATGAGTCATCATGGAGGCGAGTTGAAAAAGCGGCATATATCATTTATCATCGGGCTGGGATCAAACACAACATGAAAAGCTGCATCGTTTTATTCTCGGGAGGGATCGATTCCACAACAGCTCTTTACTGGGCCATAAACCAAGCGGAAAAGGTTTTCCCTTTGACCTTTGATTACGGCCAGCGGCACCGTATCGAAATCGAGATGTCCGGACGGCAACTCAAGCGCTTGAACTTGCCTCAAAAGCTGATAAAGGTTGATCTCTCCCAGATCGGCGGTTCCTCCCTCACAGACGAAAAAATTCCCGTGCCAGAATACACGACCCTTTCGGAAATAGGCCGCGGACTTCCGTCCACATATGTCCCTTTTCGAAACGGCATTTTTTTTGCCCTCGCCGCAGGCTGGGCCGAAAGAATGAATATCCATCACCTTGTCTGCGGATTCAACGTCATCGATTCCCCGGAATATCCGGATACCAGAAAATCCTTTGTCGAAGCCATGGAAGAGGCGGTCAACCAGGGTACCCACATTAAGCGCAAAGGACGGAGGTTGAAAATCCACGCCCCCTTTGTCGACAAAAAAAAGTCGGAGATTATCCGGATAGGACTTTCTCTCAGGGCGGATTACTCCTATTCGGTTTCATGCTACAGGGGACAGGAAATCCCCTGTGGAACATGCTCGTCCTGTCTTCTCCGGGAAAAGGCCTGGGCTGAAGCCGGAGAAGAAGACCATCTTTTACGACGATTACACAAGGAGGGGCGCTTATGACTTGGATTCTGAAAGTTAAGGACCGCTTTCAGGCGGCTCATTTTCTCAGGGAATATAAAGGAAAATGTGAAAAAATTCATGGACACACCTTTCAGGTTGAAGTCCAGGTAGCAGTAAGGGAGCTTGGAACGACGGGCATCGGGATTGATTTCAGCGATATCAAAAAAAAGCTATCTGAAATCCTTCCCGATCACACTCTGCTGAATGATATTTATACCTTCAATCCTTCGGCGGAAAACCTTGCCCGGCAGTTTTTTTACGACCTCAAAAAATTTTTTCCGGTCCTTGAGGTTACCGTCTGGGAATCCGAAGATGCCTCAGCCACCTACACTGAAAACAGCTGAAATTTTTGCTTCCATTCAGGGAGAAGGACTCCGTTTGGGCGAAGCCACGCTTTTTATCCGGCTTTCCGGCTGCAACCTTGACTGCTCCTTTTGCGACACCCGCTTCGCTCTGAAAGGAGGCGTGACCCAAACTACGACGGAGATTCTCGAAAAAACTCTTTATCTTTGCCGGAGTTTTCCGGCTGAATGGGTCTGCATTACCGGAGGAGAGCCTCTTTGTCAGGACATTTCGAATCTGGTAAAAACCTTGAAAGACCGGGGATTAAAAATCCAGGTGGAAACCAACGGCACCCTTTACAGGACGCTTGCTGTTGACTGGTACACGGTTTCTCCCAAACCTCCTGAATATTTTTTCAAACCCGAATACGTAGAACAAGCCCGGGAAATAAAATTCGTCGTTTCAAGCGAGCTTGAATTTTCTGTTTTGAAAAAAGCACGAGCGGATTTCCCTCTTAAAACTCCCATTTTCCTTCAACCCCAATCCAATCTCAAATGGAGCCGGGACAAAGCATGGACCCTTTACAAACAAGGAATGAAAGAAGGACTGAAAAATCTTCGTCTTGGATGTCAGCTCCATAAAATTTACGGCATCCGCTGACATCCGGTATCTATATATTGAAATAGACGAATAAAATAAAAATAGATACAATGAACGCTCAGTGAGGTAAAATGAACCAATCGAGGGGATTCACCGTGGGGCATATGCTTCTGACGATCGTCCTTTTCTTCGTCCTGGTCCTTGTGGGCGCTCCCCTTTATACAAAAGCCAAAGAGCGGGCAACCCAGATCTCAACCATGTCCGACATGAGGATGTGGGGCAGGGCCCTTTCCTCATACATCGAGGATAAGGGAAAAGCCCCCACCAATCCCCGGGGAGCACTGAAATATAAAAAACCCATCATCACGGAACTCTCCCCCTATCTTGAAGCCATCCGCATTCTCGATTGGTGGGGCCACACTTTTTGGATATGGACGGGTGCGGGAAACACGGCATACGGGATTACCACCCAAAAGGAAAAAGATTTTTTGCTCGTGTCAACGGGAAAAGCGGGGTTAAGGGAAGGCTGGAAATACGACCCCCAAAAACCCGAGGCGGGTTTTTTCAAGGTCTCCGACATCATCGATTTTGAGAACGATCTCATCATGTGGAACAATACGTTTATTCGATGCCCCAAAAAATAGACGGATATTCCTTATCCCGGACATCTCTATGGCTTGGTATGGCTTTCACTCTGCTTATTCTCCACCAAGCCGTCTTTATCACCTGGACCAGCGATGACGCTTATATTTCTTTCAGGTATGCCGAACATCTCAGTTCGGGACAGGGTTTGACCTTTAACTCCGGAGAAAAGGTGGAGGGGTACTCCAACTTCCTTTGGGTCTGTCTTCTTGCCGGCTTTAAAATCATTGGTCTTTCTCCGCTTTTGATGTCCAAACTTCTTTCTTTCCTTTTTTCCGTATTTCTTTTGGTCATTGTTTTCCGAACGGTCCGGCTATTCAAAGGAAGCCCGCCGGCGGCCGCCACGGCTGCAGCCGTTTTGGCCTGTTCCACAAGCCTGGCCTATTACGGCATGTCCGGATTGGAAACTGTCTTTTACACTCTCCTTCTAACGCTCTCACTGTATCTCAGCCAAAAATGCCTGATGAATTTCTCTTTGAAAACATATGTATTTCTTTTCACAGCCCTTATTATGGCGGCTTTTACACGGCCTGAAGGAATTCTTTTCCCGGCCGTCGCGGTGGTCTATTTTTTTGCAAGGCGTATTCTTGAAAAGGAAGGCTCTTCATTTTCAATAATCATTGGAGTCCCTCTGGCAGGATTTTTGTTATATGGGGGATTTTTGGCTTTGCGCTTGCTTTATTTCGGCAAATTGTTTCCCAACACGTTTTACGCTAAGCCGGCGGGCACATTCGTTTCTTACGCAGGGAACGCTTTCCTGGATAATGTTATCAGCGGTTTGTTGTCTGGGTCGTTTTTTCTGTTTGCCTTTTTCTTCCTGGTCCTTAAAAAAAAGGCCGTTGTTCCCTGTATTTTCCCTCTTCTTCTGTGCGCCGGACAGGTCCTTTTTTTGTCCTACGCCGGAGACTGGATGGCTTTCGGCCGTTTTTTGCTGCCCATTCTCCCCATCACCCTGATTATGACTTTCATCCTGGCATCGGGCAGTGTGAAGGGCCCCTTCGACCATAAAGGCCGTTCCTCCCGATTGATTGCTTACCTGGTCGTTTTTTTTCTCTTTGCCGGGATCAACATTTTCCAGACTGCAGGGGCCGTGCGAAGCCGTGATGTTTATCCTTATCTGGTTATGAAATCCACACGTCTTCGTGATCTTGGAATGTACCTCAGAAACCATTATCCGAAAAACACACTTTTGGCCCTCAGGCGTCAAGGTGCCGTACCTTACTATTCCCAAATGCAGACGGCTGATATTCTTGGCCTGACCGATGCCGGGGCCGCTCAAATCATTTACAGGGAAAAAGACATCATTCAACGCAACAAAGCCCTGGCCGATTACATCCTGGGGCGAAAACCCGGCCTCATCCTGCTCTTTTCATCGAGCCGTCTTCATACGGGTCAAGTTCTTGACAAAAAGAGACCTTCGGATAGACTATACCACATCGAATTTATCATTTACCAAAAAGCCTTATTAGAAGGTTACCAAAATGTGCAATCCATTCCGCTGGGGAAAACGGAAAAAGCACATTTCCTCAGACGGAAAAGAAGGTTGCCTTGAATCATTCGGAAGGACAATGGATAAAGAAGGCCTGAAAAATTTTTTATCAAAAAAAGTCACCAAAAAAGATATTCACGGAGCGCTAGAATACATTTTTGAAAGTTCTCTCTTCAAAAAGAAAATATTTCTCGGCATTATCATCTTTTTTTCCATTGCGCACTTTGTGGTTCGTAACTACGAACATTTTTCCTTCTGGGATATCGACGCCCCTTCCTTTTATACGGCGGCCGAGGGCGTCTTGCGCGATATCAACATCTATGACCACAACGCATTTCAAGACCTGGCGAATGAGCTTTTCGGAAGGAGCCAGACTGTCTATCCATATTTGTACTGGCCGGTCCTGGCCCAATTTTTCACTCCCTTCACCCTTCTGGATTACAAAAGTTATTTCGATGTCCTTTTGGTGATCAACTTTCTATTGTCTTTTTGCTGTTTTTTCCTCATTTACAAACTTCTCGAACTTCAAAAAAACCAGAATAACATAACGTTAATGTTTCTTTTTATCGCCTTCAGCTGGAATAGACCCCTCATTGACACTTTCCAACTCGGCCAAATCAATATTTTGGTCCTCACTTTGATTTTATTAGCGCTTTGGCTTCTAAAAAAAGACAAGGAATTTTTATCTTCATTTTTTCTCTGTCTGGCCGTTTATTTTAAGATATACCCGGTTCTTTTTCTTTTCCTCTTTATGCTCCAGAAACGTTACCGTTATGTGATTTATACGGCCGTCAACGGCGTCCTGGTTTTTTTGTTATCCGTTTCCATTTTTTCTTTCAAACCCTGGGAATCTTTCATCCGCATGGGACTCAACAATTTTCTTTTCGGGAAAAAATCGGAATTTTTTTTCGACTTCAACGCCCAGTGGGGTAATGTGTCTGTAAACGGATTCCTCTCCCAGCTTTTTATCCAACTCGGTCTCCCAAGATCTTTAGTCATGCCTGTTTTTCTGATCCTGATCGGTCTGACGATCTTAATATTTAGAAAAAAAATAGTACAAATCATACGGTGCCGGGATATAAATTTCGGGGCATCCGTAGTTATTATTTTATCCCTGGTTTTGTCCACTATTTCGTGGAGTCATCATTACGTCATCATGATCTATCCTCTGGCGTTTTTTCTCAACCGCATATCGACTGAAAAACGCTATGCCTATCTTCCTTTGTTTATCCTGCTTGCTTTACCCATCCTGAAACATCCCTGGGCGGGAGGATTTCCTTTCTTCCAAATCATCATGTTATCCGCTGTCTTGATTCTTTTTCTTATGATAAAATTCCAATTAGGAAGCAAAGAAAACAAACATTTAAGCTCAGCATGAAAATCTCGCTGGAACAAAAAATAGTTTCATCATTAAGATGGGGGATCATTTTCGGGTTTTTAGCCGGCACGGCCCACGGAATAATCAAACTTTGTGACGAAAACTATCTATCACAGCATTTGCTTCGGCTGACCTTCCGCAACATGGCCGTTTCTATCATCCAGGGTGTTCTGGCGGGAGCGGCCGTTTTTTTAATCCTTTTCCTGTTTTTTTTCTTTTTAACCTGGGTATGGAAAAAATGTGTTCTTAACTATTTCCAGATAACGGTCACCCCTATCAAAAAAACGGATTCCCTGTGGAAAGCGGTTTTCCCGTCTTTGTTGGGCCTATATGGGTTGATCGAGACCATCAGGTTCATTACGGGAGCCTCATCCGACACAAAGCTTTATTTGTTGAAAATCAGCGCCCTCTTGATCGCAGTCCTTTTGGCAGTACGGTTGTTTCCCAAAGACTTCTCTTCTTTTCGAAAGTCTATCTCGAATAAACTGACTGGAAAACCGATCCGGCGGGCGCCTGTTATCCTGCTTGTCCTGACCGCGGCTTTTTTTCTTGTACAACAGGCTGAATGGATTTTATTTCCTCCTAAAGGGCCTAATGTCATCTTTATCCTGGCCGATGCTTTGAGGGCCGACCATCTGGGATGTTACGGTTATCCCCGGCCTACCTCATCCCATATCGATGCCTTCGCCGATAAAGGCATTGTTTTCGAAAGAATGATGAGCAACTCCCCTTGGACCAAACCTTCGGTCGCCAGTCTTTTTACCTCTCTTTTACCCCATGAACACGGCGTTCAGAACTGGGTGGCCGACCTGGATTCAAAAAACCTAACTTTGGCCGAAGCCTTTCGAAACCGGAAATACACCACAGCAGGTTTCCATGCCAATCCCATCATTTCCTCCCGTCATAATTTCCAGCAGGGCTTTGAAACCTACCAGGAGCTGCCCCTAAATGAATGTGACAAGATTGCAGATACATTCCTGGGATGGCTTTCTGAGCATAAAAACAAGACTTTTTTCGCCTACCTTCACTTCATGGACAATCATCTGCCCTATGATCCGCCGGAGGAAATCCTCGGTATCCTCGAACCGGAAGGCACGCTCTCATCGATGACCGGCCGGAATATTGCTTTCACAATGCGCATGATGACCGTTATCGGGCTATCAGCCGAAGACAGACAACACCTGATCAACCTTTATGACGCCGAGCTTATCGATTTTGACCGCCAATTTCAAAAAATTCTTGCCTCCGTCGAAAGATACGGAATTGCGGACAACACCATTATCGTTTTGACGGCCGACCACGGAGAGGAACTGTGGGACCACGGCGGATTCGAACACGGCCACTCCGTTTACAATGAGCTTTTGCATGTTCCCATGATAATAAAAGGACCTCAGCTTCCTGCAAAGAGAATAAGCCCTTTTGTCCAGATGCTTGATGTTTTTCCCAGCCTGATGGCCCTAACGGGAAAACCCATTCCGCCCGGCCTTAGGGGAAAAGATTTCACGGGGCTGCTCCTTGATGACAAAAATAACGACAGAGATATCATTGCGGAGGCAACTCTATACGATGTCCAAAAAAATGCCCTCATCAAAAACGGTTGGAAACTCATCCACAATACGGGAATTTTTTTTGAAGATACCTTTCTTTCTTTAGGAGACATGACGTCTTTTTTTTCACCGGAACCTGAAGAATCTTATGAGCTTTACGACCTGAGAACAGACTTCCAGGAAAAAAACAACCTCATTTTGAAGCAGCCGGATATTGTGCGCATCCTCAAAAACCGGTTTCAGTTGATTTTGTCGCCTCTCTATCACCACTCCGTTCAAAAAAAAGAAAAAAAATCCGAAGACAAAATAAGGGAAAAAAAGCTGAAGGACCTTAAATCTCTGGGCTATATCAAGTGAGCTAGTATTTTCAACTTATGTTTTTTTCCGGGGATAACAGGCCTCGATGATCGATTTGATCCCGCCCCTGGGATTAAACTCCCCTATTACCCGAGCCGAAACAGGACGGCAGGCCTTAACAACATCTTCCAAAATACGGTTGACGGCGTTCTCATAGAAAATCCCCAGGTTCCGGTAGGCCAGAAGATACATTTTCAAAGACTTCAGCTCAAGGCATTGTTTCCCGGGGATGTAGCGTACCGTTATTTTTCCAAAATCCGGCAGGCCCGTTTTCGGACATACGGAGGTAAATTCGGGAATCTCTACCGTTATCTCATAGTTGGGAAATTGGTTGGCAAATGTTTCAATGGAAGGAAGCTCAGCTTTTAGACCGGCTTCAGCTTCCTTGTTTGATACGGGGGCCACAGGTAATCCTTTAATAGAAGTATATTACAAAGCTGTAAGGCTTGACAAATATTTAAAAAGAAGCTATATTGTTAATGAAAATGATTTTCATTATCATTAAGAGGTAAAAATGCCCGGACCAAAACGATGGAGGCACAGATTTAGAGAGCAGGTTTGTAGGTGGACGATGCCCCGTGAAGCCATTCTCGATCTTCTCAGCCGAACCTCAAAACATATGAGCCCTAAAGAAATTTACGGGGAGATTCAAAAATCTTATCCGGGCATCGGACTGACTACCGTCTACCGCACACTGGACCTTTTGGTCCGGTCGGGTGTCATCAACCGATTCTCATTCGGTGATGGTCAAAGCCGCTATGAATTTAAGGAAGGCCGGAAACAATCCCAACATTATCACCTCATTTGCACGCAGTGCGGACGGATTTTCGATTACAGTGACTTTGTCGAAGAAGAATTAGCCATTGTGCGTAAGACGGAGGCGATCCTGGCCAAAAAGTACAACTTTATGGTTCAGGATCATAACATCGAATTTTACGGACTGTGTGATCAATGCCAGTCCCAAAACGAAAGGAGATCATAAAATGCCAGGAGGAGACAGAACAGGACCTTGGGGAGCAGGCCCGAGAACAGGAAGAGCCATGGGCTATTGCTCCGGATACTCCGTTCCCGGTTATATGAATCCCGGACCCGGATGGGGCCGCGGATTCGGACGTGGATACGGAATGGGCCGGGGAGGAGGAAGAGGATGGGGCCGCTGGGGCGGCACCGGTTTTTGGGGAATGCCTTCTTATCCCTACAACCCCTCAGTTTCTTACGCTCCACCCACTATGGCAGGCTCTTTCTCAGCAGATGAGGAAAAGGCCGCACTGGAGGAGCAGGCCAAATTCATGCGAGATCAGCTCAACCAGATCCAGAACCGGCTTGAAGAGCTCGCCAAAGAAAAGAAAACGCAAAAATAAATATCATCCCCCTCTCTTCCAATGCCTTATCGACTGAGAAAGGACGATGATATTTTATTCAGGAAAAGAGGATATCCGGCGGTGAAAAAAATCGCCGGTGAACAAAGAATGGAAAAACCGGTCGGTTTGGGTTCCCACAAGATGACCGTATAATCCGGCCGGTTTTTATTCTCTCATCTCTCAATAGTATCAAAAAACAGAAACAAGAAAGCAATAAAAATCAAATTCTGCTATGATGAGAAGACAAGGAGTACAAAATGAAAGTTGCCATAGCTACAGACCAAGACAGTGTCTCAGCCCATTTCGGACGTTGTGATTCTTATTCGATCTATGAAATAGAGGAAGGAAAAATACTCGATAAAAAAATCATTCCCAATCCCGGTCATGAACCGGGATTCCTGCCTCAATTCTTAGCGGAAAGAGAGGTCACCTGCATCATCGCCGGGGGAATGGGACCACGAGCACAGAACCTCTTCTCCCAGAAAAACATCAAAACCATTACCGGAGTCCAAGGAAAAATTGAAGAGGTGATTGAACAATTCCTGGAACAGGATCTGGCTTCCGGTGAGGACCTTTGCGGGCACCGGAAGGGAGAACATCAACCAACCGGATATAAACACAGGGAAAAAGGGAAACAAACGGACATGGAAAAAATCATCTGTTTCAGCGCATTGGGAAAAGAACTGAGTTCGGAAATCGATCCCCGGTTCGGGCGTGCCGCCTATTTCCTATTCATCAACATTAGAACCGGCTCATTTGAAGCCGTGAAAAATCCTTTTGTGGACGCAGGTCAAGGAGCTGGGACTCAAACCGCCCAAATGGTGGCCGATAAAGGAGCCACCACTGTTTTTACGGGTGACTGCGGGCCGAAAGCGAAAATTGTGCTTCAAGCCGCCGGTATCGAGGTCAAAACAGGATTCAGCGGGAAGGTGGAAGAAATCCTGAGAAAATATTAACAAAGGAAAAAAAATGCCTGATAAAGACAAACAAAGAGAAGAAGATATTAAAGTCAACAATGCCTTAAAAAGAATAAAAAACAGACTTCTTGTTTTCAGTGGAAAAGGAGGGGTTGGTAAAAGCACCGTTTCAGCCAACCTGGCCCTGGCATTTGCCCGCAAGGGGCTGCAGGTAGGGCTTCTTGATGTCGATATTCACGGCCCCAACCTGGCAAAAATGCTCGGCGTTGAAGATAAAAAGCTGGAGGTCACCCCCGAAGGAATCAAAGCCGTTGAAGCGGCACCCAATATGAAATTGGTCTCTATGTCTTTTCTCCTTCAGGATCCCGACCTGCCCGTCATCTGGCGGGGCCCGATGAAAATGAAGGCTATCCAACAATTTCTGGGAGATGTGAATTGGGGAGACCTGGACTGGCTGGTCATTGATTCACCTCCGGGGACAGGTGATGAACCTTTATCCGTGGCCCAGTTGATTCCGGCTACGGGAGCGATCGTCGTCACCACTCCCCAGGAAATCTCTCTCATGGATTCCCGGAAAGCCATCGCTTTCGCGCGCAAGCTTAACCTCAAAGTTTTCGGCATCATCGAAAACATGAGTGGAATGATTTGTCCTCATTGCGGAGGAAAAATCGATGTTTTCAAAGAAGGAGGAGGAGAAAAAGCGGCCCAGCAATTAAACGTTCCTTTTCTGGGAAAAATTCCTCTCGATCCAGCGATCGTCACCTCGGGTGACGAGGGAAATCCTTTTATAATAGCGAACCCTGATTCGGAAGCCAGCAAGGCCTTTATGGAAATTGTAGAAAAGATCATCACGACTCCGTGATCAATTTTTTCTTAATAAAAGGAGTTTTTCATGAAAAAAGTCGGCATTATCATCTGCGGCCGCTATCAAGAATGCGGCGGCGGCAAATGCCTCCGGTCCCTGAGAGAAAGGGTGGGAGGATTCGCCCGTTATGGAAAAGACGAACAGGTTGAACTTGTCGGATATTCCACCTGCGGCGGTTGTCCCGGAGGCAATATCGAATATGTCCCCGAAGAAATGAAAAAGAATGGAGCTGAGGTTATCCACCTGGCAACGGGGCTGGTGGTAGGTTATCCTCCATGCCCCAGGATTCGCCAATTCAAACAGTTTATCGAATCTTATTATAAAATTCCCGTCGTCATCGGCACCCATCCCATACCTTTGAAATATCTCGAAGCACACCAAAAGCTTCCTTTTTGGGAGAACACAAAAATGGAAGAGCTGGCCGGAGACCTGATGAAAGAAGACCGGAAAATCATGGAGGATTACAATTGACCTGAAGTTTTTTTAAGGACGTGTAATGCCAATATATGAGTATAAATGCAAAGAATGCGGGAAAACCTCCGAGATTTTTTTCCGCTCCCGCCAGGAACATGTTAAACCTGCTTGTTCTTTTTGCGGAAGTAAAAATCTCGAAAAAATCATTTCTTCGCCGGCTTCGGTCCGTATGGGCGGATTCACGCCCGGAGGCCGGACCTGCTGCGGAAGGGAAGAAAGGTGTGATACCCCTCCCTGTACCCAAACGGGATCTTGCCGCAAAGACACATAAGACCAGGGCGCGAAGAAAAAATAGAATCTCCTGCCATCTTCTGCATGAAAAGATAACATACATTGTTTACTAACACTCAGGAGGAATACGTTGAAAGATAAACCAAAAAGTGAATTTACGGGAGTGATACACGGGGGACAACATCTCGACCCATCATACGGCGGAGTGTCCGTACCCATTTATCAGTCTTCCACCTTCGCTTTCAAAAACGCCGCTCAAGGAGCCGCCCGGTTCGCCGGAAAAGAAAAGGGATATATCTACACCCGCATTGGTAATCCAACCATCAGCGCCCTTGAAAACAGCGTTGCTTTTCTCGAAAACGGATATGGTGGAATGGCCACAAGCTCGGGCATGTCGGCATTGACCACTATCCTTATCGCCTTTTTAGACAAAAATTCCCATATGATCGGAACCGAAGCCGTATACGGTCCTTCACGGATGGTCGTTGAAAGCGAACTAAGCCGTTTCGGAATTGAATACGACTATATCGATACATCCGACATCAAAAATATCGAGGCCCATCTCCGGCCCAATACCCGGCTTCTTTTCCTCGAAACGCCGGCGAATCCGACGATCATTCTATCTGATATCAGGGCCTGTGCCGATCTGGCTAAGAAAAAGGGAATTCCTCTTGTAGTGGACAACACATTCTCCAGCCCGGTTCTGCAAAAACCCCTCGATCTGGGAGCGGACGTCGTCATGCACAGTCTGACAAAATTTCTGAACGGCCACAGCGACGTCGTGGGGGGCATCATTGTTCCCAAAACCGAGGAGTTATTCAAGCGGCTGCGGAAGGTTCTCACTCTGATGGGAGGAACCATGGATCCTCACCAGGCATGGCTCGTCCTGCGAGGCATAAAAACACTTGCCCTTAGGGTTGAAAAAAGCCAGGAAAATGCCATAAAACTTGCCCAATTTCTGGAAAATCATCCCCAGGTCAAATGGGTGAATTATCCCGGTCTTCCCTCTCATCCCCAGCACGATCTGGCCAAAAAGCAGATGAAAGGTTTTGGCTCCATGCTCTGCTTCGGTCTCCAGGGAGGATATGATGCCGGCCGGAAAATGATCGACGCCGTAAAGCTCTGTACCCTGGCTGTCTCGCTTGGAGGGGTGGAAAGCTTGATCCAGCATCCTGCCAGCATGACCCATGCCGGTGTCCCCAAAGAAAAGCGAGAAAAAGCCGGCATCAGCGACGATCTGATTCGCATATCCGTCGGTTGTGAAGGTTATGAAGACCTCAAGGACGATTTGGAGCAGGCGCTGGCACAAACAGCCTGAAAGAGAACTGTTGTTGGTTTTTAAGAAGATTTTCCTCTAAGGAGCCCATAATGGGTGAAAAAACAAATATCAGACTTCAGATCGTTTATGACAACAGGGCCTTGAACGAAAATTTTCAGGCGGATTGGGGTTTTTCCTGCCTTGTCACCGGCCTCGAAAAATCCATTCTCTTTGATACCGGAGCCAATGGCAAAATCCTTCTACACAACATGGAAAACTTGGGCATCTCACCTCAAAATATAGACGTGGTTCTTTTATCCCACGATCATTATGACCATACGGGAGGGCTGGAAACACTTGCTGCAAAAAACCCCCGGGTCGAAGTTTGGTTTCCTCACTTTTTCTCCGGCCCTTTCCGGGAAAAGATTCAGGCTATAAAGACAAAACCGGTTCCTGTTGAAGAATATCAAGAAATTTGTCCCGGAGCTTTTACGACCGGAGTCATCTCCGGATGGATCAATGAACAATCTCTGGTCCTATCCTTTTCCAAAGGCTTCATTTTGATCACGGGCTGTGCCCATCCCCGCATCACCCGTATCATGGAACAGGTCCGGGAAAAAACACAGAAAAATCTTTACGCCGTCTTGGGAGGATTTCACCTGGCCGGATTTGAAAAGAACGAAATCCTGGAGATCATTCAGGAATTTAAGAATACGGGCGTCCAAAAAGCGGGACCATGTCACTGTTCGGGTGATGAAGCAAGAAAATTTTTCTTACAGGAATATGGAAAAGATTTTCTGGACCTGAGCGCCGGAAAAGAGGTGGTCTTTCCATGATTTCGAGGAGCAGTTTCCTCTGCAGGAATATGGATGCCGCTGCTTTAGTGATTCATCCCCTTCTCTCAGAAGAACCTGGTTTTAAAAACCGAAAGATTTTCCAACCTTATCCATAAAAGGATTATCCAAAGGAGGGAAGAAAAAAATGAAAAGAACAAACTGGAAATACCTAATTGATATCCTCATGTTTTTTTGCATGACGGGTATGATATTTATTGGCATTCTCCTCGGATTCGTCCTGGCCGAAGGCCCGCGTGTCCGGGAAGCCGATAAATATTTTCTCAACCTCCACCGGCATCAATGGGGGCATATACACCTTTATCTCTCGCTTTTTTTTGTCGTGCTTCTGGTCATCCATATCATTCTCAACTGGAGCTGGATAACAGGAAAAACCAAAAATATCTTTAAAGGCGGTTGGAAAGCCGCTTTAATCATGATCGTTCTATTGGCCGCAGCCGTCATTTTCATGTTCTGGGCATTTACTCCCAAACACTCTATCGCCTATGAAGGATACGGCCAAAGAGAAGGAGAGCTTGAACAACCACAAAAAGTCCGGGGAAAAATCCATCAAGAAGAACCCGCCGAGGAAACCGGTGTTCATGAAAAAAATCGAGCACATGAGGAACAGGGCGTGCACGAAGAACATAAGGAAGGGGAAAAAACGGCAAGAGGAAGAATGGCCGAGGACCAATCCGGAATCCTGATTACGGGTCAAATGACATTACGTGAGATAGCTGAAAAAACGGGAATCCAGGCGATTGATATCCTTGAGGCGATGGAGCTTCCGGAAAACACGCCTCTGGATGAAACGCTTGGCCGATTGCGGCGCCGGTACGGCTTCTCTATGCCCCGTTTTAGAGAAGTTATCGAAAAATTACAGAAGAAAGAACCTCTCTAAAATTATCCACTGTTATTTGCTATAATAATTTTTCCCAGAAAGGAAAATTCATCGAACGAGATCCACGATGTCTGAAAAACAAAACATAGACAAATTCGCCCAGTCTCTCCAGACACAGATACTGGAACAACTCAAAAAACAATATACCAAAGAAGTCATCGACCGTTGGCAAAATCCCCATAATTTCCGCCGCATGGAAAATCCGGACGGACAGGCTTCAGCCAAAGGATCATGCGGGGATACGATGGAGATGTTCGTTAAGATAAAAAACGACCGTATTGTCGACTGTTCCTTCCAAACCGACGGTTGCGGCACGACAATCGCCTGCGGGAGTGCGGCCACGGACCTGGCGATGAACAAATCTTTTACGGAGGCCCTGGGAACCGTAAGCGCCGGCGAAATCCTTAAAATTTTGGGGGGGCTCCCTCCTGCGGACGTCCACTGCGCCCAGCTTGCGGCGGAAGCGATGCGGAGAGCGCTGGCGGATTATCTTTACCACAAAAGGCAAGGCTGGAAAAAATATTACCGGAAAGATTGAAACCTGAACTAACCTGTACGGATTTTTCTCTCGTAATAATGACCGGCATGTCAAGATCTAATGAGGAGCGCTATATGACGGAATGTAAAAAAGATAATAACCTGGCAAGATGCAACTGTACCTATGAACCCTGCAGCCGAAAAGGCGTATGCTGTGATTGTTTGCAGTATCACTGGAGAATGAAGGAACTTCCCGCATGTCTTTTCCCGGACGATGTTGAAAAAACATACGACCGGTCTCTCAGGCGTTTCATCGAGATCTATAAAGACAGGATTTGAGGGGAGGCAATATCTTTTGAAAAGAAAAACAGTCATCCGTGTTTATGGGCCTGTTCCTTCCCGCCGGCTCGGATATTCTCTCGGGGTGGATATACTGCCCTTTAAAACCTGTACTCTTGACTGTGTCTACTGTCAGCTCGGACCGACAACCAACCTCACGGCCGAACGGAAAAAATTTATGGATTGCCTCCCCATACTAGAGCAGATCCGTGACTCCATCGATTCAAAAAAGCGAATCGACTACATCACATTTTCAGGTTCCGGTGAGCCGACCTTAAATACGGAACTAAAAAAATGTATCCGTCATATCAAATCATTTACCGATATTCCGGTAGCTGTTCTGACAAACGCGACGCTTCTCGGCAGGGCAAGCGTCAGGAAAGCCCTAATTGAGGCCGACCTCGTCGTTCCTTCCCTGGATGCAGCGGAACAATCCGTGTTTGAAAAAACAAACCGCCCCCATCCCTCACTCCGGATAAAAGAAATTATTCTTGGGCTGGAGAAATTCAGGGAAATATTCAAGGGAAAAATCTGGCTCGAGGTCATGCTGGTTAAAGGTTTTAATGATTCTCCTGAACATGTAAAAAAATTAAAAGAAGCCGTGGAAAAGATCTGTCCGGATAAAGTCCAGCTCAATACGGTCGTCCGGCCTCCGGCTGAAGAGACCGCCCGGCCGCTGAACAGGGAGGAGCTGGAATCCATATGCCGGCAATGGGGAGATCTATGCGAGGTCATTGCGGATTTCAAAAAGCTTCGTCAAAAAGTTCTTTCAATAGATATCACATCAGAAGTTCTGGCCATGGTTCGAAGAAGACCGGTGACCCTGGACGACCTGTCCGTCTCTCTGGGGAAACACAAGAATGAAATCATTAAACACCTCAATGCTTTGCTGGATGACAAAAAAATCAAAACACGGGAGCACAAAGGGAATACCTATTATGAACCCGTCTGAAAGGATTCCCTTGAACCTAATCCCCAGAGCATTCAGGAAGATATTTATGGATGGAAGAAAAATACAAAATCTCTGAATTTTGGCCGAGAGAGGATATGGAATGAAAAATATCGAAGACTTATCGAAAGAGGATTTGATCGGGCTACTCACCGACTCCTCTAAAAACTGGCTGGCCCACGACGGTTTGTGGTTTCAAGAGGTGGAAAAAAAATACGGAATGGATACGGCCATCGATCTTGACAGAAGCGCCTGGAAACGATTCACCGTTATCGAAGCCAAGCGCATCATGAAAAGGTTCGGTATCGAGCCCGACGGAGGGATTCCAGCTTTAATACAAGCTCTTCAATTCCGGCTTTATGCCCATATCAACAAGCAGGAAATCGTCGAAGAAAGCGATCGCCACTGCATCTTCCGGATGAACACCTGCCGTGTCCAGGACGCACGCAAGCGAAAGGGACTTCCCGATTTTCCCTGCAAATCCGTCGGCATCATCGAATACGGATATTTCGCTCAAACCATCGATCCCCGCATCAAAACGACCTGCCTCATTTGTCCTCCCGACCCCCATCCGGAAGATGTGATTTGTTCCTGGAGATTCGATTTGGTTCCCCATTCCGAATAAGCACAACCGGAATCCCGGCATGAAAAGAGGATCACTGATGAACATCCGTTTCCAACCCATAGGATGCGTCCATTCCCCTTATAAAACACTACAAGACCTTGCCACCCGCAGAAAAAACGGGCGCGTCAAAATCGAAAAAACAGAAGGATCACTGGAAATCTTCCCGGAATTTGAAGAAGGGCTGAACGACATCGACGGCTTCTCCCATTTGATCATTATCTTCGCTTTTCACCAATCAAGTTCAGGAAGCCTTTGTGCCCATCCCCCCCATGACCATAAAAAAAGGGGAGTGTTTTCCACCCGAAGTCCTCACAGGCCTAATCCTTTAGGGATGACCATTGTTGAGCTTGTCAAGCGGGAGGGTAATATTCTCAAGGTCGCGGGCATCGATATGATCAATGATACGCCCATTCTGGATATCAAACCCTATACTCCCCGGGATTTAAAAGAGGGGGCCCGCTTCGGCTGGCTGGAAGAGCACCTCAAAAACACATAACCGTCTGTTATTCAACATGCCGGCCGATGATTGACCGCAGTGGCCCTAGACAGATTAAGTGGAAAAAAATTCTCAGACCGGATTTGGTTCAATAAAAAACGGAACCGATATTTCTCAGTCGACGGTGAAACCGACTTTGAGGTTGACCTGGTAATAATCGATTTTGTCGTTGTCGATATAACCTCGGGTTTCGACTACCTGAAACCAACGCATATTGTGGATGGTTTTGGACGCTTTGGAAATCGCATTCTGGATGGCGTCCTCGACACTCTTTTTGGAGGATCCCACGATTTCTATCATTTTGTAAACATTTTCGCTCATTTATTCTTCCTTTCATACAAGTCAACATGATTATAGCACATCCAAAAGACTATGAACCTGCATTATTCACGACTATCCCACCTATCCTTTCTTGTCCCTTTCCTATGAATCTGGTATAACACTTTCATATGATAAGGAAGGATTTCATTCAAAAAAGTCTCGTTGGGAAAAAATTAGTATCTTTGAACATTCCGTAAAACAAGCCCGAAGGGTCGGTCTTTAGCCCCGGTTTTGCGGAATATGGGGAGAAACATCATGAAATTATTAATTCGTCCGGTTATAGGAATTTCTCTGTCCTTGTTTCTTATGATCAGTGCTTTATCACGTCCGCTTTTAGGACAGGAAATGCTCAAGGAATTGGGAAAAAAACAGAATTATTCCAGCAAGCGTGTCTCTTCTTATGACAAAACGGATGGGAATGCCGACAGAATCACCATCGAACCGGGAGAGACAGCTGTTCTGGCCGTTATTGAAGGGCCGGCCGCTATCCATCACATCTGGATGACGATCTCCGCCGAACCCTTTTACGGACGAAAGATCATTCTCCGAATGTACTGGGACGGTGAAATTCATCCATCAGTCGAGGTTCCTGTAGGAGATTTTTTCGGAGTTGGGCACGGTCTCAACAGGAATCTCAGTTCCCTTCCCATCGCCTGTTCATCAGAAGGCAGAGCCCGGAACTGTTACTGGTACATGCCTTTTGCCCGATCGGCGCGAATAACCGCAACCAATGAAGGAACCCGGAAGATCGGAGCTTTCTATTATTACATCGATTACCGTAATCTAGCCCGCATCAGTTTCGATACTCCATATTTTCATGCTGTTTACCGCCAGGAAACACCTTGCCGGCCGGATATGAACTACCTCATCCTGGATGCCAAAGGCCAGGGGCACTATGTGGGCTGTGTTTTGAGTATCCTTCAGCGGTCCATGGGCTGGTGGGGTGAAGGGGACGATATGATATTCATTGATGGGGAGACCTTCCCTTCTCTTCACGGGACAGGATCGGAAGATTATTTCTCAGACGCCTGGGGAATGCGTGAGGATGAGAATCTTTTTTACGGATGTCCCCTCCAAGAAACGGATTTCAAGACCGGAGCCAAAGCCAGTGTTTATCGTTTTCACATCCCCGACCCCATCCCGTTTAAGCAGTCTATCCGGGTCACCATTGAACACGGGCACAACAACGACCGTTCCGATTTTTATTCCTCCATAGCCTACTGGTATCAAATCGAACCCCATACCCCCTTTACTACGCTTCCTCCCGTTGAGGATCGGCTTCCCTTTGCTCTTGAATCGTCGCGGGATTTCTTATTTCCCCAGTGGGAAAAAATCGACAAAGGAGGGCCCGTCTATACCGATCCTAAATCCGGAATCATGTTTTCGGGAAAAAACCTTGCCCCATCACCAACATCCAGCTACAATCAGGAAGGCCTGCGGTACCATGCGCTTACCACCGAGGGTGCACTGCCGGGATACACCGCCAATCTGACTCTAACCGCCGATACAGGGGAACATTACGATATATCCTACTTTTTTATTCAAGGACCGGAAATGGGGAACGTGGCCCCAACATCCGTCAGGTCCGGAGAGATAATTTCACCCCTCCATCCTGAGACTTTTGAGGGTTTTTCCCCGGAAAGAAAAATCCAAAGATTCGCGATACAGGATGTCCTTCTTGCCAAAGGAAACAATACCTTAACTTTTGAGGTCACCGGCAAATCCGAAAGTGCCCGCGGATCGGAAATGTCTTTTGTTGGGGTATCATTAAAGCCGTCCTTTCCCCGTTTCTTAAACATGTGGAATGTTCTCGGACCTTTCCACGCTCCGGACATGTCATCTCTTCAGATAAAATTTCCCCCTGAAGAAAATATTGACCTGCTCCGAAGCTATGAAGGAAAAAACAATCAGAAAATCATCTGGAGAAAGATCACGGCTGAAGAATCCGGGTACGTCAGACTCGACGACCACGTCTCACCTTCCGAGAATGCCATTGCCTATGGACTGGTTTATGTCTTTTCTCCAAAGGAATGGGACACGGAAATGCTCCTGGGAAGCGACGATGGAATCCGCGTCTGGTTGAACGACCGGCTCATCCACACCAATCCCTCTTACCGGAGTGCCGTTCCGGACCAGGACAGTATCCCGGTCACTCTGAAAGAAGGCCTGAATAAAATTCTGGTCAAGGTCCTTCAGGGAGGCGGGGGATGGGGATTTTTTCTTCGTTTTGTCGACCCCGACGGCATTCTGGAATGGAGCACGGAAAATAAGTAAACTTTATCCTGTATCCTGTCTTATTCATAATAAGTCCTGGAAATATTCAAAACAGCGGTCCGGGTTTTTCCCCGGCAGTATTTTTGAATCATGCGGCTCAAATCTTCAGAAGCCGCAACAACATCGTTGTAACCGGCAGGGGGAAGGCCTTCAACAACCAGAAGCGCCTCCCGCGTTTTTTCGGTCAATTTTGTTTTTTCCGCTTCCCGCCAGTTCCAGCGGCGACAAAGAATGTCCCGGTCATCACGGTAAACAACTTCACCTTTTTCGACCGTCTGCGTTTCCGTAGCGTTGAGCGGTTGAAAAATTTCTCCCCCTTCGGCAATCGTCAAATGAATGCAACCTTCAACCTTCTCCGTATCATCGCCTCCCGAGGGAATCATGTGTTTGAGCGAAATGAAATTATATATATCGACAAGAAGGTTTATATGCCTCAAGGTTTTTCCCTTAAGAATATTTTTATAAAGGTTCTCGACCGAACTTTTATATTTTTTCGGCTTGGCGCCAAAGAGAGAATAAGCCTGTCGCCAGGCTGCAATCCGGGGCAATTGTGAAAGCGTCTCGCTTTTGTACCGCAAACGGATATCTTGTTCCTTTTCCTTCAATGTTTGGGCGACTTCACCGTTTTCACCTCTATTATCCAGTCCGAATGCCTGAACCAATCCGATATGGACACCGGGAAACAGTTCAAAAATCTCAGGTGATATTAAAAACCGCATGACGTTTTCCTTTTGCACAAATCCATCAAGAGTCGGATTGGATTCCCTTTGCCCGGGATACAATCAGCTCCCAGGCTTTTCGGACGTGTTCCTCCCGCGTTGTCCTCGATCCCACCGCCAGCCTGAGGACATATTTCCCTTTCAGCGTGGTATGGGTCAAAAAAACCTCGCCGGTCTTATTGACAGAAATAAGGAGTCGCTTGTTGGCTTGATCGAGGTCCTCCTCTTTCCTGCCGTCATTAAATCGAAAACAGACCAAACTGAGGGGAACAGGGGCCATAAGTTCGAACACCTCATGATCGATTACCCATTTCTCGAAAAGCTTGGCCAGCCGGATATGCTCCCGGACCATGCTCCGGATCCCCTCGACGCCATAACTGCGGATGACAAACCAGAGCTTAAGCGCTCGAAACCTTCGACCGAGCTGAATTCCCCAATCCCGGTAGTTTTTCACCTGCTTGTCAACGCTCGTTTTTAAGTATTCCGGGTGTATCTCGAAGGTCCGGATAAGGGCACCCTCATCCTTGACAAAATAGGCGGAACAATCAAAATTCGTCAGCATCCATTTGTGGGGATTAAAGACGAATGAATCCACATATTCGATTCCGTCAAGCATATCTCTCTTTTCCGGCAGAAGGGCGGCCGTTCCGGCAAAGGCCGCATCAACATGAAGCCAGATACCATAACGGCTGCATATCTCGCCTATGGGACGCAGCGGATCCACCGCCGTCGAAGAGGTTGTCCCAAGCGTTGCCACCACACAGACCGCTTTTAATCCCTTTTCCTTATCACGCACGACCGCTTCTTCAAGCTTTTCCGGAACCATAGCAAAAGAATCGTCGGTTTCAATTTTACGAAGAAAATTTTTGCCGAATCCCGCTATCTTCACCCCTTTTTCAATGCCAGAATGGGTTTCTTCGGAAGCATAAACCGTTAACGGTGTTTTAATCCCCTCCAGGTTGGATGAATATCCCGTTGCTTTTTCCCGGGCGGACAGAAGGGCACAAAGAGTCGCCGTCGAGGCTGAGTCCTGAATAACTCCGGCCATTCCCTCCGGAAGACCAATCATCTGCCGCAACCACCCTAAAACTCTTTCTTCCAGCTCGGCCGCCGCCGGCGACGTCTGCCAGACCATACATTGAGCACCCATCCCGGCCGTAAGAATCTCGGCAAGAATAGAGGGGGGGCTGTTGTTGGCCGGAAAATAGCCAAACCATCCGGGATGCTGCCAGTGGGTCATCCCCGGCAGAATGATCTCTTTAAAATCATGGAAGATTTTCCCCATATCCTCGTGCTCTTCCGGAGGATTCTCCGGAAGCTGCTGCAAAATCCTGCCAGGTTGTATAGAAGGGCATACGGGGTAGTCTCTGAGGTGCTCAAAATATTCAGCTGCCCAATCTATAAATTCATGCCCAAATTTTCGGAAAGTCTTATTATCCATATATCACTCCTAGGAAAGGGAATTAATTGCCGTTCATTTTATCATAAAATGAATAATACAGGCTTGCCTGTTTTATTCACATTGATTTTTTCCTTTATCCCGGCTAAGGTATATTTTCCTGACGTACTGATATGAAAATCCCAACCGTCCTCTGTTTGATCGGCACCAGGCCTGAAGCCGTGAAGATGGCGCCGGTCATCAAAGAACTGAAGAAGAACAATAATTTTATCAAAACCATTGTTAGCGCCACAGGGCAGCATAATACCATGACCAGCCAGGTTTTCCGTATTTTTGATATTCACCCCGATTTCGACCTCAAAATTATGGAGCCAGATCAGGCCCTCTCCCGTTTAACCACTGAGCTGATTACCGCTCTGGACCTCTTGATCAAAAAAGTGAAACCCGACTTGATATTAGCCCAGGGAGACACGACATCAGTTCTGGCGGGAGCGTTGGCTGCATACTATCATCATATACCTTTCGGGCATGTGGAGGCGGGACTTCGCACAAAAAACATCAGTCAGCCATTCCCTGAGGAAATGAACAGACGCGTTGCCGACATGGCTGCGACTCTCCTTTTTGCTCCGACACGGGATAACAAAAAAAATCTCCTTAAAGAAGGCTTGGCCGAAAAAGCCATTAAGGTTACGGGAAACACCGTTGTTGACGCTCTCCATGTCCTAATGAAGAAGCCTTTCAACTGGGCAAAAGGACCTCTGGCCGGGCTTCCTGCAAACCGCCATTTCATCTTAATTACTGCCCATAGAAGGGAAAGTTTCGGCCCTCCCATGGAAAACATCTGCCGGGCTGTCCAAGAATTGGCCGAAAAATTCGGTCCGCAGGGGTTCCATTTTATTTTTCCCGTTCACCTGAATCCTCATGTTAGAAGGACTGTCGAAAAAAACCTTAAGGGAATTCCCCATATGAGCCTTTTAGAGCCGTTGGACCCTCTAACATTTATCAACCTTCTCCGGCGGACTTCTCTCGTTCTCACAGACTCCGGAGGAATCCAGGAAGAAGCTCCCAGTATGGGAATCCATGTTCTTGTTCTTCGTGAAACGACGGAACGCCCGGAAGGTATTAAAAAGGGAATCGCTACTCTCGTCGGCAGGGATAAAAAGCGTATCGTTCAAGAAGCATCAGGCCTGCTGGAATCTGTTCTCACAAAAAAAGATGATCTGCATCAAAATAAAAATCCTTATGGAGACGGCAAAGCCGCAGGTCGCATCGTTTCCGTTCTCCTTGAATATTTGCGCTGAATAAGAATTTCTTTTTGTTTTTTTCCTGTTCTTGGGAAGCCATTTTCCATCAAAAAACCATTTTTCCCAGAGGAAAAGCCTTAAAAACCGCCCTTATTCTTCAAAACCATGCACAAAAGGAGTCATAAACAGCAAAAATCCGCTTTGTTTACTAATAAAACTGGAAAATTGCGGAAAATGAAAAAAAAGATTGCAATCTGAAATAATAATGTGTTATAATAATAAAGTAAGCATCGGGGAAAATAAAGAATCTCAAATAAGGGGTGGATTTTTATCATAACATCCGGGATTCCCCCCCATATATCTTGACTTATTCTGACTTTTTCACCAAATACCCTGCAACTTTTCCGGTGTTTTCTGCGTATATAATTATGGAATGAACAAGATGAAAAAAGACGCAGCTTTTTCAATTGTAAACCTCTTATTTTTTGATCCTCCTTCGCCCAAGGAGTTCAGAATAGATTCTCTTTTCAATTAATTCATCCCCTTTTTCAGGCCGCCCCTTTCTTTTCGAAGGAGGGGGTGGTTTTTTTATGCTTCTTTTTAACGGATATTCACAAAGTACTCTTCAGGATGTATGAACAGCTCAGGCTAAACGGGCTTCAGCCCGTGCGCTTCCATTAATGGGGCGTTATCGATTATGCCGTTTGTCGGGCCATCCGCGACCAATAGACCTCTATCCAGAACAAGGACCCTGCTGCAGAGATTTCTGACCAGGTCGAGGTCGTGGGTTGAGATGATTTTGGTGGCAGGAAGTGAACGAATGAGCTCCATAAAGCGATATCTTCCGCAGGGATCCAGGCTCACTGTCGGCTCGTCCAGGACAACAATTTTGGGATCCATAACAAGAACGGACGCCAGGGAAACCCGCTTTTTCTCACCAATGCTGAGCTGAGCGGTGGGTTTGTCTCTGAGATGGCAGATTTCCATCTCCTCCAATTTTGTTTCAACCTTTTTCCTCACCTCATCCGGGGAAAGGCCCAAATTTAAAGGACCGAATGCCACATCATCAAAAACAGTCGGCATAAAAAGCTGGTCATTGGGATCCTGAAAAACCAAACCCACCCTTTTCCTGATTTCAAACAGGTTCTTTTTCTCGAGGGTGATGCCGAATACTTTTGTTCTACCCTCTCCCCTTAAGATCCCATTGAGGTGCCAAAGAAGCGTGGATTTTCCCGCTCCATTCGGCCCGATTATTCCCACAGATTCTCCCTCAAAAACGGAGAAGGTTATATCGAACAATGCCCGGCTTCCGTCCGGGTAGGTGTAGCTCACATGCGAGGCTTCGACGGCTTTTCCCATCATAACAACATCCAGGCCAATACAAAAACAACCAACGAGACAAAAAGAAACAGCCAGTCATTTTTCCCAATTTGGAGCAGACCCATAGTGGACATCCGTCCGTTGTATCCGCGGGATAACATGGCGGCATATATCCTATCGCTCCGTTCTACAGCTCTTAGAAAAACACCCGGCATCGCAAAGCGAATAAACCGAACAGCGCTTTTTCTGTTCCAGCGGGCAAAACACCGCGATATCCAGGCTCGTTTTTTTCGTGTGATCTCATCAAAAAAGAAGGATATATACCTGACGGCAAATCGCAACAGAGCGGGAAAAACCTTGGGAAGAGGCAGTAACTCCAGCGCCTTCAGGAACCGGAAAACGGGAGTAGAAAGCTGGAAGACAGCAAAGCATAAAAAAACGAGAACCGATTTTACGGTCAGGTTCCAGAGAATCGATATCTTTCCTGAGATTTCTTCTTCACCGAATAGGATCACGGCAAGCCCAAGGAACATCAACAGGGGAAGCAGCAGGAAAAACCGTAGTAAAATGCTCTTTATTTTAGGCCGGGTCAAAAACAGCAGTACCATCAAGAAAATCCCATAAACGGCAAACCGAAGATAACAACTCTGCGGCGTAATGATGATTATAAAAGCCATTAGGGAGAACGTTAAGATCTTCACGCGGGGATCCAGGTTCTGCAAAAAGCCTCCTTTTTTGCGCTCGTTTTCCATCCTTATTGCTTTTTACACTCTTGCTTGAACCAAATAAAGAGAAGGTTCATCCCTTATGGACAAATCCAAAAATCCCGCACCGCATAAAAGAGCCCGCATCTGCTTCTCATCCGGAAGCAAATCTTTAGTGACGGGCCCTTTGACCCTCCGGTGAAAAGAATTCAATTCCAGTCTGTTCATAAGATGGGCGATGACCAGGATCCCTCCCTTCTTTAAAACCCTTCGAAACTCCGATAATGCCAGTTTTTTGTCTTGAATATGAGGGAACAAGGCAAAACAGATGATCACATCAAAAAAAGCGGAAACAAACGGAAGCCATTGGGCATCTGACTGGACAAAACAAAGATTTTTAAACGTGAAGTTGTTTTCCGCCAGCTTGATCATTTCACCAGAAAAATCAGCGGCGATAATCCTTCCATGCTTTCCCACCATCCGCCTTATATGGGGGGCCAACCGTCCTGTTCCGCATCCCGCATCCAGGACATAATTTCCTGTCGAAAGTGGAAACTTTTCCATCAAAAGACGTATATTTTTCTTTTCCTTGCTCAGCCGGTGTTCTTTGTCCCATTGGAAAGCAATCCGGTCGAAAAATTCCTTTTTATTCAAATTTTTTACTCCGAAACGGGAAGGTTTTTCAGGATTTTTTCCAATTTCCCCACAATAACCGGGACAACAAGAAACAGAATCAGGATACCGGGAAATCCCTCAATCACAGCCGCCACACTTAGTACTTTTTCAGGAAGGTCCAGCCACGTGGACACAAAAAAAACCGCCACCAGAAGAAGAAGTCTATCCAGAAAAACAGTCAAAGCCAAAACTCCCCAAATATTCCATCCGAGCTTTCGCCTTAGAAGAGAAGGAACACCGGCCAGAACGATGCCCTCAATCATCATGATAAAAGCCACTGGAGGAAAAAAAGGCGGCATGCCTGTCAAAGCGGCCGAAGTCAGCGGAGAAAGCATTCCAACCGTTAATGCTACCGGCAGCACCGTTAGAAAGCCCGCTGTCACAATGGGAAGGAACATCGGCAGAAATGCCCTCCCCAGACCTACTGCATGAAAAACCACGGGGAGGGCTAAGGCTAAAGCCAAAAAAAGCCCTCCGAGAACAAGATCACGGCCGGAATAATTCATTGGGACAAACTGAAACCCACCTGAATATTTCTCCCCGGCATGGGGTAGGCCCCGGCGGCGATTCCGGGAAGGTCAACGTAAACCTGATATTCAGAATTGAGGATATTATTAAGGTCGATGAATATCTCGACCATCTCAGATATGCCCAGTCTCAAGCGGGAGTTCAACAGAAAGTACGAGGGGAGTGGTTTTTCCGAAAAATCGGCGGCGTAATAATCGGCTACGTACCTTGCCTGGATGGAATAGTCAAAAATTCCTTTTCTATATCGAAGAAAGAGGTCCAGCTTACGGCCGGCCCTCCCTTTTGTCCTTTCCCCGGGATTCAAAAAGGTCGCGTAAAAATGGGCCGTGAGATGCCGACTGAATTCCGCATCAAGACCCGCTTCGATTCCCGTAAAGGTAAATTCACCTGCATTCATGAACAGGGCCAGCGGTGGAGGGGAAGGATTTGAGACCGTCTCGATGAGATTGCTTCCATACATCCTGTATACAGATGCATTGAGAGCAACGCTGTCGAAAATCGTCTTCGTAAATCCGACCTCTACATTCCAGACTCTCTCCGGATTCAGATTCTGATTGGAAGACGGGAACATATAAAGCTCATTTAGTTGAGGAGAACGAAATCCTTTGTTGACAAGACCTCTGATAGAAGTCGTCTCGTTCCATAAAAATACAATCCCCCCATGAGGACATATTTCATATCCATAAAGCGAATCTCTTTGAAGGCGTAGCCCCCCGGAGAATATCCAGCGGTTTTTCACAACCCACTCATCCTGAAGAAAAACGGAAACTTCATTTTTTGTCCACTCCCCCTTGGGAAATCCGTAACTTTTCCCCCCTATAAAGCGGAAATCAAAACCAAGTGTCAATTCATTATACTGCAGACGGCGAGACGTGATTCTCAACAGGCCGCCGTTAATGTAATCCCGGGAATGCCAACCGTCAGAAAAAAGATGATGTCCAAAATTACGATAGGCCTTGACCAAAAAATTTTCTTTTGATCCATCGCTTTGTACAGTAAAATCCACAGCGCCACGTTCATAATCATTCCAAAAATCCATCAACGGTGTATCCACCGGACCCGCCTCATACTTTTTACCGTCAAAATATTTCCCCCTGAGGCTAATTTGTATATTTTTTTTGGTGTCGTAAATTATCTTGCCGGTAAAAGCATTTCCGTTATAGGAAGAGCTCGGACGATGGCCGTCGCTTTTTCTTTTATCCAATGTAAAATAATAAGAGAATTTGTCGACATTCCCGCCATGTCGCAGGTTGAGCTGGAGAGTATTAAAGCTTCCATAAGATGCCCGGAAATCCGTTTCAAATTTTTTTTCGGGTATGCGGGTCAAAATATTGATGACTCCACCCAAAGCATCCGATCCGTATAGCACAGAAGACGGCCCGCGGACAACCTCGATTCTCTCCACATTATCAAGAGGAAAAGCATGGCTTACGGCACACCCATAGAGCCCCATTTTTTCAGGCCGTCCATCGACAAGAACGGCGATCCTCCGGCCCCTCTGCCCCAATCCACGGATATCCACATCGGAACGGCCGAAGTCGCCTGTCCTCTGGATAAAAATTCCGGGTAATCCTTCCAGGAGATTAAAGGCATTGCTGGACGAAATGGACCTGATGTCCTCCTCTTTGACCACGCTTACCGAAGCAGAACAGTCCCTCACTTCTTTCCGGGACATGGTTGCCGTTACCGTAATTTCCCTGTGTGGTCGAGACAGAGCCTCTTCCCTCTCTTTTTTTTCTTGTTTCCGGCTTTCTTTTTCTTCCTGGAATGCAAGCATCATCATCGCTTCCGACAGGAGAAAGAAAAACAAAACAAAGACAAACAACTTCCTGAACATATTTCACCGCCTACGTAACACGATTATCTACATAGTAACACCCCCTAAAAGAAAGTCAACCTCTAATTTTTACGAAAATTAAAATGACCTGGAATTTCGCCGCCCTGCCCTCGTCACATAAGAATTAAGACGGCCTGTCTGAAGATTATTCAATATCCTTCCCGGTCGTGGTCGCGATCAGTTTGCCGTGTTTGACACTCCGGGTCGCCAAAAGTTCATCGGCAATCTTTTTTATATCCTTCCCTTTCCCCCTTAATACGACTACCTCCAGGCAATTATGATGATCGAGATGAATGTGCGTCGAAGAAACGATGGCTGTCAAATGCTGGTGCTGGATGCGGTTTAAGGTTTCGGTTAAATCCCGAATATCATGACTGTAAACCAAGGTGACGACACCTACGGCTTCCTTATTTTGAGCCTTCCACTCCTCGGCGACCAGTTTCTCCCGGATCAAATCCCGGAATGCTTCCGACCGGCTGCCATAGCCCATCTTGCGGATCAAAGCATCAAATTTATCCAAAAGGTTTGAATCGATCGAAACACCAAAACGGGTTACTTTTTCCATGTTTGATTTCCTTTCCTCTGAAGATATCCATCTTTATCATTGAAGTCAACCTTTGTCGCAAGCAAGTTTTTTTATTGACTTGCTCCAGGGATTATGTTTATCATTTTTAAGTTAGATGAAAAAGAAGCTTAAAATTCCTTTAAATGTCGGATTTTTATGTTTCTTTTTCCTTTTGACGCTCTTTATCCACTTTTTTCACACGGAAAAAAATCTTCAAAGCAGCAACGAGTGCCCGGCCTGCCATTTCCAAAACTCAACATTAACCACACAGCAGATCCATTTTTTCCACCTTCCCCCTCTTATTCATTTGGGAGATTTGAACACATCGGAACGTATAGACTCCAGCCAGCAAATCGTTATCGAAGCCCTTTCCAGGTCGCCCCCTCTCATCTGACTTCACTCCTTATTATAATCGTATAACCTGTTTATCCGCTTTTTTCCTTAAGGAGGTCAGATGATAAAAAGACAATACACGTTCGTTTTATTATTGTTGCTTCTATTTCCGGCCGCCGTCAAAAGCACACAAGAAGAAGGTCCTTCGTTCACCCTCGAAGAATGTATCAGCATCGCCATCAGTGAAAACCCGCTCATACAATCCTCTTTTCACCAGTATCAAGCTTCGCTGGCCCGAATCAAGCAGGCGAAGGCCTTCAATCAGCCTTCCTTGGATTATGATTCGGACCTTCAGCCGAAATTTTTTGATTTTAGAGGCTCCGGTGAATCCTACTTCGGCCTCAGCCAATCCTTTGAATTTCCCGGAAAAAGGTCCATAAGGGGAAAGATAGCTTCCAAGGAATCCCATGAGCTGCTTCAAGAGATCGATCTTTTAAAACTGGACATCGTCTTTCAGGTAAAAAGAGCTTTTTACGGTTTACTGCTGGCTCAGGAAAAAATGAAATACGCACGTCAAAATCTCGAGCTGGCGCAGGATTTCCAAAACAAAGCCCGGCTGAAATTCGAAGCCGGGGACGTGGCCAAGGTGGAATATTTAAGAGCCAGGGTGGAAGCCTTAAAGGCCGACAATGCAGTGAAATCATCAGAAAATGATGTTCGTTTAGCAAAAGCACAGCTCAATTTTCTTTTGGCCCGGAAAAAATATTCCCCTCTTGAGATTCAAGGACAGCTCAGCAGAGACCTTATTGAACTGGATATTGATGTTTTCTTTCAAAGGGCCCTGTCTTTTCGTCCCGAAATAAAAAGAACGAAATTTTCCCTTGAAAAAGAAGGGCTGCGAAAAAAACAGGGCACTTTAAGCTACCTTCCAGATTTTGATGTCGGGGTTTCCCGGCACCGCATCGATGGTGAGGGAACATTCTGGGACGTGACGGTCAGCCTGCCCATTCCCCTCTTTTTCTGGCAGCCGAAAAAAGGGGAAATCGCTGAAGCCCAGGCGAATATCTCATCGCTTCAAAAAGAATTGGAACATCTCAAAAATGCTATTTCCCTCGAAGTTGAGGAAGCTTATACGAACGCCCTCACAGCCGGAAACCAGATCAAACTTTTCGAGGACGAAATCCTGGCTCAGGCAGAAGAAGTCTACGAGATGTTTCTTTTCAGCTACCAGGAAGGAGAAATAGGCGGTATTGAGCTCATTGAAGCTCGAAAAACCCTTATTGAGGCCCGGCTTTCTTATGCCGATGCCCTCTATAATTACGACATAGCCCTGGCAGATCTTGAAAAGTCCATCGGCCAGGATTTTAAAGGAGCCGAACAATGAAAAAGGTTATGATATATTTTTTTCTGATCGTGCTGCTTACAGCATTCGGAACAAGCTGCCGCAACAGCTCAGTGGCCGGCGATCGAGACGAGGCTTCCCTTTCCGGGGAAAATTCCGGAACAGCCGGACAAGATAGAGCTATAGAAGGAAAAAGAAGACACCAGGCCCGGCAGCAAGGCCAGAGCAACCATGGAGGAAAAAACGCCGGAAACGATTCAATCAGAAGATGGTCATCCGGAGATGAAATCCCTTTGTCCGAAGAAGAAAAAAACGCCATCGAGCTCCAAACGGCTTCTGTCGAACAGCGTCCGCTTCGATCCAAGCTTCAGGTTATGGGTAAAGTTATATCCCATCCCCAACGAAAAGCGATAGTCAGCTATGCTTTCCCCGCAAGGATTTCGAAGATCCACATCAACATCGGGGACTGGGTCGAAGAAGGCCAGGAACTCGTAACGCTTCAAAGCGAAGAAGTTGGAAACGCTAGATCCGAGTATTACAAAGCCAAAGCCGATCACAATTTGGCTTTGGTCAATTTCGAAAGAGAAAAAAATCTCTTTGAGAGGGGGGTGGGGGCAAAAAAAGACTATCTCGCCGGGGAAGCTGAATTAAAAGTAGCAGATGCCAACCTTGACGCTGCCGAAAAAAAATTGCATGTGCTCGGATTTACAGAAGCTCAGGTCAAAACCATAGCTGAAACCCATCAGATCAGTCCCATTATCACGCTGTTCGCACCTCTCAAAGGAAAAATTATCATGAATAACGCTATTCTAGGTGCGATGGTGGATCAGGAAACAGAAATCCTGGTTATCATGGATCCTTCTCTTCTCTGCGTCGACGCGGAAATTTATGAAAAGGACATATCAAAGGTCAGGACAGGTCAAAAAGTAGAGATTTCCGTTCCCGCTTATCCGGGAGAATCTTTTGTCGGAAACATCTGTTTCGTCGGAGATGTCCTTAACGAAGAAACCCGGACCATCACCGTCCGGGCCGAGGTCAACAACAAAGATTTCAAGCTCAAACCCGGTATGTTCGCCGACATCAGCATTTATCTCAACCATGAAACAGAGACGCTTGTTGTCCCCTTCGAAGCCGTTCTTGATGAAAAAGAAGACAAGATCGTTTTTGTCAAAGAAGGATCCAAATACACACTGCGCCTGGTTAAAACCGGCATTCGAGAAGCAGGCTATCTGGAAATCCTACAAGGATTAAAAATCGGTGAGGTTGTGGTAACCAAAGGGAACTATCAGCTCAAATCCAAACTGTACGACGAGATCCTGAAAAAGGGCCACATTCATTAAGGCACTCAACATGGAGTTTAAGCATGATAGATAAAATCATAGATTTTTCTCTCAAGAACAGACTGCTTATCATTCTTATCATCATCCTCGTTTCCGTCTGGGGAATCATTTCCTACACCCGTATGCCCAAGGATATTTACCCGGACCTCAACGCGCCCCTGGTGACGATCATCACGGAAAACCCGGGAATGGCGGCCGAGGATGTGGAACGTTTGATCTCATTCCAGCTGGAGAGCCTCCTTAACGGCGCCCCCCATGTAACGCGGGTCCGTTCGGAATCCGCCACGGGGGATTCCGTCGTTACCGTCGAGTTCGACTGGGATACTGATATTTATCTGGCCCGGCAGATCGTCTCAAGCAAACTGGAACTCATCGCCGGCCGTCTTCCCCTCGGCACGACGGAACCTATTCTGGGCCCCGTCTCTTCACGCATGGGTGAGATTTTTGAATTCTCAGTGGCCGGTGAAGATATAGACCCGATGACTCTTCGCTCGATCGCCGATTGGATGGTCCGCTACCGGCTTCAAGGCGTTCCGGGTGTTTCTTTTGTTATCAACCTGGGAGGCTTCATCAAACAGTTTCAGGTTTTCCTCAAACCCGAGATGCTGAAAAATTACAACATCACCATTCAGGAAGTCAAAGAAGCTATCGAAAAAAGCAACCGGAATTTCTCAGGCGGCATTATCAGCAAAGGATCCCAGGAAGTTTTGATCAAGGGATTGGGAAGGATTGAAACCCTGGACCACATCAAGAATACGGTCATCACCTCGCGCAATAATGTCCCCGTTTATGTCAAAGATATCGCGGATGTGAAGATCGGGGAAAAATTCCGCCGGGAATCGGGAAGCCATAACGCGGAGGAAGCCGTATACGTTACGGTTGAAAAACAGTACGGCGGGGATACCCTGTCTGCAATCGGCAATATTAAAAATGCATTGTCCCGTATCTCCAGGGACCTGCCGGAAAAGGTCCACATCAAACCTTTTTACGACCAGTCCATCCTCATCCTCAAATCGATCAATCATGTCGAGGTATCCCTGCTGGAGGGCGCCATCCTCATCATCCTGGTCATGATGTTTTTCATGTGGAACCTGCGAAGTTCTCTGATCGCTTCTCTGACCATTCCCTTTTCCATACTGATCGCCCTGGTGCTGATGAGCATCTTTAGAATCAGCCTGACGGTTATGTCCATCGGCGGGCTGGCCATCGGCATCGGGAAGGTGGCCAACGGCTCCATCATCATGGTCGAAAACATCTACCGGGTGATCACTGAAAAAAAGGGGACGGCTTCGACCCTTCAGCTGACATCCGAGGCGGCTAAAGATGTCGGACGGCACCTTTTCTCCGCCAACCTGATCATCATCCTGGTTTTCGTTCCGCTGCTCACCCTGAAGGGAATTGAAGGGGCTATGTTCCGGCCGACGGCCTTTGCCGTGGCGGCCGCCCTTTTCGGTTCTCTTCTTCTCAATCTGACCTTAAAGCCGGTCCTCTGTTCAATCTTTTTAAAGGAAAAACACATCAAAAAGCGGAAAAATCCGGTCACGGATTTTCTGAGCCGGAAATATATCAATATCCTCAAAGGAGCCCTTGATAAGAAAAAAATCATCCTGGCCTTATTCATTCTGCTGATCCTCGGCGCCGGGATTCTCTACAATTTTATCGGCAAAGAATTCGTCCCCCCGCTGGACGAAGGTGCGATTATGGCCTCAACGGTCATGCTCCCCGAAACGTCTCTGGAAGAATCCGTCAAAATGGGGAAACGGATCGAAAAAATTTTTCTTGGTTTTCCGGAAGTCATCTCCGTTTCCCGGACAACGGGAACCGCCGAAGGATCTGAGCATCTTCATCCCGTCAACCACAGCCATTACAATATCGAGCTGGTGCCACGGGAAAAACGTAAACGGGATTTTAAAAAACTCACCGAAGCCATGCGTACCGAACTGGACAATCTGCCGGGTGTCGCCTACATTTTCGAACAGCCCATCGCCAACAAGCTGGCCGAAATGCTGACAGGTACGGAAGGCCAGCTTTCCGTCAAACTGTTCGGACCGGAGCTATCCACTCTCAACACCAAAATCGAGGACATTCGGAACGTGATGGCCGAAATCAAAGGCGTTGCAGACCTTCAGATAGAACAAACAACCGGAATCCCCCAGCTCGTCATCAACCTTCACCGGCAGCGTCTGGCCCGGTACGGCATTCCCGTCAGCGATGTGGCCGACGTTATCGAAACAGCTTTAAACGGGATCGAAGCAACCGACGTATATGAACCCGACCGGATCACGTCAGTTCTGGTTCGCCTTCCTGAAAGGTTCCGCAATGATGAGGAGGCCGTCAGGAATCTGCTTATCGACGCTCCCAACGGCGAGAGGATTCCTCTCTCCCAGCTGGCGGATATCAGCAAAAGCGAAGGCCCTCAGACCATTTTCAGGGAAAACCTGATGCGGAGAAAGATCATTCTCTGCAATGTCGTCAAACGGGACATCGTTTCCTTTGTTCAGGAAGCCCAAAAAAAGATCGAATCCGAGGTCGACCTGCCCCCTGGGTATTATGTCACTTTCGGAGGTCAGTTTGAGAGCCAACAGCACGCTTTGCGGCATCTTTCCCTGCTAATGCTGGTCGTTATGCTGATCATTTTTATCGTCCTTTTCTCCTCGCTGGGTTCTCTCTGGCAGGCCTTTCTCATTATATTGAATATTCCCACAACTCTGGTCGGAGGAATCATCGCTTTACTGGTCGCGGGACAAACGATCAATGTTTCATCTATGATCGGGCTTATCGCCCTTTTCGGCATCTGCGTTCAGAATGACGTCATTCTCGTAGCAAAAATCAATGATTTCCGCAGGCAGGGCAGATCTTTGCGGGATGCCGTATTGGAAGGGGCTTTGACAAAATTCCGTCCTATCCTTATGACGGACATGGTCATGATCGTTTCCGTTTTGCCGCTGGCCCTGACCGTATCCACCGGAGCCGAGCTGCACCGTCCCCTGGCCGTTGTTTATATCGGCGGATTTTTCTTCGCCATTCTTCTCCGGTTGATCATCGTACCTCTGCTCTATGAAACCCTGGGAAAACTGGCTGAAAAAAAGGCGTGAAAAATTATATTATCTGTTGTAGTTGGATGAATTTATGAATGATACGGGCTCGCCCGTATTATTCACGAACCAAGCTTGCCGTAGCTGCAAGGCGCCGATGGACGAAGGTGTGCTTGTTCACCGCGAGTCCATCGCAACGAAGCAGATGCGGTAAGATCGGTTCGCCTGCAAGGGAAATTCGGCCCCTCTTTCTATTCTTGTCTTCACCCCCAGGCCGAATTTATGAATGATGCGGGCTAGATATCGCCCTTCTCCTTAAGCTTCTTGAGAAGGTCACAAATCATCACCTGAAAACTGGCTCTAAGATTCATTCCGGTCAGAGCGCATGTGGGCCAGCTGTCGTATTGCGTAAGCCTCAGCTCCTTTTCAAGGTCTTCCGGATTATAAACTTCATCAAGATCCTGTTTGTTGTATAAAACAATCACTTTGGCTTCCTGGAGTTCTTTGATCGTCTGCAGGTACTTTTTAAATTCATCCACGAATTCTTTATTGTGTTCCATCTCTTTTTTTTGGGAATCAATAACAAAAAACACACCATCAACATTATTAAATATCAACTTTCTGGTACTCGTATAATAATCCTGGCCTGTGGCCGCATAAAACCGTACGATAATATTTTGATGGAGCTGAACAGGGACAAAATCAAATAGTAAGGTTTGACCGAAAGATGTTTTTACGGATCGAATCTGGTCGGTAATCTTCATGTCCGCAGGGATGAGATGTTGGAACAGCCACTGCAGAGATGTCGTCTTTCCGGCCAGAGCGGTCCCAAAAAAAATGATTTTTATATAAATCTTTCCGTCAACGATTCTCATTGGATCAACAAGTCATAAAAATTATTCGTCCTTATGGAACTCAAGTTAACCTGAATGGAAAGCATAGCAGAGACGGCCTTCTCCTTCAAGACTTGAAATAAATTTCGTGTTTGATGAGCACTTAGTTTTTTCTTCATTACATGCGAAAATCTTCTGCGATTGACTTTATATAAACCGTACTCATCATTTTAGCCAGCCCGATTCCTGAATCCGATCCAAGGACAAGGACAAGATGAATATGGGCTTTTCCGGGTTCCGTTTTCATCGGATCGCTACTTTCATTATAACACCTGATCAGCGCATGAGCATTCTGGGCTTCCACATGGAGCATTCTTGCTCCTCCGAAGCCAAGATCGGTCATGGCCTTCTGGACATTTTGAAGAACGTTGTTTATCTGAGCTCCCACTTCACGCAGCTTGGATTTGTCGCCTGTAACCATGGAAAGAGATTCCCCTTGAGGATTAAAAACACCGACAGCGATGAAGTCTTGAATAACTTTGAACTCCTTGAGTTTTTCCTCAACGCTCTTCAAGATTTTCTCCTTTTCTCATGTCCTTTATGAACTCCCTCTCTCTAGAAAAACAACACAGCGGAAACAAACAGCAACATTTATGCCAAAAAGCAATCTTTATCTAACATATTTGATTTAAATAAGTAAAGAAGATATTTTTTTTCTTCCCTATACGGAAAGTAAAAATATGCCAAACAAAATGAACATATACTGTACATAAAAAAAAACAGTGTTCTAAGGCTGAGAATGATTCATATTATGTTTACAGAGCGAAGGGAAACGGTGATTCCTCAGGTGTCTCTCTTCAATGAGAACGTTTTTGGTAGTCTGAATTAACCTGCATTATTACCAAGAAAACAGATGTGGATCTCAGGATTTATCCATTCTTCTCAGGACTTAGAAGAGAACAAAGCTCGACCATCTGGATAAATTCAGCCCGGTATCCGTTCCGATCGTCTCCTCTCCCTTGCCTGGCCAGATCGAGAACCTGCTCAAACGAGGATATTCCCTTAAATTTCGAATCTCTGAGAAGAAGTCCGAATTCAGCCACAGCAGCCGCAAACTTAAAATTAAGGGAAGCCTTTTTCAGAGGAATTTCCTTATTCTCCAGTGAACTAACTAAAAGATGGCTCTTTTTACCGTCAGGCTTTTTGTAGCGCAGCTTGACCGTCAAAACTTCTTTGCTTTTAAATGCTTCCGGTTTAATGCTGTTCTCTTGGTATTTCAGCTCTCCTCCACTCAGAATTTCCTCCTTCGAGCCAAAAGGAATGATCTCATACAGCACGGTTACCCTGTGGCCGGCCCCCAATTCACCTGCGTCTTTGGTGTCATCCTTAAAGTCTTCATTTTTGAGAAGGCGGTTTTCATATCCGACCAGCCGGTAAGCCTTGACTTTCGCAGGATTGAATTCAACCTGAATCTTCACGTCCTTGGCTATGGTGAAAAGAGTCCCCCGCAAATCATCAACAAATACTTTTTTGGCTTCCAGCATACTGTCTATATAGTAGAAATTGCCGTTTCCTTTATCGGCAAGCTGTTCCAGACGGGAATCTTTATAATTACCCATACCGAATCCCAGGACCGTTAAAAAAACACCTTTATCCTTTTCTTCTTCGACCATCCTTACCAGTTCGGAAGTACTGGATATTCCCACATTAAAATCACCATCCGTTGCCAGAATGATCCTGTTATTACCCTCCTGGATGAAATGCTCATGGGCTGTCTTGTAGGCAAGTCGGATTCCAGCGCCTCCCGCCGTCGATCCTCCGGCTTCTAATTGATCGATGGCTTGAAAAATCTTCTCCTTTGAGACTCCTGAAGTCGGAGGAAGAACCAATCCCGCGGCTCCAGCGTAAACAACGATGGAGACACGGTCTCTCTCCCCAAGCTGAGACACCAACAAACGAAAAACAGGCTTAAGCAGAGAAAGCTTGTTGGCACTCTTCATGGAGCCGGAAACATCGATTAAAAAGACAAGGTTGGCGGGAGGAAGGCGGTCCTTGGCGAGTTCCTTTCCTTTGAGTCCAAGAAGGACCAACTTATGACTGTTATTCCAAGGGCAAAGGGTATATTCGGTGCTTATGGAAAACGGATCCCGGCCTTTGGGCTGGGGATAATCGTAGTTAAAATAATTAACCATTTCTTCGATGCGTACAGCATCCTTTGGAGGAAAGCGGTTACTTTTAATAAACCGTCTTATGTTGGCATACGAGGCGGTATCCACATCGATGGAAAACGTCGACAGCGGATTATCGGCCGTCAACAAATACCGGTTCTCATAAATACGGCTGTACTCCTCTGTGTTGAAGTCGCGGTATGCTTCGGATGGAAGGCGAGTTCTCCTGGCATAAATCGCCGAAGCCTCTTCCACTTCACCAACAACACCCGCCACAACTCCTCCAAGCACACCTCCCTCATCCTTTGCCTTATGAGGCGGAAGAGGCGTCATCTTAGGATCGAATGTTTTGGTTATTCCGCCTTCAAGCAGGATTTTTTCCTTAAGAAAAGACTGATATCCGGAACATTTCACTTGTAAAGAATAAACACCCGAAGGGATTTTGATGAACTCGTAATATCCTTTATTGTCGGATATCGTTTGGTAAATCCGGCCTGTCTGAACATTCTTCAGGATCAGCACTGCCCGGCTGAGGGCATGCCCCTGCCCGTCCGATACTCTCCCCTTGAGAACCGCATATTCCTGAGCCAACAAAATACCGATAACCAAGACGGTACCTGCGGCCAAAACCATAGTCATTTTCCCGGTTTTCATTTTTGCGAACATTTTTCCTCCTTTATTCGTTTGTATGATGTTGCGCTCTCATTTACATCCTTTCTGTTTTTTCCTTTTTTCTTTATACATTTCAAAAAAAAAAATATTCCATCATAAAATGAAAAGATTTGCCGGCATAAAAGACCATGGCGATGATAAACCGATTGCCATGCCAATTTTTTTTTGTTTATAATAAATGTTAAGGAGGGAATATGGATCAATTATCTTCTAACGAAATCATAAATCTTATCCTTTCCGTTTTTCCGCCCTTATCCTCCGATCATTATATGGGAATCCTTATAGACATTCCCAAAAATCCCGGCAATGACTCACCTTCCTGGAAAAGCAGGCGGGAACTCGTCAAACAATGGTACGAGATATTAAAGGAAAATATAGATTCCCTTAACCTGGAAGGAGTCCGGTTGATAGCCTATCCGGATGTCGGCTCGAACAACGCAGATATTCCCTCCTCAGTTTATCTTATAGGCGATAAAGTACCTTCAAACGCTTCAGAGCTGGAAAAAATCGGTACCCCTATAGACCTTGACGACATATACAGGGATACGGAAATTTTTTTGGCACCCACTCAATATTCAACAACGGCTCCTTTAAAAAAAGCGGCAAAACTTTACGGATTCAGAGCAGCGACTATGCCCGGATTCACCGCAGCCATGATTCCCGCACTCAAAGTGGATTATGAAGAAGTCAACAACCGCGTCCTTTTGCTACAAGACAAGCTTGACCAGGCGCTGGGAGCTGAAGTACGTTTTAATATCGACGAGTCACAGGAATTCAAGATGTCCTTTGACCTAAGGTTCCGTACAAGCCATGCCAGCACAGGCCGGTTTCCGGAACAAGGCATGGCCGGGAATCTTCCAAGCGGTGAAGCCTACATTGTTCCTTACGAAGGCGAAAAAGAGGGCGAACCAAGCTATACCGAAGGGATCCTTCCCGTCCAGATCGGTGATGACATTGTCCTTTATGAGATTAAGGAAAATCTGGCCGTGAACATTGTCGGAGAAGGATTGTCCGTTCAAGAGGAAAGACAACATCTCCAAAAAGAACCAGCCTATGGAAACATGGCCGAACTTGGTTTCGGCGTTTTGGGTGAATTCGGGCTCAAACCCATCGGAGAAATTCTCCTGGATGAAAAATTAGGATTTCACGTAGCCTTCGGCAGAAGCGACCATTTCGGAGGAGCCGTGGGACCGGGAGATTTTTCTTCACCCGAGGCGGTTATCCATCTTGACCGGATTTACATCCCCGCTACCCAGCCCAGAATTCAGGTTCGTTCCCTGACTCTTGTCTACAGCCACAACAAAAACGAAATTGTTATCAGCGACGGCAAATACCTCATATTTTAGCCCGAACAAAAAAAGACTTTATTGTCCCTCGTTTGTCAAGCCAACGGCCCGGACAGCTCTCTCTATCTGCTCGATTCGGGAAGAAAGACTTCCGCTGTAACCGATGGATATACGAAGCAGGCCCGGAGAGAGACCCATCTTTTCCTGTTCCTCGGGAGGAATTTCTGACGAGGTTGAAGATCCGGAGCAGGATAAGAGTGTATCATAATAGCCCAGCGAAACAGCAATATATCCAAATCTTTCTTTGTTCTGAAGAATCGACATCAGTTCTTCCGCTTTTTCCTTTGTCCCGCAGTTTACAGCCAACATCCCACCAAAACCATAATTCTCATTGATCTGGGATTCAAGGAGATCTCTCTGAGGATGGGAAGGCAGGCCGGGATATATAACCGGAACACCCAGCTTATGAAGACGCACGGCAATGGCCATTGCTCGGGCACTGTGTTCTTTCATGCGGAGAGGAAGATGGGGCAGCCGTTGAATGACATCAAAGGCAACCTGGGGGTCCATTGTGGGTCCCAGGAGCATTACTCTTCCCGTGTGCAAATCCATGAGACGATAGACGAATTCCTGGCCGGCACACACAGCACCTCCAATAATATCACTGGCCCCATTGATATATTTTGTCAGAGAATAAACCACGATGTCAGCCCCGAGTCTCGCAGGGGAAATCATGACTGGAGTGAAGGTGTTGTCAACGACGAACGTGATACCTTCTTTTTTGGCCAGTTCAGCTAGAGCGGGAATATCCGCCACCTTCAAAGTCGGATTCCCTACGGCCTCGGTGTAGATCACCTTTGTTTTCGACGTTAAGGCGGATTTAAAGGCCGCCGTGTCCGTCGGATCAACAAAGGTCGTTGTTATTCCCATTTGAGGAAAAAGATCTTCCATTAAGGCATGTGTCCCCCCATAGACGGTATCACTGGAAACGATATGATCACCCACCCGGCAGAGTTGAAGCAGGGTACAGGCAATGGCAGACATCCCACTTCCGGTGCATACGGCCGCTTCGGTATCCTCCAACGCCGCAAGATACCTGGATAAAATACTGGTTGTGGGATTAAAATGCCTGCTGTAGAGAAAACAACCTCCTTTATCCGGCCCTCGGATGCCCTGAAAAATTTCAGGCATGATGTCGGGCTCCATTACCGTGAAGGTCGAAGAACGCGAAATGGAGGGTGCTACTCCACCATGCTCGCCGAATTCACGTTTAACATCGACCATCGCTTGTTCCGGCTTGAATTTTTGCATTCCATCCTCCCGTTTGGATTCTTTTTATTTTATTTTATCACATTACTTCTGGAAGAAAAAAATACGTCCCATTAATAAATCGTTCAGGGTTAGCAGCGTTATATTGCACTTTCCCGCACTCTATACTATCATCATACGTTGTCACTGCGTGGGAAAATATAAATCAATAAAGGAGGTCTTATGAAGCGCTTGATTTGTTTTTCGGCGGCAATACTATGCTTGACATTGTTGCTTACCGCCGTTGAGAAAAAACCACTATCAATCGAAGATATGCACGTTTTTAAAACTGTGAGGAACCTGGTGATCTCCCCGGACGGAAAAAAAATCGCCTTTTCCGTAAGTTTTTACTGCCCCAAGGAACAAAGGCAAAAAGGTGATATCTATATCATGGATATCAACGGCAGCCACTTGCGAAAACTGACCACACATCCTTCTGTCGAGAGCGGAATAAGCTGGTCTCCTTGCAGCCAAAAGATTGCCTTCAGTGCCGTCCGTGAAGGGAAAAAAAGCCAGGTATTTGTCATCCGGATAGACGGTGGGGAAGCTGAAAAACTCACCGATATGGAGGAAGGCGCCCGGGATCCTCATTGGAGTCCGGATGGAAAATGGATCGCCTTTACTTCCAGTCTCGGAAGCATGTACACGGAAGATTTTAAAAAAGAATTGGGTGACGTCCGGTTCATCACCCATCTCCGTTACACTCATGTGCGTAACTGGGATGACGGGAAAAGGCAAAGAATTTTTATCATACCCTCCGATGGATCGGCCGGCTCCAAACAGATGACACGGGGGGCATGCTCAGACGAAGGAGATTTCGACTTCTCCTGGTCACCTGACGGCAGTGAGATCGCCTTTGTTTCCAATAGAGATGAGAAATGGTGGGACTCCATAAATACCGACATTTATACGATCAGCGTTCCAGAGGGAGTGACAAAAAAGATAACCCTCAACAAGGGGCCCGACCACAGCCCATCATTCAGCCCGGACGGCAAACATATCGCCTGGAGAAGTATCTTCACCTACAACTACGAAAGTGAACATTACAAGGTCGTCGTCGCGGACCGGAACGGGAAAAACGTCAAACCTTTGACAGATTCCTTAGACCGTACAGTCCGAAGCTTTCAGTGGTCTCCCTGTGGAAAAAAGCTATATTTCCTCTACGGTTCAGAAGGCGTATACAACATCAAGTCTGTTCCCGCCCAAGGAGGACCTTACCAAGACGTTATGGTCGGCAGGTTTGTTATCAATGACTTCGCAGTTGCTCCGGATGGAAAACAGTTCGTAGCCCTCAAGGGAGACGATGTTCAACAGCCGGAGCTCTTTTCTTATGATGGAAAATTCAACCGGTTGACATCCTTCAATGACGCAGCAACAGAAAAAATTTTCATCCAACCTGTCCAAGAAATATGGTTCCCCAGTACGGACGGCACACAAGTCCAGGGATGGATCATCAAACCCGTCGGTTTTGAAGAAGGGAAAAAATACCCGCTTATTCTCTCCATCCATGGGGGGCCTCACGGCATGAGCACTATTTCTTTTCGCTTTGATTTTCAGCTCTACGCCGCAAACGGCTATTGTGTCTTCTACACAAATCCTCGGGCATCTCTTGGTTACGGAGAAAAATTCAGCCGTGATATTTGGGAAGATTGGGGGGGACAATGTTATGAGGACATCATGGCCGGCATTGACCATGTCCTCGAAAAAGGATTTGTCGATCCTGAAAAAATGGGTGTAACCGGAGGAAGTTTTGGGGGATATATGACCAACTGGGTCATCGGGCACACCGGTCGTTTCGCCGCGGCTGTTACTGTCGCCGGGCTTTCCAACCTGGTATCTTTTTACGGAACAACGGATGAACAATTTTTCCCGGAAACGGAATTCAAAGGAAAACCCTGGACGAATAAAGAAATCTACCTGAAACATTCCCCTGTCTGGTACGCTGAACATTTCAAAACACCAACCCTGATCATTCACGGTCAGTATGACTTCCGCGTACGCACAGAGCAGGCCGAACAGATGTTTACAGCCCTCCAAAAACAGGATGTACCCAGTGCTTATGCCTGGTTTCCCGACGAAGGGCACGGTGTAAGAAAACCCATACACCGCAAGCTCTACTACAAAATCATCCTGGACTGGTTCGACCATTTCATCAAAGAAAAACCCTCGCACTTTTTGAAGGAGGCCTCTGGGAACCAGCCTTTATCATAGAGGTTAGGCCTCTGCCTAAAAAACGGCATGACTCTGAAGTTCATCACAGAATGATCCCGGCTCGAAACAAGCAGGAACAATGACGAAAAATATGATCAAACTCCGCGGAGTAAAGGTCAACAACCTAAAAAATATCGACCTCAACCTCCCCTTGAACAAACTCATCGTGGTCACAGGCGTATCCGGCTCCGGGAAATCTTCGCTGGCGTTCGATACCCTCTATGCCGAAGGTCAACGGCGTTATATTGAATCGTTATCCGCTTACGCCCGCCAATTTCTTCAGAGAATGGAAAAACCTGATGCCGACCTTATTGAGGGAATCACTCCGGCTATCGCCATCCAGCAGAAAGCAGTGACAAAAAATCCCCGGTCAACGGTTGCGACAGTCACCGAAATATACGACTTCCTTCGCGTTCTTTTTGCCCGCATCGGAATTGTTCATTGCAAAAACTGCGGTCTCCCCATAGACCGCGATACCATTGACGGAATCGTCGAGACTCTGTATCGGTTGCCTTTAGGAACAAAAATCAAAATTATATTCACCTGGAATACGGAAAAAGGAGAAATCCTATTAAAAACGGACGGGTTTCACCGGGCTGTTATTAAGGGAAAGGTTATCGGCCTGGATAAGATAAACTTTAACGAAAAACCCGCCATCGACATTCTGGTCGACAGGTTGTCTGTGGATAAAAAGGACCGGGAAAGACTGGTCGACTCACTGGAGACTGCTCTTCGAAAAGGAGAAGGACGGCTTAAAATCCAAACCGAAAATGGTGAAGAATATTTTTTTTCCGAGCATCTGGAATGCAAAAAGTGCGGGATTCAGTATGAGGACCCGTTCCCCAACCTCTTTTCTTTCAACACACCTCAAGGTGCCTGTCCGGTCTGTCACGGATTTGGGGATCTCGCTGTTCTGGATGAGGATAAAGTCATTCCCGATCCGAACAAAAGCCTGGAAGAGGGCGCCGTCGAACCCTGGACCAAGCCCGGTTCCAAAAGGAGGAAAAGAAAACTCGTCCAGGAGGCGCAACAACGCGGCATCCCAACACACGTTCCGTATAAAAATCTTGATGAAAGAGGGAAACGCTTTGTCTTTGAAGGAGAAGGACATTACAAGGGGGTTAAAGGTTTTTTCGACCGGCTCCAAAAAAAGAAGTACAAGATCCAAGCACGGGTTCTCCTAAGCCGGTACCGCAAGTACATACCCTGTCCGGCCTGCCAGCAGTCACGCCTGAACCCTCAGGCTCTCACCGTAAGAGTGGAGGAGCTCAACATAGGCCAAGTTGTCAAAAAAACCGTCAGGGATGCTTACTCCTTTTTTTCCGCTCTTCCTCTAAGCCCTTATAAAAAACGTGTCGCAGAAAAACTGTTGTCGGAAATTCAAAATCGTTTGAAATTTTTACTCGAAGTCGGCCTGGATTACATCACCCTTGACCGGATGACATTCACCCTGAGCGGAGGAGAGGCCCAGCGGATCAACCTGGCAGCAGCGCTCGGATCCTCGCTGGTGGGAACCCTGTTTGTTCTCGATGAACCCAGCATTGGACTCCACGCCCGTGATAACCACCGGCTGGTAGATATTTTAAAATCACTTAAAAATATGGGAAATACAGTTCTGGTCGTGGAACACGACCCGGAGATCATTCAAGCAGCCGATCACCTGGTGGATCTGGGTCCCGGCGCCGGGGAAAAAGGAGGAGAGGTGATGTACTCAGGCCCGTATGGAAATATCACCGCAACTAAAAATTCCCTGACGGCTGCATTTTTGAATAAGGAACTACGGATTGAGCTTCCTCAAACACGCCGCCGGCCTGACCGTTTCATTCACATCAAAAAAGCAAGCAAACATAACCTCAAAAACATTGATGTCAGCATCCCTTTGAACACGATCACCTGTGTTACAGGAGTTTCGGGTTCCGGGAAAAGCACCTTGATCTATGATGTCCTTTATAAGGGATGGAAGGGAGAAACACGGGACGGCTTCAAAACCATCGAAGGTCTCGAACTCATCAATGAAATGATCATGGTCGACCAGGCTCCCATAAGCACATCACCGCGGTCCATACCGGCAACATATACCAAAATCTTGGATGAGATCCGTACTATCTTCAGTTCCACTCGGGAAGCAAAAGCACAAGGATTCAAACCAGGGTTTTTTTCTTTCAACACCTCCGGAGGAAGGTGTGAAGAATGCCAGGGAGCAGGGCAGCAGATTATCGAAATGCAGTTTTTATCAGATGTGGTTCTTACCTGTGAATCCTGTAAAGGAAAAAGGTTCAAAGAGGATATCCTCGAGATAAAGGTTAACAGCAAAAATATTGACGACGTGCTCCGCATGAGCGTTACAGAAGCCTGGGATTTTTTCCGGGACAGGCCGCGCATACTCAAAAAACTAAAACCTCTCAAAGATGTAGGATTAGGTTATTTGCGATTGGGACAACCAACAACAACTCTCTCCGGAGGTGAACTTCAGCGGATCAAGCTGGCCCATCATCTCATCCACAAAAAATCGAAAGGAATTCTTTATCTGTTCGATGAACCTACCATTGGTCTTCACCTTTATGACATCAATATACTGCTGGACTGCTTCCAAAAATTGGTTCACGAAGGTCATTCCGTGGTTATTATTGAGCACAATCTGGACGTGATCAAATGCAGTGATTATATTATCGACCTCGGCCCTGAAGGAGGGGAGGGAGGAGGAGAGGTTGTCGTTCAGGGCTCTCCCGAAGATATCGTCATCTCACCCCGTTCATACACGGCCCGGTTCCTGAAAAAACATATTTCCGCATAAATATTTTCTTTTTTTGACATATCTGTTAAAGGTGATATAAACTTGTTTTTTCAACATAAGATTTTTGTGAGGTGTTGTTCATGATGGGAACTTTTGGCTGGTTTTCCATACTTCCCCCGGTTTTGGCCATAATCCTGGCCATAAAAACCAAACATGTCTACGTTTCTCTGGTTCTGGGCATCTGGCTGGGATGGACCATTATCGACGGCTGGAATCCGCTGGCCGGGGCCGTCCATATGATCGACGCCATGGTCGATGTTTTTAAAAACGAAGACAACACCCATGTGATTTTTTTCAGCGCAATGATCGGGGCCGTTATCACCTTTACCCAATATTCGGGCGGAATGCAGGGATTTATTAACTGGATCACAAAAAAAGGATTTGTCAAGACAAGAAAATCAGCCGGGCTTCTGGCCTGGTTTTTGAGTTTTTTTATCTTCATAGAATCCAGCATCTGTGTCCTTGTTTCAGGAGCCGTCGCCCGTCCCCTTTTTGATAAACTGAAGATCTCCCGGGAAAAACTCAGCTATATCCTCGACTCCACCTCCGCTCCCAAATGCATCCTTATTCCCCTGAATGCTTGGGGGGCCTTTATCCTCGGCCTACTGGCCTCTCAGAACGTCGACAAACCCGTTCACCTGCTTATTTCCTCACTGCCTTTCAACTTTTATGCCCTGGCTGCCATTTTGTTTGTCCTTCTGACGATACTCTTTCAGATAGATTTCGGCCCCATGAAATCAGCGGAAAAAAGAGTCCGGGAAGAAGGAAAGCTTCTTCGCCGCGGTGCCCAACCTTTGATCTCGAATGAGGTTACTTTAACACCCAAAAAAGAAGGCATTCCGGCCCGGGCCTTCAATATGGTCTTGCCGGTCGCAACCATGGTGTTTGCACTTCCCATCGCTTTTCTTATCACAGGCAAAGGCAGTTTCATGGACGGACAAGGCTCACTGGCAGTCCTTTGGTCCGTTTTGGTGGCTCTTTCGGCGGCCGGCATCGCTTATTCCATACAGCGTCTGATGACCGTCCATGAAATCGTCCGCATGTTCCTTAAAGGCGTATCAGGCTTGATGCCCCTGGCCCTGCTCATGATTCTGGCTTTTGTCATAGGCAACACCTGTACGATGTTGGGAACGGGACCCTTTGTCGCTCAGGTCGTCAAGTCGACCATACATCCGGGTTTTATCCCTACTCTCCTGTTCGCGGTTTCCTGCTTTATCGCTTTCTCAACCGGAACATCATGGGGAACTTTTGCCATCATGATTCCCATTGCCGTCCCCATGATAACCATCATTCCCCTTCATCCGGGATTGACACTGGCTGCAGTACTGAGCGGCGGGGTTTTCGGCGACCATTGCTCTCCCATTTCCGATACGACCATAATTTCATCCATGGCCGCCGCCACAGACCATATCGACCATGTGCGGACCCAACTCCCATACGCATTGGGAGCCGCCGGCCTGGCCATGCTATTTTTTCTTCTTTTTGGTTTCCTTTTATAAGAATGCGTCGTTTTGGTAACAGAGTTAACAGAGGTCTTATCCAAGGCCGTCATCTGCGTTATAATAACCACCGATTATTCTCAAAAGATACTTCAACGGGAAAGAACCCGTGATACCGCCATACCCACGATAAGGAGGACATCCGTGTCAAAAAAGAGATTGATGCCACGTTTTTTTGTTCTTGTGCTTTTTTTAGGAAGCATTTCTCTATATGCCGGAAACATTTTTATTCAGGAATCCCCTGGCGAGGATTCCCTTCATGCATTCAGAAATTTCGTTCATTATAGAATGTCTCTGGACAAAGTGCCGGGAATGTCCATCGGTTTTTGCCAGGGCAACCGCATCTGGGCAGAAGGATTCGGGTATGCCGACCTGGAAAATAAGGTATCCGCCATTCCAGAAAGTTCCTATCGTCTTGCATCAATCACCAAGACCATAACAGCCATGGCCATTTTAATGCTGGCGGAAGAGGGGAAAATCAACCTGGATGCTGAAGTTCAGCATTACGTTTCACCTTTTCCTTTAAAAAAATGGCCGGTTACCATTCGAAATCTTTTGGGACACCTGGGCGGAATCAGTCACTACAAAAATGCCTATGAAGAACTTCACATCAAAGTCCACAAGAATACCCGGGAAGCCCTGGATATATTCAAAGATTTCGAACTTGTGGCGGAACCGGGAACCAAGTTCAACTATTCCAGCTACGGCTTCAACCTATTAGGCGCCGTGGTAGAGGAAGCCTCCGGCCGTCCTTATGGAGAATTTATTCAAACTTTTATCTTTAAGCCCCTTGGTATGACACATTCATGTCTCGATAATCCGGCTGACCTGATCCCCAACAGGGTCCGTGGCTACAGAATCATCGACGGTGAAATCAAAAACTCAGAATATGTTGATGTTTCCAGCCGCTTCGCCGGAGGGGGCACTCGATCGTCGGTGGTTGACCTTCTGAAATACGCGCAAGGCATTTTCGAAGGCTGGCTCCTCAAAGAAAACACCTTCCGAATGATGTTTACCTCAATGTCTACCAGGAACGGTATTCGTACCGGATACGGCATGGGCTGGAGGGTCCAACCCTGGAACGGACATTTCCAGGTTTCTCATGGAGGCTCCCAACCTGAGACAAGAACACACATTTTAATCTTCCCTTGCGAAAAGTTCGCCATAGCCGCCGCCACCAACAGGGAAGGTTTGAATTTGATGCCCTATATCACACGTTTGGCTGAAACGGTCCTCGGGGAAGACCTCGACCATCCCGCTTACGTCACCGGCAGGGCGGGACAAGCCGTTTACAACGGCTGCCGGGACATCTATTCTTACGGTCTAAGCCAGTTCGACTGGCTGGAAAGGTCTCTTGTGGAAAAAGGGGAAGAACTTGAAAAGGCTTTCTCCTATTTTACGGAATACACCAGCGGAGACAAACTTAAAAATCATTTTTATGAGACGCGGGAGAAGATTCAAAGGGGGATCGATCCCGTTTCCGGATCGGCCTGGATCAAGATCGGAACATTCATGGCCGGCCAACTTCAAAAGGCGTTTGGAGAACAAAAACTTGACTCCTACCATAAGACCGGCCCTACGGCATTTTTTAGGGATTATTTTGAACTCAGCCGAAGCCTGCCGGCTGAAGGAAGGAGGTTCCTTTTCCCCGACACTTTTGAAGCACAGCTCAAAACATGGGAAGCGGACTGGGCAGCCACTCACACGGAAGACATCGCCAGGTTGACGATTCGAGTCGATTCGGACTTTTCCGCCTTGGACCGTATTCTGAAACAAGGTTTCACCGGCCGCCGTATTTATCCCGATTTCTGCGTCGAGCTTTCCAATGCAGCCCGGCAATATTTTGACAAGGGTTTGATCCAGAAGTCCGAAGAGATCTTAAACTTAACGCTTGAGCTTTATCCGCTTCATCCGGAACCACACAGTGGTCTGGCGGCTGTGAGGCTTTGGGAGGGGGATACCGCTGCTGCAAAACGCCTTTATGACAAGGCCCGGGAAGTTGACCCCGATCAGGAAGGCACGAGTTTGAATGAAATCGAATTTGTTGCATCCAAACTGCGGGACACAAAAAAAATAAAAGCTCTCTTCGCCCTTGCCGAAATTGCCATCGGACTTTATCCGGAAAACGCCCGTCTGCAAAAAGAGGTGGGAGATATGTATATGCAAACCGGACAAACGGAGAAGGCGGCTGAATGCTACCGGAAGGCGCTGGAACTCGAACCCGAACTTAAAGGAATTCAGGAAAAATTAGCCCGAATAGAAAAAAGAAAAGCACCGGAAAAGGAGAAAATCCATGAATCCGTCTATCGGTGACGATTTTCAGAAAGAGACAAAGTTCCTTCGAAACAAGCTGAAAGGCGGCTTTCTTGACTGGAAATCCAAACCGGAAACCTACAAGTTTTATCCCTCCGCACCCAAAATCCCTTTGCCTGATCCCATTTCCACAGGAGGCCGTTCCCTCTGGGATGTGATCGGAGCCAGGAGAAGTCTCAGAAGCTTCAGCTCTCGGCCTCTTGAGCTTTCTCTCCTTTCTCAACTTCTTTGGGCATGTCAGGGGATAACGGCACGAATCCATGGGTATGAAATGAGGACGGCACCCTCGGCCGGAGCCCTTTATCCCATTGAAACATACCTCTGCCTTTTTTCCGTAACCGGATTGGAACCCGGCGTTTATCATTACGGCATCCAAAAGCATGAACTGGAACAAGTGAAAACAGGAAATTTTCGTGAAGCCGGTGCCGCTGCCGCTTTAAACCAAAGGTTGGTGGCTTCGGCTCCGGCGGTATTCATCTGGACCGCCGTTTTCCCACGATCTAAATGGAAATACGGCCAGCGCGCTTACCGTTACGTTTATCTTGACGCCGGACACATCGCGCAGAATCTCGCTCTGGCCGCCGTTTCCCTGGGAATGGGAACCTGCCAGATCGCTGCGCTTTATGACGACGAAGTCAACGAAATCCTGGGAGTTAAGGGAAAGGATGAAAGTGTGGTCTATATGTCGGTCGTAGGACATCATCCTTAACCTGGCAGCTTGTTTGAACATGTGGCATTGACATAAAAAAACCTTCTCTTGATTTGAGCCCTCCATTTATGGTAGAAAAATTTTTTGATTCGACATTTACCATCAACATGACATAAACTCTGTCAAGGAGGAAAAAATGAAACGGTTGGTTTTGAGTTTATTTATTCTTGTTTTTGTGCTTTCGCCGAATATATTCCTTAGCCAGCAAGAAGCACAGGAAAAAACACAGGAAGAGGCTCAAGAAGAAATACAGGAAAAACCCAAACCCTGGCAGTGGAGTTTGGATGACATCAAATCAAAAGTTGAAAGGATCCGGGCGGGAAAGGACCTCACACCGGAAAAGTGGCCGGGAGATGCCCGAGTGGCCGTGGCCCTTTCTTTCGATTTCGACGCCGAAACCAATGCCCTCAGGGATGAAGAAGAATCTCCGGGACTCCTTTCTCAAGGAGAGTATGCGGCCCGGACAGCCATTCCCCGTATCCTGAATCTTCTTGACAAATACCGCATTCCGGCGACATTTTTTATTCCTGCCGTAACAGCCCAGCTCCATCCTGATTCCATAGCGGCCATCGTGGAAAAGGGAAGGCACGAGATCGGGATGCACGGCTGGATTCATGAAAGAAACTCGCTCCTCGAAGAAGAAGTCGAGCGTGAACTGATGAAAAAATCCTATGATGCCCTGCAGGAAATAACGGGAAAGGCCCCCGTTGGCATACGAACCCCCTCCTGGGATTTCAGCCTGAATACCCTAAAACTCATCAAGGAACTGAATCTTCTCTACGACAGCAGCCTCATGGCGGATGACCGCCCCTATGAAATTCTGGAGAACGGATTGCCGACGGGAATCGTCGAGCTTCCCGTTGAATGGATGCTGGATGACTACCCCTATTTCGGTTTCAGCCGATACTCAAGCATCCGGCCCCACATTTCCCCCGACGACGTTTATGAAATCTGGAAAGCGGAATTCGAGAAAGCCTACCAGGAAGGAACCGTCTTTATCCTGACCATGCATCCCAAATATATCGGTCACAGAAGCCGGATCATGATGCTCGAAAAGCTCATCCAGCATATGTTGAGCTTCAAAAATGTCCTGTTCGCCACACACGAATCCATCGCCCGCTTTGCTAAAAGAAACATCGAGGAATAACAAAAAAACCGAGCGGCTTCTTTTAACCTGAATCAAGGACCGAATCGGCAAGGGTGTTGATCTTTTTAACATAGCCATCCGCATCAAATTTGCGGCGGAGGCCCCGCTCGTTCATATATCGAACCTTTCCGAAAATGGACCTTTCAGCCCAAGGACGGTCATGCTTTCCAAAGCACCAGGCCACTCCCGTGAAACCGTTGGGATCCCGGCCGTCTATCTCATACTTATTGTTAAGAATCAGAGCCTTTAGAAAAGCTTCTTCCGGAGAAGAAGACCATTCAAGGATTTTTTTGCCCCAGTACATCCGCATATACCCGTGCATCTTTCCAGTGATAACCATTTCCTTCTGGGCGGCATTCCAATACGGATCATGTGTCTCAGCCTTTTCGAAAACCTTTAAGCCGTACACGGATTCCCTTTTATCCGAAGCATGCTCCCCCAAAGTGCGCCGGCACCAATCCGGTAGTCCCTCATATTTATCATATTTTTTATTATAAAAAGTAAAATTTTGACTCAACTCTCTGCGGATGATGAGTTCTTCCAGATAATCTTCCACCGCCTTATTCTTTCTCTCCATAACTTTCAGGGCGATATAAAGGGGAGAAATCTGCCCGAAATGAAGGTAGGGGCTCATATTGGAGAGCGCATCTGCGTTGGGATCGTTCCTCCATTCGGGAAAATTTTTAAGCTTATACTCTAAGAAATCCTTCAAGCGTTTTTCAGCCTCAGAAGTTCCCCCTCTGTAAAAAATCGATTTCCCGACACTCCTGTCAATTTTCATCTTTTTCGCCAGCGCGAAAAGATTGGGTTCATCCGGGAGGTCCAGGCTCATGTTTAGAGAATCCTTCTTGAGGTTATCTCTCCTCAACGGTTTGAGGTATCCCCCCCAGATTTTTTTGATCTTAGGTCTTATGCTCCGGGCGGCGAATTCTTCTTTTGAAGATGTTTCTTCAACCGGAACCACAACATCGCTTTCCACCTGGGTCAACAGACAACCCATCCCCGCCGCTGCTTCCCGCCTCCATCTGTCCTGTATACGTGTGTATCCCCTGTCGGTTACAACGAGGCAGGCATTTAAAGCCGCCTTCAGGGCCGCCTTCTCGGGAGAAAGGCGAAGGATGGCCAGTCGAATTCCCCGTTTTTCCAAGTGTTTTCTTGTTTCCTCAAGTCCCTCAAGCATAAAAGTATAATGACGCTCATTCGCATCAGGGAAATTTTCCGTCAAACCGAAAAAAACAACCAGGGGTTTTTGTAGGCTGTTGGCGCGGCGGGTGGCATACTCCAGGGCATGATTACAAACGGCTCTTTGAGAAGCCTGCATCCAGTAAGCCACATAACGTCGGTTTTTTTCAGGCTTGTCATTGAGATGCCGGATGCGCTGTTTTTGGATCATACGTCTCCCCCAAAAGTATCAGCAGAAAAACATCTATGGAACACGTGGATGGACAGCGTCTATTTTTTCTCTTCTTTGTTCTGTTCGGCTGATTTTTCAGGAGGAAACAAGCCTACTTTTATCTTGATCTCTTTTTCAAGGCTTTTAGCCAAGTCCTGGTTTTCCTTGAGGAGTTTTTTTACGTTTTCCCGTCCTTGGCCTAAACGCTCCCCCCTATAGGAATACCAGGTTCCCGTCTTTTCAATAAAACCGTTATCCACTCCACAGTCTACAAGATCTCCCTCTTTGGAAATCCCCTCACCATAAATGATATCGAATTGCGCCTCTTTAAAAGGAGGGGCCATCTTGTTTTTCACGATCTTGACCTTGACCCTGTTCCCTATGACGCTGTCACCATCTTTAAGGGTGGCCAGCCTTCTGACATCGATACGCATCGTGGCGTAAAATTTCAAAGCCCGGCCCCCGGTCGTGGTTTCGGGACTCCCCAGGAAAAATCCGATTTTTTCGCGAATCTGATTGACAAAAACAAGACATGTTTTCGATCTGCTGACAATAGCCGTCAATTTCCTCAATGCCTGCGACATAAGTCGTGCCTGGAGCCCCATATGAGCATCACCCATTTCCCCTTCAAGCTCTGCTTTCGGTACAAGGGCGGCTACGGAATCAATCACGATGACATCCACGGCTCCGCTTCGAACGAGGACCTCGGCAATCTCCAGGGCTTGTTCCCCGTAATCCGGCTGAGATATGAGGAGGTCATCCACATTAACACCGACATGGGAGGCATAAAGCGGATCCAGGGCATGTTCGGCGTCAATAAACGCGGCCTGCCCTCCTTGTTTTTGAGCCTCGGCAATCACATGAAGGGCCAATGTTGTTTTTCCTGTGGCTTCCGGACCGTAAAGTTCGATAACTCGTCCTCGGGGAAACCCCCCGATTCCCAGCGCCATGTCAAAAGAAATGGAACCCGTGGGAATGGATGCTGCCTTTATGGCCGCATTCTTTTGTCCCAGCCGCATTACGGAGCCTTTTCCGAACTGCTTTTCTATCTGCAACACAGCCGCGTCAATTGCCCTGTTCCGGGATTCATTTTTTTGTTCCTGATTGTTTTGCGTCATATTGCTCTCCTCAAGGCATAATCCTGTACTCAAGAAAACAGGCTTGATCGAAATTTATACAAAACGGTGGACTTATCCGCATATCCTTCTCAGGAAATCCCTCTAAAAAGCTCTTTCCTTTTATCACAATAAACAATACGAGTAAAGCAACGGACGTACCGGATCCTTGTCAGCTCAAACCCGTGATGTTTCCTTCCCCGTCGACATCAATTTTTTCAGCCGAAGGTGTTTTAGGCAGTCCGGGCATGGTCATAATGTCCCCGCAATAAACCACGAGAAAACCAGCGCCTGAACTCAGAGACACGTCGGTGACAATGAGAGTAAAATCACGCGGCCGGCCCAGGGCTTCATCGTCATCGGATAGAGAATATTGCGTTTTGGCGATACAAACGGGGATATGTGAATACCCTTGTTCTTCTATCCGTTTAATCTTGCGTTGGGTTTTCCCCTCCATGGCCACTGCCTTGGCTCCGTATATACGGCGGGCAACGGTTTCAATTTTTTCTGCAAGTGGCATGTCATCCGGATATAAAAGCTGAAATGTGTTTTTGTCTTTCTCTATGGCTTCGCGGACCTCACGGGCCAAAGCTTCGCCTCCTTCTCCTCCTTTGGAAAAAACCTCGCTGAGGGCAATCCGGACACCGTCTTTTCGGCAAAGTTCCTTGACTGTTTCAAATTCTTTTTCTGAATCGGAAGCAAACCTGTTCAAGGCAACAACAAAGGGAACGCCGAAATGTTGGATGTTCTCTATGTGTTTTTGAAGGTTTTCATATCCTTTCACCAGAGCATCCACATTTTCCTGATCCACCTCTTTCAAGGAGACTCCGCCGTGCATTTTCAAGGCCCTGACCGTCGCCACCAGCACACAGGCATCAGGAGGTGGAATTTTTCCTGTCCTGACAACAATATCAAAAAATTTTTCCGCTCCCAGGTCAGAACCGAAACCGCTCTCAGTAACCACGATGGCACTCAGGCTTAAAGCCATCTGCGTAGCGATAACCGAACTTGTTCCATGAGCGATGTTGGCAAAGGGGCCCCCATGAACAAAGGCCGGTGTTCCTTCCAGTGTCTGAACCAGATTGGGCTTAAGGGCATCCTTGAGGAGGGCGGCCATGGCGCCTTCCGCTTTTATCTGCCGTGCAAAAACCGGTTCTCTATCTGCCGAGTGCCCGATAAGAATATCGCCCAATCTTTTTTTCAAATCATCCATCCCTGAAGCAAGGCAAAGAATAGCCATAACTTCAGACGCCGCCGTGATGTCAAAACCGGTCTCCCTGGCAATACCGCGGAGTGGACCGCCGATTCCGATGACAACTTCCCTCAGCACCCGGTCATCCATATCCATGACCCTTTTCCAGAGAACTCTTCGACAGTCAAGAAGACCACTCGAGCCGTCAAAATGAAGGCGGTTATCCACCATGGCGGACAGCAGATTGTGTGCTGCGGTTACGGCATGAATGTCGCCGGTGAAATGGAGGTTGATTTCCTCTCGGGGAGCAACCTGGGCGTAGCCACCCCCGGTGGCTCCTCCTTTCATTCCAAAAACAGGACCCAGTGAAGGCTCCCTGAGAGCCACAACAGATTTCATCCCAATACGATTGAATGCATCAGCCAAACCGATAGAGGTCGTCGTTTTCCCTTCGCCTGCCGGGGTGGGGCTCATTGCGGTCACCATAACCAGCTTCCCTCGCCGCGAACCGCCGCCCGGACTATCCAATCGAAGGATTTTGGCTTTATATTTACCAAATAATTCCAGGTTTTCGGCTTTAATCCCCAGTTTTTCCGCTATCTTTACGATGGGAAGTATTTCTTTCTTCTGGGCTATCTCCCTGTCACTTGGCATAAAACCTCCTTTCCCTATGGTTCTCTTAAACAGCGCAACTTCCCGTACATTATATCATATTCCCGGATCAAACCATGATCGGCAAAGCTGAAATATCGATCATTACCGATAATAATGTGATCCAATACGGATATCTGGACAGTGTGGGCGGCAAAAACCAAATCCCGCGTGATTTCTCTGTCACTGGCTGAAGGTTCAGGGTCTCCGGAAGGATGATTATGAATAAAAATGAGTGAAGAGGCATTAAAAAAAAGGGCCATCTTTAATATTTCCCTGGGATAAACAGCGCTCGAGTCCACCGTCCCCTCAAATACGGTTTTCTCCGACAATATTTTATTCTTCACATCCAGAAAAAGGGCCCGGAATTGTTCCCTTTTTTGCCCTCTCAATGAATGATAAAAATAATCGAAGACTTCTCTGGAAGAATGGCAGTAAGGCCGGCTCATCATTTTTTCTTTAAGAAACCGGCGGGACACTTCCAGAACAAATTTGAATCCGAAAATATTATGAGGTCCGATTCCTTTAATCCGCTGTAATTCCTCATTGTCCGCTTCCAGGATCCCTCTAAGGGACTTAAACTTTGCCAAAGCCTTTCTGGCCGTTTTTTTGCAGTCGCGGCGTGGTGTTCCCAGTGTCAGGAGAAGCTCAATGACCTCGTAATCTAAGAATCCGTCCAACCCTGTCTTGAGAAATCTTTCTCTCAGCCTTTGTCTATGTCCTTTTAGGCAGTCTGTTTCCCGGCGGCATGGTAATGGAGCAGCAGTCATCTTTCTATTATATTGACGTATCCCATGCTTTGAATTCTCACAAGGAAAGCCCGGATGATTCGTATACCGGGATTGAATGGCGGGACCTTAATAGCCTTGTTACTTTGGTGCTCAATCCCAATTATTTCTTTTTTGACAAGTTCCGGTGAATAGCTCGAGCCGCCCTTCTTCCGTCTCCAAGAGCAAGGATGACGGTTGCATTTCCCCTGACGGCATCTCCACCGGCATAAACTCCTTTAATGCTCGTCTGCATGTTATTGTCCACTTCAATCAATTGCCACTTGTTGACTTCAAGTTCGGGAGTCCGGCTGAGAAAAAGACGGTTTGGGGTCGTGCCTAAAGCTTCTACAATCGTTTCCATCTCCAACACGAATTCACTGTTTTCGATCTTTACCGGCCGCGGACGGCCGCTTTTATCCGGTTCGCTCAGTTTCATTTTGAACATCTCGATACCGTTTACCCAACCATCCGCATCACCATGGATTTTTTTGGGTGAGACCAATTCTTTGAGAATGATGCCTTCTTCAAGGGCATGTTCGATTTCCTCGTCGCGAGCGGGAGATTCCTTTTTGGTTCTCCGGTAGAGTATATAAACTTCCTTGGCACCCAGCCTTTTGGCACAACGGGCCGCATCCATGGCGACATTCCCTGCGCCGATGACGCCCACTTTGTCCCCGCAGACGATGGGCGTGTCAAAATCCAGAAACCTATATGATTTCATAAGGTTAACACGTATCAGAAATTCATTAGCAGAATAAACGCCTTTCAATTCCTCTCCATCAATACGAAGAAAAAGAGGAGCCCCCGCTCCGGTTCCGATAAATATGGCGTCATAGTCCCTTTGCAGCTCATCGAAAAGGACATTCTGCCCTACAAACGTGTTCAGGCGGACATCCACACCGATCTCCGCCAATGCGGCAACTTCATAATCCACGATCTCCGTCGGCAGCCGAAAAGCTGGGATGCCATACTGAAGCACTCCACCAGCCTTGTGAAGGGCCTCGAAGACAGTCACATGGTATCCTTCTTTCCTCAAGTCAACGGCACAGCTTATGCCGGCGGGACCGGATCCGATAACGGCCACCTTCCGGGGACGGTCCTTGATATGCAAAATTTCCTTAATATTGTTTTTCATAGCCCAGTCGGCTACGAAAGCTTCCAATTTCCCGATATTGATCCCGTTTTTTCTCTGAAAAAAAGGACAGACTCCTTCGCATTGTGTTTCCTGAGGGCAAACCCTGCCGGTTACTCCCGGAATGGGATTGTCTTCTTTCATGATGAAAAAAGCTTCCTTGAACCGGGCGGCAACAATCTCACGGATAAAATCCTTGATCTTCATGTTGATTGGACAATCCCTCTCACAAGGAGCTCCCAGGCATTGGATACAGCGCCGTGCCTCAGCGATAACCTCGTCTTCGTTGTAACCCAAGGGAACAGATAAAAAATTCCTGATCCTTTTTTCCGGCTTTTGTTCTCTCATGGGAACACGTTCACCGCCAATCTCGATCATTTTTTCCCTCGAAGACACTTTTTATGGTGAGCGACAGCCATTTTTTCCTTTTCTTCAAACATCGATAACCGGCTGATAACGTCACGGAAATTCACCTTGTGGGCGTCAAATTCCGGTCCATCGATACAGGCCAGCTTCATCTCACCATTGACGAACAGCCGGCATCCTCCGCACATACCCGTTCCATCGATCATGATCGTGTTCAGACTGGCCACTGTTTTGATGCCGAAGGGGCGTGTGACTTCAGCTGCCGCTTGCATCATGACCGGGGGACCGATGACCATAACAAGATCGACGCCTCCCTTGTTTTTGAATTTTTTAATAAGCTTTTTAAGAACATCCGTTACAAATCCGTGATGTCCCTTGGAACCGTCATCCGTTGTGATATGGATATCGCTGGAAGCCCTTCTGATCTCGTCCTCTAAGATAAGAAGAGAAGCCGTTCTGGCACCAATGATCGCATGAACTTCATTTCCTGCCCCGCTCAGGGCTTTGACAATGGGATAAATACAGGCAATCCCTGTCCCGCCTCCGACACAGATAACACGGCCGAAATTTTCGATTTCGCTAGGGTTGCCAAGAGGCCCGACTACATTCAGCAGCGTCCCGCCCTCTTTTAAGGAACTCAGCTCCATGGTTGTTTTCCCTACCACCTGAAAAACAAGAGTAATTGTGTCCTCTTTTGGATCAACATCAGCAACAGTCAACGGGATTCTCTCCCCTTTTTCATGAATCCGTATAATGACAAACTGCCCCGGTAAAAACCGCTCGGCCACCTGCGGCGCATGAATTTCAATCAGAAAATTTTCATCACTTAAGGTTTTCTTTCGAACGATCTTGTGCATCAGGCCGCTTCCTCCTCTTCTTCCGTCACCCAGATGGCAAAATCCGGGCAAAACATCTCGCACATCCTGCAGTTGATACACTCATCCATAGCTACAACTTCCGGGATGTTGCAGTCCCGTTCGTTTTTCTTCTCAGAAAGAACCAACACACCGGTTTGGCATACTTCAACACATATACCACAGCCCTTGCATCTCTCCTTGTGGATATTAATATGGAGCTTCATGGGCTTGAATCACTTTTTATGAGTTTTATCCAAAAATATCCCTATATAAATCTTATCTCCACGGCGCAGATCCAGGTTTTCCATCGGCTCATCCTGTCGAATCTCACTGATCATATCGTAAAATTGAAAACGGTCAACAGGATCCTGAATTCTTCCTGTTGAAACATTAAAGATAAGGCAGGGGGAAATGACCTCGATATAGGAAAATCCCTTTAAAGGAAAAACATCCAGAAAAGAGTACTTCAACCAGCCAGCCCGAAGAGGTGTCCAACGAGCAATATAACGGGCCCCATAGGACCTGGCAAGATGTGGCATGTTGAACGGCAGCTCAAATTTGCCGTCAACGGACCGGCGGATAAAGGGAGTCATAGGGAAAAATCCATTCTCGCTGACTGCGCAAATAAAATTATTGATATGAACGACGACCACATCTTCTCCTCTTCGGGCTGCCATGAAAAAATCTTCCGCTCCCGAAATGAAAAAATCCGCATTGTTTAAAAGAGCCACCCTTTTGGAACCGCCGGGCTCTTTTTCCAATCGTCCCACCAGGTCTAAAATCTTTTCCTGGCCAGAGGACTGAGATCGGAATCCGAAAATGTCGGGAATTTTGCCCGTACAGCCCACACCCGAGATGATGTGGATTTTTTGCGCATCCAGACCGGCTTCCCTAACAGCTTCAATAAGAGCGTGCATGACCGTTCCGATCCCGCATCCCGGACAAAAAACAGAAGGAAAAGAATCTTGGATCAAAAAAGGTTCTGCAGGATGTCCTTTCGCCGGAACTCCCCATTTTTGCACGCTTTTTCCCATTGTTTATCTGTCGATAAAGTTCCCAACCTTGATCTTGGGGCTTTCACGGAGATCCACATTCTCAGTAGGCTCATTGTGCAAAATTTGAGTATTTTTTAGAAACAATCCCATACGGTCCAGGCTTTTTCCCAGGTTCCCACAACTGGCATGGTACATAAGGCAAGGGGAGATGACTTCAATAAGAGAAAAACCCTCCTTATCTAAAGCCTTTTGGATAGAACTTTTTAACCGGCGGCAGTGAAGGGGCGTCCAGCGGGCGACATAAGAAGCCCCGCAAGATGCAGCCAAATGAGGAATGTTAAAAGGGGAATCGGAATTACCGGACGTTGAGGCGGAAAAAGGAACATCGACTAATTTCCGGTGTTCGATAAATATCTGATAAACAAAAGTGTTGATCAAAATCGCCAGAATGTTTGTTTTCTGTTCACAAACGGCAAGAAGATCTTTCCCCTCGGATGAAAGCAAGTCATTTTCACTGAAAAATACAACAACTTTTTTCTCCGGATTATTGCGTTTATACAGGGCAGCAGAACGAAACAACTTATCATCCGTGATTTTTATTTCCAGAAATGTCAATACCTCAGGTATTTTGCCGGCACAGCTCAGACCCGAGGAAGCCACCGCAATATGATCCCGTGTGGGAAGCTTTTTATCAACAGCCTGGACAAAACTATTGATGACAATTCCTATCCCACATCCGGGACACCAAAGGAAAGGAAGCTTATCCTGGTAGAGATAAAAATCAACCGGATGCCTTATTCTTCCTGCATCCATGAGGATGCATTTTCCCCTATCCCTAGGCTTTTTGTCAAGATTTTTCGGTTTTTGGGATTTTTACCGGGATTTGGCGATTCCATCGACAAAAAAAGGAAGAAAAAAATCTTTTCACTCGTCTAAATCATGGGTTTTGGTGAATCCAAAACTTAACATATATTTTATTATTCCGGCAGATCCGGAATCAAAAGGAGGTATTCATGCCTAAAGCAAAAGTTTTCGTATCACTTTTCTTTTTTATCACGGGAGCCCTTTTTATCACCGCTCAAGACGTAAATGTCACGGGCGACTGGGAGCTAACCATTCAGACACCCCGCGGAGAACGAACTCAACAAGCCCATTTTGAACAGGACGGCGAGAATCTAACCGTAACCATGGAAGGACGCCAGGGTCAGATCGAAGCCAAGGGCACGGTTAAGGGAAACAAGATCGAATGGTCCGTTACACGGGAAACACCCAGAGGGGAATTCACTATGACCTATACCGGGACAGTCGAGGGAGACACTATGTCCGGAGAAGTTCAGATGGGAGACTTCGGTTCCGGGGAGTGGTCTGCAAAACGGGTTAAATAAGCATCATTGATTAAAAGCAGGCCCGTTTTGAACGGGCCTGCTTATTGTTTTTCTTTCACCATCCAGCACGGATAACTTTTTTATCTTTACGGCGGCAAAGCGAATAAACTCCATTCAGTAGTTGTCTAACCTGTATTATTCACGAGCCAAGCTTGCCGCAGATGTGAGGCGTCAGCCTGTGAAGCTGTGCTTGGCACCGCGAACAGGCTGCAACAAA
>JAFGMO010000053.1 GCA_016927475.1 Candidatus Aminicenantota bacterium
GGATACGATATGTCTGAATGACGACCGCCTGTTTTTCAATGGTGTTTATCTTGTCAACTGCGACCACAAAAGACCTGTGAATACGAACAAAATGATCGGAAGGTAATGATTGAAGCAGATCATTCATGCTCATTCGGGATAAAAGCTGCTTGCCGGATGTATGAAAAATGACATAATGTCCTTTTTTTTCAATAAAAAGCACGTCCGGAATATCAACCTTGTGGATACGGGAGCCGCTTTTAATAAATAATTTATTTATTTTTCCATTTCCTTCAGCGAACTCTTTGCCGCCGGATCGGAGCGGCTGCAAAAGGGATTTCCGTGCCGAAGCTTTATCAACGGCCTGACAAAAACGTTCGTAACCGATGGGTTTGAGAAGATAATCGACCGCCTCTTTTTCATAGCTTTCAACCGCATACTCCGAATAGGCCGTACAGAAAATCACTTGAATGTTTCTACCGCGCATCAATTCCGCAAACTGCATTCCATCCAGATTGGGCATATCAATATCCAAAAAAACAAGATCGACTTCGCTGCGGGTTAAAAACGTCAACGCTTCAATAGAATCTCGAAAGGTTTTTAATAGCTCGAGTTCATGATGCCGGTTGACATAATCGCTTAAAATTTCAACCGCACCGCTTTCATCATCGACGATCACGCATCGCTGCATATTTATTTCTCCAAGGTGATCGAACAGTTCACCGTAAATTTGCCTTCCGAATCCGAGATGTCAAGTGAATGTCGCCCGGGGTAAAGAAGCTGCAGACGCTTTTTAACATTCTCCAATCCGATCCCAGAGTGTTTTTTCAAAGACTCTTCTTTTCCCAAAATAGGATTTTCTATCCGGAAAAATAGGTTGCTTTTATTTAATTGAACATCGATATGAATATAACCTTTTCCCTTACTGCTTATTCCATGCTTGAAGGCATTTTCAACAAAAGGAATCAAAAGCAAAGGAGCCATTTTATGTTCGCGGAAATTTCCTTTTTTTTGAAGACGAATATCAACATGGTCTTTTTTGGAAAATTTCAACCGGCCTACTTCCAGGTAATTTTCGATATGCTCCAACTCCCGCATCAGACTGATCTCTTTCACATTACTATCATAGATTATATACCGCAAAAGCTCCGACAGCTTAACCAAAGCTTTTCCTGCTTCTTGGTCTTTATTTCTTTGGGTAATGGCATAGATGTTATTCAAGGCATTGAAGAAAAAGTGGGGATTGATCTGGGAGCGGAGAAAATCTATATCAGCCCTCATTTTTTCCTGGGCCAGCTTGCTCTCAAGGCGGTATTTTCGCACCCAGTCGCGGCTGAGTCCATAGAGTATTCCCAATGCATAGACGGCCACATTAACCGGTACAATGGGGAAATCATAGGATTTTCTCCGGTAATAGGTAATCATTTTGTCCGAGATTTCGTGAGGGCCGGTCGGAAGATTGAACATTTTCAGAATGATGTGATCGAGCTGAGATTCCAGTAGGGATAAAACAGCAATAAGAACAACAGTCAAAACCATAAAAGGAAAAATTCTGCGCTTTTCCAAATATGACGGGGTGAGGTAAAAGGCGACGGATATAAAAATAATCAGAGACATAAAGACATCGATAAAACGGGCGACGTAGATACTTCCGTCAACGGTATTAAATTCATTGATAAAAACCGGAAGATTCGGGTGATAGAGGATGCCGTAATAAGCTGCAAAAAATACGAGAACAATGATCAATTTTTCCAGCTTGGAGTTCATGCGAGTGTCCATATTTTTTCAGTATACACTAAAAACATGGTTTTATGACAAGCCTGGCTGCAGGCAGGTGATATACTGGCATGAATAGGGGATTTACTGATATGAATACGGCAAATACGCCTAAAATTGCCGTGAATAGAAAAAAATAATATCCATTCTGACAGCAAAATGGCCATTTGTGCCACATATACGGGTGCTTGTGTCAAACCGCTTTTCAAATTTTTTCAGGCGCTTATTATTTAAGATAGAGAAATAAAATGAATTTTTACATAAGGAGAAAAACATGAAAAAAACAAAAAATCTGAGCTTATGTGCAGCCTTGATATTCGGCATTTTAACTTCAACCGCTGCTTTTGCTTCTGTTTTGGGAAAACCGGGAACCATACAAGAGCAGGAAGAAGAGAAATCCGAAATCAAACAATTGACCATCAAGAACTCGGGATTTCGTTCCAGATCGACCGTTATCATCCGCTACCAGGATAAAGATAAAAAGATTGTCGAGGTTATTGAAAACGGCAGGAGTCTTCCTCCGTCCGAATTTTCCCGTTATGAATCGGTCATGCGCAAAGTTTTGGAACTCCCCCAGATCAATCAGCTTCTACCGGAAATTGATAAGGCTTACCGAAGGGCGGTATCATTAGATCTCTCCGAGGAATATCCTTTGGATCATTTACGGGATATCATGAAGGAACTGGAAATGATGGATTCGGACATTGCTCGCCGTTATAGGCACTTCACGGCATTTCAGCTCCAGGATATCATAAACAGACTGACTGAAAAGATTGCTGATTCAACTGATTTATCCCAGGAAGAAAAAATAGAACGGATCAAGAAGCTTATGAAACAGTCTCAGGAAATGATGCTGGCAAAAAAACTGGGTGAGCGAAGGGAACGATTGATTGAGTTTGGAATGGAAAATGCGGCGCGAAGATTGATCGAGGTAATCAACAAATCGGAGGAAAAATCCCAACAGGAAAAAATCATCGAAATTAGGGAAGTTCTTCAACAAATGCGGGAAACAATAAACAAAGGCGAGAAAGAAGGGGCGAGAGATATGGTCGAATTCGAAGCGGCAAATGTGATGAGAAAAATGATAGAAGATATCGTCAGACAAAAAGAGTTGACAGCCCAGCAAAAGTCAAAACAGATCGATCAGATATTAAAGGAAGCCACAGCGATGAAACTGGAACAAAACTTAATGGTCCAAGTAGAAAAATTCAAATTTGACCTGCATCAGCTTTTAAAAGAAAAAGGACTTCTTCCTGAGGGGAAAGCCGAATTTGTTTTAAAACTGAGGGAAGCCACCATCGATGGAAAAAAGCTGCCCAAGAAAATCCATGAACAAATTCTCAAGCTCTGTCAAGAAACCATGGAAAAAAAGTTCAGCAGTGACACAAAAATCGTGCTCGGGCTTAATGAAAATCGTTAAATAAATAATGGGGACGTTCCCCGAAGGGACATGTTACGACCCAACGTGTCCCTGTGGGGAACGTCCCCCTATTCATACCGCAGTGAATCGACCGGATTGGCTGTGGCGGTGCGAATGGTTTGAAAGCTTACGGTGAGAAGGGCGATGCCAATCGATAAAAATGTTGATACTGCAAAAACCAAGGGGCTTATGCTTATCCTGTAAGCGAAATTCTGAAGCCAGCTTCTCATAACAATATAAGCCACGGGGAAGATGATCAGGTTGGCAAAAAGTACCCACTTCAAAAATTTTTGGGAGAGCTGAAAAACGATCCCTGAAATCGATGCCCCGAGTACCTTCCTGATTCCGATTTCTTTTGTCTGTTGTTCCGCTACAAATGAAGCCAGTCCGAAAAGACCCAAACAAGAGATGAAAAGTCCCAGGAAGGAGAAAATGCTGAAAATTTTATACGTATTGGCTTCCGCACGGTATTTCATATCGAAGATGTCGTCTACAAAATAAAAAGAGTAAGGGATATCGGGGTGGAATTCGAGCCATTTTTGTTTCAACAAAGAAAGGGTTTCTTCCATGTTATCTGAGATAACCGTTAACGTCAGCAATCCGGTAGGATTGAAGCGATTGACCCCTTTTTCCGGTCCGAATGCCATCAGAAGAGGCCCGATATTTTGCTGCAGACCTTCATAATGAAAATCTTTGACCACACCGATGACCCTGCCCTCCCGTCCGTTTCCGACCTCGATTTGTCGTTCAAGCGCATCCTCAGGTGATTTAAGCCCGAAAGCTCTAACCGTACTCTCATTGATGATAAAAGCGTTGTCTTTATCACCGGCGATTCCTTGTTCAAAATATCGGCCGGCAATGATTTCCAATTCATATAAAGATAAAAAATCATAATCCACAAACCAGTAGGCCATGGGCTGTCCCGTTTCCTCTTCATGGCCCACAAGAGTCGTCGCCCATCCCGCTGCTCCGCGCCCGGGAACATGCGAGGATACGGCCGCTCCATAAACCTGGGGGAACCTTAAAAAATCGGTTTTTAACGGCTCAAAATTCATGTCCTTTAAGTAAGAACTTTTTACCGGGAGTACCAGCTTTTGTTCCTTAGAAAATCCCAGTGAAGTATTTTTCATGAAGTTCATCTGTCGGGAAATGATCATGGTTCCGATCAACAAAAATGCCGAGACGGCAAATTGGACGACAACAAGGGTTTTCCTTATTCCGGAACCTTTTTTACCAATTTTGGCATCTCCCTTCAGAGAGGCGACCGGTCTGAATGCCGATAAAATAAAAGCAGGATAACTACCTGACGTAAATCCGGCAAAAAGTAAAATCAGAATCAGAAAAACAAGAATTCCCGGTTGGAAAAAAGAAGCCATTGATAGCGTTTTTCCGGCGATCTCATTAAATACGGGAAGGGAGGCTCCTGCTATGGCAAGTGCGGCGAAAAAAGACAGGAAAGAAATAAGGAGCGATTCTCCCAGAAACTGACCGGTCAACTGCCGTCTGCTTGCTCCCACCACTTTGCGCATGCCCACCTCTTGAGCCCGGGAGGAGAAACGGGCCGTAGAAAGATTCATGAAATTGATACAGGCCATAAGGAGAATCAAAAAGCCTATGGTTGCCGTAATGAAGATGGCTGTCGGATTTCCAGGCGGTTCGGCTTCGCCCGCCAAATGGGAGTGGAGATGAATTCCTCTTACCTTTTGCAGATAATAGGTGTTATCTTGGCCTTTTGTATCGTCCTGATAGAGGTCCTGCAGATTTAAGATTTGTTTTCCAAAAGCCTCGACATCGACGTTCGGCGCAAGCTTGAGGTAGGTGTAAAAAGTCGTCCAGCCCCAGGCTGAGGCCATGTCCATATTTTCGATGGTTTTGAAGGAAGCGAGCAGATCGCATTTTAGGTGTGTGTTTTCCGGACAATTTTCATAAACGGCCGTGACTTCAAAATCCTCTTCATCGATCCTCAGCATTTTTCCTACCGGATTTTCTGAACCAAAATATTTTTTGGCCATATTTTCTGAAAGCGCCAAAGTCTTCGGCTTCATCAAAGCCGAAGCGGGATCGCCTACAAGGAAGGGAAAGGTCAGAATGTCAAAGATCTCATTTTCCGCCCAGAAGCATTTTGTCTCATAAAATATTTTCCGCCCGTAACTCACGACAGGAAAATAAATACGCTGCAGGCGTGCCGCTTTCTCCACCTGAAAAAAATCACGCCGAAGAATAGGGCCTACCGGGGGGCCTACGTAGGCAAAATCCACCTCCCAGTTTCCTTTGTAGTGCATGGTGACCCGGTATAGCCGGTCAAGGTCCTGATGATAGTTGTCAAAGCTTTTCTCATCTTGAAAAAAAAGCACGATCAAAATGCAGCAAGCCATGCCGACAGCCAATCCGGTTATGTTGATGAAGGAAAACGCTTTGTGTTTTTTGATGTTTCGTAATGTTATTTTCGCATAATTTTGAAACATAATGACCCTCCATTTGAAACTTGAAATCAGGAGAAAAGGCAGGGGAAAAAAAATCTGTGATACATACCATATAACGGCTCTGAAACGTCCTTTTTTAGCAAGTCTGAAGCTAAACTCCTCTTCGGAATCACCGAGGAGATCACTTTGGCTTGAAGATTTCGAAAGGAGGCTGAGCATCCGTTCCGCCACCCGCGGTGGGCGTTTCTTTCTCATTCGGAAGCCTTTTCCTCTCTGACCAAATCGATATATCCGTTCCAGATTTTTTGCTGCGTTTGAAAAGCCGCATTGAGGACCGTTTTTCCCTTCTTGGTAAGGTGATAATAGGTCTTGCTTCTTCCACCCCTTTCCGGAGTGGGAAGGCCTTTGGACTTTTCCAACAAACCTTTGTTGGTGAGCTGGTCCAGTATGAAATAGAGGGTGCCGTAGGGAAAAACTTTGTCCGATGTTTCCTGGATATTGTGTTTAATAGCCACACCGTAGGCATTGTCTTTGAGACGCAAAATCGCCAGAAGCAGCATTTCTTCAGCTTTGGTAAGTTCTTTCATTCGTTACCGTTTATTCTAGTTACTTGAAGATATCATATTTATATATACGTTGGTTTTTGGAATAAGGTTTCAGATTATTTAAATTATATATTTAATGAGAAGGAATCGACAGACTTTTAGGCTGTCAGTGTTCAATGGTGTCTTTCACTTTTTAAAAGTCTTGGGGCGGACTATGTTCACCAACTGAATTCGGTTTTTCACACTTAATTTCTTAAAAGCATTATACAAATGGTATTTTACGGTTTTGATCGATATATACAGCTCCTCCGCAATTTCTTCGTTGGTTTTTCCTTGAACAACATTTTCGATGATTTCCCTCTCTCTTTTTGAAATGTTGTGTTCAGAGTATATTTGCCGGAGGTCCGGCTGTTTTGTAGCATAGATCATACGAGATTTTTTCCAAACAAAAAAGCCCATCATTATCATTATGAAAACGGTTGCTGCCAGAGCTAATTGAAACCAGGTTCTTTTCCACAAAGGAGGAAGAATGGATATTTCCATGGATATCCCTTTATCATTCCACAAACCATCGCTGTTTGTACCCTTGACTCGCAGTGTATAAAAACCCGGTTTCAAATCGGAAAAAGTAACCTGCCTGGTTTTTCCCAGCATAATCCAATCGCTGTCCTTTCCTTCCAGCATATAAGCATATTGATTTTTTTGTGAGCGGTGATAATCCAAAGCGGAGAATTCAAAGGTGAAAGGACTTTGTTTGGTGGAAAGGGCAATTTTTTTTGTTACACTAATGTGCTTTTTTAGAGGAGAATCTTTTTCGATCTTCATTTGCTGACCAAAAATTTTGAAGTCGGTAAAAGCTATGAGGGGAATGTATTTGTTTTCAAATATTTTATCAGGATAAAAATAATTAATGCCATTTATGCCACCGAAAAAAAATTGGCCGCTTCGAGTCTTTAAACTAGCCATGGTGAATTCGTTGCTTTGAAGACCGTCATTTATGTCATAATTGATAAAAACTTCCGATTGAGGATTAAATTTTGAAATACCGTTTTCGGTGCTGAGCCAAAGATTACCGCGGTTATCTTGCAGAATCCCATCGACAATATTATCTGAGAGGCCGTCCTTTTCCTGGAAATGGTGGAAGGTTCCGGATACTGTGTCGAATTTATTCAGTCCGTTTCTTGTTCCGATCCAGAGGATTCCGTATTCCATTTTGTCTTCTAATATACAAATAATATTGTTGTCACTTATGCTCTCGGGATTTAAGGGATCGTTTTTATACCGAACAAACGAGTTGTTTTCTCTATCAAGTTTATTAAGTCCTCCTCGCGCTGTGCCTACCCATAATGTCTCTTTTTGATCTTCGTAGATGGCCGTGATAAAGTTGTTTCCGATACTGGTGGCATTTTTGGGATCATTTCTATAGTGGATAAAAAGGCCATCCTTACGGTCGTAGTTATCAAGGCCCGAGATGGTTCCAATCCAGAAATTACCTGAGCGATCCTCATAGATGACTCCTACATAATCACTGCTTATGCTTTCAGAATTATTGGGGTCATGTTTGATATGGATAAATCGTTCTTTTTCCCGATCAAATTTATTGAGTCCGCCGCCATAAGTTGCCACCCAGATTGTGCCGGATTGATCTTCATAAATGGCCTCGATGATATTATTCGTTAAGCTAAAGGGGTCAGAGGGATCGAATATATAATGTACTATTTCCTCTTGTCTAGGATCAAACTTATTCAATCCGTATTCAGTTCCGATCCATATAATGCCTTCCCTGTCTTCATGCATACACCAGACAAGGTCATTACTCAGGCTGATCGGTGTCGAATGACTATTTATATGATTGAAAAAACCGTTGCCTTCGATAATGAGTTTGTTTATGCCTCCTCCCACAGTTCCTATCCAGAGTAAACCTGAACGGTCACAATAGAGAGCCCGAACATCATTTTGGCTTAAACTGTAAGAGAATTTTGGATCTGAAGTGTAATGGGTAAAAGTTTCGTTTTCACGATCAAATCGAGTCAGTCCGGAGAGAGTTCCCATCCACAGAATCCCTGACTGATCTTCACAAATAGGTCTTATGATTTTACTGCCGGTGAAGTTGTTGTCTTTTATGCAGGAAAGGTACCGGCAAAAATTCATGGTATTTAGATCCAAACGGTTCAATCCGTTATCGGTTCCCACCCAAAATTCACCTCGACTGTCAGAGTATAATGAGAGGATATTGTTATGACTGAGGCTGTTGGGATCATTAGGATCATGAAAATAACGGATAAAATTTTCATTCTCCTGGTCAAATCTATTGAGTCCGTGAGAAGTACCGATCCAGAGATTTCCACGGGAATCTTCACATATAAAGTTTATATTATTGTGACTGAGGCTGTTGGGATTTTCTTGATCATGAAAATAGCGGAAAAAATGATTGTTTTCCCGGTCGTATCTATTGAGGCCCCGAGTGGTACCGATCCAGAGTGTGCCGAACCGGTCTGAATAAATGGATAATATCGAATTATGGCTGAGGCTGGCAGGATCATCAGGATTGTTTAGATAAGGAATAAATTGCTCTTTCGTCCGTTCGAACTTATTCAAACCGAATTCAGTACCAATCCAGAGATAACCTTCGATATCCTCTTCCAGCGAGTAGATTCGGTTATTACTCAGACCTTCAGGGATATGTGGTTTATGGTAATATGTGGTGAAATTGTAACCATCATACTTGTTAAACCCGTTCAATGTACCGAACCACAGGAATCCTTTACTGTCCTGCAGAATTGAGGTAACGGAACTGTGCGAAAGTCCTTCTTCGAGTGATAGGTGCTCAAATTTTAAGGATTGATCATTCGAGAACAACAACAAAGGAATAGCGAAGCAAATCATTCCAAAGTGTAATCTTAAAAAGGGCCTTGGGCATTTCATCGCGCTTTATCCGAAACCATGGAGAAGGATTATTTCAGTACGCCGATAAATTTTTTCTTGTATAGAAAAACACCAATGATGTAAATAAATTTTAAGGAAAAACCTTCGTTGTGGTAATATAATCAGCATTTTTTTATAAAAATACAAAAGTATTTCTATGTTTTCTTAGACAGCAAAAAATATGCCAATTTGATCACCTGGGATTATTCGATTCTTGTAAACTCTGGATGTTCGTCAACGAACGATTGATGTTCACTAATGTTCCATTTTTATGAGTTCATTTATTTTTTTAAACAACAAAGACGAATTCTTTTGGAGCCTATGCAGAACCGGACAAAAGTCTGGGTTAAAAAACAATACTTTTTTTATATTGTGCTCTGATTTTATCAGTATTACCTTTTGGATTAGTTGTTCATTCGGATAAATACATTTAAATTCAGCTTTTTTTTAACAGCGGTAGCATATTTATCTCATTTTTACAAAAAAAAATCAGCAGTTTTTACAAAGTGATAATATGATAGATGCTGCCATTCGGGATCGAGATGCCGTAAATCTGATTCAGAGTACCGGACATGCTGTTTGTGATAGGATTGAAATATGGTAAAAAATGAAGGTGATCGATTGGAACGGGTCCTTGTCTGCTCACCCATGACGGAGTATTTTTCTGTAGATAGCGCAGAAAAACATAACATTTTCGAGATTGCAGATATGGCAACCGCGGTAAAACAGCATGAAGCGCTAAAAAATACGATAAAAAACTTCGGAGCGAAAATAATAAATATAGAGGAAATGCCTGGACATCCCAATTCGGTATTCACACGCGATATGGCCATATCAACACCGCATGGATACATCAAGCCTCGAATGGGTATTAGGACAAGGAGAGGAGAGGAGGATTGGATAGCCAAATTCTTAGATGATATGGGGGTGTCTTGTGTAGGTAGGATAGAAGAACCTGGTACGGTGGAAGGCGGCGATGTTGTAATAGCTGGACATGTTGCCTTTGTGGGATTAACACAGAGGACAAATTTTGATGGAGTGATTCAAATTTCGGAGCTTCTGGAAAAAATGGAGTATGAAGTACGTCCCATTGTGCTGCCAAGTTTTTGTTTGCATTTAGACCAAGTCCTCGGAATTCTGGGGCCTGAAATGATCATTTGCTGTACTCATCTTTTTACCGACGATTATTTCAAGGGTTTCGAAGTCATTCATGTTGCATGCCGCAATCATAATGTCAATCTGATATGTCTCGGGGAGAGTGAAATCATTGCTCCTGCAGAGAATCCGGAATTGATTCACATTACTAGGCAGGCAGGAATTCATGTTCATGAGGTGGAACTGTCGGAATTCGCTAAAGGTGCAGGTGGTCCCAATTGTCTGATCCTCCCCATCAAACGCGGATAGCTTGCTTTAAAATAAAGGAAGCCTGTGGATTTTATTTTTTGAGGGCTTATATGAAACAGTTGAAAAAACCTGTCTATTTATTGTTTTTGGCAACTTTAATTCTCTACGATCAAGCCAATGCTGCAAACTCACCGCTTTGGGGCAGTTTAAAACCAGGGCCTTATAAGGTAGGATTCAAATTATTAAATGTGGCTGATTTTTCCAGATCCGCCTTCACAAAGCCAAGTGACAAGGACCATCTGCAATCCCATACTCGAGGGCGTCAGATACGGATATACTTATGGTATCCTGTCTCTTCATCAATCTCAAAACCTCCTATGATCTTCGAAAAATACGCCCATTACTCGGTTGAAGATTTTGCACCTCATCAAAAAGCAAAAAAGGAAATCTTTGAGTTTGTCGAGCTGCCGCTTGTGAGGGGCCTGTCAAAGGAAAAGCTGCTTGATTTGCTTCAAAAGCCGACAGCTGCCATAGAAATAGCGCCGGCAGTAGAGGGATTGTTTCCCCTCATTATTTTTGGACAGGGATTATTTTATGAATCTCCGATCACACATGTTGTGCTTTGTGAATATTTGGCCAGTTTCGGGTTTGTTGTCGCAACCTGTCCGTTAATGGGAACGCATTCGCATTTGGTCAATCTTAACCTTATTGATCTGGAAACCCAGGTTCGAGATATGGAATTTGTTCTCTCTTATAGCTGTAGATTCCTGTTCGTAGATAAGAACAGGTTGGGACTTATCGGATTTGACCTCGGCAGCATGTCTGCTCTGCTGCTCCAGATGAGAAATGATGATATCGATGCTTTTGTCAGTCTTGATTCAGGGATCATGTTCGAGCATAACACACGGCTTCTAAAGCAATCGCCTTTTTACAGACCGGAAAAGGTGCGCATTCCGTTAATGCACATCACGCGGACAAAAACAGAGAATGAGAACATGAATGTTGTTGAAGATCGCTCGCTTTTTGAATCAGCGATGTATGCTGATATTTTTCTGCTCAGATTTGAAAATATGCGCCATGTGGATTTCACCTCTTATGCCATGTATGGTCTGGAAAAAGAGGTTCCTTTTTATTGGGGGGAGGCTCGAGGAAATCCCAAATCAGCCTATGAACTCATGTGTCTGTATATCCTTAATTTTTTAAAAGCAAACCTTTATGGAGACAGAGAATGTCTCTCTTTTCTGAGATACGATCCAAAAGAACATGAAGTTCCCGGGGTTTCCCTCACTATTGAGTCAAAAAAAGGAAAAAAAGCTTCCTTAACAAGTGATGATTTTGTGAATTTGGTGTTTATGGAGGGAATAGAAGAGGCGGTTCAAGAGGTGCGAGTTTTTAAAAAAATCCATCAAGATTCTGAAATTTTGGAAGAAAAGGATTTTGTTAACCTTGGATACCGGTTTCTCTATTTTCTTGGAAAAACTGACTATGCGATTGAAATTTTCAAGCTTTATAGGGAAGTGTTCCCTCAATCGGCCAATGCATACGACAGCCTTGCAGAGGCGTATATGATAGAAGAAAACTGGGAGCAGGCGATTGTAAATTATAAGAAAGCGTTGGAGTTGAATCCGGATAATAAAAATGCTGCGGATAAACTCAAACAGCTTCAGCAGAAAAAAAGGTCGGGGCCGGAAACAATCAATTATTTCGGGCAGAATCCTCCCGGCTTGAAACCGGAGAAATTTGCACCCGGAACAATCTCCACTATACAGTGACGATTGTTAGCCAAAAAGAGAGTCACGATTATTTTAGTCACAGTGTTTTTTTTTTACAGCGATTGTTCTGGCGGATGGTCATGAGTGATGTTTTCGAGGTCATTAGATTTTTCGCCCTCGGATGGTTACCAGCGGTCGCTGCTTTTTTGACTATTCTCATTACCGGCGTTAAGTTGGCCGACCTTGGATTCCGGAAATCACAGCCTCGATTTCTGCTGCTCAGCAATGGTATGGCCTAATTCCTATGAGGAGGATTGATGGTGTTTATAAAGATGAGAGTTTTAAAGGCATTTTTTACAATTGTCTGCATATCCACTCTATTCGTATATGAAGGGATTACAGTTGAATCATAAGGCAAGAAACAGGTCCAATGGCCTGACACGTATGCCGGGCGCTGGGGAGAAAATTTCTTTAAGGCCTATAATACAGAGGGAAAAGAGGCACTGCGGCAGTTTATCAAGGAACATTACTCCAAAGACTACTTGAAGGATACTCCGGTCGAAAAGGAGTTAGACAGTGGCCCGCTGATGCTTCGACAGGTTGTCGGAAAGATGACAGTTCACTCTGACCATGCCGAAGGTGAGTTCGTCATTGATGCGATCGTTAAGACCGAAAAATTCGGATGGGTCAAGTTCAAGATTGAGCTATCTCCTGAACCTCCACATGACCTTACGGGTATGGGACCGTATGCTCAAACATCGGCTCCTAGTGATGTGGCTCTTGACAAAATAGAACAGACTCCTGAAGAAAGTGACAGCTATGACGACTGGAAGGATCTTCATGATTTGATCGAGCAGGTTCGGCAAGAGTGCGGTGCACCGGGGATGGCTGCTGCCATTGTGCGTGGGGAGAAGATTGTCGACAAAGGAGCAACCGGTCTCCGTCGATTCGATAAGCCAAATAGAGTCCAAATCTCGGATCTATGGCATATTGGGTCTGTGACAAAGACCTTCACCGGAACAATGATCGGGAAGCTCCTGGATAAAGAGGTTCTCCAGTGGGATATGACCATTGGGGAGGTCCTTCCCGATATTCCTATGAACCCTCAGTATCAGAAAATAACGCTGGAGCAACTGCTCGGACATCGCGCTGGAGTACCGAGTATGCCCAGTTCAGGCGAGTTTGTCTCGGATTTTTCCAGAGACTCGGTGCGGACACCTGCACAAGCACGGGCCGCACTTGTGCAAAAAATTTTGGGTGAAAAACCCTCCGGGGTTGGTGAGTACATCTACTCGAACGCAGGATATGTGGTAGCCGGATTCATGACCGAACGAGCCATGAAACAATCCTGGGAAGGGCTCATGCGCAGCCAGGTCTTTGAGCCGCTTGACCTGAAAAGTGCGGGATTCGGCTGGCCGGCGGCTTCGGATCGGCGTGATCAACCTTATGGGCACTACGGAGCAGCTCCGGAGCTAAGAGTCCAGGAGATCGGCAAGTACGAGCTTTTTGATATAGACGCCTTTGGACCTGCAGCAAACATCCACTGTTCTATTGAAGACCTTGCCCGCTTTGCAGCGTTCTATCTGCATGTACTCGATGGCCAGGAAGATTCGCTCAAGCCTGAAACAGTCCCTCGGTTCTGGAGAGAAGGAAAAACCGAAGAGGGTAAACGTCTATATGGCTTCTTTGGGTCAGGTGGGACATTCATAGCAATGATTGCTGTGTACCCAGATGATAACCTGGCTGTTGTGGCGGCCGTAAATATTGGTCTTCCCGCTATGGAATCATTTAAGAAAATGAGAGATGCGATTTACCATCGAAAATCACAGTACAAATCTTGACTCAGGATAAGCAGCTAAATAAGGAGGACAAATGAAAATTCACACCTTTGTTTTAATTTTTGTTCTATTCCCTGTTTTATCCGGATGATCCATCTTTGGATGCCGCTCATTGGCGACTTGGAATGCTCTATGAACAACAGGGAAAACTGGATCTGGCAAAAACTGAATATGAAATAGCCATAAGATTGGATCCCGAGGATAAGGATTATCAAAAATCATTGAAAAAACTAAAAAAAATATAGAAATAAAACACCTATTGAATGGTTCATTATTGAATGATGAAAAAAGAGGACATGATTCTCTTTGATATCAAATCCAAAAGATCCTAAGTTCCATATATCCAAAAAGGAAAATCATGAAAGAAGGTTTCATATCCTGCTTCCTGGATAGCGTATCGTATTTGAATTTTAAAGAAAGGGAATAACGATGAAAAAGAAAAATTTGTACATTCATTTAGTTTTATCCATTTTTATTGTTTTTTTCTGTTCTTGCCAGCCCCAGACCGGGACAAAGGAGAATGAATTTCCGGTCCTCGAAGGTGAATACCTGGGACAAACCCCACCCGGAAGAAATGCGGAATTGTTTGCACCGGGAATCATCTCCACGGGCATGAACGACCGGGACATCGCCATTTCTCCGGATCTGGATGAAATTTACTATTCGGTTCTGGAAGAACCCCATTATACGATTGTTTGTGTGAAAAAGGATAAAGGCCGGTGGACAAAACAAGAGATCGCACCGTTTTCCGGCCAGTATAATGATTGTGAACCCCAGTTTTCACCTGATGGAAGGAAACTTTATTTCTGCTCAACGCGTCCTCTGGAGAATAACGGAGAACCTAAGGATTACGACATCTGGTATATGGAAAGAACCGGCAACGGCTGGGGAGAACCGAAGAATCCAGGCTCCCCGTTAAATACGGAGAAAAATGAGTTCTACCCCTCAATTACCAGTGATGGAACCATTTATTTTACATCGCATGACATGAATATATGCCGTTCCAGATGGGTGGAAGGAAAATACATGCCACCGGAAAAACTTGGAGATACTGTAAATACACTCAGGGGTGAATATAATTCATATGTGGCACCTGACGAAAGTTATTTGATTTTCACTTCTCATGGTTGGGACAGGGGAGCCGGCAGGGGAGATCTTTTTGTATGTTTCCGGCTAAATGAGGACGTCTGGACAAAAGCCGTTAACCTGGGGCCGGAAGTCAATTCCAATGCCGTGGACATGTGTCCCACCGTTTCTCCGGATGGGAAATATTTGTTCTTTTCCAGTATGAGGAAACCGGAGACGTTCGACCCGGAACCTGTCCGCTCATATAATGAACTTATTAAAAGTTCTGAAAATCCTCAAAACGGTAAAATGGATATTTACTGGGTAGATGCGGTAATCATCCAGCACATGAAGCCGGAGGAAGAAAAATAGAAGAATAAATAAGCAGGGAGGGAAGAAATAAAATGGAGAAAATTTTGGGAATTGCAGTCCTCACTTTTAGCTTATGTGTTTTTACTTGTCCTGTTTCAGCTGATGGAATTCATGGTGTAGAAAATAAAGAGGTTAAAAAGAATGTCCCACAGACAATTGATGAGTTAAAAACAAGAATAGACGGCATTATTGAAGAGACAAACATACCCGGTGCGGCTGCTTGCCGTTGGGTATGACAAGAATGCCGAACCATTTCCCATCTGGTATGATTATGATGAGCCTGCCGGTGCCCTGAATGCATCCATCAAAGAAATGGCTCTATTTATTCGTTTTTTGTTCAACAGCGGTTCTGTGGACGGGGAGCAAATAATCAATGAAGCTTTATTCAGTAGGATAGGGAAACCCGAATCGACTCTTGCGCTTAGAGCCGGCTTAGAATCTGGCTGCAGTTTTGGAATTGGAACAAGATACCGTACCAGGGCAAAATGGTATGGCCATGGCGGTGCTGTTCCCGGTTTTCTTGCGGAATACGCCTATAACCTCGATAATGGGATGGGTTATGTGGTTCTACAGAATTCATTTGATACGTCATTCTATGATGATATATTTTCTGCCGTCAAAGATTATATGGACTCTCAAGTGGAGCCCATCACGCCTCCTATGGAAAAAGGGTTCTCGCAACGCAAAGCTTTTATTATGAAAAATTCCCAAAATGGAAGGTTGTTGTTTATCTGATTCTTGTGTTTGGCGCCGTGATCATTATGATGTCAGCCATTGTTTATTCTCTATTCTGGGTTCCAGTGTATATTTACAAATTGCTAAGTCGTAAGAAAAGCCGGCCCATGTACATAAGGATAAGGGTGGTCCCGCTGTCGGCTGTATTATCCCTTGTGTTGGGTTTGATGATCTTCATGGTTTCCGGACCGTCGATACTGGAAATCGGACAAAAGACTCCCGCCAATGTGGCGTTGTTTGTTTCAACGCTGGTTTTTGCAGGGTTGTCGGTACTGAGTTTATATGCCTCATTCAGGAGTTTATTCAAGCCCGTTAAAAAGCTCGATCGTATTTATACCATCATCCTCTCGTTGGCCTGTTTCGGGATGACGTTGTATCTGACTTATTGGGGAGTCATTGGATTAAGATTGTGGACGTACTAGATACGGAAATCATTTAACAAATAAATTATATAAATAATTGCTAAAGTCATTCAAGGATTAAAAACCGAAAGAAGCTAAATAGAAGGAGAAACAAAGATGAAAAGAATTCATCGAATTATCATCTCATTGATGGCTTTGGTTGTTTTTATCATGCCAATGTTTGCACAGGAAGACGGCGATCCTGTTTCGATTGGGATATACCGGAAACTTCATTCGAAAGTCTTGGATGAAGATCGCGTATTACTGGTTAATCTGCCAAGAGGGTATGATGAAACGACGATTCGTTATCCTGTGCTGTATATTTTATATGGTGGTCAAGTTGAAGGGTACTTCGCTGACGCGGTTCATATTGTTTGTCGTCTCAATGAGGCCAGCCGAATTCCGGACATGATCATTGTCGGTGTTAAGAACGTTGACCGCTATCGGGATTGTCTTCCCATTAACAGAAACGGAGAACCAGGGGGTGCCGGCAATTTTTTGAAATTTTTCACAGAAGAGCTGATCCCCTTTATTGGTCAGTCTTACCGGACCAAGGATTTTCGTATTTTGCTCGGCCCTCAGGCCGGCGCTGCTTTTGGTCTGTATGCCTTAATGGAAAATCCCGGGCTCTTCAGAGTCAACATTGTTATGAATCCTTTCTGGATCCGAGCAAACAGAGAGTATATGCTCGAAAAAGCAAAGGATTTTTTTGACCAGGAAGGATCATTAAACAATTTTCTTTTCATGACCACCAACACAAGTGATGATAACGATGTAACCATGGAATATTTACAGAAGTTCGAAACAGTCGTTGAGAATGGGAAAAGAAGCGATTTTACCTTAATAATAAACCAACTTGAAAAAAGAGAATCGGGCTTCATTTCATCACCAAGATTAAGAGAAGGCCTGGAGGCTTTTTTTAAGGATTACAGATTCCCTCATGACATACAAATCAATGGACTTGTAGATTTGAAAGCATATTATAAAAATCTTTCACAAAAATACGGATACCAAGTTGATATCCCGGAATTCACGCTGGTCAGGCAGGGAGACAGGCTTGATGAAAGGGGAAAATTAGAAGAAGCAAAAATCGTATTTGAATATATCGTTGAGAAATATCCCCACGACCTCAACAGCTATGCCAGACTGGCTGATCTGCATCGACGATGGGGAAATTACGAACTCGCTTTACAATATTATGAGCAGCTCCTTGAAAGGAGACGGATGCCGTTTATTGAAGGAAGATTAAATTCTTTAAAAAGATATTTAGTTGAGTCGGCAGCGTATGAGATTGAAAAAGCCATCACTGATTCCGGTATTGATGCCGGGATTGCTAAATTTCTAGAACTCGGATCTGATGATGATCCAAAATTTACCTTCAGAGAAAATGATTTTATCTCTCTCGGATATTATTTTATGACAAGAGGAAATATCGGTGCTGCTGTAGAGGTGTTTAAAATGAATGTTGAGATGAATCCCCAATCAGCGAACGCTTACGACAGTCTGGGCGAAGCCTATTTGAAAACCGGATATAAAGAGAAAGCTGTTAAGAATTATAAAAAATCGTTGGAGCTGAATCCTGATAACGACAATGCCAAAAAGATACTCAAAGAGCTGGAAAAAAAATGAGATAAGACATGAATAGAATGGATCACATCAAGTATCCTGCGTTATTCATACCGAAGTGAATCGACCGGATTGGCTGTGGCGGCTTTGACGGTCTGATAGCTGACAGTAAGCGAAGCGATTACGAGAGCTGCGAAGCCGGATAGAAGAAAAATCCAAATACTCAAATGCACGCGATAGGCAAAATTTTGCAGCCATTTGTGCATGAAATAATAGGCAACCGGCCAGGCGATGAGACAAGAGATCATAACAACTTTAGTAAACTGTTTTGAAAACAGGGTCGTCATGTCCATGATGCTGGCACCGAAGACTTTGCGAATTCCGATTTCTTTTGTTTCACTTCTGGCAGAGAGGGAGGCAAGACCGCCCAGTCCGATGCAAGAGAGAAATAGAGCCAATATGGTTGATGCCTTGATAGCTGTAAAGAGTTTTTGTTCGTACACATACTGTTCATGGATGATGTCTTCCACGAACGTATAAGAAAACGGGAATCCTGGTGAGAATTTTTCCCACTTTTTTTTAATAAAGGCCAGGATATTCACCATGTCATCGGGATCGATCTTGATGGATATGTACCGGTGACCCCAGGGATTTATTTCTATCGCCAGAGGACGAATGGCATTATGGAGGGATTCAAAATGGAAATCTTTAACAACACCAATGACAAATCCTTTTTTCTCGCCAAAACCAAAACGTTTTCCCACGGGCTCTTCTAAACCCATGAGACGTACAGCCGTTTCATTGATGATGAATCCCTGATCTGCATCCGCACCGTTTTCCCGCGTGAAATTTCTTCCATTCACAAATTCGATATGGTAAAAATCTAAAAAATTATAGTCCACATACAATCTTTTAAATAGAATGCTCTGTCCTTCCGGTTGTTCCTCCCAGAAGGGTTTTGCTCCTGATCCGACCCATGTAGGGAGATCATACGATGATGTAATATCTATGATACCCGGGTGCTGTATGATCTCATTTTTTAAAGGGTCGTAATTTTTTTGGATCGTTTCATCCTTCACCTCAAGGGCTACAATATTGTTTTTAGAATAACCTAAATCATTCTTTTCGATTAAGTTCATTTGGCGTGACATGGTTAACACACATATAGTGAGTACGATTGAAATGGCAAACTGAAAAAAGACCAGGGTGTTTCTGAAAAAGGATGTATTCTTTGAGCGGAATGATACTTTGTCTTTTAAAATATTGACCGGTTTAAACGAAGTCAAAAAAAGCGCCGGATAACTGCCGGATACCAGACTGATGAAAAAAATCAATCCAAAAATAATAATGACGGTATTCACATTTTTTAAAAGAGAAAATGAGAGGTTTCTATCCACATACAATCCAAGAACGGGTAAAAGCAGCTTCAAAAGCAGGAGAGAAAAAAAGAAAGAGATGAATGTGAAGATAATGGATTCCCCCCATACCTGCTTTATTAACTGTGTTCTCCTGGCGCCGACGATTTTTCTTATTCCGATTTCTCTGGTTCTGTAAGTAGAGAGCGCGGTTGAGAGGTTTATGTAATTGAAGCAGACAATAATCATGATCAAGAATCCTATTGCCGAAAATATGTAGACTGTCTTTATATCAGCTTTTCTGCTGTCAAAGACGTCGAAGCTGGAAAAAAGATGAATTTTGGTCAGGGGTTGTAATTGAAAATTGTATGGGTAGTTCGGTGCTACATGTTTAGACAAATAATTTTTGAACTTTTCTTGAAGCTTGTCAGGATTGCCATTTGGCTGAAGTTGAACATAGGTTACGAAAGCAAGATTGCTCCAGTCGATTGTCAGCCAGTCTTTTAGGGTTGAAAAGGAGGCAAGGTAACCGAACAATAAATGGGAATTCTCAGGAACCTTTTCAAGAACTCCTGTAATCATATAATCGTGAGATAATCCGGCTTTGTAATCAAATGTGATAGTTTGACCGACGGGATTTTTTTCGCCAAAAAGCACGGTTGCAATATCCTCGGTCAGAATGACAGAATAGGGCTCTGATAAAGCTGTGCTGACATCACCGTCTTTGAGGGGAAAATCAAAAATATCCAGTAACTGCTGGTCCGTGTAATAAAAAAGTTGGTTATCAAAACGCTTTTCTTCCAAGCTCACAAGTCCGGTTCTCTTCTTCAATCTTGCCGATTTGACAATTTCTGGAAAATTCTCGTTTAGAGCCGGTCCCAGTAAAGATGGGGTGGCAGGGAATAAATCCGAACCCCAGGGAGCAGCTTCAGGAAACTTTGTTAAAACCCTGTAGGTGTTATTCGCATGCTTATGAAAGCGATCATAGCTGAGTTCATATTGAATAAATATGAGGATTGACAATAAGCATGTTAATCCTACGGTGAGCCCGATCAGGTTGATGAAAGTGTAAGATTTGTATTTAAGCATATTTCTTATAGCGATTTTCAAATAATTTTTAAGCATGACAAACCTCCAATAGAGAATATCTTTCATAAAAACAGGCAGGGACCGCAGAAGATGGGTCCAGTACCAGAACAAAGCCCGGACATATCCTTTGGTTTCATAAATAAAGCTGAACTCTTCGTCAAAATCGCCGCGCAGATGTGGATTGACATCGTATCTGGCCAAAAGCCTAAGAAGCCAGTCTCCTAATTTTGGGAATTTCGATCGAGGCGATTTCATTTGCTTTGTATTTCAAAAGAATGGGGTTTAAGACCAGCCCAGAGTTTTTGGTTTAGGACACAAGCTACTTTTAAGGCTTCGATCCCGGCCGAAGAGACCTTGTAGTACATTCGTGTTTTTCCCCTCCGTTGAGACGTGGATTCTCCAGGCCGTTTAAAGACAAACTTTTTCCGGGTTAACCGGTCAAGGGCACTGTATAGGTTGCCGTAGGTGAAATCCTTGCCGATAATGTTTGATACATGATGCCGAATTTTAAAGCCGTAGGCTTTATCCTTCAGCTCCCAAATGGAAAGGAGAAGGATCTCTTCGATTTTTGTCAGCTCTTTCATGTCACATTCCTATTATTATACTGCTATACAGTATATTATACGTTGGAATGAAAAAAAGGTTGAAAAAAAATCAGTTACTCACTCATACCGGAGCGAATCCACAGGATTGGCTGTGGCGGCTTTGATGGAAGGGTAGATGACGGTAATGACAGCAGCCTATAATCATGGATCACCCGGATAAACCAGGTAATGACTGTTGTTATTTTCTAGGTAATAAAACCGATAAAAAAAGATGACAACTTTTTGGGAATTTGTTACGTTATATAGATATGAATGCAAAATGCATATAAATGAAAGGAACTTCAGATGATACTGTTATCTAGAGCCGAAGAAATCATTCTATTAGCGGTTTATAAACAGAAAGGCAACGCCTATGGGGTGAGCATAAGAGAACAAGTCTTTAAAGATATTGGTCGACACTGGTCCTTTGGAGTCATTTATAAGACCTTAAAAAAGATGAAGGCCAAAGGATACGTGAGAAAGATATCGAGTGCTCCCGTTTCAGAACGTGGAGGGCGGAGCAAATATTATTACGAACTTACCCCTGAAGGAATATCAGCTTTGGAAAAAATCAAGAGTGTGCATTCTTCCCTTTGGAGGAGGATTAGAACGCTGTCTATTGAACAGAAAGCCAAGTAATGAATAGAAAAAAACACAATCCTCCTTTTATTCCCTATATGCTTCTCAGGATTTTACTTAGGGGAGAGGAGTTTCATGAATTTAATGACGATATCAATGAAGTTTATCGATATATGATCGAATACAAACCAAGATGGAAGGCAAAGGTATGGTACTGGTTCCGTGTTTTGGAATCCATCCCAGGCATCATCCTTGATAAAATCTACTGGAGGATGGTTATGTTTAGAAGTTATTTTAAAATTGCTGTGAGAAACATCAAAAGGCATAAATCCCATTCGTTGATCAATATTTTTGGTTTGTCGATGGGCTTGACCTGCACAATTTTTATTTTTTTGTTTGCAAAAGATGAGCTTTCTTATGACCGGTTTCATGAAAATCTCCATTCCATCTACCGTCCATTCATTCGGTTTCACAATCCGGATGGGAGTGTGAGTTGGCAGGGAGGGGCGGTACAAGTTCCGCACGGGCCGGCTCTCAAAGAATATTTTCCTGAGGTCAAGTATTATGTCAGAGTTGTTCCTAAAGAATTCATTGTGAAAATGGGTAACCTCGTCGAAAAGAAGGATATCACCATGGCCGATAAGGAATTTTTTGAAATGTTTTCTTTTCCTCTTGTGCAAGGAAATGCGACTTCGGTTTTATCAGATTATTCATCCATCGTGCTATCCGAATCTTATGCGAAGAAGTATTTTGGAGAAAAAAATCCCATTGGAAAAACCATGACTTTGATAACAGACGATGCCAGGAACGATTTTTTGGTATCCGGGGTGGCTAAAGATCCTCCTTCCAATTCCACCGTAACCTTCGAAATGTTGATCAATTTTGAAAGTATCAGATTGTTCGGAGGAGAGGACAGCCTCTCAAACTGGCGGAGTCTGAGGATGTCGTGCAAAACCTACATCCAACTTCATGACGGGAAATCGGCCGGGACTATTGAGGAGAACTATCCTGAATTTGCTAAGAAGCATTATGCGGCCAACTTCGAGAGGGAAATCTACAGTCGGTTTAAAAATGCCCCGGAAAACATCGACCCTATCTCTTTCGGACTGCAGCGGATGAGAGATATTCATTTTGATCCGAATGCTACAGGATCCGTGAGCCTGGCCCCGGTTTATATTTTGGGAGGAATCGCCTTGATCATCCTTTTTATTGCCGGGATCAATTTTATCACGCTATCCATCGGAAATGCCTCAAGACGATGTGTTGAGCTCGGGATTCGCAAAGTCCTAGGTGCCGAACGCCGCCAACTTATCCGGCAGTATTGGAGTGAATCCGTGGTTATGGCTGGATTGGCTTTTATTATAGGTGTGGGATTGGCCTGCATGTTTCTTCCTGCGTTCAACCGCGTGACGATGAAATCTCTGCAGGCGAGTGCTGTTTTTTCCCCGCTAAATGTGGGTGTTCTTATCTTTATCACCCTGGTTCTGGGACTCAGTGTGGGTAGCTACCCGGCATTGGTTCTTTCGCGGTTCCATCCTGTGGATATATTCAGAGGAAAAATGAAAATCAGCGGAAAAAACTTTTTTACCCGGTTTCTGGTGATTCTGCAATTTGCCTTGTCCATTTTCCTCATCATTTCGACCATAGTTTTGGGGAAGCAGATACATTTCATGATCAATCAAGATCTTGGGTTCAATAAGGATAATATAGTCGTCGTTGATAATATCAATGGAAAAATATATGACCGTTTGAAAAACCGCCTTTCCAACATCTCCGGGATCAAAGGGATAACGGGTACCCTTGCTTCTTTGGATGGGAAAAAGAGTTATTTTTATGAGTTTAAATACAAGAATAGGAAACATGAGTCCACATGGTTTAATTTTATCGATGAGCATTATTTCAAAACCCTCGAGATTGATTTTCTCCAGGGAAGAAATTTTTCCCCTGAGATGTCATCCGATCCTTATTCTGTGATTGTGAATGAAACCCTGGTAAAAAGATTTGAAATAACCGATCCAATCGGACAAAAAATTGAATTAAACGGAAAATTTTTTCCCATCATCGGGATTGTTGATGATTATCACACAATGAGAAAAGGAATAGAGATCAAGCCCGCCGTTCATATTTTTAGCCCTTCCCACAGGTTTGATTTTATGATGATCCGTGTGTCATCCTCTGAGATATCGAGAATTCTTGCAGACATACAATCAGTATGGAAAGAACTTCACATCATCGAGCCTTTTTCCTATTCTTTTTTGGATGAGGTTGTTGAAGCACAGTATCTTAAAGAAAAAAGATGGAATCGCATCGTGGGATATTCATCCGTTTTAGCGGTTCTGATTGCGTGTCTTGGAGTTTTCGGGCTCACATCCATCACCATCAGCCGTAGGACTAAAGAAATCGGAATTCGCAAGGTTCACGGCGCGTCTGTTTTGAGTGTCTTAATACTGCTATCTCGTGAGTCAGTGGGTTGGGTGTTGATGGCCAATCTGATCGCTTGGCCGGCGGCCTTATTTGCCATGAACAAGTGGCTGCAGAATTTCGCTTATAAGATCCATCTTTCTCCAGTCGTTTTTCTGATGGGAGCGTTATTCATGTTTTTGATGGTGCTGTTGACAACCTGGATTCAAACCTGGAAAGCTGCCCGATCTAATCCGGTTGAATCCCTGCGATATGAGTGATTTGAAAGCGAGAAAATATTTCTATGGAAGAGGAATTAGCATGAAAAAATCAATCGTTTTTCTGATGATTCTTGGTGTTTTTTGTCTCAGTAAGCTTGGATTTGCCGAAATCAAAAGCCATCGCTATTCGTCTTTTATGATCAAGAAGGAGCATGTTCTGCTGTATAGTCATAATTTGGACAGTGACGAGCCTGTTCCTGGGACGGTATACATCAACAAGAGAGGGATTTTGAAAAAAGGATGCACCTTCAAAGAATTAACCAGTCCCGAGCAAATGGAACCCTCTACTCTTATTTGGATCTATCAATTCGGTTCCGTGACATTCGGTCACTTGGGCGCTAATTTTCCCGATGGCGGCATGAATGAGGTCGGACTCTTTGTCTGGGAAATGTCCCTGATGAATACAACGTTCATCCAGGATAAAAAGCTTCCCAAGCTTTTATGATGCAGTGGATGCAGTATGTTCTGGATAATTGTTCCACGGTAGGGGAGGCTATTCAGTGCGCCTATTCCATTGCTATGGATGGCTGGAACTGGCATTTTTTTGCGGTGGATCGGACGGGAAATTGTGCCAGTATCGCCTTTATACTGTGTCAACCGGTGATTCACACGGGTGAAAACATGCCTGTTCCTGTGCTCGGCAACACACCCTATGCCGATGAAATGGAAAGGCTCCGGTTTTTCCAAGGTTTTGGCGGAAGCTATTCGATAACAGATGAAAGACTCGTGCCCGGGTTTGTCCTTGCTGCGAACCTTCTCCGAGAATATCAAAACAGCCAGCCGGCTGTAGATTATGGTTTCCGCATATTAAAAAGCATGGAGGGAATGGAACCATCCAAATGGTCCGTGGTTTGCGATCTTCTTTGAAGAACGGCAGGATGCTGGGCACGTTCCACCTTTACAGGCAGAGGTACGGCACGCCAGGGCGAATTTCTCTGCAGAAGCAGCAGTGAGTATCAAAATAAGTTTTCTATACCATTAATTCATTCTGAGATATATCAAACCTTCACAAAACATTAGAAATCCAGAACCAAACTTAAGTTTGGATATTAAAACCATACTTTTTTTATATTGTCCGTCCTTATAATCAGGAGTATTTTTTAACATGGTTTGGACTTTAACAAAGGCCCCCCTTTGATTTATAACGGCGGTAGCATCTCTGATTCATTATAAATTCCCTAGTTGTTTTTGGAACGATTATTTTTAAAAAGACTCAAACAAATTCCGCAGTGTTTACCGGTGATGTTAATGAGAGCGGTATGAGTGAACTTGTTTTAGGAGGAAACATGAGAGTATTTAAAAAAGCATTAGAGGTTTTTATTTTGTTTGTAGGATGTTCATTTATGACTCTTCAAGCTGAGGAGATTCATGAGCTTGTGAAAAAAAAAGACTTGGTTGAGATCAAAAAACTGGTCAAGGAGAATCCACAAGTAATTCATGCCATTGACGAAAACGGCAGAACAGCTCTTCATTGGGCCTGCAGGCTGAATGAATTGGATATTATTACTTTTCTGATTAAACATCATTCAGATGTTAATAAGCCGGACCAGAATCGTATTGTGCCGCTCCATTCTGCAGCGGCTCGTGGGAATGTTGAAGCTTGTCAGTTGTTGTTGAACAATAAGGCTCAGATAGATAAGACGAATTCATATGGTAGTACACCCCTGCATTTTGCGGTGAGTTACGGGCAGTTTGAGGCCGTAAAATTTCTGGTTGAAAAAGGAGCACCCCTCGAGATGAAGGACGGTCGGCAAAGAACGCCGCTTAGTGTAGCTGCCAGGGAAATGGCAGGCATCGAAATTGTGCGCTACCTGGTGGAGACTGGGGCCAATGTCAATACCAGAGACTACAGCAATAGTACTCCTATCTCATTAGCAGCCTGGAGAGGATCTGAAGATATAGTCGATTATCTGCTTTCCCAAAATGCGGAACTGGATCTATCCGGTCGCAAAGGAATTCAGCTGCTTCATTATTCCATTAATGAGAAATTATGGAAACTTTATCAGGAGATGGTGAAAAAGTGTGATCACCTGAATGAATTGATACCTGAAGGGCAGACGTTGCTTCATTGGGCTTCGAAGAGCGGTTTTTTGCAAGTCATCAGGGATCTGGTTGACAGGGGAGCGGATTTAAACGAACCAGATGTGTTCGGGTATACTTCCCTGCACTATGCGGCTAGGAGTGGAAGAATAAATACTGTAAAATTCCTGGTGGATGAAGGCGCTGATATCCATGCCCGTCTGAAGACAGAAGAATCACCCGTCAATCTGGCAGAGTGGGGGAATCATGAAGCTGTGGTCGATTTCTTACTGGAAAGGGGTGCGGATCCTCAAAAACGAATAACAACCAGAATAAAAGGAGCTTATTTCGGCCAGAAAGCGCCGGAGGAAGAGCCGCAGTTATTTGCTGCTGGAATCGTAAATAATATAGTGGGCGGACATAGTAATGTGAGTTTTTCTCCGGATGGAGATATGGCTGCCTGGACGGAATGGATTGAATCAGAAGAAGGATATTCAGGAGGAATTACGCTCTGGTTTTCCCGTATCGAGGATGGCTATTGGCTTCAGCCGGTGGTGCTGGAAAAATTTGGAGATGTGCCGTTTTTCAGTCCGGACGGTAAAAGACTGTATTATTTAGCAGAGAATGAAATTCGATATTATGAAATCGAGGGAAATTCACTTTTAGAGAAACCTAAAAAGGTGGCTCTTGACTGCGGGCAAATCGGGCTTTACTGGCAGTTCTCTTTGGATAAGGATAAGAATTTGTATTTTGGCGGAACGAATGGTTTGTGCCGCGCCGTTTTTGAAAATGGAGAATATACGAAAATCGAGAAAATTTCCGATGTGCTTCATCCTGATTACAGGGGAGGCAGTCCCTATATGGCCCCGGACAAAAGCTACTATATTTTTTCATCAAAGGACTACTCTGACAGCAAAGGGCAATTTGATCTGTATATCGGATTCCGGAAGTCTGACGGAACCTGGAGCCGTCCGGTGAATATGGGTTCAGCCGTAAACAGCGCAACCAATGACAACCTGCCTTTTGTTTCTGTCGATGGAAAGTATCTCTTTTATAAATCCGATAAGGATGAACAGCCAAGAATATACTGGATTTCAGCAAGAATCATTCAAAAACTGAAAAAGGAAAATATTTAATGTAATGTTGGCCGAGAAGGCTTTAATGTTTGGCAGCTCTTGAGAGTAACAGGCCTCAAGAGTTAGTGTAATCCGGGGTAGAGCCTGCGGTATGAGTGAATAAAACCTAAAAGTTCGATCCGTGGTCATATTTTAGCAACCTTTTTTGGATAAATTTGTATATCCAAATAGACATATAGATGAAACTAAATCAAAATGAACCAAAAATCCAACATTCTTGATTATTCACAAGCCATGGAACCGGGTTCTGTCAGTACCCAATGAGAAAAACATGTTAAAAAATTATTTAAAAAATGCTTTGCGAAATATTCTAAATAATAGAACCACCACGTTCCTGAATTTATTCGGTCTTTCCATCGGATTGGCCGTTTTCCTGCTGATACTGCTCTTTGTGCAATTTGAATTGAGTTATGACAAATATCATGATGACTGCGATCGTATTTATCGAATTGTACAGAAGCAGGTGGACAGAAAACATTATATAGAATTACACGGGACCAATATCATAGCAGTTACACATGCACCATTGGCTGCGGCCTTGGTTGAAAATTTTCCTGAGATTCTTTCTGCTGTTAGAGTCAATTTCCGGTCTAATGTATTGCTCACAACGAATTCGAAGAAGTTTTTTGAGAACAACATTTGTTTTGCAGATCCCTCGCTTTTCAAAGTATTTTCATTTCAAATGATAAAAGGGGATCCCGAAAAGGCCTTAGATGATCTTCATTCAATCATTTTAACGGAGAGGATGGCAAAAAAATATTTTGATGCTGAGGATCCCGTCGGAAAATGGGTTAGGTATGATAATAGGTTTGATCTCAAAGTCATGGGAATTGTGGAAAACATACCGGAAAATTCTCATTTTACCATGGGATTTATTATCCCTTTTAAAAAATTCAATGAACTGAATAATGCCGATGGTACGGATTGGGATAAAAACTGGCACTGTTTTACATATTTTAAATTTCATAAAAAAGCTGATATCAATGGATTTGAAAAAAAGTTGGTTCCTTTAGCTGAGAAAGCATCTCAAATTGTCGGTGTCCGAAATGATTTTCTAATACAGCCTATTACTTCAATTCACTTACATTCACACCTGTTTATTGAAATAACGGAAAACAGCGATATCAAATATGTGTTTATATTGTTATCCATTGCGTTATTGGTCCTGGTTATAGCCTGTTTGAATTATATTAATTTGACGACGGCGTGTTCATTTAAAAGAAAAAAAGAAGTCGGCGTGAGAAAGGTGGTCGGGGCTGAAAAACGGCAGTTGATTTTCCAGTTTATCAGCGAGTCCGTCATGGTGACTATTTTTGCTTTGATTGTTTCTGCTTTTATTTTTTCGCTGGCTCTACCGGCCTTTAATTCTCTGATCGACAGGAATTTAAGTCTGGATCAAATAAACACCCCTCTCATCATCCTGCTGCTTATCGGCATGCTCTTATCGATCGGTATACTGGCCGGGCTTTATCCTGCATTATTCATCTCTTCATATAGAACAATCACCGCTCTTAAGACCGGAACGGAAAGAAACTCCAAGGGGCTTCGATTAAGAAATCTACTTGTTACCGTACAATTTTCAATATCCATACTTCTTATCCTATGTACACTGGTGATTAAAGGACAAATATCTTTTATTCATAATAAGGATGTTGGATATGATAAGGAGAAAATAGTAATATTTCCTTTGCGTGATCCTGTGATCAGAAGAAATATTCAGGTCATAAAATCAGAATTATTGAAAGAACCATCGATAATAAACGTGGCCGTATCAGGGAACCTGCCCAGTCATTTTACTGACTTTCAATCCATTCCTGCCTCAGTGGTTGAAAACCGCGGCGCTGTATATCGCACAGGAATAGATTACGATTTTCTTGAATTATACGGAATTGAACTGGTGGAAGGACGCAATTTTTCAAGAGATTTTTCTTCAGATGGTAGAAATGCTGTTATCATAAATGAAACGGCAGTAAAAACATTTGGTCTCAAATCACCGGTGGGAAAGATATTTAAGCTTCACAGCAGTGGAGATGGCAAAAGGATCATCGGCGTCGTAAAGGATTTTCATTTCCGTTCTTTGCACCATAAAATTGATCCCATGTATTTTGAAATGGTTGGGGCTTATTTGGGACAATATCTGTCGGTAAAAGTACGAGGAGATCAATACGACAAGACCATTCGCGCGGTCAAAGATCAAATGGCGGAAATATCAACAAACTTTCCCTTTGAGTACTATTTTTTTGATAAGAGGATAGATGCTTATTATCATTTTGAACTCAAGACGGGCACTGTAATCAGCGTTTTTTCTTTGTTTGCTGTTTTTATTGCCTGTATTGGATTATTGGGGCTTTCCATATTCGTTGCCGAGCAGAAAAAGAAGGAGATTTCTATCAGAAAAGTACTTGGAGCAAAAAGTTTCAGTATTTTAGTTCTTGTCTCTAAAGATTTTCTTAGGTCAATCATTATTTCTATCGCGGTCGCCTGGCCCCTTGGATATTTTTTCATGACCAAGTGGCTTCAGAATTTTGCCTATCGTGTGAATCTGAGTGTTTGGGTATTTCTCATCTCAGGCCTGGCGGCACTGGCGATAGCTATGCTGACCATCAGCTCTCAGACCATCAAAGCCGCCATTTCCAATCCGGCTGATTCGCTTAGATATGAATAGTACGGCTAAAGGTTTTACGATTGTCATGTAAGTAATATTTTATAGAAAGGTGACAAGAACCAAATCCGGTCTTTAAAATTGGTTAGTCTGTATTATTCACGAGCCAAGCTTGCCGCAGATGTGAGGCGTCAGCCTGTGAAGCTGTGCTTGGCACCGCGAACAGGCTGCAACAAA
>JAFGMO010000054.1 GCA_016927475.1 Candidatus Aminicenantota bacterium
GACCAGCAGATGCCCCGGCTCAATCCGGTCTCCATTTTGGCCGTCGACAGGGATAATCCCGCCTGGACGGACAACTTCAGTGCTGCTGCCATGGACGCCATAGACAGCGTTATGCCGGCCGTCGAAATCCCCGAAGCGGATATGTACGATCGCAACGGCGACAAGTGGGGCTGGAAGGTTTTCTCTCCGCGTATCGGTTTGACCTGGGATGCTACCGGCGACGGCAAAACGATCGCCAAGCTGTCTTTCGCCACCTACGGCGACTTCATGGGCACATCCTCTTACGGCCAGATGCCCGGAGGCGCCAGCGGCCGGCTTTATTTCTGGTATCTGGACAACAACAGCAACGGCACTATCGACGTTACCGAGCTCTACTGGTATGACCGCTACCACGGCGACTACACCATCTTCCCGGTTTTTGACGGTGGTGGAAACCTGATGCCCGGGGCTGTGGATAAGGGATACTATTACGGCTACCGGTATTTCGATCCCGATAATCCCAGCGCACTCACCGACCCCTTATACACCATGGATACTACTTACGGCTCCGGCAGGACGATGGAGATCATGTTTACCCTTGAACGGGAAATTTTCACCGACTTCGCCGTTCAGCTCAACGCCACCTACCGGAAATACGACAAGTTCACCTGGACTCTGGATTACTATATCGACACCGACGAGATTGAGAATCAGGATATGTACGAATCGGCCGGACTGCCTCCCGCAAACGTGCCCGGAATGGGCTCGACCAAGGATGCGGCCAGCCACGAATGGTACAACCTCAAATCCGAATACGGCGCCGCTTCCAACTACTGGCTGGAAGCGATTCCCGAGCGCTACCGGGATTATATCGGTATCGACCTTGTCTTCAACAAAAGGCTCAGCAACAAGTGGATGCTCAACGGAAACTTCACCTGGCAGACACAGGCCACCCATTACGGCGACAAGGGTTACATGAACGAGACCAACCTCTGGGCCTATGAAGGCAAACCCTATGCCGCTTACATTGGTGGGGCCAGCGGAAAGATCAACCAGTACGTTTTCCCGCGCTGGATGTTCAAGCTCAGCGGCCTCTACCAGCTTCCCTTAGACATCAATGTTTCCGGCGTGTTCATGGTCCGCGAGGGCTGGGTCATCCGGGAATACTTCAACCTGACCGACTACACACTGCCCAACCCCAACGACAACAGCGGCGACCTCGATTTGACCGAGTTCGGAAGCGACAGGCTTCCCGTTTTCTACCGCTTCGACGTGAGGCTAGAGAAAATGATCAGGCTGGGTGACACCGGCCGGATTTATCTCATGGCCGACCTGTTCAACATCTTCAACAGCGCCATCATCAACAGAAGATACCAGAAATACCACGGTGCATACGAAGTTTTCGCCGATCCGTCACTCAACTCCTTTGCAGCCGACCCCGATGACTTCGATGTCAATGAGATCCTGAACCCGAGACTTCTCAGGTTGGGAGTCCGCTTCCAGTTCTAATCGTGTAGAAAAGTCCTAACGTAGAAGCTCAGCCCCTCCCTTCTTTTGGAGAAGGGAGGGGCTTTTTTTTTCCCTAATGAAATGCTAAAATAGAGGCGACCGTAGTGTCGAATGGAAGCGGAGGTTTACAGGATGAAAAAAGCGATTGTTTTCTCAAGTGTTTTGCTTTTTGCTGTTGTTTCCCTGTTTTCCCAAACATACAAGGGGAAAGGCAGATTTTTTGGATTTGTTTACGACGAACAGGGGAATCCCCTTGAGGGGGTAACGGTCAAACTCTTCTGTGTCCGCGGCGAAAACGGTTTTGAGACAAAGACGGATGCGGAAGGAAAATGGGTGGCCTTTGGAGTCCGCGGCGGGCAGTGGAATATTGATTACGAGCATCCCGGCTACAAACCGAAAAAGATCAGCGCCCAAATCCAGGAATATGGAAGAAATCCTCAAATTGATGTCAACCTGGAAAAAGCTGAGGGCCTTATCATCACTGCAGAGTTAAAAAAGGCGTTGACGGAAGGCAATCAGTTGTTTGATGCGGGAAAATACGAGGAGGCCATTGCCTCCTACAAAGGTATCGTCGATGAGTTTCCCGATGCCTGGATCATCATGAAAAATATAGGCAATGCTTACTTCCAGATGGAAGATTACGATATGGCCGTCACCTACTACATGAAAGTCCTGGAAAAGGATCCGGAAAACAAGGATGTCAAGGTTTCCATCGGAAGCTGCTATGCCAACAAGGGTGAAACCGAAAAAGCCCTGGAGTGGTACAACAAGGTTAACATAGAGGACATCAAGGATGTCAATGTCCTCTACAATATCGGCACGAATTTTTACAACAACTCCCAGCATACGGAGGCCTTGAAGTATTACAAAAAGGCCGTCGAGCTTAAAGAGGACTTCCTGGATGCCCTCTACCAGTTGGGCCTGGCCTATCTGGCCGTACAAAAGTGGGAAGAATCGCTGAAAACGTTCCAGGAGTACTTGAGACATGAACCGGACCCGGAATCGGGCCGGGCCGCCCAGGTCAGAAATTTTATAGAGTTTCTCAAAACAAAGATCGGCTGAATACAGGCCGCGGATAAACTTCTGCGGGGAAAGCGTCCTGTCTCAAATACCAAAAAAGGAGCTTAAACTCTGCCATGAATAAAAAAATAACATTTCTTTTAGGGGGAGCGATTATCCTGGTCCTGGCTTTTGCGGCCTGTGGCGGAATGAAGATCAAACTGGACCCAAAAAGCCAGGAGTTTTATGAATATACTCGCTTGATCATGACTGGCCAGGAGAAGGACATTTTCAAACATCTGCCGGACAAGCAGTCGCGGGAGGAATTCATCCAGGATTTCTGGGACAAAAGGGATCCCGACCCGGAAACTGAGGAAAACGAATACGAGGAAGAGTTTTACCGGAGGATCGAATACGCCAACCAGAGATTCAACGAAGGAACCCCGGGCTGGAAAACCGACCGAGGAAGAATTTATATCTACCTGGGGGCGCCGGATAAAAGGGATGAATATATGATGCACAATGATCCCAATGTCCGGGGGAACATTCTCTGGTGGGTTTATTACAGGTATGGTGTGGCCGTGAAATTCGTGGACAAGACCGGAATGAACCGTTTCATTTTTGACCCCAACGACACCTACCAGGGTATTTACGGAGACCTCTGGGAAGCGATCGAAATGGCTAAGCTGGGAGTTTCTTTCGAAGATGAGGGCGGACAAAAAAAAATAACCAAGTTCGACCTGGATTATAACTCCGCCGCCCGGGAATTATTGATCAAGATTCCCGCCAAACATCTGACCTTTAAGAGCGAAAACGGAAAACTTTTCGCCCATTTTGACTTGAGGTTTTACATATACCCCCAAAAAAGCGGGGAAAAAATCCTGCATGAAACATCGCTGACGTTTGAGGAATCCGAGGAAACAGTTCTCGATATGAAAGAGATACTTCTCCAGGTTCCCTATGACCTCCCTCCGGGAAGAAAGTATTATATAGACGTAGTTGTATCTTCCCGGGAAGGATCTGGAAAATCCAGAAGAATCTTTGAGGTGAAAACCTGAACAAACCCTTTTTCAACGATACTGTTCATTGAAGGAAAAAACGTCCGCGGTGAAGGAATTTACGGCCCTTTTCCCGGTTCTAAAGAAGTTTTAAACAGGTTAAAGGGTTGGTTTGTTGATCGTGCAACAATACCGTTAAAAAACAAGTTTTTATTCAACAGGAGTATTGGTTTTCCATGAATTGATGAGGCTGAATGAATGGATATAAGAATTGAAACGTATCATGTAAACTGTGTGGAAGGATAAAGAAATGAAAAAGAACATTTTTGCCGTTTATATCTCCCTATTGCTCTTTTCGGGCTTGTTATGTTCCCAGGAGAAAGTTAAAGAAAAAGACCTTCCGGAAAAGCACAGGGAGTTTTTAAAGGTGACCTCTTATATCATGCTCAAGCAGGAAAAGGACGTTTTTCTTCAGTTGACCTCTTCACGGGACAGGGATGCCTTTATCGAGACTTTCTGGAAACAGCGTGATCCTACTCCGGGGACACCCAAAAATGAATACAAAGAAGAGCACATGAGACGCTTTCTCCATGCCAATAAGATCTTCAGCAGGGGATCGGTAAGAGAAGGGTGGATGACCGATAAGGGACGCTACTATATCCTGCTCGGGGAACCAACGAGTACGGAGAAGTTTTACGGAACCCTGGGCATTTATCCCTGTGAAGTTTGGTACTACTACGGCGATCCTTCCAAGGGGCTGCCCTCCTATTTCGGGCTTATTTTTTACCAGAGAGGCGGTACGGGAGAGTTCAAGTTGTATGATCCCGTTTCCGACGGACCGTCCCGGCTTCTCATTCAATCGAAGGGATTCGCCATGGAAGATTACGAATCCATGTATGAACGAATTCGAGAGATAGCTCCGACATTAGCCGATATCTCCCTTTCCCTTATCCCGGGAGACATTCCTTTCAATTACATGCCCAGCCCCAGGAACACGATTCTTATTGCCGAGATTCTTGAATCACCCAAAAAAGACGTCAATCCGAGCTATGCCACCCATTTTCTCAGCTATAAGGGGATTGTCAACACGGAATATATGACCAATATGATCGAAAGCGAGACCATTACCGCTTTAATGGAAGATCCTTTTCTGGGGATCAATTTTCTTCATTTTTCCCTGGTTCCGAAAACCCTATCCGTTGATTATTATGAGAATAATGATCAATATTACTGCAATTTTACCCTTGACCTATCCCTGCGAAAAGAAGAGGAGATTATTTTTCAATACCGGAAGGAATTTCCTCATTATTTTGAACCCAAAAATATCGATAGGATCAGGGCGAACGGGATCGCCATCGAGGATTCCATTCCCGTGGCCGATGGACAGTACAAGCTGGTTATTCTGTTGACCAACTCCGTGGGCAAAGAATTTTGCATCTATGAAGAAATGATCGATATCAAAGCGGACGATGGAAAGCCCCGAATCATCGGACCTTTTCTGGGCTATGATTTTTATGAAACCCGTGAAAACGTCCATGTGCCCTTTAAACTGGATAAGGACAAACTGTTCATTGATCCTAGAAACACATTCGCCGTCAAAGACCAAGTCGCCATGCTTTTCAGTCTGACCCACATCAATCAAGACCTATGGCAGAAAGGATTGGTTCAGGTTCGTATCGAGGGAATGAAACCCGGAAATCCTTCCATAAAAGCATTTCGCCTTGAGCTGAAGAACTATCCCTACCGCCGAGTCCTGAGTTTTCCCTATAAATTTTCTGCCTCTGAGCTGACACCAGACTACTACCGGATGTGGATAAGCCTGGTGGATGGTGATGGGCAAACGGTAGACAAACAAACATCCCGCTTTATCGTAACCCGTGCCGAAGCTATTGCGCATCCAATTGCCAGGGTTCGACTCGTCCCCTACACCAATAATTATCTTTTCCACTACATGCTGGCCCATCAATATACCAATCTTGAGAATTTTGAAAAGGCTGATGAGCACTACGAAAAGGCCTACAACCTGAAAAAGGATTATTCAAAAGGATTGTTGGAATATGTAAATTTTTTAATCCTAAGAAGGAATTTCACGCGGAGCCTTGAGCTTGTGGATAAACTTGCCGGCGATGAAAACCTCAAGTTTGAATACCTGCTGGCCAAGGGAAGAACGCAAATGGGACTGGGGCAATATGCTGAGGCCATAGAAAATCTCTTACAGGCGAACGAATTGTACGACAGTGATATCAGGGTGCTGAACAGCTTGGGATTCTGCTACCACAAGGTGGGGCAAAGGCAAAAAGCCCTTGATGTCTTGAAGGCTTCGCTCTCTTTGAATCCCAAACAGGATTCCATTCAGAAAATGATAGAAGAAATTGAAAACAAAAGGTAAAATATTTTTGGGTTAACGCTTAAAATTTTCAGATTATTTGGCGGAAAAGCCGATCGTTTGTATGGCCGTTTTTCCTGAGATTTTGTCCAGGATTTTCAAATTCAGAGTATACTCTCCTGCTTCCAAATCCCGGGTTTCCTTTTTTTCTTCCTCTCCTTTTTTAATCAATACGGTTCTTTTCAGCGGCAGGGTCTGGATGATGAGCGGGTATTCGTAGGTTTGTTTGGCGTACCGGATGACGGTTTTGTCGTTCTGTAATATTTCGTACTCCACTTCTACGTCATATTTTCTTTGCTCATTAGGTTGAGCGCCGAGGATGAAGAAAAAAAGCTCCACATTATCTCCAGAGCTGAATTCCTTTTTCAGGTTGGGCGTGATCTGTATTACCGAATAGACGAAATAATCCAGGTGGACCTCAGCCTGGACTTCCGGAGCTTGGAGCTGTTTTGATTTCTCAACAAAAAATAGAGGAGTCGTCGTGATGGTATCCTTAAAAGATGAGGGGCCCGGAATATCAAAATCATAATATTGAACGCCTATTTTTTCCATATCCTCTGTTGTGATGGCCATGGAAAGCCGGTATTTTCCGGGAGGAAGAGGGTATGCGGTTGAACAGGTTACTTCTGCTTCGGGGTCGTAAGAAGCTTCTGTTTCAAAATGGATGGGGATATAAACTTCTTTGACCATCGGGCCGGGAACGCTTTCTTCCAGGCTGTTGAATTGGAGGTAACAAACACTCCGGGTGGTAAGTTTGGCCGGCGTTTCATTTTCCTGAACCTGAATTTCAGTGCTTGCCACCGGCAAATAATTCAAATCCGCGTTTTTTATGGTGAATAGAAAAATGTTGTGCATGTTTTGTTTGGCCGGGAAAAAAAGGTGCTTATTAATGGAAAAGGAAATGTCTAAACGCGGCTGCCTGGTTTGAAGGCCGGCCTCGATAGCTGTTTTTACCGGAACTGGAATGGTTTGGGGTTTTACAGCTTCAGCTTGTTCTTGGGCTTGTTCCTGAAGAGTAAGAGCGGTGGAAAAAGCCGGAAAAAAAATCAAACTGAAAAGCAGAAAAATGTGGAGTTGTTTTTTCATGGTTTTGACTCCTTGTCTATTGATAAATAGGAAATGTTAATCAACAACTCGATGCATCCGATACCGTTGCCCGCCCCTCTTTGAGGGACATTCAAAAAAAATAATATAGCATGTTCGGGGTTTTTTTTCCAGTTCATTCAGGAACCGATGGTCAAGGATTTTTCCTGTTGATCTGGTATTTGAAAACGGCCCGCTGGTGTTCCTTCAGGGTTCGGCTGAAGTAGTGGCTGCCGTCGTTTTTGGAAACGAAGTAGAGATAATTTGTTTTTTCAGGGAAGAGGGCGGCCTGAAGCGAACCTCTCCCTGGATTGCAAATTGGACCAGGAGGGAGGCCCGCATGGACGTAGGTATTGTATGGAGAGTCCCATTTAAGGTCCCGGTACCGAAGCCGGCCTGTGTAACGCTCTTCTTCCTTCAAGGCATAGATGATGGTTGGATCGCAGTCGAGCTTCATTCCCCGGTTGAGGCGGTTATGGAACACGCTGGATATAAGGGCGCGTTCTTCGGGTACGGCTGTTTCCTTTTCCACCAAAGAAGCCAGGATAACAATTTCCCTCGGAGTTTTTTCCATTTCTCCGGCCCTTTTTTTCCATGTGTCCGAAAAAACCTCCCGGAATTGAGCCACCATGGCCTCGACAACGGTCTCCGCTTTAACCGTTCGTGGGAAATGATAGGTTTCCGGAAAGAGGTATCCTTCCAGGCTTTCGGCTTGTGGATCCCAGTCTTTCATAAGGTCAGGGCAAGACGTAATCTTCACAAAACGTTCGGCGGTGATGCCGTATTCCTCTTCGAGAAGAGAAGCCGTTTCCTGGCGGGTCAGGCCTTCCGGAATAGTCATGGGACGAACATAAACTTTTCCCATGGCCAGGGCGTGAAGCACGTCCTTTGGAGAAAAGGAAGGGGAAAGAGAATATTCCCCGGCTTTTAGGGTATTCGGGTGATAAAAAAATTTATACCCGATAGAAAACGGCCAGCGTTTTTTGAGGATTCCGGCTTTTTGAAGGTCCCGGGTGATACGCTCGACGCTGCTTCCGCTGGGAACGGAAAAAAAATCCGGTTCGCTTTGAGAAGAGTATGGGATTTTCCATTCCACCGTAAACCACGAGGTGAAAAACAACAAGCCGATAACAGCGGAAAAAAGAAAGATCTTAACCGCTTTCAGGATCATGGTTTTTTGCTTTCCTCTTCTCGAGATAGCTCGATAAAATGAGGGCGGCGGAGACCTGGTCGACCTTTTGTTTTTTTTCCTTAAGTCCGGTTCCCCGGAGGGATAAAAGATCGAGGGCTTCTTTTGTCGTCAAACGTTCATCCCAAAAAAAAACGGGAATGTTGAGAACCTCTTTCAACCAGCGGCCGAAGCGACGGGTTATTTCCGCCCTGCTTCCCTCGCTTCCATCCATTCTGAGGGGGAGACCGATGACAACTTCTTTGATATCGTATTGGAAGGAAAGTTGTCTGAAATAAAAGGCATCTTCAGCGGCCGTTTTTTTCTTGTACCGTCCCAGAGATTGGGCGGTCAAAAAAAGGGGATCACTGACGGCCAGCCCGATATTTTTATCTCCGTAATCGATCGCCAGGATTCTCACGCCTGTCGGGTCCTTCTTTTCTGTGAAAGCTGGTGAAATCTTTCGAATCCCAGCTCGATCAAACGGTCCAGCAGCCTGGAAAACGGAAGGCCGCTTTGTTCCCAGAGCTTGGGATACATGCTGATCTCGGTAAATCCCGGTATTGTGTTGACTTCATTGAGGAAGAGCTTTTCCGGTTTTTTTTGAAGGAAAAAATCGACGCGGGCCATGCCGCAACCGTCTATCGCTTTGAATGCTCTTATGGCAGTTTTTCGTATTGTTTCCGTAAGTTCCGGAGAAATAGGTGCCGGTATGTGAAAGGACGTTTTTCCTTCGATGTATTTGTCTTTATAGTCATAAAATTCACGGAAAGGGATGAGTTCGCCCGGGAGGGACGCTTCAGGATTTTCATTACCCAGGACACTGCATTCAAATTCTCTCCCTTCGATTCCTTCTTCAACGAGGACTTTCCGGTCATAGCGGAAAGCCAAGTCTATGGAGACCGGAAGAGTTTGCCGGTTTTTGACTTTTGTGATGCCGACGCTTGAACCCAGGTTGGAAGGTTTGACGAAAAGGGGAAAAGACATTTTTTGCTGTAGACGCCTCAAACAGTTCTCTTTATTTTCTCGCCAGTCCGGTTCGTGCAGGACAATGGTGTTCACGGTAGGAAGTCCCTGTCCTCGAAAGAGCTCTTTGGCTGTTGCTTTATCCATACCCACCGCCGAGGCCAATACCGAGGCGCCGACATAGGGGACACCTGCCATTTCCAACAAACCTTGAATGGTTCCATCCTCGCCGAAGGGACCGTGGAGGATGGGAAAATATATATCCGCCCGGATATTATTCTGCCAAGACGTGTTTTCCCATGGAAGGAAAGACAGGTTTTTCTTCCGGGATTCTGAGAAAGGACGGGCAGGAATAGAATCAGTGACCGTCCACCGGCCATGGGTATCGATATAAATCAGAAGGGGATTGTATTTATTTTTGTCCAGTTGGTTGAAAATAGACCGGGCGGAAAGAAGGGAAATCTCATGTTCAGCTGAACGGCCGCCGAAAAGAAGTCCGACACAGATTTTTTTCATCCTTGAGGTCCTTTTTTAAAGGATACATTTTATCGTAACGCTGGTTTGATGTCCAACCCGCAAAGATTGCGTTTTTGTTTTTGTCTTGATGTGTCATCCGGGCTGCTTCCCGGAAAGGAGATATAATTCCGCTTTTATGGGGGCTTTTAATATGGAACTGGGATAAAAAATTTCAGACAGTGTCTTTAAACTGTTTGCTGGGATTAAATTTGATCCTTTTTTTTGCCGGGATCTTGATGTCAGCCCCCGTTTTTGGATTTTTGCCGGTCCGGGCTTTTGCTTTTTTGACCTCAAAGCTTCCGAACCCGGAAAAAGTGACCCTTTCTTCCCTTTTCAAGGACATTTTTATTCCTTCGAGAAATGAATTCATGGCCTTTTCAGCTTGACGAGTTGTGATTCCCACGTCTTTTGAGAGCCTGAGGGCCATCTCTTTTTTGGTCACAATGACCTCCTTTGCTTGAAAAGAACCTTTATTTAACTTTATGTTATTTACCACGCTGATGGAAGTCAAGGATTCAATCTTTTCTTTTTATTATCCTGTTCACGAGATTAAGCGTCTGGAAAATTAAGCAAAAGTTTAGGCGGTATATGTGTTGACTCTAAAAATTTTGCGTTTTATAATTTTACGGCAGGTGAACCATTCCGTCCTGAGGAGGGAGAAAATGAAACATAACATCTGTTCAGACTCTAATTCTTTTTTGGTGGTTCTTAGTGTCGTATGTTTTTTTTATTTTGCGGTTCTGCCGGGTTTTTTATCCGCCCAGGAAACAGATCCCCAGCAGGAACGATTTGAATGGATGCCTAAAAAAAACGTTTTAGTATCTTTTACAGATTTTTACTGTTCCTTTTTTATATCGGAAACAAACAAATTTCCCGTTCGTGTTGAGGGAGCTTACAATGAGGAAGAACAGATGCTTCTCAGAGATGGTGATGTTCTCTATGTGAACCGGGGTAAGGATTATGGATTTGTGGAAGGCCAGATATTGGTGGCCGTTGAAATAAAAGAACGAATAGGAAGTCCGGGCAAAAGGGGAAGATCGGGATTTTTGGCCGTAAAAAATGGTTTGGTCCGCATCTTCGATATCGGGGAAAAAATCTCCAAGGCAAAAGTAGAACGAGCTTGCTCACCGGTGCATGTCGGTGATTTTTTGCTATCCTATCAAGAATTCGATGAGATCCGGGGAGATGACCTGGGATACAATATCAGTGAGGATAAAATAGGGGATGTCAGGGGGCAGGTTTTTTACCTTCAAAATGACATGGTACAACTCGGACCCGGAAACCGGGGCATCATCGACTTGGGGCGTGAAGACGGGCTTTCTATTGGCGACCAGATCATTGCTTTTCATGAGAAAAAAAGATTGGAACCTTTTGCCAACTTGGTTGTCATTGATGTGCAGCCGAAAACCGCCACCATAAAGGTACTCTCCGAAAAAGATGCCGTTAGAAAAGGCGATTTGGTCGCCGTCCGTAAATCTGAAACGCAGAGCCGCTGATTAAGACTTGTTTTTTTCTAAACTTGTTGTCTTGTACCGGTCCGGACGAATCCTTAAGGACACGGCCCTAAACCCGCTTTTCATAACGTTCATAGGATAGACTTTGGACATTGACAGGAATAGGTGTTTTTGGTAGTTTATTGAGAGATTTTTTGCGTTCTGGATGCGGGCGTAGTTCAGTGGTAGAACGTCTGCTTGCCAAGCAGAAGGTCGTGGGTTCAAATCCCATCGTCCGCTCCAATTTTTTCTTCACGAAGGGTTATTGCCATCACATTCTGGCGCGGTACCCAAGTGGCTAAGGGAGAGGTCTGCAAAACCTCGATTCGTCGGTTCGAATCCGACCCGCGCCTCCACGCTGCTTTTTTTTAAACAGAAGAGGTGCACCCCTGTTGTTTTCAAGTCGACAGCTGCAGTGGAAGGTCAATTCGGGGGAAAGTATTGTTGGAAGAAGCTGTATTCCATTTGTTGACTTTTCATAATTAAAGGTATATATTTTCCACAATAATGAAAAGGAGGAACTAATGGATATCGTTAACAGGGTGCAAAATATCCTTTTGAAACCGAAAGAAGAATGGGTTAAGATCAAAAGCGAAAGCATCTCGGTCAACCAGCTTTTCACATCTTATGCGATTTTTCTGGCTGCCATTCCTGCCATAGCCCAGTTTATAGGATTGGGCCTTGTCGGGAGGAGAATTCCATTTTTCGGGTGGTATCGCTATCCCCTGGGAAGGGCATTGCTGTACGCCATTCTCATGTATGTGTTTTCGCTGGTTTCCGTTTATATTTTTGGAATTGTCATCAACGCGTTGGCTCCCAGTTTTGGTTCCAAGCAGAACATGGAGAATGCCATGAAGCTGGCCGTCTTTAGTATGACGGCAAGCTGGGTGGTTGGTATTTTGTATATCATTCCTTTTCTGGGATTTCTGGCCTTAATAGCCAGTTTATATGGTCTTTACATCCTTTATCTCGGTTTCAACACGCCGATGATGGATACGCCAAAAGAAAAAGTGGCCGGCTATTTCGTCGTAAGCCTTATTGTTGTCATTGTATTAACATCGGTAATTTTCTTTGTTTTGGGAGCGATTTTCGCCGTCGGTGGTGTCGGCACAGCCCTTTGATTTTAATATAATATAAAATAAAGAGGTCTTCTTTTTTAAGAAGACGGCCTCATATCACGCTGCATAATGCAGGATAAATGATTGTTCTTGCATTAAAGGCGACTCTTTTTCACCGTTTCTTTTAGAGTACCTACGATATCCTCTACCCGGGAGATGCCCTCCTGCCTGCAGAATTCTTCTATCTCGGCAATGATGGCAACCGTTGCGTCGGGATTGATGAAATTGGCCGTTCCCACCTGCACGGCTTTCGCGCCGCATACCATAAATTCCAGAGCATCACGGCCGGAGCTTATTCCTCCGATGCCGATAAGGGGGATGTCCAGCCGGCTTGAGGTTTGGTAAACCATCCGTAGGGCGAGAGGTTTGATGCATGGTCCGCTGAGGCCGCCGAAAACGTTGCCCAGCTTGGGTTTTCGATCTTCAAGGGATATGGCTAGGGCCAGGAAGGTGTTCACCAAGGAGAGGGCATGAGATCCGGCTTCATGGGCGCTGATGGCGATGGCGGTGATATCCGTCACGTTGGGGGAGAGCTTTGTGATGAGCGGAGTGGAAGTGGCGTTTTTGACGCGTTTGACGACTCTGTAGGTGGAATCGGGATCCATAGCCGGGCAACGCCCGTCTTGTTTGAGATTGGGACAGGAAATATTCAGTTCAAGAGCTGAAATACCTTTCCTGCCGTCCAGGTGTTCGGCGACCCGGGCGTATTCCTCTTCATCGTCGCCGCAGACATTGATGATAAGCGCTGTCCGGAATTCCAATAACCTGGGAAGAATTTCATTGGTGAATTTTTTTACGCCGATTCCTTGAAGACCGATAGCGTTAATCAGTCCAGCCGGTGTTTCCACAAGGCGGGGAGGAGGATTGCCTTCACGGGCGTTAAAGTAAAGTCCCTTAACCACGAATCCCCCCAGTTTGTTGAGGTCGATATAGGGAGCAAATTCAAGACCGTACCCAAATGTCCCGCTGGCGGCAAGGACGGGATTTTTCAGCTTGAGGAATCCCAAATCTATAGAAAGGTCAATCATTTTTTTCCCAGATGATGTCCTGGCCGGGGAAAACGGGGCCGTCTTCGCAAATTTTAACCCAAGTGCCGATTCCGTCTTTACGAATGCGCTTGACACATCCCCAACAAGCACCGATTCCGCAGCCCATTATAGACTCAAGAGAAAATTCCGAAGAAACACCGTGTTCCGAGGCTAAGATATAAACATTTTTCATCATGGCCTCGGGACCGCATGCGTAGAGAAAAGCGGGCAACTCGCTTTTAAAAGATTTTTTCAGAAGATCTGTAACCATCCCCTGAATACCGTAAGAGCCGTCTTCCGTGGAGCAATCCAGGTTGAATCCTTCGCTTCTCATCTTCGCTAAAAGCGGAAGCTCCTTGCTGTTTTTTCCTCCATAAAAAATACGGACATGAACGCGCCTCTTTTTCAGTTCACCGGCCAGAAAATAGAGAGGGGCGATTCCGCGTCCTCCACCAACCACATAAACGGGTTTGGCCTTGAAGTTCCTGTCGAATGTAAATCCTCTGCCGAGAGGTCCCAGGATATCAACGGTATCTCCCTCATTTTTTCGCGCAAGCAGCGCCGTTCCCTCACCGGTGATTTTAAAGAAAAGGGAAAGCCTGGATTGAATTCGGTCGTGGATGCTTAAGGGCCGGCGCAGAAGGGGGTATTGTTGGGGAAGAACCCGCACCATGAGAAATTGGCCGGGGAAACAGTGCGGAGCGATAGCCGGAGATTCCATGGTGAGAGCGGCGAAGTCGTTTTGCAGTGTTTTTTTGACAATCCTGGCTTCTTTGTCCGTGAACATTGCGTAAAAAATTCCTCACTCAAAATATCAGATTCACCTGATGGTGGCAATAAAAACTTTGACATGGTTTTTTCTTTCTGCAATAATCAAATTTGAACTATTCCCGGAAAATGCGGAAACCAAGCTATCATCAATAACCTTTATTTTTATGAAACCGCCCGGCGAATAGTTCCACCCTTATAACCTGGAGGCTTGATCTATGAATGTATCCAAGAGAGGTCTCGATATCCAGCCTTCTCCGATCAGGAAATTAAAACCTTTCGCTGATCGGGCCAAAGAAAAAGGTATTCATATCTATCATCTCAACATCGGACAGCCCGATATTCCTTCACCAGAGGCGGTTTTGGATGCCATCCACCATTACGACGAGCAAATTATAAGCTATGGCCCGGCCCAGGGTTATCTTGAACTGAGGGAGGCTATAGCCAAGTATTATCGTTCTTATGACATTCCGCTTAATGCGGATGACGTCATCATCACCATCGGAGGTTCGGAAGCCATTCACTTTGGTTTTTCCGTGATCGCCGATCCCAAAGAAGAGGTTATCATTCCGGAGCCTTTTTACACCAATTATAATGGATTTGCCTCTTTTGCCGATGTTCGCATTGTCCCTCTTACCCTCAGTGTAGAGAACGGTTTCCGTCTTCCCGCGCTTGAAGAAATTGAGGCGAAAATCACCGGCAAGACCCGGGCCATCCTTCTTTGTTCACCGAATAATCCGACCGGTACTGTTTATACGCGTCAGGAACTGGACGGGATTGTTTCCCTCGTCGAAAAATACGATTTGTTTCTTATCGGGGACGAAGTCTATAAGGAATTCATCTATGACGGAGCCGTTCACACCAGTGTTCTGGAATACGAGCGCATCAAAGACAGGGTTTTAGTTGTTGACAGCATCTCCAAAAGATTCAGCTGCTGCGGGGCCCGTGTTGGTGCCGTAATAACCAGGAATTCCGATGTCTACAAAGCCCTTTTGAAGTACGCCCAGGCCCGGTTATGTCCTCCCTCGGTTGAACAAACTGCCGCCATAGCCGCTTATCGGATGGGGCCGGAATATTTCCAGGAGGTCAGGGAGGAATACCAGAAGCGGAGGGATGTGCTTTATGGCGGCCTGAAGGATATTCCCGGCATTGTCATTGACAAACCTCAGGGGGCGTTCTACATTATTGTCCGCCTGCCTATTAAGGATTCGGAACATTTTGTCCAATGGATGCTGACCGATTTTCAGATGGATAACGAGACGGTCATGGTGGCTCCCGCCCAGGGCTTTTATTCCTCACCCGGCAAAGGACTGGATGAGATTCGGCTGGCTTATGTTTTAAAAGAAAAGGACCTTCTCAGGGCCATCGAGGTTTTTAAGGCGGGACTGAGCGAATATAAAACCCACTTTGACTAAGGTCAACCATCTATAATATTTCGCCCGGAAAGTTTTTTCATGGTTAAAAAGGCTGAGTTAGAAAGATGGTTTGATTCTGAAAGAAATGCTGACGAAAAAACTTTTTAGCCAGGCGTTTTTGCTTGTTTCCTTAAGCTTTCTGTTGGGATTCCTTTTCAATATTCAAAACATCAAAGCTTATTTCAGAGGGGAAATCGATCCCCGTTTTACCGACTATAATGAAGCTTCCTCTATAGTTATCATCAGCCTTTTTGAGGCACAGGAACTGTTCGCTTCCGGGGAGGCGCTGTTCATCGACAGCCGGCCTCAAAACGCTTATAAAGAGGGGCATATCATGGGTGCGGTCAGCCTTCCTTATGAAGAAGCCGCGGGGAACCTCCCTCTAAATCCCGATAGTTTTCCTGCGGATAAAACGCTTGTTGTCTATTGCGACGGCAATGAATGCCGGTCAAGTGAAAATTTAGCTCTGCTCTTTCATGATGCCGGTTTTCCCAAGATCAAGGTTTTTTTCGGAGGATGGGAGGAATGGGCTGGGGCGGACCTGCCCATCGAGTGGGAAGATGATACGGAATAAAGTTGTCATTCTGGGCTTTCGATTTATTTTAGGAGGCGTTTTTATCTGGGCTGGAATTCTTAAAATTATCGACCCCCTCGGGTTCGCAAGAGATATCGATAATTACCGGTTTTTTCCTCATGCTCTTTCTTTCTTTTTAGCCCTGCTCCTTCCCTGGCTTGAGGTTATCTGCGGAGCTTGCGTCGTGATCGGTATTTACCGCAGGGCGGGGGCATTTCTTTTATCCTTCTTGATTCTAGGGTTTTTGGGATTGATTTTCTTGACCATGATTCGAGGGATAAACGTCGACTGCGGCTGTTTTGGAAGCTTGAGCCGAAAAGCGGATATAACGCTTTTTCTGACAGATACGGCCCTTTGTTTTTTTGCCATCAATATCTGGGCATACCCCCCAAAGCAACAGGCTTTGTAAACAGGACAGACAGGTCCATCCTGTTTACTTGTGTGGACAGCTCAGATTCCTGAGCTATTCACGATAGAAAAGCTCAGGGGTTGTATTTATTTTCCAATATGTGTATATTTTGAAGTTAATTATTAAACTCGTTTGTTGGATTGCCCCGCTTGTGCAGCGGATGCATTCCGGTGCAGCCGGAAGTCGGCCAACCTGATTTATTGTTTGTCCCTCTTACCATCAGAGCGACTTATCACGATACCGCATTTCCGGAAAAAAGAATCATTGCGCCAAGAAGGAGAATGGAGATGAGTCAAAAGTATATCTACTTTTTCAGCCAGAACGAAACCGAAGGGAATCGCAATATGAAGGATTTACTCGGAGGTAAAGGCGCCAACCTGGCGGAAATGGCCGGGATTGGTGCTCCCGTACCGCCGGGATTCACGATATCCACCGAGGTCTGTGCTCTTTTTGCCGAAGCTGGAGACAAGATACCCGGGAACGTAGAAAATGAAATTTTTGAGAACCTTCAAAAACTGGAGAAGGAAACCGGACAGAAATTCGGTGATGTTGAAAACCCGCTTCTCGTCTCGGTTCGATCCGGGGCTAAATTTTCCATGCCGGGAATGATGGATACGGTATTAAATTTGGGATTGAATGAATCGACACTGGAAGGATTGGCCCGGAAGGCGGAAGACAGGCGTTTTGCCCTTGACTGCTACCGCCGGCTCATTCATATGTTTGGTGATGTCGTCCTGAATGTCCCGAAAAAAAAGTTCGAACAGATCCTGAGAGCGGAAAAAGAAAAGAATAACATCACATATGATTTCCAGATACCTGAAGACGTGTTGGAGAAGATTATCGATTCCTATAAAGCTCTCATCAACAAAGAGACCGGAAGGGATTTTCCGGAGGATGTCAAAGAACAGCTTTTTCTAGCCGTTGCAGCCGTGTTCCAATCGTGGAATAATCCCAGGGCTAAAACCTACCGGAAGCTGAACCACATTCCGGATGACCTGGGAACAGCGGTCAATGTCCAGCAAATGGTCTTCGGGAATTTTGGTTCCCGTTCGGGAACGGGAGTGGGTTTTACCAGGGATCCTTCGACAGGCGACAGGAAGCTCTACGGAGAATATCTGCTCAATGCCCAGGGAGAAGACGTAGTGGCCGGAGTCCGGACGCCTTCCTCAGTGACGGATTTGGATAAGGAAATGCCGGAAGTTTTTGAGGAGCTCAAAGCCATTACCGATAAGCTGGAAGAACACTACAAAGATGTCCAGGACTTCGAGTTTACCATTCAAGAAGGAAAGCTCTACATGCTCCAGACACGAAATGGAAAAAGAACGGGATTGGCGGCTGTCACGATTGCCGTGGACATGGTGGAAGAGGGACTTATCGATAAGGAGAAAGCCCTGACCATGGTTGAACCTTCGGCTCTTGACCAGCTTCTTCACCCCATCTTTGACCTTGATGAAAAGAGTAAAAGCGAAATCCTGGCTAAAGGTTTGGCGGCTTCCCCCGGTGCCGCGACGGGTTGCGTCGTTTTTTCGGCCGAGGACGCCGTTGAGTGGGCCGAAAACGGCAAGAAGGTCATTCTGGTCAGGGAAGAAACATCCCCCGATGATATCCACGGAATGAGCGCCGCTCAGGGAATCCTGACCGCAACGGGAGGGATGACGTCCCATGCCGCTGTTGTCGGAAGACAGATGGGCAAACCCTCAATTGTCGGATGCGACGTTCTTCGTCTTTCCGAGGAAAGCAGGCAGTTTTCCGTGGGTGGTGTCAAAGTCAAGGAAGGCGACTGGATTTCCATTGACGGTTCCACGGGAGAGGTGATCGTCGGGCAGTTGGATACCCATCCTTCCGAGATCATCCAGGTCATCCGAGGTGAAAAAAAACCGGAGGAATCAGAAGTTTACCTTAAATTCACCAAACTTCTTTCTTGGGCTGATGAGGTCCGTTCCCTAAATGTCCGGGCGAATGCCGATACTCCGGAAGATGCGGAAACAGCCTTTGCCTTTGGAGCTCAGGGGATAGGACTGACCAGAACCGAACATATGTTTTTTGAAAAGGAACGGCTGCCGTTTATCAAGGAAATGATTCTCTCTTCCTCGGAAGAGGAACGAAGGAAGGCCCTGGATAAGCTGCTGCCGTACCAACAAAAGGATTTTTATGAGCTTTTTAAAGCCATGCGGGGTCAACCGGTAACCATTCGAACACTGGATCCGCCTCTCCATGAGTTCCTCCCTAAAAGAGAAGACCTCATGGTCGAAATTGTATCCTTGAAGGCTTCGGGTAACGCGGATTCCAAGCGTCTGACGGAGCGGGAAAAACTTCTGGAGCGGGTGAAGGAACTCTCGGAATTTAATCCTATGCTGGGTCACAGGGGCTGTCGTCTGGGTATCACCTTTCCTGAGATCATTGAGATGCAGGCAGCGGCCATATTTGAAGCGGCCTGCCAGCTGGCCAAAGAAGGAGGAAAGGTTTTGCCGGAAATCATGGTCCCGCTGGTTGGGGAAGCCCGGGAACTGCAGAACCAGAAAGAGATCATCGTCCGAGTGGCTGAAGAAACAATTCAAAAATACGGAGTCGAGCTGGATTATACGGTTGGCACCATGATTGAAATTCCACGGGCGGCTATTACAGCTGATGAGATTGCCAGAGTCGCTGAATTTTTTTCTTTCGGGACCAACGACCTCACACAGACGACGTTCGGCCTGTCCCGTGACGACGGAGCGGCCCTGATCAACTATTACATCACACACGGAATTTGGAAGGATAATCCCTTCCAAACCGTGGATGTCGAGGGAGTCGGCGAATTGATGAGGTGGGCTGTGGACAAAGGCCGTTCGGTACGGCCAAACCTTAAAGTGGGCATCTGTGGTGTTCACGGCGGGGATCCCCGTTCCATTTTTTTCTGCCACAAGATTGGCTTGAATTATGTCAGTTGCTCAGCTTATCAGATTCCCATCGCCCGGCTGGCCGCAGCGCAGGTAACTCTCGAAGAAAAAAACTCAAATTAAGGACCGGTATCTTAACCTGCATTATTCATAAATTTGGCCGACAACGACAGATAATTTCAATAGTATGTGTTATTTAATGATGATTTTAGGAAAAATTGGGAATGAAGCATTTTCCATGACAGTTTTCAAGAAAATGTCGGCCAAATTACCTTTTCAGGCGAGCCGATCTTACCGCATCTGCTTTGTTGCGGCCTGTTCGCGGTGCCAAGCACAGCTCCACAGGCCGACGCCTCACACCTGCGGCAAGCTTGGCTCGTGAATAATACAGGTTAATAGGCCTTGAAGGAGAAAATAGATTTTTTTTCCGGTTTATTGGCCTAATAATATTTAGTCCGTATATTCCATGGCTGCACTGCGACGCTTTTTCAACAAACTAGTAAGAAGAAAATTTCCTTTTAAATTTATATACAGTGACAAATACTGGATGACGGGAATGAACAGCCATGTTTTTCCCATCGCCAAGTACCGTCTCCTTTATTATGAGTTGTTGCGAATGGGCGCCCGAAAGGAAAATTTTCTCGAACCATCTCTCATAAGCGATGAAGACTTACTTCTCGTCCACACAGAAAAATATCTGAATAAGCTGAAAAGTCTCAATCTTTCTCATACAGAACTAATGACATTAGAAATGCCTTTTTCACAGGAAATCAAAGATTTTTTTTGGAGAACAGCAGGCGGAACCCTGCTTGCGGCGGAAACCGCCCTTTGTGACGGAACGGCCGTTCATATTGGAGGAGGTTTTCATCATGCTTTTCCCAACCATGGAGAAGGATTCTGTATTCTTAATGATATTGCCGTAGCTGTTGAAAAGTTAAAAAAGGAAGATCGACTGGGCAGGGCGATGATTGTTGATTGTGATGTCCACCAGGGGAATGGGACGGCATATATTTTTTCCAAGAAGGATTATGTTTTTACTTATTCCATCCACCAGATGGATGTCTACCCGTCCCACAAGCAGGAAAGCGATATGGATGTGGGGCTTTGGTCCGGTGACGGAGATGAAGGTTATCTATCCTCCCTCAACCTGCATTTTCCGCGGTTGTTTGAGGAATTTCAACCCGACCTTGTTATTTACGTGGCCGGAGCCGATCCCTATGAGAACGACAAGCTTGGTGGATTAAAACTGACGCTGGCCGGTCTTGCGGAAAGGGACAGGATCATCTTAAAAAATGCCTACCGGCTGGGTATCCCCACCGTGGTCGTGTTCGGGGGAGGTTATGCTTTGCATCTCGAGGACACGGTTGCCATCCACATCAATACCATCCTCTCAGCCCGGGATTTTTTCCGAAGTTTTGTGAATAATTATTCTTGAAGAAAAATGTGGGCAAAAACCTTTGAATCGCCCATCATGTTGTCGATGATACAATACTCATTCGGTTGATGACAGGTTTCATCGATCTTGGACCAACAGGCTGCGTTGAAGTTTTCACGCCGGAATAAGGCGGCGACAGTGCCTCCCCCGATTCCAATGGGTTTTCCTTCGATGTGATAGACTTCCTTGACGGCTTTTTTGAGGGCTTTGACCACCGGAGCGTTCGAAGGAGTCGGAGGAGCGGCGGGTGCCTTCTGTACTTCATCGAAAGATATCTTTACCTTAAAACGTTCTTCTACCTTCCTGGCGGCTTCATTGATGGCGGATTTGACTTCTTCGATCGTATTTTGGGGGAGAATACGGCAATCTATGTAAAATATATCTTCGCCCGGAATGGTGTTTATATTGGGGACGTTTCCTTCTTTTTTTGTTGGTTCAAAGGTTGATATGGGCGGATCGAAAATAGGATCTTTTAGGGGAAAACGTGAATAAAGTTGATTGAGCTCTGTTATGAGGAAAGATGCCGCCCGGAAACTGTTGATCCCTTTTTCGGGTGTGGATCCGTGAGCCTGTTTGCCGATTGTTTTTATTCGCAGCCATAAAATGCTCTTTTCGGCCACTTCGATCATCGTCCCGTCTTCGTTTCCGGCATCTGGGACGATGATCAGATCGTTTTTACGAAAAGCCTTCGTGTTTTTAAGAACATATTCTATTCCTTTTTCGCTGCCCGTCTCTTCGTCGGCGACCAGGGCTATTCCGATATTATAACTTGGAAGGATACTTTCTTGTTTGAAAGCCTTAACGGCGAAGAGTGATGCGACCATATCCTGCTGATTGTCTTCGACACCGCGCCCGTAAATCTTGCCTTCCTTGATCCAAGCCTTGAAGGGGTCTCCCTCCCAGAGTGCCAGCTCACCTGGGGGAACAACGTCGATATGGGTCATGACCCATATTGTTTTTTCCTCACTTTTGCCTTTATAGCTGGCAAGGATATTGGGCCGGTAGCCGCTGGATGCATCAAGATCAAGAGCTTTAATAACCTGAATATCCGTGAATCCGTTTTCTTTCAGAAAATCAAGCAAAAATTCTGCCTTTTTAGCTTCTCCGTCTCCTCCGCTTTCAGGTGAAATGGCCGGAATGGAGCAGAGTTTGCACTGCATATCGATCATTTCATCACGATAGCTGTCGATTCTTTGGCTGATTTTTTTGAAATTATTCATCACTTACTCCTCTTTAACAACAAATGATAACACCCTCTCTTTTTTTGTTCAACTTTTTTTATTTCTGATATTTAAAATAAAATTGTATCCGCCGATTTCTTGACTTTTAAATGGTGACGGAATACATTTACGGTTAAAAATGCGTATCGGTTTTGATGTCCGGCCTTTTCTCAGAGAAGAAACCGGAATTGGTATGTTTTTCAAGAACCTGCTGATCGAACTGGCGAGGATCGATACGCAAAACGAATATTTCCTTTTTTCGTCTTCCTGGAAAGATCGTTTTTTGCCTTCCCGGATACCGTCTTTCAAAAGGGGTTATTTCAGAGATTTTCGTATTCCGGTCCGGATTCTTAACCATTTATGGTACCGTTTTAAGTGGCCTCCCCTGGACTTTTTCTTTGGTGAAAAACTCGACTTGACCCATTCTCCCACCCCTTTGCTGCTTCCCGGAAGGGGAAAAAAAGTGATCACTATATGCGATCTTTTTTTCCTGGAGCCGTCTCATCTGGCCGACAAGGAAGCCGTAAGGTATTTTGCGCCCGGTTTGAAAAATTCCCTGCTGAAGGCGGACGGAATTGTTACCATTTCACACTATACAAAAGACAGGATCCTCGAAAAATTTTCTGTGGATGACAAAAAAATCAGGGTCATTCATCTCGGCCTGGATGGAAAAAACCGAAGTGACATTCCCCCTGAAAAGCTGGCTCTGGTTCGGAAAAAATGGAATTTGCCCCAAAATTTCCTCTTTTTTGTAGGGGCTGTCGAGCGGCGTAAGAATCTGATCAACCTGATGGCCGCCTTAAATAGCATTCGTTCCAGCGGTTTTTTTCTTCCTCTGGTTATTGCAGGTAAAAAAGGGGGAGACACTGCGAATGTTTTGAGCTATATCCGGGATAACAATCTGGAAAACGATGTGAGAATTCTGGGATATGTGCCGGAGGAAGACCTGCCGGCGCTTTACAAGGCCGCTTCCGTGTTTGTTTTTCCCTCCTTATGCGAAGGATTTGGCCTGCCCGTCCTCGAGGCCATGGCAGCGGGGAAACCGGCCGCCGTTTCCCGGGAGGGGGCTGTCCCCGAAGTGGCCGGAGAAGCGGCGGTTTATTTTGATCCTGGAGATCCCCGCGATATCGCCGATAAAATTCTTAATATCCTCAAGGAGCCGGGTCTGAGAGATAAGCTGGCGGCGGCCGGCCCAAAAAAAGCCCGGGAATACCGGTGGACCATAACCGCGGAAGAAACGCTTGCTTTTTATGGATGGGTGCTCGAGCAATGAGACGGACTGTTCTTTTTCTGTCTCATACCTCCGAGCTTTATGGCGCTGAGACGGCACTCTGGCGTTTTATCAGCCGCCTGAATCCTGACAAATACCGGGCTATTCTTGTTCTCCCCGGTGACGGGCCGTTGGAGGAAGCCGCCCGCGAGAAACACATAACCGTTGAAAAGGTGTCTATGAAGTGGTGGCTGACAGAAAGAGGTAAAACCTGGAAACAACCATTGAGCTGGCTGTGGAATATCAGGGGAGTTTTGCGCTTGGCATCCATAATCCGCAAGCAGAATGCAAACCTCGTGTTCAGCAATTCAGCCGTATCCATCGGCGGTGCTCTGGCGGCTAGAAAAACAGGCATACCCCATGTCTGGTCCCTTCATGAAATCCTGGAAGGTGAGAAGAGATTTCTTTCCTGTCTTCTCGGATCAAGGGTTCTGGTCCGTTTTATTGAAACTTTTTCCTGCTCGGTCATTGTCAATTCCCGGGCGACGGCCCGTCCTTTTCAAGGGAATAAAAATGTACACCTGATCCATAACGGAGTGGATCCCCTCTCCAGAAATCCCGCTTCCCGGGTTGCGCTGAGAAGGGAATTTTCTTTTAGCCAAAATAATACGGTCCTGGGAACGGTAGGGAAAATATATCCCCAAAAAGGTCAGATGGAACTTCTTCAGGCCTTTATCCTTCTTCGACGACGGTTTTCCGGATTGAAGCTGGTTTTTATCGGGGGAGCCCGGGAATCAGGCTATCTGCGCAAACTGATAGCTCTCACGGAAAGAGAAAACCTTAAAAACTCCGTTGTTTTTACGGGATTCCGGCGTGATGTACCTGACCTGTTGCAAATGGTGGATATTGTCGTCTGCCCTTCCTCCATAGAGTCGTTTGGGCTGACGGTCCTGGAGGGGATGGCTGCAGGCAAAACCGTCCTGGCCGTCCGGTCAGAGGGCGTGAACGAGGTCATTCGTCATAGAGAGAACGGATTCCTGGTCGAATCCTGTTCCCCGCAGGCTATAGTGCAAGGAATTGAAGAAATTCTGATGAATTCCGTGGAAGCGGAGAAAGCGGCCCGGCAGGGGAGGCTGGACGTCGAGCAAAAATTTTCCCTTTCCATGCAGGTCAAAAAGATCGAAAAGGTGATGAATGACTGTTTCGCCTGAAAAAAAAGGTGTTTGCGATCTTTCGATCATTATTGTCAATTATAATGGATGGCCTTATTTGAGGGAGTGCCTGGAATCCTTGAGCCGGGAAGGCAGGAACAAGGATTGGGAGGTCTTGGTTGTGGATAACGGTTCTGAGGATGGAAGTGAAGAGCTTGTGCGCCGGCAATTCCCCGGGATACGCTTTTTTTCTTTGGGGAAAAATATCGGTTTTTCCCGGGCAAACAACCGGGGAATAAAAGAATGCCGGGGAGATTTTATTCTTTTTCTCAATCCCGATACCCGTGTCCGGACCGGTTCGATGGACAAGCTTCTCGATTATCTTCAACAAAATCCCCGCGTTGGGGCTGTGGGGCCGGCCCTGATTGGGGATAAAGGAAGGATACAGGTTTCTTTCGGAAGGAAGGTACATTTCTTCAGAGAATTTTTTCAGAAGGTTTTTTTGAATATTTATTACGCTTTTTTCCTTCGATACTACAAAAAACAAAGAGTTGTCGGTTGGCTGAGCGGAGCTTGCCTCCTGACAAGGAAGACGGTTCTGGAAAGGACAGGGGGATTCGATCCCGTTTTTTTTCTTTATTTTGAAGACATCGATCTTTGTTACAGGATAACAGGGGCGGGCTATAACCTTTTTTATCTTCCCGAGGCCGAGGTGTTTCACCAGGGAGGAGGGATCACATCCGGCCGGGAACGGGAGAGCCGTTTTGTGTACCGGAAAAGCCAGCTTTATTTTTACAAAAAGCACAATTCCGTTCTATCGCAAACCTTGCTCAGGCTGTTTTTACGGCTTCATTTTATGCTTCTTCATATTTTTGGAAAGTTACGCGGCCGAGAGGGTTCGCGGGATTATGATTCATTTTTGAGCCTGTTGAAACGAGAACCTGCTTCTGCAAAAGAAGGGAACAAGGATGGATAAAATCAGGGTTCTGGAGATGATTGATAAATCCAGCCTTGGCGGAGGTCAGGTTCATGTTTTTGCCTTGGTCCGTTCTCTCAATCCGGAGAGATTTGAGACGGCGGTTTGTTCCCGTGCGGATGGGCCTTTGGTGGACAGTCTTCGTATCGCCGGTATCCCTCACTTTGCTGTCGATTTTTTCGGGAAAAAGATCGTTCCGGGAAGAGTACGGGAATTGAAAAAAGTTTTGAGACAGAACCGGATAGACATCCTTCATACTCACGGAGGTATCGCAGGGCTTTTCGGCCGCTGGGCCGCCCGCCGTTGCCGGATTCCGGTCGTTGTCCATACACTGCATGGTATTCACTATCTCCACTACCGGAATCCTGTGCTGAAGGGCTTTTTTATCCTTCTTGAGAAATTATTTTCCCGCTTGACCGACACGGTGATCTTCGTTTCTGAAGCCGATTTGAAAACCGGCCTGCGACGAAAACTCGTACCCCCTTCCAAGGCCCGGCTCGTAAAAAACGGTATAGCCCTTTCTCCTGCAGATAAAACGATCACATCACCTTACGTAAAAATCATTAAAGCGGAATGGGGAATAGATTCTTCCCGTCCCATCCTGGGGACCATAACCCGCCTGCACCGGCAAAAGGGAATTCCGGTTCTCCTTAAGGCGGCCCGGATCCTTTCCAGGGAAATAACGGAAGCGGCCGTTGTTATTATCGGCGATGGTCCGCAGCGCAGGGATCTCGAAAGGAAAAGAAAAAAATGGGGCTTGGAGAAAACGGTGTTCTTTCCGGGGGCGAAAGAAAACGCCGAGAAAGTCCTTCCAGCTTTTGATATATTCGTGCTGCCTTCGCTGTGGGAAGGTCTTCCCTATGTTTTGCTGGAAGCGGCGGCGGCCGGGAAGCCCGTGATCGCATCGGACATCGACGGGGTCCGTGAAATACTGACACAAGGTCAAACCGGCAAACTTGTCAAGGCGGGGGATGCAGTTTCCCTGGCCCAAGCTGCTGTCGAACTGTTGAGGAATCCGCATTTGGCCCAGAAGATGGGAAAGGCCCTTCAGCACGAAATCCCTCCGCGTTTTTCCCTTCAGGAGATGATCCGTCAGGTTGAAGATCTATACCTCGAACTGTATGAAAAAAAAATTCTTCAAAAGACCTGAGGCTTTTTTTGAATGCGGGAGCAGGTTGCTTTGGGCGACCTTCTATTTTATAATCAAGCTCAATGATCAATGCAAAGGTTGCGCTTGTTCATGATTGGTTGACAGGACAAAGAGGCGGGGAAAAAGTTCTCGAAGTTTTTTCCGAGATTTTTCCCCGTGCTCCCATTTATACCCTTTTTTACTTTCCCGGCAGCCAATCCGAAATCCTTGAACAAAAGGATATTCGAACAAGTTTTCTGCAGCGAATGCCTTTTCTGAAAAGAAGATACCGCTTTTACCTGCCTCTTTTTCCCCTGGCCGCGGAGATGTTCGATCTTCAGGAATACGATCTTGTCCTGTCGAGTTCTCACTGTGTGGCCAAAGGAATTATTCCCCGTCCTGATGCGCTTCACATCAGTTATATCCATTCTCCCATCCGTTATGCCTGGAACCAGTACTTTCCTTATTTTTCTCCAAAAAAACTGGGCCTCTTTTCCAAATTTTTAATCCCGCCGGTGATCCATTACCTCAGGTTGTGGGATGAGTCATCTTCTCACCGTGTGGACCATTTTGTCGCCAACTCACACAATGTGGCCCGAAGAATCGAGAAGTACTACCGCCGTTCGGCCGAAGTCATCCATCCCCCTGTCGACACGGTGTTTTTTCAACCTGGAGAGCTGAAAAAAGACTATTTTCTTATTGTTTCCGCCCTTGTGCCCTACAAGAGAATCGATCTGGCCGTAGCGGCTTTCAGCAAATCGGGATGCCCACTTTATATCGTCGGTGACGGTCCCGATTATAAAAAGCTGAAAAGCCAGGCTAAATCTAATGTCCGCTTTCTTGGTTCCGTCGATGCCGAAACTCTGAAGCGGACCTACCAGGAAGCCCAGGCGCTTCTCATGCCCGGTGAAGAAGATTTTGGCATAAATGCCCTGGAATCACAGGCCTGCGGCACTCCGGTCATTGCCTATGAAAGGGGAGGAGCGCTGGAAACGATACTCCCCGGGAAAACGGGTCTTTTCTTTCGGAAACAAAGAATACAATATCTTCTGGATGTGCTTGACAAATTCCAAAGCATGCAATTTAATAGAGCATTCATTCGCGAAAACGCGCTGAAATTCTCCCGGAACACCTTTAAAGAGTCAATGTGCCGTTATCTTGAAAAAAAGACGGAGGCGGCACAAGGATAAAGAATGTTAAAACGGCAACGGACGCGGTTAATCGGATTGTTCCTTTTCAGTGATATTTTAGGCATTTTATGTGCCTATTTTTATTCCTACTTTTTTCGCTTTTATGCGCTTTTCATACCCGTCGATCCCAATAAAGGAATTCCACCGGTCAAGGACTATATTTTTGTATTTTTTATGTTTTTAAGCGTGCATCTCGTCGTTTTTTATGTCCAGGGTTTCTACAAAAAGAGACTCAAGAGAACGCGTTTCGACGATTTTATCTTCATCACCCTCAATGCCGTGGCTACGTTGGCGGTTTGTTTGGCCATCCTGAGCTATTTGTCCAATTACAGCCAGGGAAGAGCGCCGCTATTCAGAATGACGTTCAAGATATCCCATGGATTCCTGGCCGTGTATTTTTTTGTGTTTATTCTGCTGGTTACTTTTTTCAGGAACCAGATCTATTTTTTCATGAAGAGACGCTATGCCAAGGGATTGAGCCTTCAGAATGTTCTGATCATAGGTGCCGGAGAAATGGGAAAAGCGGTGGCCCAGAAACTTACCCAGTATAAAGACCTCGGATTTTCCGTTAAAGGATTTTTGGATGATGGGGAGAAAGCCGGGGACAAAATCGATATCGATGGAGGCATCAGTGTTTTGGGCCGGTTGGAAGAGTTGAGCCAAACCGTCGAACAATACAACATAAGTGATGTATATGTCGCACTTGACCTTAACAATTATAACAAGATCCTGGCCACGCTGAAGGTTCTGGAGAAACATGTGGTCAATATCCGATTGATCCCTGATTTATTTCAGCTTTTGACGCTTAAAGCCAGCATCCAGGACCTGGACGGATTTCCCGTTATCTCTATCGATGAGCCTCCCCTGCGAGGAATAATGCTTATTTTAAAGCGTCTTATCGACTTTATCGTCTCTTTGGTCCTGCTGATCCTTATTTCCCCTTTTTTGCTCCTGATGGCTCTGCTTGTCAAACTGTCTTCCAAGGGACCTGTTCTTTACCATCAGGAGCGTATGGGACTGGACGGAAAGACATTTACCATTCATAAATTCCGAACAATGATTTCAAACGCCGAAGACGGTACAGGGCCTGTAATGGCCCGGCGTGACGACCCCAGAATGACCCATTTAGGGCGGATTCTTCGAAAATTCAGCATTGATGAACTTCCCCAGTTTATAAACGTTCTAAAAGGTGAGATGAGTCTCATCGGCCCCAGGCCTGAACGGCCCCATTTTGTGAAGAATTTTAAAGAAATGATCCCAAAATACATGCTGCGTCATAAAGTGAAATCAGGGATAACGGGCTGGGCTCAGGTTCATGGATTGCGCCAGGATACGCCTATCGAAAAACGCCTGGAGTATGATTTTTATTATATTCAGAACTGGTCCATTTCCCTCGACATCAAAATCATCTGGCTGACGTTGAGGAAGGGATTCATTGATAAAACCGTATAGCCTGCATTATTACCTGGAAAACAGCAACAGTCATCATCCGGTTCATCCGGGTGATCCAGGATTACAGGCAATAAGGCAGGATCGTTAAGTATTATGCCGGAAGCGTAAGATTTTACGATTTGAGGATGCGGATGCCGATTTGGGTGTAGTGGACCGCTGTTGTTACGGTCAGTATCATGGTGGCGATATAAAGGATAATCAGCCAGGATGGTCTTATCTCCAAAAGGTTGAAAAAAAGAACAAAAACGACGACCAAAAATTGGAAGATAGTACTGATTTTTCCTCCAAGAGTCGGTTTGAAATCTTTGTAACCCTTGACTTTAAAAAGAATAAGCGAAGCTCCGGATATGAGAATATCCCGTCCCAAAACAGCGGCAGTCAGCCAGATGGGGATGATATTTGGCGAACAGACGGCCGGCAGCGACAAAATAATATAAGCGGTGGTCATGGCTAGTTTGTCGGCAGCCGGATCAAGAATGGCTCCTATTTTTGTTTTTTGGTTCAGCAAACGGGCGGCGAGTCCATCCAGGCCGTCGGATAGGCTGGCCCCTAAAAAAACGGCAAAAGCACATCCCGTATTTCTCTTGAGAATGAAATACAAAAAAACGGGAACCAGGAGTATTCTGAAAAGGCTGATACTGTTGGGAACATTGAAGAATCTCTGAGGAGTTCTATTTTGCATTTGTTTTATTCGGATGCATGTCTATCTATTTGATAAGCGCTGATATGATATCGATCAGCTGGATGGCTTCTTGACCCGTAATGTGAAAGTTCGGATGGAATTTTTTATCCTGGGAAAGACTCATGATATCGTAGGACAAAATCTTTTTTATCGGTTGGTAGTAAAGATTATCCGGAGATACATCTTCGATCACGATTCTTTGAGGCGGAATCTGCTGGATGAATGTGTATCCTTTTTCTTCCAGGTAAGTGATAATACGGAGCAGGATCTCCGCCATCTCTACCCGGGTTACTGTTCTTTTGGGTTGAAAGGTATGGTTCGGATAGACTTCCATGAGTCCCAATGAAGTCATCTGTAAAATATATTTTTGAGCCCAGGAAGTGGCGACGTCGGTGATGATGGGAGGGTTTGAGTTTTGTACGTCCAAATGGTCCTTCAGTTTGATGGCAAGGACGGCCGACATTTGTTCCTTGGTTATGGCACTGGTAGTGGGAATAGTGTCATATTGGCTGGGCAGATCAAAAATGCCGAGCCTGTTCTTTAAGGTGTTGATTTTTTGCTCAACATTTTTGTCTCCAGGGGAGATATCGGCGATTTTTTCAAAGACTTCAAGGCTTTCCGCATCTTTATTCGTTTCATACAGGGTGTTGGCATAAAGATAAAGAACTTCGATATTCCGGGGTTCTAAAGCGGCCATGGTTTTTAAATGAACGAGGGCATTTTCTTTCTTGCCTTCTTCAAGGTAGATTTCCGCTAGGCCCATGTGAGCCTCCGGGGATTTGGGGGAGTAATAAAGAGTTTTCAGGAAGGCTTTCCGGCTGTTTTCGATATATCCCTGTTTTATAAATGTGCGGGCTTCGCTTAGTGTTTCTTGTGTTTTTTGTGTCATGAGCATTTCATAATTTTCCGCCGCCCATGTATTATCCGGATTGTCTCTTAAAATGTTCCTCAGTTCGGAAAAAGCCAGATCCGTTTTCCCTGTTTTTTGATAAAGTTGGGCCAGTCCCTCCCGGGCCGTTACCAAATTGGCATGAGAATGAAGGGCGGCCTTGAAACTTAATTCGGCCTGCTGATAGTCTGAATAAAGCATGTAGATATAACCCAAACCGGTGTAGTAGAAGGGATTTTCGATTCCCAGCTTAGTCAGGTATTTTTCGGCCTTACTTCCGTTTCCTTTCCGAAGTTCTTTCCAAGCATCTTCAACAAGTATTCTTTGGTCCAGCGAAAACCGCGAGATGACCTCCGGTGGGAAAGTTCCGAAATACAGAGATGGAGGGGGTGTCAGTTGTGTGGTGCAGGCTCCAAGTATAAAGAGAAGGGGAAGGTGCAATATTTTCCTTTTCAATTTCAGTCTCCTCTCTTGGTGATATAAGGCTCAAGTTTTTTAGCTGATTCAGGATCGGCTAAAATTTTCATGGTAATATACCCGTTTTCCGCTTTCTTATGAAGTACAAATGCCCATTTGGATAAGGATTTTATCATGTCTTTTTCGAAAAACGGCAGATGCAGTTCGTATTCCTTTAGGTCTTCTAAGATAGCAGATTTGACCGATTCTTTCAAAGCATTCATGCCCATACCTGTTTTGGCGGAAATATAGACGGTGTGTCCTTCTGCATTCTTGTTTTTACTCAAAACTTCCTCAGGATCGGGGAGAAGATCGATCTTGTTGTAAACCTTGATAACAGGGGCTTTTTCCACACCCAGTTCAGCTAAAATGTTTTCCACAACCGCGGTTTTTTTTTCATCTTCAGGGTCGGCTGTGTCGATGACATGGAGAAGGCAATCAGCTTCTTTGACTTCCTCCAGGGTTGCCTTAAACGCAGCTATGAGTTCATGAGGAAGTTTTTTTATAAAGCCGACCGTATCGCTTAAAAAAATGGAAATGCCGCTTTCCAGACGAACCCGGCGAAGAACGGGGTCCAAAGTGGCGAAAAGCTGGGGCGAGGTCAACATGGATTCCCGGGAGAGGATATTGAAAAGGGTGGATTTTCCCGCGTTGGTATATCCTACAAGCGAAACCATGGGAATACGGATTCCTTTCCGGCTTTTTCGCTGTAGGGAGCGTCTTTTTTGGATGTGCTGGATATCTTTTTTGATTTTGGTGATCCGGTCGAGAATACGTCTGCGGTCTTCTTCCAGCTTCTTTTCTCCGGGGCCCCGTGTGCCTATCCCGGCTCCCAGGCGGGAGAGAGCCATGCCCTTTCCATGAAGGCGGGGAAGGTAATAATTCAACTGTGCCAGCTCGACCTGAAGTTTTCCTTCCCGGCTGCGCGCTCTTTGGGTAAAGATATCCAGAATAAGCTGTGTTCTGTCGATGACCTTTTCTTTTATTTCATCCTCGAGGCTGCGCTGCTGCACGGGAGTCAGGTCCCGGTCAAAGATGATAAGACCGGCTTCCAGTTCTTCTTTCATGGATATGATTTCAAAAACTTTTCCTTTGCCTATGAAAAATTTAGGGTGTATGGCGGTCCGGACCTGGAACACCTCTTTAACTACCAGCGCTCCGGCGGTCTGCGCCAATCCCCTCAATTCTTCCATTGATTCTTTGGCATTGTCCTTCTCTTCTTTTGTGGTTGAGAGGTGGACAAGAATAGCTTTTTCCATATCCGCCTTCATTTTATTCATGAATCGTTCCGGTTATTTAAGATTCTTCTCAATATATTCTCTAATGGGCCGGAATTCTTTAGGGGAAAACCAGCGGATCCCTTTCATTTTCCGGAACCAGGTTTTCTGCCGTTTGGCATAGCGGCGAGTATCCTGTTTCATGAGGAGCACCGCTTCTTCTTTGGTGGTTTTTCCGTTTAAAAAGTTGAGGACATGCTTGTATCCCAGAGCGCGAAAGGCCGGCACATGGGAGGATATCCCGCTGTCCAGTAATGTTTGGACCTCCTGTATGATACCACGTTCAAACATGCGATCCACCCTCTTTTCTATCTTTTTGACCAGAAGATCCCTTTCCAGTATGAGTCCTATTTTGAGGACAAAATAATCCTCAACAAAAGATCGCGTCTTTTGAAAATGATGGGACATGGGTATTCCTGTCGTCTCGAATACTTCCAGAGCGCGGATGATTCGAATCTTATCATTGGGGCTTATCCTCTGACTGATGCCGGGATCGATCTCTTCCAATCGCTGTCTGAGAGATTCCAATCCTTTCTTGCGGAATTCGGCTTCCAGTTTCGTGCGGACGGAAGGATCTTTTTGTCCTTCGGGGAAAAGTCCGTTAAATAAGGCCGAAAAATAAAGGCCCGTTCCTCCGGTGATAATCGGAAGAAGGCCTCTTTTGAGGATGTCTTCAGCCGCTTCAAGAGAAAGACGGGCGAACTCGGCGGCGGTGAATTGTTCCCAAGGCGATTTGATATCGATAAGGTGGTGGGGTATTTTTTGTCGAACGGAAGGAGCGATTTTATCCGTTCCAATATCAAAACCTTTGTAAACCTGCATGGAATCACAGTTGATGATTTCTCCACCAAAAGTTTTCGCCAGACGGAGAGAAATACGGCTTTTGCCGACTCCGGTGGGGCCCAGCACGCAGACGAGATTTTTTCTATCTAACTTGTTCATAAAAATGATCCGGGCTATAAAACAAGGGCAATGAAGATAAAAAGAAAAAGAGCCGTCAGCAAAAACAGAAGGCCGAATACCTGTTTTTTTCGTATCATTCTTTCCATATCGTGAGGTTCTTCATGATTTTGGATTCATGCTCACTACCGAAAACTTTTTTTACGGCCAGGACCTCTGCGACCAGAATTTCGTTCAAGTTTTCTATAAAACTCCTTTTTTCCTCAAGGCTGAAAAGTGTGAATTTTGCTCTAAGGTTCGCATTCAGGGAGACGGAGCCGTCCGTTCCCAGCTCAATCTTTTGAAATATGGGCGTAAGTGACGGCTTGATTTCTTCAAGGCATTTTTTCAGGACATTGATGGAAACGGGTCCGATTTCTTTGGAGATATATTTATAGATATGGGTGCAGTTGGTGTTAAACACTGAGACGATCTGTTCGAAGTCCAGGGGTAAATATTCATCGAGAAAGCTGTCATGGGACGATTTCTGCGAAAAGATAAGAAATCCGAGGCTGTAAAGCGTGTAAATTGATGTCAGAGATTCCCTTTGAGAAATATTGCTGGCTTTTAGTACTTTTGCCAGTGTCGTATTTTCCGATAGAAGATTTAAAATGTATATGTCTGCGGGAGAGAGGGCCAGTTCCGTACTCCAGGACGGCTGAACAGCCCTGACGGGGGTGTTCAAGGGGGGGAGCATCGTCTTGATTAGCTCAAGGTTTTTCATGCTGCGGACGCCATCTAAAATCAGCTCCTGTGTCGGGATCTGAAAATATATGTCCGAGTCGTAAAAATGATGCCCGGCGTCAAAATCAAAGGCGGCTTGGGAACAGTTAAAAAAGGGAAACAATTCATTGTAAAGGTACTCTTTCATTTGTTCCCATAGGTGTGCCGCGGAGGTCTCATGGATTTCGAGAAAAGCACGCATCAATGAGGTGTTTTTTTGTCCCGAATAACGCAGGCAGTTTTCAAAGTCGAGCGGGCCGAGAATTTTTTTTTCGACAAGCGCCTTGAAAAAATCATCCTCGGGGAAACCTTTTTTTTCTACGATGATAAGGCCGTTCTTGAATACAAATCCGTTTTCGCCGTCTGCCGTTTTCAGATGAAGGCAGCCCGTTTTTTTTCTCTTCCAGATATGAAAGAGAAGACGCGGAAAGGAAGTGAGAGAAAGGTCACCCTGAAGCGGATTTTCAGCCATAGACATACTGTAACGATGTGCGGTTTTTGTGTCAACAGGTGTCCCTCTTGGGGTGGAGCTTCGTTTGTGACAGGAAATAAACGTTCGTTACCGCAGAGCCGTTGTCTGGATAAGGGCCAAAGCGATGTTGAAGGCGCTTTTTAGAATAAAAAAACCGTAAGAGACGAAGAGGGCTTTTTTAAGGCTTATTTTGAAGATGGCGGCCAGACCGTAGGCGAGTATGCCGAACATCCACAATTGAAAAAAATCGAACTGACTGAGGATGATATAAGGTGTGGACAAGACTTCTAGCCGGGGAAAGAAGAGTGCCAGGCTGGTTGTTGTTTGTATAAAGGATTTTCGTGTGAAGATAAGGATCAGCCGTACGGCGTTGCCTAAAAGTTTGTCGATGATATTGGCATGGATAAAAGCGGAAAAAACCAGGATGAATTTTCCTTCCGTCGAGGTCAGCCTTCCGATAACGAGAAGGAACAAGCTTGAGAGGAGAAGGCCGATCATCATGGTGATAGGAGTAAAGACAAAAGCACCCAAGAGCCTCGATGTTTTTGTCGGATTTTCATACCGTTCCAGCATCCGATTATATCTTTCTTCACCCAGACGTTCTTGAAGTTTGACATTATTTTTAAAAGTTTTGAGTGTGTCCTGCTGAATATAGGGATTGACGAGGTAAATGAAGACGGCGGTTAGGATCAGGATGAAAACAAGAGTTAACTTCCAAACAGGTTTTTCAGCCAGAGCCTTGAAAGTTGTTTGAGGACTAAAAAACACACCTTGCAATCTGTTAAAAAAATTCATGATGTTGCTCCTTTTTTTTCCTCTTTTTCCATTTTACCGTCTTTCAGGTAGATGATTCTCTGTGCCTGGGAGGCGACGTTGGTGTCATGGGTCACTATGATTATCGTGTTGCCGTCGCTGTGTATCTTATGGAAGAGCTTGAGGATTTCCTGTCCGGTTTTACTGTCAAGATTTCCCGTGGGTTCATCGGCCAGGAGAATGGACGGATCGTTAACAAGAGCCCGGGCAATGGCCACACGCTGTCTTTCACCTCCCGACAGTTCATTGGGACGGTGGTACATCCTGTCGGCCATTTCCACCATTTTTAAGGCCCTTTTGACTTGTTCTTCTCTGGCCTTTTTCCGGGTTCCCTTATAGATTAAAGGGAGTTCGACATTATGAAAGGCCGTTGTCCGCGACAGCAGGTTAAAGACCTGAAAAACAAAACCGATTTCCTGGTTGCGGATATAGGCGAGTTCGTTTTCGCTGAAGGAACTGACTTCTTTTCCATTGAGAAAATATGTGCCTTCTGTAGGTGTATCGAGACAGCCGATAATATTCATCAGGGTAGACTTTCCCGATCCCGAAGGGCCCATTATGGCCAGAAACTCATTCCGTTTTATGTCAAAGGAAACCCCGTTCAGGGCTTTTACTTCCTGATTGCCGAGCTGATAGATTTTTTTCAGGTCTTCAACGGAAATGATGATATTATTATCCTGAGGTGTCATTTTTCTTCTCTCTTTCTTCGGGGGTAATCAACATATCATCTTTCAACTGGCGCAGGGCGCTGTAGGGGCCAACCACGATACTTTGGCCTTCTTCCACACCGGAGATGATTTCGATCTGCATTTCACCCATGATTCCTTTGATCACGGGGGTAAACTTCACCCGGTTGTCTTCTTGGACAATATACACGCCTTCTTCCTGTTTGTCTTCGTTATTTTCTCCTTCCAGTTCTCTGACGGCCAGGGCTGCAATCGGGACGACAAGCACATCTTGTTTTTCTGCGGTGATGATATCCGCGGATGCGGAAAGTCCCGGCTTGAGATCTTGAGGGGGATTTTCCAGGGTTATGACGACTTTAAAATCCTTCGACTCCTCCGAAGCCGTGAGCTTCTGAAGAGCGGAGCTGCCGATTTCGGTAACTTTTCCTTTAATGACCAGGTCGGGGAAGGCGTCGACCCTAACCTCGGCCTTATGGCCTATCTTTACGCCGATGACATCCGTTTCATCAACCTCGACTTCGACCTCCATAACGGAAAGGTCGGCAATCGTCATCAGGACGGTTCCGGGATTGTTCATGGTCCCCACCAGGGCGATCTCCCCTTCCTCAACGCGGAGGCTGGTGATGATACCGTCAATCGGGGAGTTGTAAACGGTTTTACTCAGATTGTCCATAGTGCTCTTGAGCGAGGCTTGGGCTTGTTTGATTTGAAACTCGATAGATTCATAGTCGGCTTTAGAGATATCGTACTGGGCTTTTGCGGTTTCCAGCTCTTCCCGGGAGATGAGTTTTTCCTCGAATAATTTTTTCTGTCGGTTGTAATAACTTTCGTCTTTTTTCAGCCGGGCTTGCGCTTTGATGAGTTCTGCCTGGAAAGTACGAATCTGGGCTCTGTCCCTGTCCGCATTGGCTTCGTATTGTATGGAATCGAGTTTAAGAAGAAAATCGCCTTTTTGAACACGCTGTCCTTCTTCAACCCCAATTTTGACGATGCGGCCCGGTACATGGGCGCTGATATCGACGTTTTTTTTGGGACTGATTTCGCCGGATGCCGAAATGATCGATGTCAGGTCCGTTTTTTCGACTTTTTTCACGGTCGCTTTCAACCCTTTTTCCCTTTGGGCCTGGAGATTGAAAAAGATAATAACTGCAATGAAGACTACGATGGCCAGGATAATAAATATCCTTTTTTTCTTTTTAGGAGCTTTATTTTGTTCCGTCATTTTATGCCTCTTTTTCTAAAGTCATTTTATATGTTCTTATTACGATTTTGAAGGCAAAAAGTTTTGTGCTAATATTTCCCAGCATGCGGGAGGCGGATATAACTCGAAATAACGTTTAAAGAAAAGGGGTTTGACGAATATAATCGGCTCTTCAAAGACAGCCCTTTCAGATGCCTCATCCATCGTATTAACCGGATACACCGCCCGTCGTAATTTTGGCAAGGATAATTCTCTAGGTTGGATGATTATATAAGGTGATCATTTGTCCCTGAAGGATACCGCCGTGACGAGGGAGGCGTTCTTTTTTTCTTAAAATAGATGAATGGAACAGCGCCGGCACAATTCTAAAATTTCTTCGGGCCAAATGCCCGCCTGCACCTCACCGATATGGGCTTTTCTCAGGATAAAAAGACAAAGACGTGACTGTCCGATTCCCCCGCCGATGGAAAGAGGCAGCCGGCCTGATAATAAACACCGGTGGAAAAAAAGGGAACGCCTGTCGGTGGTGCGGCTGAGTTCCAGCTGATGTTCAAGCGCCGCCGGATTGACCCTGATCCCCATCGAGGACAATTCCAAGGATTGGTTAAGGAGAGGATACCAGACGAGGATATCCCCATTGAGCCCGGTTCCTTCTCCGTTGGGCGTGATCCAGTCATCATAGTCTGGAGCCCTGCCGTCATGGGGAAAACCATCGGATAAGGGAGCGCCGATGCCGATGATAAATACCGCACCGGCTTCGCTGCAGATCGCATCTTCCCGCTCTTTAGGTGTCAACTGCGGATATTTAAGGGCCAGCTCTTCCGCCTGGATAAAAGTGATCTCTTCAGGGAGGTTGGGAGTAAGAACAGGAAATTGATGATGCATATAGATCTCCGTTTCCCGGATAACCCGGTAAATTGTTCGGACAGTCGTTTTCAGAAAGTTTAGGTTTCGCTGTTCCCCGTCGATAACCATCTCCCAATCCCATTGATCGACATAGACGGAATGGAGGTTGTCCAGTTTTTCATCGGGCCGGATGGCGTTCATATCGGTATAAATCCCTTCTCCTTTTTTGAGGTTCAGTTCAGCCAGAGCGAGCCGTTTCCACTTTGCTAAGGACTGAACCAGCTCCACTTTTATGCCGTTTCCGTTTTTGATGTCAAAAGAAATCGGACGCTCCGATCCGTTTAAGTCATCGTTGATGCCGGTGCCGCTTTTTAACAGCAGCGGCGCCGTTATCCTTCTGAGGTTAAGCGCCACAGAAAGCTGCAATTGAAAAAAATCTCTTAGTTTTTTGATGGCGTTTTCTGTTTCAAAGGGTGTCAACAAAGGACGGTAGTTATCAGGAAATATCCATTTATCTGTCATGTTTACATCTCCTGTTCGGGGATTTTTTTTCTCACCTGTTCTGTTCTGAAAAAAAAGAAAAGTTCAGGTTAAAAAAATGTGGTTTTTGGGTGTGGACTATTTCAGGCGGATGGAACCGCCCGGTTATTGTTGAGATTGGAATAAAAAACAGGGTTTTTCGCTTTTGGAAGCAGGGCTGAGCTGCGAATAATCCTGTTAGCCTTCATGGGGGAGATTCTAAACATACGTGAAATATTTGTCAACAAAATAAATGATGAATAATGCAGGTTAATTTGTTGACACAAATCTTAGGCACGAATATACTTGTTCAGGTACTAATATGAGAATAAAAGACGGATTTTTCATCGGCCTTTTAATCTTAGTCTGCATTAGCTGGTTTTGGAGCTGTGCGCCGGTTCAAAGAACAGCCTTCAGGGAAACTGGACCGGTTTCCGCACCGGAGTTTAACTATATCGACAGGGCGGATGAAATATCCTACGGCGACGAAATGATTCCCGAAATTGTGAAGGACCTGGATCTTTTTTCCGATGAACATCTGCAGGCATATATTCAGAATATTGGTGACAGGATCACAAACGGCAGACGGTCTGTGGATCAGAACAAGGAATATATATGGAGTTTCGAGCTTGTCGATTCTTCCGTCATCAATGCTTTCGCCGTTTTGGGCGGGCATGTTTTTATCCACCGGGGGCTTGTCGAGAAAGCGGAGTCTGAATCGGAGCTGGCCGGAATTCTGGCCCTTGAAGCTTCCCATCTTCTCGCCGGGAATATCCAGGAGATCCTTTATGAAAGGATCGTCCGTCAGTCGGGATTTGATCCGGGAGAAATTATCAGCGGCACCGAAGGTTGGAACCGTCTGGAAGAAGCCATCAACCGAGAGGGGGGGGCTCTGGCATTTTTTTCCAGCCTGGAATTTACAGCCAGCCAGGTGAAAGTCGCAGACAGGATGGCCGTTGAAATGATAACCAACGCCGGTTTCAATCCTTCTTCTTATCTGAATATTGTCAGCCGTTTGGGATACGAAAGACGTGTGCACGACCTGTGGATAAAGAGGACCGGATGGAACGAAAACCGGAGAAATTACCTTCGGGATATGGTCAGATTCAAACAATCTTTTTCCGAGGACACATCCCGCTTTGAAGTCTTTAAAAGGTATCTGGCTTCGGTCTCGACTCCTTCTGAAATGGATATTCTCGAAGAAGTATCCGAAGCGGCGGAGGATACCGTCCTCAAGCTTAAGGTGCTGGGCATTGCGGACTGGACGGATACCGGTCTTGATGTTTATGAAGGTCAACAAGTTACCTTCCTGGCATCAGGAGCCATTTCTCTTCAGAAAGGAAATCCAACGGCCTACAGCCGTCCGGACGGTCTTACCCTCAAAACTTTTCAACAACCGATCCCCGGGGAGAATTTTGGTGCTCTTATCGGCAAGGTGGTCCAGTTGGTTTCCATTGAAATAGACGAGGAAACGGGTAAGGAAAAGCGGGAAGAAATCATCAAGATGTTTTATATCGGAGGAGAAAATACTGTTCAAATGCCCATTGCCGGCAGATTGTTCCTCGGAATAAATGAAGATGTCCTCGGTGATAATTCGGGAGAATATCTTGTTGAGATTGTCTTGAACAGATAGCCCCGGGAGAAAAAGAGAACGGATGGAGTCAGCGGCGGCCAGCGCTCTTTAAAAATTTGGTCAAAAACTGAATGTCGTAATTCCCTTTTTTAAAGTCATTATTGGAAAGAATAGCCAGGTGCAGCGGAATATTGGTTTTTACGCCGACAACGGTGGTCATTTCCAAAGCCGTTCTTATTTTGTCCACGGCCTCCTTACGGTTGGGACCTTTGGCTATAATTTTTGCTAGAAGGGAGTCATAAAAAGGAGGAATCTCCCAACCGGAGTAAGCGGCCGTATCAACACGGATACCTTCACCTCCGGGCAGGGTGAGAAAATCAATCTTTCCCGGGGAGGGAATAAATGTTTCCGCATCCTCGGCATTAATCCGGCATTCGATGCTGTGTCCGGAGATTTTCATATCGTTTTTAAGTGATAATTTTTCCCCGGCGGCGATTTTAATTTGTTCTTTGATCAAGTCAATGTCGTAAATAAATTCCGTGATCGGATGTTCTACCTGCACCCGTGTATTGGCTTCCATGAAGTAAAACTGTTTTTTATCGTCGACGAGAAACTCGAATGTTCCCAGACTCTGGTAGCCAATGGTCCTTGCCGCTTCTTCGACGGCTTTTATCATTTTTTTTCGAAGTTTTTCATCAATGTAGGGCGAGGGAGTCTCTTCAAGGACTTTTTGGTATTTTCTTTGGATGGAGCATTCCCTCTCGGTTAAAGCCATAATATTGCCCTTTAAGTCAGCTATAACCTGGATCTCAATGTGATGGGCTCCTTGAATGAATTTTTCCATGTAAAGATCGGAATTATCAAAGGCAGCCTTTGCCTCTCCCTGGGCGATGGCGAATTGCCCTTCCAGTTGTCCGCTGGTGCGGACGATTCTCATGCCTTTTCCTCCGCCTCCGGCTGCTGCTTTGAGAATGACGGGATAGCCGATTTTTTGAGCTTCTTTTTTTGCTTCTTCTGTATTAGAAAGGATTTTGTCGCTGCCTGGAATAATGGGAAGCCGGGCTTTTTTCATTTCCTGGCGGGCATTGTTTTTGTCGGCCATTATTTTCATAATGGATGCCGGCGGCCCGATAAAGGTTATGCCGTGAGTCTCGCATATATCGGCAAAACGGGGGCTTTCGGCAAGGAATCCATAGCCGGGATGAATGGCGTCGGCCTTTGTGATATCGGCGGCACTCAAAACATTGGGAATATTGAGGTAGCTGTCGGTTGACTTGGACGGGCCGATACAAATCTTCTCGTCGGCCAGCATAACATGAAGGGAATTTTTATCCGGTTCCGAGTAAACGGCGACCGTTTTTATCCCCAGAAGCTTTGCTGAGCGGATGATACGAAGCGCGATTTCCCCGCGGTTGGCGACAAGGATTTTTAAAAACATGATGGTTATTCCGCCGGTTTAACGGCAAACAGTTTTTGGCCGTATTCGACGGGTTTTCCGTTTTGGATAAAAATATCTTCAACGACGCCGTCGATATCCGATTCTATCTCATTCATAAGCTTCATGGCTTCGACGATACACAGCGTCTGGTTTTTTTTGACCTTATCTCCAATCTCGACAAAGGGCGGTGAGGAAGGATCGGGAGACCTGTAAAAAGTTCCCACCATAGGAGAGGTAATAATATGGAGATTGTCTGCTCCGGCCTTGGGAGGAGGAACAGGAGCGCCCGAAGATGAAAAAATTTCTTCTTGCACTGCGGGCGAAACGGAAGAGACGGGGATGGCCGCGGTCTGAGCTTCCTTACCTATTTTTATTTTAAAGCCTTCGACTTCCAATTCAAAACGGGTGAGCTTTTTCTCCTCAAAGAGATCGATGAGCTTTATGATCTCTTCATAGTCGATTTTTCCTTTCATGATTTCACCTAAAGTTTGTGTGTATTTTCGGTCAGTCGATATAAAAAGTAGGTATACCATAAAGAGATTGAGGAAAAAAGTCAAGAATAGCAGAGTAAGCATTTCCATTTCTCTGCTTGAAAAAGAAATGGAAATGCTTACTCTGCTATTCTTGAGAGTATGATCGGGTGTCGGACTTTGTTATAATAAAAACATCTTTAATACCTTTTAATAAGTGGTGAGGATAAAAAAATGTTCAATCAGCTTTCCGACCGGCTTCAAAAAGCCCTCAAATTTATAAGAGGCGAAGTCAAGGTCACGGAAAAAAACATGGAAGAAGCGCTGCGTATGATACGGCTGGCATTTCTCGAAGCGGATGTCAATTATAAGGTTGTCAAAGATTTTATTGAAAACATCAAAATTAAAGCCCTTGATCAAAAGGTCCTTACAAGCCTGACTCCTTCCCAGCAAGTTATCAAGATTGTCAAGGAGGAGATGACCTCTATCCTTGGTAGAGAAGAAAAAACCCTTCAGTATTCAGGAACTCCGCCTTCCATTTTTATGATGGTCGGTCTTCAGGGCGCAGGAAAAACAACCTCCTGTGGAAAGCTGGCCAATTGGATTCGCAGAACGGGAAAAAATCCTCTTTTGGTATCCTTCGATATGAAAAGGCCGGCCGCCCAGGAACAATTGAAAACGATTGCGGATTCCCTGAAGTTGCCTTTTTATGAAATGAAAACCGGAGAAGGGGAAGACCCATCCCGCTTGTTGAGTGAATTGAAGAGTCACACTCGGAATCATGGTTACGATCTTCTGATTGTGGACACGGCGGGCCGGCTTCATGTGGATGAAAAATTGATGGAAGAACTTCTTTTGGTCCGGGATATCCTAAATCCTCAGGAAGTGATTTATGTTGGAGATGCCATGACGGGGCAGGATGCCGTCAAAAGCGCCGAAATTTTCGCAGAAAAGATTGGAATCACATCGATTCTTTTAACCAAGCTCGATGGTGACGCCCGGGGAGGCGCTGCCCTGTCGATCGTCTCTGTAACCGGGAAACCGATCAAGTTTGTCGGCTTAGGTGAAAAACTTGAGGATTTTGAAGTATTTCACCCGGACCGTTTGGCTTCCCGGATTCTTGGTTTGGGAGATATGCTGACTATCATTGAGAAGGCCGAAACCGAGGCGGATAAGGAAGAGGCCAAAGAATTAGCCCGAAAACTTCGCCAGCAGACATTCACACTCGATGATTTTAAAAAGCAGATTGCCCAGATGAGAAAAATGGGTTCGATTTCCCAGATCTTAAAAATGATGCCCCAGGCGGGAGCTTTTCGGAAGATCTCCGGTTTAAAGGTTGATGATGCAAAGATCGATCATTTTGAAGCCATTATCAACTCCATGACCCCTCAGGAGCGCGAATACCCCAAGATTATCAATGGAAGCCGAAGACGAAGGATTGCAAATGGAAGCGGCCGCCCTATCTCGGACGTTAATCAGCTTCTCAAACAGTTTCATGAAATAAAGAAGATGATGAAGAAGGACCGCTTTCATAAGATGCTCTCTTCATTTCCGTTATCCCATTAAAATCAGTTGACTTACGTTGAAAATTCAGATATTATCTGCTATTATTTTTAGAATGGTGTGATATGATATCTATACGTTTAATGCGACTTGGAACGAAAAAGAGACCTTTTTACAGGATTATTGCTATTGATTCCCGAAAACCGAGAGAGAGCAAGGCCAAAGATATTCTTGGTACTTATGATCCGTTGAAAGAGCCTCCTGAAATCAAGATTGATCAAGAAAAGATAAAATTTTGGCTGGAAAGAGGAGCCCAAACCTCCAAAACGGTTCAATCTCTTATAAATAGAGTGGCAGAGATGTAATTTTTCCCAATAACATTTTCAATGTAAAGGAGGATACTGTGAAAGAACTCGTTGAATTGATCGCCAAGTCATTAGTTGACAATCCGGAAAAGGTACAGGTTTCCCAGTTGGAAGGGGAACAAACCACGATCTTGGAACTGAAGGTCGCTCCGGAGGATTTAGGTAAGGTGATCGGAAAGCAGGGGAGAACCGCACGTGCTATCAGGATTATACTTGGTGCTGCCGGAATGAAACTTAAAAGGAGATTTAATCTCGAGATCATTGAGAAAGTCTAGGTTGATTAAGATAGGAAAGCTTGGCAAGCCTCATGGGAAGAAAGGCGAGTTGAAGCTGAATCTTTTTCCTGGACTCGGAGAAAAGCCTTTTTTTTTCAGGGGTTTTTCTCGATAAGAAAGGTACATACGAAGAGCTTATCGTCACATCCATAAAGCCCTTCAAAAACGCCTTCCTCATTAAGCTTGAAGGGATTGATTCCATCGAGGATGCCTGTCCATATGCGGGAAGGGATGTCCATATTCCCGAGGAACAACTTTCGCCTCTTGAAGCTGGGGCATATTACCACTTCCAGTTGATAGGTTGTTCGGTTTTCACGGATAAAGGATGTTTCTGGGGAACCGTGGAAGGATTCCATGATATTCCGGGCAATAGTTTGCTGATCGTTCGAAAGCAGAAGAAAGAAATTCTCATTCCTTTTGTCGATTCCCTTGTACTTGAAGTAAACCTGGAGAAAAAAGAGATTAAAATCGATCCTCCTGCGGGACTTTTAGAGATGGATGAGATTTGATATAATCACTATATTTCCCGGCATGTTCGGGAATGTTTTTTCCAAAGGAGTTATCAACAAGGCTCGGGAAAAACGGGTGGTAGAGGTTCATGTCCACGATCTGAGAGATTACACGAAGGATAAACACAAGCAGGTGGATGACCGCCCTTTTGGGGGCGGGGAAGGCATGGTCCTCAAACCGGAACCCATTTTTTCGGCGGTTGAAGCGGTCCGAAAGAAAAAAAAATCGCCCGTTATTCTTCTTTCCCCGCAGGGAGAAAGATTTGATCATAGGCTTGCCGAACAGCTGGCCGAAGAAGAACAGATTGTTCTTATCTGCGGAAGATATGAAGGAGTGGACGAGAGAGTCGTTCAGCATTCGATAACGGGCGAAATTTCAATTGGTGATTATGTGCTCACGGGTGGAGAACCGGCGGCGATTGTTTTTGTGGATGCCGTGTCCCGGTTTGTTACCCATGTTGTCGGAAAGGAAGAGTCCGTACGTCAGGACTCTTTTTCGAGCGGCATGCTGGATTTTCCGTATTATACACGGCCCCGTGATTTCAGGGGCCTGAAAGTGCCGGAAGTGCTGTTTTCCGGAGACCATGCGAAGATCGAGCAGTGGAGGCGGCAAAAAGCTTTTGAGAAAACAGCCCGGATTCGGCCGGAGCTTCTGATGAATAAGAAATTAAGTCAGAAAGAGAAAAGTATTTTGAAAGAAATACATTGGGAAAGGAAAGAACGATGAATCAGGTTGAAAATGTAGAAGAAAATTATTTAAAAAAGGATATCGAAGATTTTAATATCGGCGATAATGTAAAGGTCCATGTCGTCATCCGTGAAGGAGAAAAGGAAAGGATCCAGATATTCAAGGGAGATGTTATCAAAAAAAGAGGAGCCGGATTGGGAGCTACTTTTACCGTGCGAAAAATTTCTTTCGGCATTGGAGTCGAAAGGATTTTTCCTCTTCATTCCCAGATGATCAAAAAGATAGAGGTTGTCAGAAAGGGAAAGGTGCGACAGGCCAAACTCTACTATCTCAGAGAATTAAAAGGAAAAGCGGCCCGTATCAAAGAAAAAAGAACGTAAAAGGCCATGATTACCGTTAATCCGATTCGAGGTTAATGTGCCTGATTTTAGCATCGAGAGGGAAGCCGTTCGTTTCGGGTATAATAAAATAGCCGGAGTGGACGAAGTGGGCCGGGGTGCATTATTCGGACCTGTGACCGCCGCAGCAGTCATTTTCCCGGAGAGCACCATTTCAGGAAAGACACCTGCCTGGATGGATGAAATCAACGATTCCAAACTGCTTTCACCGAAAAAGAGAGAGAGGTTGGCTGAAGCCATTTTTTTGTCAGCCTATAGTGTGGGAATCGGCTTTGCTTCGAATAGTGAAATCGACCAAAGGAATATTTATTTCGCCTCCCTCGATGCGATGTCCAGAGCTGTAAAGAATTGTTGCAGACAACCGGATTTCCTGCTTGTTGACGGCTTTAATTTGAATAGTGTACATTATAAACAGAAGAGAATACCTAAAGGTGACCGGAAAAGCCTGTCCATCGCAGCGGCTTCCATTGTGGCCAAGGTTATTCGAGATGATTTGATCTGCCGGATGGACCCTGTATTTAAGGGGTATTGTCTTTCAAAAAATAAAGGATATGGAACCAAAGATCATTTTAAAGGGCTTAAAGATCTTGGAGTGACGGCGCTTCATAGAAAAAGTTTTAATCTTCACGGCTAAAGAATGGCATCGGAAAAAGAACGAAACAAAATCATCGCACAGGCTGAGAAATATATCAAAAAGGGGAAAATTCTGGATGCCATAGGTGTTTATGAAAAACTTATTACCAGTGATGAGCAGGACATAAGCATCCGCAATACGATCGGAGACCTGTATTTAAAGGCGAACAAAAAAAACAAGGCCATTGAACAGTATAAAAGTATCGCCGAGCACTGCGAAGAACAAGGATTAAGCTCTAAAGCTATCGCCATTTTTAAAAAGATCAGCAAGCTCGATCCCGATGATATTCAAGTCTCCAAAAGACTGGCCGATCTTTACTCCAGCCAGGGATTTTTATCAGAAGCAAAAGCGGAATATATCAAAACGGCAAAAAATCTGGCTAACAGCAACCGCCGCAAAGAGGCCATTCCTTTGTTTGAAAAAGTTTTGGCCCTTTCACCCACTGATATTGGTGCCCGGCTTACTCTGGCGGAGCTGTATTCCAAGCAAAACATGGTCGAAAAGGCCGTAGAAATGCTGAATCAAGTTGCCGAGCTGAAGCTGAAAAAGAACGAAGTTAAGGATGCTGAGGAAATCCTCAATCTGGCAAGGGATCTCAAAGGAGATGATGCCCGGACACTGAGAAATCTTATCCATCTCTATAAGAGTGAGAAGAGGACGAACGAGGCCTACCGCGTCGTGAATGAAATCCTGAAGGACAATAAGGAAAACGTGAGTATTCTTTCTCTTCTTGGGAATCTTTACTACGAGGACGGCGAGTACGACAAGTCTGAAGAAATTTTTTTAAAAGTCTATAACCTGAAACCAAATGACGTCCAGGCCAGGAGCATCTTGGGATACATCCAGATACATAAAGGAGAGTTGGACAGGGCCTACGAATATTTCGAGCCTATAGTGGCCAGCCTTATTAAGAAAAAAAGGCTGGATAAAGCCATTGGGATTCTTGGCCTCATCATCTCATCAAAGGAACCCCATATTCCAACCTTGGAAAAATTGGCTGGTGTTTTTAAAAAACAGGAAGATATTGAAGGGCAGGAAACCGCCTATAAAATTATTCTAAACGAATACCGAAACATGGAACAGTATAATGAAGCTATAGAGGTTGTTAATGTACTTTCCAGTCTTCGGATGGGGGATGAATCCTATCACAGAGAATATGAAAGAATGAAGGCTGAGCTCAGCTCAAAAGCCAGCAAAGTACCTTCCAAGGAAGTGAAGAAAAAACCTGAAAAAGTGGAAGTCCATGTTGACAATGAAGACACCATCAAAGCGGAACTTTCAAAAGTGGATATTTATCTGGAGCAAAAACTGAACCGAAATGCTTTGAAACTGCTTGACGACCTGAGAAACGAGTATCCAAAAAATCCGCTGGTCAAAGCGAAAATAACCGAAGTCATGGAATTATTTGAGAAAAGCCTCCCCGAAGAAGGGGAAAAGGCTTCAGAAAAGGAAGCGATTCCCGAAGCTGCAGTCCCGGATGCCCCGGTTCCTGAGCCTGCGGTCTCTGAATCCCCGGTTCCGGAAGCCGAGGTCCAGGAAAAGGAGCCTCCTTCAAGGGGAAAAAAGATACCTGAAGCGGCACTCGTTGAAGGAGAGGATGAAAAAATAACGGCGGCTGAGATTTTTGCCGATACAGATATTCTTCCTTATGACTACCAAACGAAGAAGCAAAACTATTATGATCTCAAGATTCCGTTGGAAGAAGAGCAGGATTCCATTCGGAACGCCATTCTTCAGCAATTGAAGGGAAGTATGACACCCGGGGAAAAAGATCTGTCGGAAATTGTCACTCACTTCAAAGAAGGGATAAAAGAGAAAGTCGACGAGGCGGATCATGAAAGCCGCTATAACCTGGGGATCGCCTTTATGGAACAAGGCCTTTATGAGGAAGCCGTCGAGGAATTGAAGCTGGCCTCCAAGGATCCCGATCGAACACTCGAGTGTTATATTATCATCAGTTTTTGTTACAGACAAAAAAAAGAGGTTGAGAATGCTTTAAAATGGATGAAAAAGGCCATGGATATCAGCGCCCCGGGTGATACGCAGATCTATGATTTGAAATTTGAGATGGCCTCGATTTATGAAGAATTGGGCGTCGTAAGAAAAGCGATGGATCTTTATCAAGAAGTCAAGGAATGGGATTCAAGATACAGGGGGGTTTCAAAAAGGATCGCCAAATTGAAGGACAGCCGCCAGGCATAAAACAACGGACACAGGATCAACCTATTCCCTCAAATTCCGATCTGAGTAAACCAATTTTATCTATATTGAGAATTTTCCCTTATAGACATCGTTATTTTTAGTGCGGCCGGTTCTCAAACGTTTGGACATGATGATGAAAATTTCTAAAAACCTTAAAACTTTTTGTCGGCCGATAACTCACAGGGATAACCATTCCAGCTTTTTGAAAAGATTGTTGGATGTTGCCAGAAAAGAAACATCTTCCTCCTGGTCAGGTGTTTTTTCTCTTGATTCTTCCGGTGATCTGGTCTTGGAAGAAGCATATCCGGATTTGAAGACAAAACCGAGTGTGTTTATGGATCTGGTGAAGAAAACCCTCGAAGAGAAAACCCCCCTGGATTCAACCAGCTGCCCTCTGAAAAATTGTATCCTATGGCCGGGATCCGGTTCTTCGCCGCAGGTTCATTTTCTCTGTATCCCTGTGTTTCTTAACGGGAGTCCGATGGGAGCTGTTCTTCTTGAAAAAAATTCCTGGGGAGAAGGTTATTCAGAAACCGATGTTGAGACCGTCAATGAATTGGCCGGTCCCATCCGGACCATTCTAAAAAAGAGAAATTTTTGGCAGGCGGGATTTGGTGAACAAGATCTTCCCTCTCTGCCTTTTATTGGGGAAAGCCCGGTTTTTCATGAAGTCCTGAGTTTGATCGATTGTGTCAAAGACCATGACATACCTGTCTTTATACGGGGGGAAAGCGGAACGGGAAAAGATCTAGTCGCCAGAATGATCCATGAAAGAGGCCCCAGGGCACAACACCGTTTTGTTGCCGTAAACTGCGGAGCTATCCCTGACACGTTGGTGGAAAGCGAGCTTTTTGGCTACAAGCGGGGTGCGTTTACGGGAGCCCTTTTTGATAAACCCGGCATGATCGAGGATGCCCAGGGAGGAAGTTTTTTTCTGGATGAGATCGCAGATCTTTCCTTTCCTCTTCAGGCGAAACTTCTCCGGCTTCTCCAGAACAAGGAGTTGAGGCGTTTGGGTGAAAATAAAACCAGGCCGGTTGATGTACGGTTTTTGAGCGCGACGAACAAGGATATTGAAGCGGAGATCGAAAAAGGATTGTTCCGAGAAGATCTTTTCTACCGCATTTCCGTGGTCGTTATCGATATCCCCCCTCTGCGGAGACGAAAGGATGATATCCCGGGGCTACTCAATTATTTTTTGGATATCAACTGCCGTGAATTGGGTAGAGAAAGGTCCTTTTTTTCACCGGGAGCAGTAGAGCGGCTTATGGATTATTCCTGGCCCGGTAATGTTCGCGAGCTTCAGAATGAGGTCAAAAAATGTTTGGTTATATGCCGGAGCGGTATGATCCACGAAAGATATCTTTCTCGAAAAATCAACCCGGATGGGGTATCTGTAAAAGAAGAAACATATGATTATTTTCAGGCTAAAAATGAATTTGAAAAAAGGTTCATCAAACAGGCCCTGGCCCGGTTCGATTTCAACCGAACACGGACTGCGAAAAATCTCGGGCTCAGCCGACAGGGGCTTTTCAAATTGATGAGAAAGCATAGGATTACAACACCATAACATTGTATTGTTCATAAAAAATGCCAATCAAACATATATCCTTCTTGTAGTTCAAACAATAAAACGATTCAGGCTTAAGATTGAGAAATGAAGTTATTTTTGGTACATTTATGCTGCTATGTCGGAATCAAAAGAAAAAAAGGTTTTCGATATCGTTTGTCCCGTCTGCTCCTCGATTCTTTGGATCGATCCCTGCACCGGGACTGTTGTCCGGAAAGAGAGAAAGGCGGTCAAAAAAAAGACGTCTTTTGATTCTCTTCTTTTGAAAGAAAAAAAGAAAAAAGATGAAACGGACCGCCGGTTTACCGCTACTTCGGAAATGGAGAAAGAGAGACGGAAAAAAGCGATGGATATGTATGAAAAAGCTTTTAGGAAAATAGATAAAGATTAGAGGAGATTCCGGAGCTTCATCCCGGTATCAATCCGATATTTTATGCCGGATACATCGGCTCAACTTCCTATCTGTGTTTCATCATCCCTTATCTTTGGTGCCATGGTAAATTTCGTGAAACCAAAGAGGACCAGAATGAGAACTGCGGCATAGTTCATAATAGCCCAGGGCAGATAGGAAAATGTGGATACGCCTAGGGTCCCCGTGATATAAACGCCGGCCATACTCCATGGAATAAGAGGAACAATGATGGCGCCGCTTTCTTCGATGATACGGGAAAGGTTTTTAGCGGCGAGCCCCTTTTTCTTGTAAATAGGGGAAAGAAGATCGCCGGGGATGATCATTGAAAGATAAGAGCTTCCGGTGATGAGGGCAGTGGTGACGGCTGCAATGACCGTTGTCATGACGATGCTCCATACTTTATTGGCAAACTTCATGACCTTGTCCAGTATGACGGACAGAAGCCCCGTGCTCTGCATGATGCCTCCGAAACTGAAGGCCGTAAAGGCTACAAGTTGAGTTTCCATCATGCTCATCAGCCCTCCCCTCGAGATAAGGGCGTCGACCTGTTCTACACCTGTTTGGGCTTTATATCCCGTGTTGAGAGCTGTGGCCACTTCCTGGACGGATGCGTTCTGAAAGATGAAGGCCAGGATTGCGGCCGCGAAGGTCGATAAAAGCATACCGGGGATGGTCGGTTTTTTGCTGAAGGCGAAATAAAAAACAATGACCATAGGCAGCAAAAGGATAATGTTAAAGTTGAAATTTTCTTTGAGCGTTTTGGTGATCAAATCCATGGATTCCGATTGGATGTTTCCCGAACCGTAATTAAGACCGATCAAAAAATATACGAACAATCCGATGAGCCACGCCGGTGTTGCCGACCAGATCATATGACGAATATGGTCAAAAAGGTTGGAGCCGGCGGCGACGGGAGCCAGGTTGGTTACGTCGGAAAAGGGCGAAAGTTTGTCTCCGAAATAAGATCCGGCGACAATAGCGCCTGCGGCCGGGCCGAGAGGGATGCCCAATCCCATAGCGATTCCGATAAAGGCAACCCCAAGTGTTCCGATTGTTCCCCAGGATGTGCCGGTGGCCAGTGAGATGAGGGAGCAGACAAAACAGGCGGTCACGAGAAAATATTTGGGTGAGATGAGTTTTAATCCGTAATAAATCACCATGGGGATGGTACCGCAGGCAATCCATGATCCAATCAGAAGACCGACACAGAGCATGATCAGGATGGCCGGCATCGACTTTTGGATACTGTCAACAATGCCCTTTTCCATGACGCTCCATTTGAACTTCAAGAAAAATCCGATAATACCGGTGAGGAAGGCTGCTGCGACAAGGAGAACCTGCGGCCGGATTTGGTAGATTCCGTAGCCCACCCCGAGCAGGATGCTCATGGTGATGATCGGAATCAGCGCGATGCAGATGCCGGGTTTTTTTTGCTCCTTTTTCTCTTTGGAAGAGGGTTTCTTCATGTTTCTGGTCCTTGTTGAAAAAGATTATGGCGTTGATATTCCGCCCTTCGGGCTGAAAGTGCCTCTAGCTATAAGGTTGCCGTCTTCCAGCAAGAGGCGTCCTTTGGCCAGGACGTATGTCAATTCCAGTTCTCGGTTCAGAATGATTAAGTCGGCATCTTTTCCTGGCTCGATCCTTCCCTTGCGATCCAGTTTGTAGATTGAAGCGGGATTTGATGTAAAAAATGATATCGCCGTTTCTGAAGGCATAATGTCATTTTTAACGAGTGATTGAAAACTTTTCAGGAGAGCTTTTTGATTGGAGACATTGAGTCCTAAAAGATTGCCTTTATTATCAAAAACCGGCAGGCTGCCGTTTCCGTCCGAACTGGCGGTTATTTGGTTGAGAGGAACATTTTGGTTGAGTAAATGTTTCACGGCTTTTTCCATGTTCAGCTCATCATCTTTATCAGTAACGGTTATATCAACCTGTCCTCCCTGCTTGAGATATTTGATTCCTTCCTTGAAAAGATCACTGTTGCGGTTGATATGTGTTGTTACCAGTTGGGATGGAGGAATTTCTGTTTCCTTGAAAAGTCTGAAAAGCATATCAAGTTTCCTCTCTCCGTCACCGAGGTGAAGGTGAAGGATTCCGGCTTTTCCGCTGAGCATTCCTCCAACCCTGCATTCCGCAGCGAGACGGGCCAGATCTTCAAATGTCGGCTGAGAAGACCTGTGATCAGAAATGGCGATTTCACCCGCTCCGATAACCTTATCGATCAAGACAAGGTCTGACCGAATGCTCCCCGTCAAGGTGACGGGGGGAATTTCGTAGGAGCCGGAAAAGATGAATGCGGTGATCCCTTCCTCTTCCAGCGCTCTGGCTTTAGCCAGAAGGGATGCCGGATGACGGGTTATGCCGTCGGTTCCAAGGCAGCCGATGATAGTCGTGACTCCGCTGGAAACGATATCCTCGATAAGGATTTCTGGTGTGCGTGTGGCGGGACCTCCTTCTCCCCCTCCTCCGATGAGATGAACATGGGTGTCGATTATTCCCGGAAAAATGAGCTTTCCTTCAGCTTCGATTTCAGAGACTTGTGTGCCTTCTATTTGTATCAGGCCGGGATCTGTGAGGGCACCAATCCGGTCTCCGGCGATGAGAACATCTTTTTTTCCCAGAGGTTCCGGGGCGAATATTTCTCCATTTTTGATCAGCGTTAGCATTTTGCCTCCTAATCCGGGAAGGGATCTCAGGCATGTTAAGTATTATACGTTAACATTTGTTTTATATATTATCAAGGAATTCACGATAATTATGAAAAAAATATTTCATTTTTTCCAAAACGTGAAAAATAATATTCAGCAGGATTGGCTGGAGCATCTCCAGGCATAGGCTAAGGATTGATATTTATTAGAAATTCAGGTTAGAATAGATTTCATAAATGGCGAGTTTCGAGGAAGAACTACAAATACTTCAGCCGGTTATCCAAAAGCTTTGTGACATTTCTCTTTTCGGAAAAAAAGTGATTATAAAAGGCCGGCAACATTTTGTCAGAGAAGGGCCCAACATCATAATAGGAAACCATTGCGGATCCTATAAAGATGTGGCCATTCTTATGAAATATGTTCCGAGACCCATCTTTTTTACAGCCAATGTAGGCATTTTTAACCGGTCGGAATTTAATGCCTTAGTACGGAAGCATCTGAAAAGGCATATGCATAATTTCGGCTTATTTTTAGACCTGCTTTTCAGTCCCATCAAAGCGCCGTTTGTTGATTACATTTCCTCAAACATTTATAAGGTCGGCACCATTCCGGTCGATCTTAATCACAAAAAAAGAATGGCGTTTCGGCTGTGCCATGATTATCTGAAAAAAGGCAAAGCGATTATCACTCTTCAGGGAAGAGGACGTGTTTACAGCGACCATCCGCATCCGTATATTTATCCCTTTCGCAGGGGAGCTTCCATTCTTGCCTATAATCTTTTCCGCGATGATAAAGTAAAGGTTCCTATAACCCCGGTAGCTTTTTACGGAACGCAAACTCCGCTCATTGTTCCCGGGAAGATCAAGGTCAATGTAGGCGAGCCGATGTATATCGTCGATTATCTGACCGGTGAGACGTCTAAAACCATCATGGATTTTAAGGATGCCCTGGAAAATCGCGTAAAAGCCTTGTTTTACGATATCGTCAAGAAAAAAGAAGCAGATTGAACAAAAATTTAAAACTGCCGTGAGCCTGGGCCCGGTGAATGGGCTTAAATCCCAGGAGATAAACTTTTCCTTTTCCTTTGGTGAATTCGAGGGCGGCGGCTTTCTCCCTGATGTTTTTTTCATTCAAGCAGATTCCACTCAGCAGCGGATTGTAGGAAGGGAAGGCGGCCAGAATATATTCTTGATCGGCCTCGAACACCGGAGAAAAATAAGAAAATATGACACCTTCTCCCATGGAACCGTAGCCGAAAGGCCTGCTTTCCGCAACCCGGATGGTAAGAAGGGAGCCGGGGCAAAATACTTCGGAATGTTTTCCCCCTTTTTCTTCTTCCGAGGACATGCGCCACCAGCGTGAGGAGGGGGTGATGATATTTTTTGCCGGCAGGCCGAAATGTGATATGGCAAAGTCTGAAGCCTGGTTGAGTGCCAGAAGTGACCCGCCCTCATGGACAAAACGGTGAAGGGCGCTTACGCCTTCCAGGCCGATTCCTCCTGAATATTCAGGCAGGGTGCTCCCCGGGGAAGCCCCTTCAAGAAGCGAGGACTCCGATTGACCGGGGAGGATGATATGGCTGTAGGTGCGGTGGAGATTTCCGCCCCGGATTTCCGCATTGTGGACGATTTTGAAAGGGAACTCAAATTTTTCAAGGGTCCACCGCAGCCAGCCTTCATCCCGGTCGGCCAGCCAGGATTGGTAAACACCGATGAGGGGCTTTTTCAGCGGCTTTAATTCTGTTTGCGGTTTGTCCGTACTTAAGACAAGGCTGATGCCAAGGTCTCTGATGAGCGAAAGAAGGGTTTCTCCGTTCATCCGCCCGGTATCGAAAATGACGGCTCCGGGCGGAAAATGTTTGTTTCCTAACCGGAAACCTTGAGCGGCTACCCACAGTGGTATATCCTTTTTGTGCAGCCGGTTGACCAGAATAGCATCATGGGTGGAGGTATTTGGTAAAATGGCGTACCTGCCGTTACGGCCTTCGATTTTTCCCTTCGGTATCTCAACTTCCAAAACGATTTCGAGGTCCGCCTTAAAGGGGCTTATGACTTCAATGGTCCTGACTCCCATCTGAAGGGGAAGCGTCCAGCTCGCCTCATCGTAAGGCATCTCAGGTTTTCCCGAAGGTCCGGTCCTCATGGGATAGGCCTTCCTTTCCATAAGGTCTTTGACGAAAGCCCGGTAGGGTTGGGAGAGAAGGATAACGAATGTTCCGGCCGGGTATTCCACTTCATCGGCGGTGAAGGCCGCAGCGGCTTTGTGGACTTCAACCCCTCCCATCCTCAATATCTGGAGCATTTTATAGGACGTTGGAAGATCCTTTTGATCAGGAGGAAGGAGGTAAGCAAAGGGAGGTTCTGTTTGTCCCTTTTCTGCCTGACGCCGTCCGTAAAGAACAAAATCTTTGAGATATTTTGTGCGACGGGAGGCGAAAGTTCGGAGGAATGAAAATGCTGTTATCTCCTCGTATTCGATAATATCGCGAAGCCTCCACCAACCGCCCGGCCAGGGTTCCAGATAGCTGGATTGGATGCCGTCTCCAAAAAAACCCCTGCTTGAGAGATGGATCTGATCTTTGCGCAGATAAATGGGAGAAGCCAGGTTGGCGCTGGCCGCTTCCGAAAGAATGCCGATCATATTATGTCTCAAAGGGGCCGCCCTGTTTGCCGCCGTGTACCATGTATCAAAAATGGCGTTTGTCGCAACGCCGGTTTTTCCATGACGCGTCAGCTCAGCAGCGGCGATTCCCGTCAGGACATTCATTTCCCGAATGAGGAGAGAGTCAAGGTTGGGATTGACCGGGTCGTGGTAGGGAGGAATGAAAAAACGGGCACCCGAAGAACCCATCTGATGGATATCGTAGACCAGAAGGGGAAACCATTCCTGGTAGAGCACCCGGGCTTCCAGACGGGATTCTTTTTGGGTGAACATAAACCAGTCGCGGTTGTTGTCGTGTCCGACATAATAATGGTACAGCCAAGGCAGGCGGCTGGCCTCGAAGGGAGTGTTGATATTTCGCCTGTACCAGTCGGTTACGATGTCTATTCCGTCAGGATTGACGGAGGGAATAAGGAGAAGGACCACCTCATCCAGGATCTGATTGATCGCGGGGCTGTCTTCGGTAACCAGCTTATAGGCCAACTCCATGGACATTTGGGAGGCTGCGATCTCCGTGGAATGAATGGAGCAGGCGATAAGAACGACGGCCTTGCCTTGCTCGATGAGCTGTTTCTCTTCTTCGAAACTGAGATTGCGGGGATCATGAAGTTTTTTTTGAATGGTTTTGATGGCATCCAGACGGTTCAGGTTATCGGGGGAGGAGATGACAGCCATAACAAAACGCCGCCCTTTGGTGGACAAGCCCAGTTCTTCGAGTCTCACTTTGGAAGATTTTTGAGCCAGGATATCAAAATAACCAAGGATCTGTGACCAGTCGGCCAGCTTAAAATCCTCTCCCGCTTTGAAGCCAAGAAACGTTTCGGGCGCGGGAACCTCGGCCGGGCATAAACTCCAGGCCGAAAAAAGGACAAGGATGGATATTACGGCGGATTTTGCATATTGATTCTTCATGATGCTCCTCACAAATTATTGGATTTTTGTTTTTCTTTGAGGGCTTTCTCTTATAATTTCCCTTCTTTTTTGTTTTAAAAAAGGGTATTCAAGGGCCTTTATTTTTCGTACCGGGAAAGGATCTCGGAGTTGATCTGGAGAAAGCGGTCATAATTAATCTTGACGTTTTTTTCCCGGCGAAGCTTGACCATGGTAGAGTGGAAAAAGCGGTTTTTCTTCTGATTCAGGAGATTTTCCTTCTCCGTGTCAATATTTTTTTCTATGTCTTCCTGTGTGACTTCTTTCCGGTCGAGGACTTTAAGAAGTACGTAATAAGTATTGATCTCAAGGACGTCACTGACCGTGCCGACAGGGAGATTGAAGGCTTTTTCGTCAATTTGGGCATTTTCTCCAATGGTGCTTAGGTATTGGGTGCGTTTGTGTTCGTTGACGGTTTTATATTCCAGGCCGTGCTTTTCAGCAATTTTTTCCATGTCGTAACGGGTTCCATCATCTTGAGCGGCTGAAATAATCTTCTTGGCCTTTTCCTTTTTTTTCTCAGTCGCCAGGTCCTTCCGAACGTCTTCATTGACTTCTTCATATTCTGCAGGACGGGGGGCTTCGACGGCGGAAAGCTGGACAATGCCAACTCCATTATAGGTTTTGATGGCTGAAGAGATGCCGTTTTCTTGCAGGGAAAATAGGGTCTGGCTGATGGCTCCCGATGAATCCACGATCGAATAGGCTTCCCCCTGTTTCAACAGACCTGTTTTTTGAATGTCATATCCGGATTCCCGGGCGGCGGCTTCGAGGTCTTTCTGCTTTTTGGCTCTTTTTTCCAGGTTCTTGATCCTTTCCGTGGCTTTTTCCCGTGCCTTTCGTTCCTTGAGGATCCCCTCTATTTGGGACCGCACTTCGTCGATTTCTTTTGTTTTTTCCGGAACCCTTTCCGTTATTTTAAGAATGGAGACACCGTCTTCAAGATTTATGGGTTCGGAAATGCCGCCTTCTTCCAACTGTGAAATTTGCTGTTGTTCCGCTGCAGGCAGTGTTCTCCATTCGAAGGTACCCCAGTCGCCTCCGCTTTGTGCCTTGGTATCCTTGGAGTATTCCTGGGCTATATCAGCAAAGTTTTCTCCGGAACGGATTCGGCCGAGGAGGGATCTCGCCTGAGCAAGGACCAGGTCTTTTTCCTTGCTGTCCAGGGGAAGAAATATCCGGCTGACTTTGATCTTTTCAGGATCTTTGAACTGGTCGATGTTATCTTCATAGTAATTCTGTATCTCATTTTCGGAAAGTTCGACCTCTTTTTTGATTTCCTCGGTTTCAAAGAGGACGAGTGTGCCCGACCTTCGTTCCGGAAGCCTATAGTTTTCACGGTGCTGTTCGAAATATTGTTTTGATTCTTCTTCTTTGATTTCCTCAGACAGTTCGATGTCCTCCGTATCCAAAAAAACATACTCGATCTTGGCCGACTCGTTCTCTTTCTGATAGTGTTCCCATATCTCTTTCCTGGAAACCGTGATTCCCGCTCCCAGAAGCTCGATGGTTTTTTGCATGATGATTTCTTTTTTTAAGTTGTTCTCAAAATCGGCCAGTGAGATACGGTTCCAGTCCAGTATGCGTTTGTACTCTTCAAAACCTATGAATTTTCCATCCCTTTGAAAAACAGGATAAGAGATGATCTTGTCGCGGATTTCTTCTTTTGTTGCTTCTATCCCTAATTTTTTGGCCAGTTGCATGAGGAGGGTCTCCTGAATCATTTGTTCCAAGACCTGCTGGGGAAGGTTGAGCTGCATGATCAGGTTTTTATCGACACTCTCAAATTCCTGTCGCAGGTTTTCCAGCCTTCGAAAGATATTCTGCTGGAAGGAATCGACGGATATCTTATCCTTGCCCATAGAGACGAGAGTTCCGGATCCTGAAGATTGTTCCATACGGCCTGCTCCACCCCAGACGGCGAAGATGGTGATGATAAAAGCGGCGATAACGAGCCACAAGGTAGGAGCTAGCGATTTAACGTTCTTTCTCATAGTTTTTAACATGATGACACCTTAATTTCCTTTTGGTCTTTTTTTGAGGACCGGCATTCCTGGAAAAGAGGATGGAGTTTTTCATAGGTTGTGGGCAGGTCTTCGATGACAACCTTTGTTTTTCCTACGATAGGCAAAAAATTTGCGTCTCCAGTCCATCGTGGTAAAACATGGAGGTGATAATGGTCGGTTACACCTGCGCCGGCGCTCTGCCCTAGATTCATTCCGGTGTTGAATCCCTGCGGTTCGTAATGAGTCCTGAGAACATTCAAAGATAGTTGGAACAGGTCCATCAGTTCATGGAGGCTGGCCGTATCTTCATTCTCCGGGCTCGGCAGGTGCCGGAAGGGTGCAATCATGAGATGGCCTGGAGTATAGGGATATTTATTCAAAATGATGAAATTGTGGGCTCCCCGAAAAATGATGAAGGCTTTTTTGTCGTTCTTCATCTGCAGGGCGCGGCAGAAAATACACTCGTTTTTCTTCTTGAAAACGTTTTTTATGTAGGGTTCTCTCCAGGGAGCAAGAATAAATCTCATGATGGGTTATCATCATTGATCAATTTTTTTAGGATTTTACTTGGTTTGAAATAGAGAACTTTTTTTGAGGGCACGTGTACGGGTGTCCCGGTGCGGGGATTTCTTCCGGAACGTTCACCCCGGTGACGAAAACGGAAACTGCCGAAGCCTCTTAATTCTATTTCTTCTCCCCTTAATATTGCCTCTTTAATTGTTTCGAAGAATAAATTGACACCTGCTTCCGCTTCTTGTTTGGATACATCCATTTCTTTTGCGATTTTAGTAACCAGGTCCGCTTTAATCATTTTTTTCCTCCTTTTTATCCTTTTTATCCTTTTTATCCTTCTTTTTCGGAAGTTGAATATCTTTGAGCTTGTCTTTCATGATATCGCCCAAAGTCATTTTATCATCCTGCTTATCCATGAATTTTTTGTATTCCATCTTCTGCATTTCGATCTGGGCTTGCTTGAAACTGAGTGAAATTTTTTTGTCTTTTTGGCTCATTTTAATGATTTTGGCAAAGTGCTCATCTTTAACCTTGAATGATTCGGACGGGTCATCGATCTTCTTCTCATCAAGCTCGGAAAGAAAAACGACTCCCTCAATTCCAGGGGTGATCTCAACGAAAACCCCAAAATCCGTTATGCGGTTGATTTTTGTTTTGACGATATCACCGATTTTCTGCCTGTTGAAAAAATCTTCCCATATATCCCCCTCGAGTTGCTTGATTCCAAGAGATAATTTCTGGTTATCAATATTGATGTTTAAAATAATGGCTTCGATCTCTTCTCCGGCCTTCAGTTTTTCGGAAGGGTGCTTGATTTTTTCCCAGGATATATCCGATATATGAATGAGCCCTTCTATTCCTTTTTCCACTTCCATAAACGCTCCGAAGTCGGTGATGTTGGTGATGGTTCCCTTCACGATGGAGCCAACGCTGTACTTTCTGTTGAAAACCTCAAGGGGATGTGGTGTGACTTGTTTTAATCCCAGTGAGATTCTTTTTGATTCCAGGTTGATATCAAGAATGGATACTTCAACTTCCTGTCCGGGACTCAGAAGCTTTTTTGGATGGATGGGCTTGCGGGACCAGGAAAGATCGGAAATGTGGACCAGTCCTTCAACTCCTTTTTCCAGCTCGACAAACGCACCGAAATCCGCCAAGCTGACGACGGTGCCTTTGATCTTTTGACCGATAGTATATTTTTTATCCAGGTTTTCCCAGGGGTCGGGAGTCAACTGTTTGTAACCCAGGGAGATTTTTTCTTCTTTTTCATTAAAATCGAGAATAATGACCTCGATGTCCTGACCGATTTGGAACATCTCGCTGGGATGGTTGATTTTTCCCCAGGATATGTCGGATATGTGGAGAAGTCCTTCGATCCCTCCGATGTCTACAAAGGCCCCGAAATTGGTCAACGTTTTTATCTTTCCCTCAGCCTTTTGTCCTTTTGCTATGGTCTCAAAGATTTTTCTTTTTCGCTTTTCTTTTTCATCCTGAAGAAGCAATTTTCTGGAAAGAACGGCATTCTCGGATTTGCGGTCGAATTTGATGACTTTGAACTTGTAAGAATTTCCCAAAAGTTCGTTAGGGTCTTTAACGATTCTGATGTCGGCATGGGAATCCGGAAGAAAAGCTTTAATCCCGACATTGACAATGTATCCGTTTTTAATTTTTTCGATGATCTTTCCCAAAATCCAGGTTTTTTGATGATAGGATTTTTCAAGTGTATTGAGAGCTTTGACGGCGTCTGCTTTCCTTTTGGAGAGCACCAGGTATCCTTCCCTGGCTCGCTTGACCAGCATGGCTTCCACCGTATCTCCCTCTTTGATGGCCTTGAATTCATCCAGGTCAGAGAATTCTTCAGCATGAATGATGCCTTCGGATTTGAAACCTACATCGACTAAAAGGTGGGATGGCATCGTTTTGATGACTTTCCCTTTGACCAATTTTCCAGGGGCGATCTCAGTAGCGGTGAATTGATACTGATCCAGAAGGCTGGCGTAGTCTTCAGAAGATAGTTGTTCTTCTTCTTTTTCTTGATTTTTTGTTATTTCTGACATGGCATCATGTTCTCCCTTTGGATTTGGAAAAAGAAGCTATTATTGATGTTTTCCACAGCTTCTTGAATAGCTTCGGTTGGAGGTGACGTGCCCCCCGAAAGTTTGAAACGGATTTCTCTTCTCTTGAGTTCGGAAAAAGCTTGGAAATTATGGATAAGGGTTTCCAGGGTATAAACAGGCCCCTTTTTTCTTTCTCCGGTTTTCAGCGTAAGGTCTGAGCGGTCCTTCACGCTGCAATAAAACCCTACTTTTTTTGCGGTGGAAATTTTCATTTTCTGGCGAATAATCTTTGTTCGAGTAATGACATATACTATCCTATCTATGCCCTGTTTGTCAATTTAAATACTGGTAAAATTTGAACTTAGCGGGAAAATAGCGGCATTTGTCCGTGAAGAATGATGTGGATTTTCCTCACCTGATCCCGATCCGAAAAACTGCCCGGGACAAGATATGTCTCCAAACCGTTTTTGATGAGGTCTTCGGGCCGGGGAAGGCCGGTAACGTGTATCTTTTTTTCCGGCGCAAAAAATGCCATGTTGGCTAAAAAGGTTGAAACAGCAGCCAAATGCGAGGCCGCCCTGTTTTTGAGGGGGATTCCGCGGCTGTCATAAGGGACAAAAAGACGTCCGAGTTCAAAGGCGCGAAGATAAAACTTATCCTTTCCAGTCAGAATGAGTTCTTGGGATGTCTTTCCTTTGAGGCGTCCCTGTGAAACGTTGGCTGTTTCCAGAAGAAGAGGAAAAGCGGGAGTGAAATCCCCCCATTCCCGGTGGCTCAATCCCCGCAGGTTGGGCGGGGAAACTTCCAGACGGAATTCAAAGCCTTCGGCTTGAAGCTCCATTTGGACTATAGCCGCCAGTTCAGCGCTTTTTTCGTGAAAAACAATGGCGTTGATGACGGGGTATTCCAATGCGGCCTCATGAAGATCGACGGCCAGGTCGATTTTTTCTTCCTGGATGAGCCGGACAATGGCAAAAGCGATTTTTTCGGTGAGGGTTCCGTGTTCTCTGCCGGGATAGCACCGGTTGAGATTGCGGCTTTCCGCTCCTGAAAGTTTTTGTCCGGACGGGTTGATATAAAGAGAAGGATCGGGCCACTGATGAACCGGGTTCGTCAGCCGCGAACCGAAGCGAAACCGCCTGGCCGCGGTGGATGTCTTTAAGAAAAATTCCTGGGGATTTCCTTCCTGAGGGTCGCTGTGGGTAAATCCGCTGTTGTTCGCCCGAGGTATGATGAATACGGTACCGTTCTGGACTTTGATATGCTCCAACATGAGAACAGCAGTGATGTGCCCCGCCGGTTCATTGGGATGTGTTCCTCCCAGGATAAGAGCCCGGCCGCCCTTTTTGGAGCCTTCGTATACAAAAACCGGAGTGTCTCCCGGCGTGTTTGTCAGGACGGATGCATAGTCGCTCAACATTTTTTTTGATGTCAAGCCGGAGGACGGCCGGAGGGATTCCTCCCGGAACATTTTTAAAAATGCCCGTCCGGCCAGACCAGCCCATAAAAAGGCCAGAACCAGAAGGATTCCCGCGGAGATTAAATAACCTTTATTTTTCATTTTTATTTGATGAGAAAAAGCCGCAGTAAAAAGAGGACCAGTACGATCGCCGTGCTTACTTGCCCCCAGATTTTTTTCTCCCGAAATAGGACTACGACGAGATGGATTGTCAAATAAGCGACGATTATTTGGTAGAGTATTTTCATTTCATATCACTTTATCAATATATGGCGTCAGAACAAGAAAACCTATGCCAATGATAAGCTCGAAGAGAGCGGGCACCAGGCAAAAACGAAGGACCTTAAAATAGTTGGATTCGCCAACGACCTGGGCGGCGAATATCCCCGCCAGGGCTGTCGGGGGCATAAGGTCTCCCAGGCCGGCTACCACCGAGAGGGCGGCGCTGGTCAGAACGGCGTTTTTTCCGATCATGGCCAGGATAAAGGGGACGCCCAGAATGGAAGCCGAGCCGAATGCGGAGACGGCTCCAAAGAGGGGCATGCTTAAGGCGATCCCGGCATAAAGCCAGAGAGGCGGCAGGGAAAGAAAGGAAATGACTGTCCAGCCTCTGGCGCCGGTGAGTGTCATAACCTGAATGAACATACCGACGCCTGCCAGAATGCACAGAATCGGCATGGCTTCCTGAACGGCGTTCTGGGTAGCCGCAAAAAAATTAAACCGTTTCCCTGAAAAAATCCCGGACAGGCTTCCTAAAAGAAAGATGGCCGGGATGCCCAAGCGGGGAAAAAACCGGGGAAAAAGACTTTCCCCCAGCAAGAGGAAAAAAACCAGGAAAAGGGGAAGAAAAAGCCGCAGGCCGAATTTTTGATAAAGCGAAGGAGGAAGGATGTGCCGCATCTTTGTTTCACTTATGATATTTATATCCTTATATCCCAGCCATAGAGCCGTGCCGGCGGCCAGGGGAAGGACCATCACGAGGAGGGGAACGGTCAACCCCACATAGGGCATATCCACACCCGAGCCCATGATCATGACCAGAATATTGACCGGGGGGGCGACCATGCCAAAAATACCTCCCATGGCGATTAGGGCCGCTGTTTTCAACCGGGGAAGACCCAGCTTGATAAGGACCGGTGCGACCAGGGCTCCGGTGCTGAGGACGGCGGTAGTCGAGGAGCCGGTGATCATTCCCGGAAACATGATAAGCAACATAACAACCAACAGGAGCCGGCCTTTTTTTCGATAAAAAACCTGGATAAAAAAAGCGGTCAAGGTGTCCAGGAGCCCGGACATCTGGATAACCTTCATAAAGATCATTGCCGTGAGGATAATGAGTATGGTATCGAAGTAGCCGAAACTCCCTTCAGTGAGGTGCCGGAGACTGATGCTCCGGCCGGAAACAAGCATACCGGTGGCCGAGGAGAAAACAAGGGAAATGCCTATGGGTACTTTGAAAGCCATGGCAAGGAGCACGAATACTCCCACCATAACCAAAAAAACGGCGGCTTCCGACATGAATGACCGGCCCGGCTAATTCCCGCTGAAACACTGTTTGAGGGGGGCCACCGCATCTACGGTGCGCTCTACCTCGACCAGGGGAATGTTTTTTTTGCGGCAAATTTCGGTAAAAATCCCGTCTTTGTTGCCCGATTTAACGACCAGGACAAAAGCGGCGCAAGAAACAAACTCCTTGATAAAATCATCGGTCAAGGTTCCCCTGCGGGCCTCTCCTCCGAGGTGGAGGAAAAGAATGGGGACTTCCTTTTTTCCAGCCGCGTCGACCAGCCGGCGGACCCTTTCCTTTTCATCGGTTATATCCAGACCGGCCGCCCCCAGGCCTTTCATGGATGCGCCGGCGACAAGAGCCAGGGTCTCAAACCCGTTCAGGTCTTTTTTTACGGCTGATTTGATGAGGGAGGCCTTCAGTCCCGCTCTTTTCGCCAGGATGAGAGCTGACTGAACCTCTGCGCTCTGGCCGGCCGAGGAGATGAGCAAAGGCTGTCGAAAAGGGGGAAGTTTTTCGGCCGGTTTTCCGCTAATCCATCCGGAGCTCAGAAGGAAAAGTACCAATAAAGCCGTGTGAATGATATTTTTCATTTTTTCTTTCCTCTTAAACCTCAAAAGCGGGCTGTTGAGGTTGAATGTTTTCCAATACTAACGGTCAATATCCAGCCCCGGATCCGTCCCGCCGTGAATCGGCTCCGCCGTGAAGACCTTTGCCCTTCCGCAGCAGCATAATGCCCTGTGCTCCCCCGAAGTAATTATCATAGGCGCCGCGTATTTTAACCTCGTGCCCCTTTTTTTCCAGGAATTTGAAAACCTCCGCCGGAAAGCGCGATTCCAGGAACAGCGGAAAAGCTGATCCGCCTGAAGAATAGGAGAAAAAACGCGGAGCTTCGATGGCCTCATCCAGGGTTTTACCGAAAAAGGTAATATTCATAATGATTTGGGTAAGAGAGGAAAATATTCGGGTTCCCCCGGGAGAGCCCAGCGCGAGAAAGGGTTCGCCTTTTTTGAATAGAATAAGCGGGGCCATCGAACTCAGCGGCCGCCGGCCCGGACGGGGAGCGTTGGGGGATGCGGGAAATGGAGAAAAGTCGTCCATATGATTGTTGAGCAGGAATCCCGTCCCTTCGGGCACGATGCCTGAACCGAAAAAATGATTGATGGATTGGGTCAAGGAAACGATGTTTCCCCATGTGTCGACGACACAGAGATGGGTTGTGCTGGTTTTTTTGTGCCGACCGTCTTCAATCAAGGTGGAAGGATATGAGCCGAGAACACGTTCAGGGTGAATGCGTTCGGCGATGCGCTGAAGATAGTCCGGGGACATCAATGTTTGCATAGGAATATCTTCATGCTCCGGATCGCCGAGCCAGCGGTTCCGGTCAGCGAAAAGCAACCTGAGGGCTTCAGCGAAAATATGAATGTATTCCGGTGAAGCAGGGTGCCATCCGGATTCAAATCTTTTTTCCAGGATGCCGAGAAGCTGGATGATATGGAGACCGCCGGAGGCGGGAAGCGGGGGCGTATAAATGTCGTAATCCATGAAATGCCCCCTTAGGGGCTTTTCTTCCACCGGCTGGTAGGAGGCCAAATCTTCTTTGGTGAGCAAGCCGTCTTTTGTTTTAACTGCAGCGACAATTTTTTCGGCAATTTCCCCTTTATAGAAAACATCGGTCCCTTTGAGAGCGATGAGCCGTATTGTCCGGGCCAGATCGGGATTTTTCAGAACATCTTGCTTTTCAAAGGGAAATCCCTGGTAAAGATAACAGGTGTTTTCTCCGGCATTGGCAAGGAGCTTTTCGCATTCATCCTTGTTGATGAGGCTGAAAGTTGCGCTGACGGGAAAACCTTCCTCGGAGATGGAGACGGCTTTTTTGGTGACGTTCGACAGGTTTTTTGTGCCGTACTTTTTCAGAGCGTAATCCCAGCCTGCCAGAGCGCCGGGAACAGCCACAGCCAGACCGCTGGTCTGTTTCCAATCCCGGCGAACCGTGCCTTCTTCAAGAAACATATCCGGAATGGCCCCTGCGGGAGCGCGTTCCCTGAAATTGATGACCGTAACCATCCGTTTTTCTGCGAGATAAATGACCATAAATCCGCCGCCGCCGATGCCGGAAGCGAAAGGTTCGACCACATTAAGGACAAAGGCCGCGGTGACGGCCGCATCCACGGCGTTGCCCCCGTCTCGAAGCATATCCCGCCCGGCTTCCGCCGCCAAAGGGTGGGCGGCCGTGACCATTCCTTTTTTGCCGGTGATGTTGAAGGGAGCATGGGGGTCAGCCGGCGGCCGGGAGACAGAAGATACAAAACGGCAGTCTGCCGCAGCAAAAAAAAATGCCGCCGCTCCCAGCAAACATAAAAAAAAATGCTGGGTTGGAAGGTTATTCTTCTTCAGAGGTCTGCTCCTCTTCTAGGATCTTTTCAAGTTCTTCTTTTGTCGGCAGGTCTTTCAGGCTGTTGAGGCCGAAATAGGTCAGGAATTTTTCCGATGTTCTGTAGATCAAAGGTTTCCCCGGGCTTTTTTTCCGGCCGACGATCTTGATCAGTCTTTTTTGAAGAAGGCCTCTCAACGTATGAGAAGAATCCACCCCCCGGATGGCCGAGATTTCCGCCTGGGTTATGGGTTGGTGATAAGCCACTGCAGCTAGTGTTTCAAGGGCGGCCGGAGATAGCTTGTTTTTCCGTTCGATCTGCAGGAGACGCCGGATCCAAATATCGTATTCGGGTTTGGTCGAGAAGAGATATCCGCCGGCTGATTGGATAATCTGGATGCCTTTCTGATTGGAGGAATAGGATTCAACGAGGCCGAGGAATGCATCCTCGACTTCTTCCTCGGGGAATTCCTCAAGGACTTCCTTGATCTTGTCCAAAGAGAGAGGTTCCAGCGAAACAAAAACGAGGGATTCGATAAGTTCTTTCAGTTGAGCTTTCATGGACGTTTTGTTTCCAGTGCTTCCTTCCGCAGCCAGACTTTAATGGTATGAAAAAGATGTTCCTGTATGGCGACGACGATCCTGTTTTTGATAAGAACGAGAATGCTGAAAAAGGCCAACAGGGCTTCTTCCAGGGATTCCTGCTGTTCAAAATAGACGAAAAAATCAAGGAAATCTTTGGCTTTTAGCTCATCCAAAATTTCCTTCATCTTTTCATCCAGCGAATATTCTTTTTCTTTGATCAGTTTGATGTTTTCCTGTTCCCTCCGTTTCATAAGGGTGAAAAAACTTTGAGCCAGGTCAAAAAGTGATACTTCAGCCAGCTCCACCTCCTCGGGGGAAGAAAGGGGCGGGGTGAAAGACCTCTTCCATCTCTGACTCTCTTCTTCTTCTTTATCCTTCAGCAGGCCGCTGACGGCCTTGATTTTCTGGTGTTCGATAAGGCTGTCGATCAGGATCCGCCGCGGGTCGTCTTCGTCTTCCCGGCTGTCTTTCTCCCGGGGAAGAAGCATCTGGGATTTGATGTGAATCAGCAAGGCGGCGATGAGTAAAAATTCGCCTTCCCGGTCCAGGTTGATTTGATCCTTTCGGTCCAGGTATTTCAGGTATTCCCGGGTGATGACAGCGATGGGAATATCGTGAATGTCGATCTTTTTCTTTTTGATAAGAAAGAGAAGAAGGTCCAGCGGGCCTTCAAAAACGTCCAGTTTGACCTGGTAACAGTCTGCGGTTTCCATTCGAATACTATCGGGGGAACACAAATATATTTATGAATCCCACAACAAATCCTAGGAGTCGATTGAGAATTCCCGTAAAGAGGAGGAGCATGATGATGAGAAATCCGTAAGGCCGGAGGCTTTCGTACTTTTCGGCGGCTTCCGGGGAGATAAGGCCCAGAAGAATACCGCTTCCGTCCAGAGGGGGAATTGGAATGAGATTGAAGGCGGCCAGAATAACATTGATGAGGGTGAGATAGTAAAAAACCAGGAAAAGCCCCGTGATCAGGCTTGTTTTTGGGCGGTAAAAAAGGGCCGGGTCCACCTGTTTCAAAACCTGAATCACCAGAAGCGAGCAAAAGGCCACAAGAATGTTGGATGCCGGTCCGGCCGCGGAGATGATGAGATTGTCCCGCCTCGGATTTTTCAGGTTGAGAGGATTGACGGGGACGGGCTTGGCCCATCCGAAGGGGGGAGCGTTCATGATGACCAGGATCAAGGGCAGGATAATCGTTCCTAATGGATCGATATGGGCGATAGGATTAAGGGTAACACGTCCCTGGTGATAGGCAGTGGGATCTCCCATTTTGAAGGCCGCCCAGCCGTGGGAGGCTTCATGGATGGTAATGGCGAAAAGCACGACAAAAATGCTGATAACGGCGTTGAGTATATTCATTTTCCAGATAATATTTATAGCACATCGCTCTGACCGAGTAAATGATTATCCCTGTATTATTCAAAAGAACACGTGAACTTGTATGAATAATGCAGGGAAATAAAAAAGGTTGGCGGAGAACATGTTCCCCTCCAACCTTTTGTGTGATGAAAACTTTCCGCGGGAATCAGCTGTTCAGGATTTTATCCACTTCTTCTCTGTCGACATCGGTGATGTAGGGAATGCCGCTGATTCGCGCCGCGTCCATGGTCAGTGCGGCCAGGTCATCCCGGGTGATATGTTCCAGAGCGAACTTCCTAGCTCCGGCCATGAGCTGGCGCAGTCCCTGGCTCAATCTCTCGAAATAGCTGTAAAGACCGATGGCTCCGGTATGAAGATTTTTGAATCTGTCGCCGAGCATGTGTTTTAATTCGGGGGCCGTAACAAAAATTTCTTCAACGGAGTTGCCGAACCTCTCCACGTACACCGGGATCTGATCTTCGTTGATCCTTTTTCCGATGGTTTTTCCGACCATGGCGGCTGCCATGGGACCGCGGGCCATACCGACGAGCTTGACATAAGGGGCGCCCAAAGCCAGGACTTTAAAGATTTGATCTTCGAAGGTGATACCGCCGGCAAAGGCGACGTCGGGGATGTATTCCCCCTTTTCATCCAGTTTTTTGAGATATTGATAGGCCATGGACCATATTTCCACGGTGGGAATGCCCCATTCGTTCATCATCCGCCAGGGACTCATCCCGGTTCCCCCGCCTGCGCCGTCGATGGTCAGCAGGTCCAATTTTGCCTTGGAGGCATACTTCACGGCACGGGCCAGGTCGGCCGGCCGGTAGGCGCCCGTCTTTAAGAAGACATACTTGGCTCCGGCCTTTCTCAGTTCTTCCACCCGTTGCATGAAGCTTTCTTCTTCGACCATGCCCAACCGGCTGTGCCGCTCGAATTCTTTGAAGTTGCCTCTCTTGAAGGCGTCGATGATATCCGGGTCGGTCGGATTGGGAAGAACAATGTAGCCTCTCTTGTAGAGTTCCTGGGCTTTTTCCAAGGTTTTCAGCTTGACTTCACCGCCGATGTCCTTGGCGCCCTGTCCCCATTTGAGCTCGACGGTGTCCACTCCCAGTTTTTCGATGGCGTATTCCTGGACGCCGAGACGTGTGTCTTCGACATTGGCCTGGACAACGACAGTGCCGTACCCGTCCTGCTGCCAGTTTCTGTAAAACTTGATCCGGTTTTCCATGTCAGGCGAGCGGACGACGCGCCCATCTTTGAACTCGGATTCGATATCCATTCCGCAGACGTTCTCTCCGACGGTCAGGATAGCTCCCGATAGAGCGGCGCCCCCGGCAAGACCTTCCCAGTTCTGTTTGGCGACATTAGTCGAGCCCATTCCGGCGATAACAAAGGGAACTTTCAGCTTGATACCCTTGTCATGACCGATCTTTTGATCGATGGTGACTTTGGGGAAAGTCGCCTTGTCGGAGTCCGCTTCACAGCCAAATGCTCCTACGGCTGTTCCCATTATACTGAAATCAGAAAGATCGACGGGATAATCCTTTTCCGATGCCGAGGTGATGATCCCGAAAGGCTGAGGATAAAGCACCTCATGGCCGCGGTATGCTGATTTTCCGATTTCGCACATTCCGATGCAGCCATCCACACAGGTAACGCACATCCCGCTGAAAGGGCTGATCGAACCTTCTGTCCTGTTTTTGGTGAGAGTTGCCGCGCTTCTGTTGAGTTTTGTATAAGACATTATGAATCCTCCTTAAAAACTCCTTTTTGATAAGCAGTGAGAAGCAAATCCTTCATGATTTTGCCTCATCCGGCCTGAGGCCCTGCTCCTGATTGTTCTTTTTATTATCGTCTTCCCTGACACAGGTTCCGCAGCGTCCCGCATCGTACATCCAGCACTGGGCCTGATCGTAGACATCAACACAGGTGGGGTCCATCTGCAGGCAGGCGTTGCAAACAGCCGTGTCGGGATTGGGACCATGGCAACGTAACTGACAGGCGGGACAAATATATATGCAGCCGCCGCAGAGACGGCATACTTCGGAACGAATGTCGAAGGGGGTGGAAATTTTCTTGTTGTGACCGCGGTTTTGGAAGCCGATGGCCTTTCCGTCCATCTGTTCCCGGCACATACGAACACACAAGCCGCAAAGAAGGCATTCCTCATTGCGGACGGTGAAACGGAGCTGTTTGACCCCGAACTTGGAAGCCAAATCCTGGACTGTCTTGGAATTGGGCGCTATGGACAACATCAATTCGATCATCATATTGCGTGCGTTTATCACTCTTTTTGTGTCGGTTCGAACGATTAGTCCTTCTTCGCAGGGATACGTGCAGGAACTGGCGAGCTTTGTGTTGGGAGGTTTTCCGATCTCGACCAGGCACAGCCGGCAGCCTCCGTAGGGACTGAGGCCCTCGTTGTAGCATAATGTCGGGATTTCCAGGCCGTAAAATTTACAGGCTTCTAATACGCTCCAGCCTTCTTCGACCTGAACTTCAAGATTGTTAAGAATAATAGTTATCATTTTTCCCGTCCTATCGCTTTTTTCCCATCCTCGGTTTCCAGTTCACATCTCAAGCACCGTCTGGCTTCACGCACCGCCATTTCTTCCGTCAATCCCTTTTCCACTTCTTTGAAATTAAACTTGCGTTCTTCGACGGCAAGCCGCGGCATTTGGGGTCTGTGGGCCGTGTCGATTTCTTCTTCGGTTAATTCTACGGGTTCGATGTAAACGGATGGTCTGTTCAACGTGTATTCTTTGGCCGGATTCACGCCTTGCAGAAAACGGTCGATGCAGAGAGCCGCCTCTTTTCCAGCTCCGAGCGCTTTTACCACACTGCTGGGACCGGTCACAACGTCTCCTCCCGCGAAAACTCCGGTTCGATCCGTTAGGTAGGTTTCTTCATCCGTTTGAATGGTGTCCCATTTTGTGAGTCGAATATTGTCCTTTTCTTGCACAAATGAGGTGTCCGGACGTTCGCCTATGGCCGTGATAAGGGTATCAATCTCGATGGTATATTCGGAACCCTCTATGGGAACGGGACGGCGCCTTCCGCTTTCATCCATATCCCCCAGTTTCATGCGAATGCAGGTAACGCCTTTTACTTTTCCATTGTCGGTTAATACCTCAGTGGGAGCGGTGAGGAATTGAATATCGACTCCCTCTTCTATGGCGCTTTCTACTTCTTCTTCGTAGGCGGGCATTTCTTTTTGTGTTCTTCTGTAAAGGATGGTTACTTTTTTGGTGTTTTTATTCCTTATGGCGACCCGGGCGGCATCGATAGCCGCGTTGCCGCCGCCGATTATTCCGACCTTTTCACCCAAATCGACATGTTTCCCCAAGTTGACCTGAGTGAGAAATTTCATGGCCGGAAAAACACTTTCAGCGTTTTCTCCGGGTATGTTCATACCTAGGGATTTGTGAGCGCCTATAGCGATGAATATTGCTTTGAATTTTTCGTTCAAGAGGTCATCCAGGGTGAAGTCTTTTCCCAGGGCCATGTTGGTTTTTAATGTGACGCCGGCATTCAGGATGTAATCGATATCCGCATTGAGTACGGATTTGGGAAGTCTGTGTTCGGGTATGCCGACGGACAGCATTCCGCCTGCTACGGGTTGGGATTCGAATATGGTTACGTCATATCCCAACAGATTCAGTTTGTGGGCTGCAGCCAGTCCCGCCGGACCGGAACCTACCACAGCGACTTTGACGTTTTTCCTTTTCTCGGTTTTTGGAGGTTGACCGTTGAGTTTTTTTTCAGCGGCCCAATCCATGACAAATCTTTTAAGAGCCCGAATCGCGATAGGTTCACCGATTTCACCCGATTTGCATACGGATTCGCATTTATGGTCGCAAACACGTCCGCAGACAGAGGGCAAAGGATTGTCTTTGCGGATGATTTTGAAGGCTTCTTCAAATTTGCCTTGAGCGATGAGGGCGATATAAACCGAGGCCTCCTGGTCGACAGGGCAGATATACTGGCAGGGCGCGGAAACGATTTCTTTGCAGACCAAAGCCGGACATTTTTTCTTAACGATGTGTTCGTAATATTCATCTTTAAAATATTTGAGTGTTGAAAGGACGGGATTTGCCGCGGTTTGACCTAATCCGCACATAGAAGCATCCTTGACGGCTACGGCCAGTTGTTCAAGAAGTTCTATGTCTTCCTTTTTTCCTCTGCCTTCGGTGATGTCGGTGACGATTTCCCACAAGCGCTGTGTTCCTTCACGGCAGGAAAGACATTTTCCGCAGCTTTCATCCCTGAGGAAATTGAGGAAATATTTGGCCACATCCACCATGCAGGTGTTTTCGTCCATGACGATCATGCCGCCGGAACCCATGATGGAACCGGCTTCGGCCAAACTTTCGTAGTCTATGGGAAGGTCCAGTTTTTCTTTGGGAATACATCCACCGGACGGGCCTCCCGTTTGAACGGCTTTAAATTCTTTTCCCCCGGGAATTCCTCCACCGACGTCAAAAATGACTTCCCGAAGACTGATGCCCATGGGAACTTCCACCAGTCCGGTGTTGTTGATCTTCCCTACGAGGGAAAAAACTTTGGTCCCTTTGCTTCCTTTGGTCCCGATGCCAGCGAACCAGTCGGCGCCTTTGTTGATGATGATGGGAATGTTGCCCCAGGTTTCAACATTGTTGATATTGGTCGGCCGTTTCCAGAGACCTTTTACGGCCGGAAACGGAGGGCGCTGCCGGGGTTCGCCGATTTTTCCCTCGATGGAAGCCATAAGGGCTGTTTCTTCGCCGCAGACAAAGGCTCCGGCACCTTTGGAGATGCGGACCTTGAAATCGAATCCGGAGCCCATGATGTTATCACCCAAAAGTCCGAGTGCTTCCGCCTCTTCGATGGCGCGCATGATATGTTTTAAAGCTAGAGGGTATTCATCCCGGATGTAGATATACCCTTCAGAAGCCCCGATTGCGTAAGCTCCGATGATCATGCCTTCCAGGACACGGTGGGGATTCCCTTCCATCAGGCTGCGGTCCATATAGGCTCCGGGATCTCCTTCGTCGGCGTTACAGATGATATACTTGATATCTCCGGAGGATCTGCGGGCGAATTCCCATTTTTTTCCCGTGGGGAATCCTGCGCCTCCCCGGCCACGAAGACCCGATTTTATGACCTCTTCGATAATGTTTTCCGGGTTCATCCCGTTGAAAATTTTTGTCAGGGCAAAATATCCGCCGATGGAAAGATAATCCTCGATATCGGTGGGGTCTATCAGCGCATTATCACCCATAACAATACGTTTTTGTTTTTCATAAAATGAAATGTCGTTTTCCTTTTTCTTTACTTCTCCTGAAGCCGGTTCCTTGTAGAGCAGGCGGTCGACAACCTTCTCCTGGCTGATGGTCATATTGATGATATCTTCGGCATCTTGGGGTTGGACATGCTGGTAAAAAAGATCCTGCGGTTTGAGGATAATATTGGGTTCGGCCTCGCAGAAACCGTGACAGCCCGTTACCTTGATTTTTACCTTGCCCTCCAGCTTTGATTCTTTTATCTGTTTTTCGAGCGCATCGATAACTTCCATCGAGCCTCGAGCCTGCCCGCAGGTTCCGGCGGATACGGTCAGGACGGGAGTGGTATCGGTTTCCCTTTTTTGTTTTGCCGTCTCGATCCGTTTTTTTAATTCTTCGATGGATTGAAATTTGCCGTTGTTCATGGTTTTCTCTCAGTACTTTTTTAGGATTTTATCCACGTCCCGAATGCTTGTTTGGGCATGGTAATTGCCGTCGACGACAACAACCGGCCCGATGGCGCAGCATCCGAGGCAAGCCACGGAATCCAGGCTGAATTTCATGTCTTCCGTCGTTTGGCCGGTTTTAATTCCCAGTTTTTTTTCGAACTCATCCAGGACTTTTGGAGCGCCTCTGATGTGACATGCTGTACCCACGCAAACCGTGACCTGGTGTTCTCCTTTCGGTTCAAGACTGAATGCCTTATAGAATGTGGCGACACTTATGATGTCGATGAGAGGGATGTCAAGGGTTTTGGAAACCTCTCCGAGCACTTCTTGAGGAAGGTAATGACAGGCCTCTTGAATATCCTGCAGGATCGCTATCAGGGCCTTTTTTTCATAATTGTATTTTGCCGCTAATGTTTTGATGTTTAATTTTTCCGCATCCAAAAGGATCCTCCATTAAAAAAAATATTTTTAAAAACAGAGAAGGCCGGTCATGTTTCATATGTGCGGAGAAATTCGCAGAACGGAAGGCAGGATTCAAGAATAATTCCATCTTTTACTTCGTTAGGAGAAGATAAAACGAAAAGGAAAGAACGGCTGGAAAAATTATGAAGCCTCCTCTTATCCTATTAATAATTGTTTATTTATTTGAAAAAAAATATGAAACCTACCTAAAAAGTAATGTAACTTTATAGCAGTGTAGAGGGGGAAAGTCAAGGAAAAATAAAAAAGGAAAAATAAAAAAGCCAAAAATAAAAAGTGATGGCCTCAGAAGCCTCTATGTCATAGAAATGGAAGATATTTTTTTATCTCGTATTCGCTGACCTGCTTATCGTATTCCCGTGACACATTTTTATTGTATTCGTCGATTTCCCATTGTTTGTTGGCCAGGAACGTATCGAAGATGTGTCCTCCCAGCGTTTCCTTGAGGAGGGTGCTTTTCTGCATGCTTTTAAGAGCCCCTTCCAGGTTGCCGGGAAGCGTTTTGATCTCAAATTTTTTCTGGCGGTTGTTGCTCATCTGGTAGATGTTTTCTTCCACGGAATCGGGAAGCTCCGTTTTTTGTTGTATGCCGTCCAGTCCGGCCGCGAACATAGCGGCAAAGGCAAGATAAAGATTGCAGGCTGGATCGGAACACCTCAATTCGATCCGGGTGGCTTTTTCCTTGCCGGGCTGGTATTCTGGAACGCGGATGTAGGCTGAACGGTTTCTCTGGCCCCAGGCGATATAAACCGGAGCTTCGTAGCCTTCGATAAGACGTTTGTAGGAATTGACCCACTGGCAGAGAAGAGGGGAAATCTCCCGTGAATGGGCCATAATCCCGGCCATGTACCGGCGGGCGGTTTCAGACAGGTGATAGGGATCATCGGGAGAAAAAAAGAGGTTTTTGCCGTTTTTCCAGAGCGATTGATGGACGTGCATGCCGCTTCCGTTTTGTCCGTTGAGCGGCTTAGGCATAAAGGTGGCGTAGAGGTTGTGCATTTGGGCCACTTTCTTGACCATGTAACGGAAAATCATGCAAATGTCGGCCATTTCCATGGCGCTTTGATACCTGAGGTCGATTTCATGCTGGCCGTGGGCGACCTCATGGTGGTCATATTCTGATTCGATTCCCATCTTTTTCATAAGGATTTGGACCTCTTTTCGAATCTCTCCGTGCCGGCCGCTGAAAAAATATCCGGCCGTATCAAGGGGAACGGCCCTTTCGCTGTCCGGAAATATGAAAAATTCCAGTTCCGGCCCGACTTTGATATCGGTAACGCCGAATTTCTTTTCCGCTTTTTCCAGGGTTTTTTTCAGGACAAAGCGTGTGTCTCCTTCATAGTGTTTTCCCTCCGGGGTTTTGATATCCCCGAAAATGATTCCTTCCCTCCAGCTGATCGTTCCATTGAAGCCTTGATAGATCCAAGGGAGAATACGGAAGGACCGGGGGTCCGGCTCGATGATGAGGTCGCTTTCTTCTATCCTGACAAATCCTTCCACCGAAGAGCCGTCGAATCCTTTTCCTTCATGGAAAGCTTTTTCCAGTTCGCTCCCTGGTATGGTAAAATCCATCTGGCGGCCGAGAATATCGGGAAAAACAATCCGAATGAATTCGATTTTGTTGTTTGGTTCAAGAATGATATCCAATACTTCTTTTTTGTCTTCAAACCCGAAGCATTTAAAATTTTCGTGTGTGGAAATATTCATGTTTCATCCTCATGTTTGGAACACTCAGACCGACAGCCGAAGCGCCAAAATAACATATTTATTATTATTTTAAGAAAATCTATACAAATGTCAACATATATATTGAAAAAAATTATAAAAAATCTAAA
>JAFGMO010000055.1 GCA_016927475.1 Candidatus Aminicenantota bacterium
CTGTATTATTCACGAGCCAAGCTTGCCGCAGATGTGAGGCGTCAGCCTGTGAAGCTGTGCTTGGCACCGCGAACAGGCTGCAACAAAACAGATGCGGTAAGATCGGTGAGCCCAAAGGGTAAATTTGGCCGATATTTTCTTGAAAACGGTCATGGAAAATGTTTCATTATCAATTTTTTCTAAATTCACCATTAAATGACACATGATATTGAAATTATCTGTTGGTGTCGGCCAAATTTATGAATAATGCAGATTAGAATAACAAGGAGAAATCCTATGAAACGTATCTTAAAGTTCTATATCATCACACTTCCAACTATCATCCTGGTTGTATCAGGTTATCAAGGGAAGGATTTTCCTGTTATAAAAGGCCCTTATCTCGGCCTGAAGCCTCCGGGTAAAACACCTGAGATATTCGCTCCCGGGATTATTACTAATCATTACTCACAGAGTTATATCGCTTTTTTGAATGAAGCGAGGGTCTGTGTGTATTCCACAACCACTGAAAGGGGACATGAAACCTATTATACCTATGAAAAAAATGGGCGCTGGACAGTACCGCAGAGAGCGCCTTTTGAAGAGCTGCAAGGACATCCTAATTACACAATGGGGCCCCTGGGCCGAAAAGTTTATTACCATTCTGGAAATCCGACGCATCTCGATGATGACAGGCCCGATGACAATATCTGGACCATCGAGTGGACCGGAGCGAATTGGGCAGAACCGATAGCGCTGCCCGAACCCGCCAACTCAGAGTATGGTGAAGCTTATCCTTCGGCAACGAAGGACGGCACGGTCTATTTTTTCACCTGGCGGAGGCCGGGAACCAGGGGTGATGATATATGGTTCAGCCGCTGTATTAATGGAAATTACCAGGAAGCGGAGCGGCTTCCCTGGCCCATCAATACGGATTTTATCGAATATGATCCCTACGTTGCACCTGATGAAAGTTTTCTCATTTTCGGTTCGGATCGTCCGGGAGGATATGGAGAAAGCGATAATTTTATCTGCTTTCGAAAGGAAGACGGAACCTGGTCATCACCGATTAATCTGGGTCGGCCGTTCAATTCTTCCAGTTGGGACCTTTGCGCCAACGGTACCCCCGATGGAAAATATTTCTTTTTCCTCAGCGGAAGAAAAACAAATGTTGACAAAGGCGATATTGGAAAAAAATCCGGCGAAGAACCGGAGGAGGATTCGGATCTTTACTGGGTTGATTTTTCCTTTATCAATAACCTTAAAAAAGACTTGTTCGACAAAAAGAACGCCGCTGAGATCATCAAACAGGAATACAGGAAGAATGGCGTCCAATCCGCCATTGGTACATTGAATAATCTCTACACGAATAAAAAGGACAGTATCTATTTCCCTCCCTTTGAACTTCTGTCTCTCGCAAAAGACATGATGGCCGCTGGGAAAATCAAAGACGCCGATCTATTCTTCTCGGCCCTGGATGAAGTGATGCCGAAAGATCTTTCGATTAAAGAAGGATATGCCCGTCTTTGTGCTTTGAACGGCCATGTTTTCAAAGGTATGAAAATTTTTGAAAAACTGAAGTCCGAAGATCCGAATTTTAATCTCGATGGTGCCTTATCCTCTCTGGGATATCTCTTCACGCTTTATCCTGGAAAAACCCAGGACGCACTGTCGGTACTGCAGTTCACTGTGGAAAAGTTCCCGGAAGATCCTTGGGCTTATTTCAGTCTGGCCCGGGTTTACCGACAGCTTGGCGATCTGGAGAAGGCCATCGAAAACTGCCGAAAATCATTAGAGCTCAGACCGGATGTCGGAGATATCTCACAACTGCTGGACCGTCTTCTTCAGGAACGGAAAGAAAAAATAAAAAAATAGGATTCTTGGTCGACTGGAACTCGGCACCGGGGATTTATTCTGTAAAAGCTCTGAAATCATTGAAGAAATAAAGATGGATGAGCTGAAAAAGAGATAAAAAATGAAACATAGAGAGATTGTTTTTGTTTGGGCATGCCTGGTACTGGTATCCATCGGTTTTTCAAAGACAGAAAATTTTCCCGTTCTCAAAGGCCCATATCTTGGTCAGAAGCCGCCGGGTAAAACTCCTGAGATATTTGCTTCCGGGATTATTTCCACCGACAAAAGGGAGTTAAATGCTGTTTTTTCTCCAGAAGGTGATGAATTTTACTATGCCGTTTATACTCCCGAGCCGGTTAACAAATGCACCATCATGGTTTCCCGGCAGGTCAAGGGTTTTTGGACCAAACCTGAAACGGCTTCTTTTTCCGGAAAGTTCATTGATGTGGATATGGCCTTTTCCCCGGAAGGGAACCGGTTGTATTTCTGTTCCATCCGGCCTGACCAACCGGGATCGACACCCGGAACAAAGCATGACATCTGGTTTTGCAGCCGGAAAAAGGACAATCATTGGTCAGAACCCGTAAAATTGAGCCCATTGATCAATTCTTCGGAGAGCGAGACATACCCTACTTTTACCCGGAAGAGGAGAATGTATTTCGCCGCGATCCGTAAGGAAGGTATGGGAGGTAAAGATATCTATTATTCTGAGCAAATTAAGGGGAAATTCCTAAAACCGGTAAATATAGGGAATGCCGTTAATACCCGGTATGATGAAGGAGATACCTTTGTGGCTCCCGATGAAAGCTACCTGGTCATAAGCTCCAGGGGAAGACCCGACAGCATCGGAGGAAGCGATTTTTATGTCAGTTTCAAGAGAAAAGACGATCAATGGTCTACTCCAAAAAACATGGGAAAACCGATTAATACTGAAATATATGAATATTGCCCCATGGTTTCTCCTGATGGAAAATATTTCTTTTTTTCCCGCTTTTCTGAAGGCAAGTCGGATATTTATTGGGTTGATGCCCGTGTTATTGAGGAAATGAAATAAAAAGGAAGACTATCATGAGGTCTAAATCAGTTTTTATAGGGATAGGATTTTTTTTTGTTTTTACACTGAGTGGTTATGCTCAGCAGGAAGATTTTCTTGGTCGTAAAGGTCCCTATCTCGGCCAGAAGCCGCCGGGAAAAACACCTGAGCTTTTTGCCCCTGGTATTATGTCCGTCGATAAATACAGCGAATTCGTCTGTATATTCACACCCGGGGGAGAAGAATGTGTATTTGACCGATACGGTGATGACAAATACCAGAGCGGGGCCGTTTTTTTAACGAGAATACAAAATGGAAAATGGACCAAACCGGAGATTCATCCTTTGTTTGCCAAATTTAATGATGTGTTTCTTCCGACCTTATCACCTGACGGGCAGTACTGGTTTTTTACGTCAAAATCCCTGCCCGTACCGGAAGGAATCAAAAAAATCATCCCCATGTATTTTATGAAAAAAACAAAAGCAGGCTGGACCGACCCGGAATATTTGACTCAGAGTATACATGCTTCCCTAACCTTGGATGGTACCGTGTACCTCAATTCAGGGCGGGAAATCAAGCTTCACGCAGAGTTTAAAACAATCGTTGATTTATACGGATTGTTTCCTTTCGAAGTCGGTCATCCCGTGATATCTCCTGACGGCAGTTATCTTATCTTTGATAACAGAAAACTGGCCGGTCAGCGTGAATGCAAGCTGTTTGTCAGCTTTAAAAAGGGCGAATCCTGGACCGATCCGGTATCTCTGGATAAATTTATCAAGCAACACGCCTTTTGCGCTTGGATCTCCTTTGATGGGAAATATATTTTTTACCATTCCCTGGACGGTGCCAAAGGCAACATTTACTGGATATCTACCGAGATCATTGAAGAACTAAAATCTGATTTGGAATGAAGAAAGGATTCAGGTGGAGTGCAAGAAATATTTTTTTCATTAAAAAGGAGGATCAAATCATGTCAAAGAGAATAACACTTTCTACGCTTTTTATTGCTTTCTCTTTAACGTTCACCGGCTTTGCTGCAGATGGAAAAGGTCTTGGTTTGGAACAGAGGATTAAACTAAAGTGGGCTACAAAAAATCTGTTAAAAAACCCTGAATCCGTACTCTATGATAAATTCCGTAATATATGTTATGTGGCGAACATCAACGGACAATCGACGGAAAAAGACGGGAACGGATTCATTTCAAAACTGGGATTGAACGGCGAAATTGTAACTCTCAAATGGATTACCGGACTGAATGCACCCAAAGGCATGGGGGTGTTCCAAGAAAAACTTTTCGTTACAGACATCGACCGTGTGGTTGAGATCGATATCGAAAAGGATAAAATTGTGGATGAATATTCCTCACCTAAGGCACAATTCCTGAATGATATATCCGTGCATGCATCGGGAACGGTCTATGTTTCCGACAATATCGCTAATCACATTTTTAGACTGGAAAACGGCATTCTGGAATTATGGCTGACATCAACGGATTTAAAGGAACCCAACGGTTTATATGCTGAAGAGCACCGCCTTCTCATTGGGATCAATAATGCGATTCTAAGCGCGGATTACGGAACGAATAAGGTCGAGCGGTTTATCAAGAATACGGATTATGTCGATGGGCTTGCTTCGATGGGAAATGGAAGATATCTTGTTTCGGATTTTTTGGGTAAGATTCAAATGGTTCGGCAAGGACAAAAAAGAATAAAAATCATCGATACCTCAGCGGAAAAAATCATGGCAGCCGATATTGACTTTGTGATTGAAAAAAGACTCCTTCTGGTTCCAACCTTCATGAATAACAGGGTGATGGCTTACGAAATAATTGATGAGTGAAAGAGACAAAGTATGAGCAAAGTCAAATAGATATCAATGGAAAAGAAGTATATGAATAGAATCAAAACACTGATATTGCTAAAATCCTGGAAAGGAGGTTCGACAAAAAAAAATTTTTGTCTGAGTTTTTCCTTGAATTTCTCATAATATTTCTGGTCGCCGCAGGTATGAATGTCAGGGCGGAAGAGGCGTCCGATTATGAGGCTGTGAAAAAAAGTATTGAGCAGACGATCGGGTGGGCCATTGAAAAGGATTTCGAAGCCATGTTCCGCTTGTGGGCCGATAACATGTTTCATTTTTGGCTTTTTTCCGACAGTCGGATCGTCGGCCTGGATAATTTTAAGAAATACTCTGAAAGATGGAAAGATCCGGATTTTCGTGGAACCCGTTACGAGTTCAAGGACCTGCGTATTGCGTTCTCCCGTTCCGGGGATGTGGCCTGGTATTCCTGCTTTCTTGATGACTGTGGTTCCTATAAAGGCAAGGAGACGTGGTTGAAAGACGTATTCCAGACCGGTGTTCTGGAGAAGAGGGACGGCCAATGGGTCCATGTGCAGATTCACGGATCCTATCCGGTCGACAAAATTTCCGAGAATTATGTGAGGCATTTTTATTCGGATCTCTTGGAGAAAAAGGATTAGAGATTATAAATATCAGTGATCCCAGCCGTATTATCCCCGTTGGGCAATATAAAAGCGATGGAGGGGGATGGGGAGTTGATGTCATTGAAAACATAAGTTATCTTGCAAGTCCTCGCAACTGGATCGAAGTTTGAGTTTCGAATAGGGGGCCGAGGAGGTAAACTTAATGATTTAAAATGGTTAAATATGTATCGGTATGTTTTGTATGGATTTTGATGATGGGCTGTACAAAAAAGGCTGATTGTCCAGATCTCTCAGGTCCTTATCTGGGACAAAAACCTCCGGGTAAAACACCCGAATTATTTGCTCCCGGAATTGTTTCAAAAGGTTATGCTGAATATCAAATAGCATTCACTCCCAACGGAAAGGAGCTTTATCTCTGGTTGGGTGAGAACAAACCTTATTGCCTTATCCTCTGGATGAGTGAGGAAAACGGCAGATGGAAATCTTTTCAGGTTTGCCCATTCTCAGGAAAATATGTGGATATGAAATTTTCACTTTCTCCGGACGGGAAAAGCTTTTTATTTTCTTCAAACAGGCCGCATTTGACGAGCGGAGAACCTGCAGATCATTTGGATATCTGGTTTATGGAGAGGAGCTCAGGTGTTTGGGGTAAACCGATACGGTTTGGTCCCGCTGTGAATTCGAACAATCATGATTATTATCCGAGTATGGCCGGGAACGGGAATGTGTACTTCATGTCCGATCGCGATGGAGGAATAGGAGAGGACGATATTTATGTTTCATACTTCAAGGATGGGAAGCTGACAAAAGCAGAGAATATCGGCCCTACGATCAATACGGTCCTCAATGAAGGAGATCCGTTTATCGCTCTTGATGAAGGATATCTTATCTTTTGCAGCCGTGACCGTGTGGAGGGATTCGGCAACAATGACCTGTATATCAGTTAGAAGGCCGGATGGCTCCTGGACAGGGGCTGTGAATATGGGAGAAACGATCAACACCCAGTCGGAAGAAGTCTGTCCCGTGGTGACTCACGATAGAAAATAATTCTTTTTTTCGAGCGACAGGAAAAAATTCAAATCCATACCTGAAACACCTCTGACCTACGAACAAATCGTATCGGATCTGGCGGGACCGGGGAACGGAAGGAATGACATGTACTGGGTTGATGCCGGAATCATAGATCAACTGAAACCGAATGATTTAAAATAAGATAGAGAAATAAAGGAGAAAAACAAAATGATTAAAAGATCTATCTTCCTCGTTATCTTAGGGTTTGGTTGTTTCTATTCAGGTCTCATAGCTGAAAAAACTCCGCTTAACCTCAAAGTGAGAAAAATCTCAGACCGGATCATGATCATTGAAACCGAATAGGGGGCTGCGTCTCAATTGGTTGTGGCGTCTAAAAAAGGTTTGGTGGTTTTTGGTTCTCATTTTTCCTTAAGTGCTGCAGAAGAGTATATTGAAGCTATAAAAAAGGAGTTGGGGAGAGACGACATCATTTATCTGATAAACAATTCATCCCGGGCTATAAAATGCGGAGGGAATGCGGCCTATAGCCGAGCAAAAATCATTGCCAGAGAAGATGTGTTTGAAGAAATGAACAAAGACAAACAAGAACTGTATGTGGAAATAGAAAGAGAGATAGCAGGATGGAAAAATAAAATCGAGGTGACAGAAAAGCGCTTGAAAACATTAGAAGCCGGCTCCCAAGAAGCGAAAATGAATCTGGACTGGCTTTTGTATTGTAAGAGGTTGGTTTATGATTTAACCCATGAAGAGTATCAGCGAGTACTTCCGGAACTGACATACAATGATAAAATTTCACTGCATTTAGGCGATATTTCTTTAGAAATTAACCATTTTGGCTTTACCCTGATCCCTGAAGAGGGATTGTTATTTGCCGCCAATTTTTTTAATCCGGCCCATTTTTCAAATTACACAAAATTTGCATCCGAAGAGGGAATAGATGTTCCCGGCATGCTCAAAATGCTGGATGAAGTATTTGCAGAGGGGCATCAAATAAAAACTGTTTATTCGGGATTTGCAGGTGTTATGCCTTTGAATGAAGTGTTCATCCGTATCGATTACTTTAAAAAACTCTGGCAGGATGTTTTAGAGGCAGATTCCCAAGGACTTACTCTAGATGAAACCCTTCAGGCCCTTTCTTTAAATAATAAATTTGCTTGGATTAAAGATTGGAAGATGTACCGGAATGCAGGGCATGATTGGGTTAATGATGAACATGAGCATAATATAAGACTCTTCTGGAATTCCATCGATTCTGAGAAAATGATTCATTGAACATTAAGACAGATATTTTCTAACAAAGCAAAAAAGGCAGGGCTAAGGGAGCTATCAATATGAAAAAAATAATAATAGCTTTTTGTCTGTTTGCGTTTATGGCCGTCATTTCATATTCGCAGGAAAAGAATTTTCCGGAACTCAAAGGTCCTTATCTCGGCCAGAAACCGCCGGGCAAAAAACCGGAGATATTCGCTCCGGGGATTGTATCAACCGGATTTCCCGAACTGTTCATCTATTTCACACCTGATGCAAAGGAAGTGTATTTTCAATTGTGGAAGGTTCCTTTCCCGGTCATTATTTATATGAAAGAAAAAAACGGACAGTGGACAAAACCCGCTGTTGCTCCTTTTTCAGGAAGATATTTTGCCAAATTCTGTTTATCGCCGGATGGCAATACCATCGTTTTGACGTCCAGCGAACCGCGGTCGGGCCGAGGAGAACCGACAAAAAAATACACGACCAGGATAATGAAGCGTACCAAAAACGGATGGAGCGATCCGGTATTTATCGAACAAACATGCGGCGCTTTGGCTCCTTCCATTTCATCACAAGGAAATTTATATTTCTTTTTTGAGGTTTCTCTTCCCGACAAATCGGATATCTATGTATCCAAATATAAGGATGGCGCTTACGAATCTCCTGTTCGACTCAGTGATTCGGTTAATTCGGAATTTTATGAAGTGGATCCTTTTATCGCGCCGGACGAAAGTTATCTAATCTTTTGCAGAGACGGAGATGGATTTGGATCAACCGATTTGTTCATCAGTTTTAGAAAGGAAGATGGTTCCTGGTCCAAGGCCAAAAATATGGGAGAAAACATCAATTCAGCTGGTATCGATCTGTGTCCGAGTATCTCCCCGGATGGAAAGTATTTTTTCTTCTCCAGTGACCGAAATGATCATAAATCTTATTCGAGGATGCCTCTAACCTATGAACAAAAAATCGAAATACTGAGCAGCCCGGGGAACGGATTATCGGATATTTACTGGGTGGATGCGAAGATCATCGAAAGAATAAAACCGGAAGAATTGAAGTAAAAAGGAGAACACCATGAAACATAAAGCGGTATTTTTAGGCCTTGGATTTTTTATTATTTTAATGATGGGCAGTAATGCCCAGCAGGAAAACATCCCTGTTCTCGAAACCCCCTTTTCGAGCCTGAAATCACACGTAATGACACATGAGATTTATGCGTCGGGAAATGGACAAGGCACCAATCGAGAAAAGGGAAAAATCGTTTTCTGTTCGGACCGGGACGGCAACAGTGAAATTTACGTGATGAAAGAGGATGAGGCTGAACAGCGTCGCTTAACAAACAATAATAGCTTTGATGGATATGCGAAATTTTCTTTAGACGGAAAACTGATTGTTTTTCTTTCGGATAGAAGCGGATCCTATGAAATTTTTATCATGAATTCGGATGGGGCTGATGTGCGGCAAGTCACCTCTTCCATGCCCTATGTCCATTTTCCATCGTTTTCATCGGATGGTACAAAACTTATTTTCAATTCCAGGGAGAAAGGGGAAACGGTCTTTTTGATCTTGAACCTGTCCGATGGAGCCGCGACAAGGTATTTACCCGGCAGAACCAATGTCTATCATCCGGCCTGGTCGCCCCTGGGGGATAAAATCGCCTTTGATATCGCAGCGGATAACAATCAGGATATCTATGTTGCCAACACTGATGGCAGTAGACTCCTACGGCTGACGGATAATCTCAAGTCGGATTTTTACCCGGCGTGGTCGCCGGATGGAAAACAAATCGCTTTTCAAAGCGGAAGGAATCATAATCTGGATATCTGTGTGATGAAAGCGGATGGAAGCCAAAAAAAATACATCACCGAACATAGAGCACTGGATGAATTTCCATCTTGGGGACCGGATAACAAACATATTGTTTTTGAATCGAGAAGAACCGGGAAGAAGCAGATCTTCACCATCCGCTCGGATGGAACGGGTCTGAGGCAGATTACCTTCGGTGATTACAATAATTCTCATCCGGATTGGAGTAAAGAGCTGTGAAAAAATATTTTCTCTTATTTTTAATGTTGCTTTTTATATTTGTCTTTTCTATATCTGCAAAGCAGAAAAAATGGCCGGATCTCAAAAGAGCTTATTTCGGCCAGAAGTCTCCGGGGGAGAATCCGGAACTTTTTATGTTCGGGCTGATAACGACTCTGGATGTAGAATACTGCATCTCATTTCTGGATCAGGGCAGAGTGTGTGTTTTTGGACGCGACGATATCGGAGTCCAATATACATATTTAAAGGACGGCCGGTGGACGGAACCTCAAAAACTGCCGTTCGATACGGCCATAGAAGAGTGGAAGCACAATACCGGGCCGGATGATAGAACTCTTTATTTCATGTCCCCCCGTCCGGTCGGCACCAACGACACTTTTAATGACATGAATATTTATAAAATGGAATGGACGGGATCGGGATGGACCGAGCCGGCGATACTGCCGTTCCTCCCAACTCCGAGAAATTTCATGAAATCTATACATCCGTTTCATCCGATGGATCGGCCTATTTCCACGGCGGGACATTCAGAAATAAGCCGGATATGAATGACGATATATACCGAAGCCGGTGCGTGAACGGCGTTGTCCAGGATCAGGAAAGGCTCGAGGAGCCGATCAACACTTCTTATGGCGAATATGACGCCTTTGTGGCTCCCGATGATACCTCATGTTCGGCTCAGACCGGCCGGGGGGATACGGCCGGTACGATAGTTATATATGTTTTAAAAAAGAGGATGGAACCTGGTCGCATCCGATGAACATGGGAGACAAACTCAATTCCATACGCTGGGAAAACCGGCTGATGGTCACAAGCGATGGAAAATATATGTTTTTTGTCAGCGGCCGCCGGCACGAACTTCTTAACGATGAATTGGAAAACGGAAGGTACACGAGTGTGACCGGTTTTTACTGGGTCGATGCCGCATTTATTCAAGAACTGAAAAAAAGAATGCTGGGCAGTTTATGTGCCGCAGAAATCGTATCCAAGGAATATGAAAAATACGGTGTTGAAGCAGCCGTTTGCAAGCTGACGGAGTTGATGTCTGAAGCAGGGGACAGCTGTCATTTCTCCTATTTTGAACTTTTGATGATATGCCGGGAGATGATTAGGGAAGATAAAATCGACGATGCGGATATATTTTACCAAGCCCTGCTGGATACGCTGGAGGAAGACTTCCGGACAACACACGGCTACGGAATGATCTGCATGAAGCACGGCCGCATCTCAAAGGGTTGGAAACTGATGAAAAAGGCCCTGTCTGAATACCCTGTTGAATTGACGGTGGCTGTCTATATATTGGGAAGTGAACTTCTTAGAATGTCCAGAACGGAAGAAGCCCTGGAAATTATGCGGCTCAATGCGGGTGAATTTCCCGGCCATTATTTATCGCATTTTGGACTGGCCAGGGCTTATGAAAAGCTTGGGAATGTTGAGCGGGCCATAAAAATCTGCGAAGAAGCGCTTCAACTCTGCCCTGATTATCATCCCGCGGAAGATTTATTAGATCATTTGAAAAAAAGACTTAACCAGTAAAAGAACATTTCTTCAACAGGATACCTTGAATATGGAGAACGTGTTTTTTTCCTCTCTTTATTGAACCTTTCTTGTCAATTGCCGTAAAAATGGTTGTATAGGAGTGAGCTAATGAGTCCGAAAAAAATGATCGTCTCCATTCTAAAATGGGCTGGAAGGGTGTTTGGTATATTGTTGGGGATATTAATGCTGCTTGTTGTTATCGGAATTATCTTTACACCCGACTATACGAAAAAAGAAAATCCTGCGGGATACCCGGTCAACAGTATGGAATATTTACCCCTTGATTCCCGGACAAAAATTTGGATCAGTGTCTGGCTGCCGACGGACCTTCAGCCGGAAGAAACCGTTCCAACGGTGATCGAAACCTCACGGTATGGAACGAAGTGGGATCCCGGCTGGCTTTATAAAGTGCTGCAGACATACGGATTGCAGCCAGTTATAAACTATGACTCTGCGGAACGGTTTCTAAAAAACGGATATGCCTTTGTTCGAATCCAATCACCGGGTTCCGGTCAATCCAGCGGACCCCGGATGGCTGAATACCCCCCTAATGAGATTGATGCCATGGATGTGACGATTGACTGGATAGTCCGTCAGCCGTGGTCCAACAAGCGTGTCGGCGCTATGGGCGGTTCTTACTCCGGAACGACGGCCGATGTATGTTGCGCCACCATGAACCCGGCTCTTAAGGCTGTTTATTCCAGCGCGCCTGATTTTGATCCTTATACGGTTTTTCGGCCCGGAGGATTGGGCTCAACGGAATTTATCCATACCTGGGTTCGAATGATCCGTTTTATGGATGAAGACAATATATTAGGTTTGATGACTCTTTACGAAGAGACCGAAACACTCCCTTTCTGGAAAAAACTTTTTTATAAATCTCTTTTCAAAGGGATAAAAAGACCGAAGGGGAAAGACCTGGCTGTTTTTAAGCAGGCCATGAAAGATCATAGGGATAATCAGAAACTTTTCGAAGTCCTCGAGGAGATAGAATACAAGGATCATAAATTACCAGGATTTGATTATTCCGTAGAAGATATCGCTATGTATCGTTACAAGGAAAAAATTGAGAAAGCTCAGGTTAATACTTATACGCGAGGAGGATGGATGGATGCGGAAGTGGCTAAAGGGATTCTTCAAAAGTATTTGACTTTTTTAACACCTCAGAAGCTGGTTATCGGTCCGACAGGACATAATCCCGGAAATATCGTTAACCTCTATGGTGAAAAAGAGAACGAACCGAGCTTTTCTACGGCACCCAGAGAAATATACGAGGATATGTTCGACTTTTTCGACCGATATTTGAAAGAAGATACGGATCAAAAAGAGAAAAGACGGATCCTTTACTTCACTTATGGTGTAAACAAGTGGAAGGAAACCGGCACCTGGCCGCCTGAGGGGGTTGAGGAAAAGACATGGTATTTTGGGGACACTCACAGTTTGAAAACAGAATTCCCTCAAAAAAAAGATGGGAGTGATCGATACGTCATCGATTTTTCCGCTACGACCGGAGAGCAAAATCGATGGATGACGCAAATGGGGTTGGATGCCCATTATGGAGACCGCAGGGAGGAAGACGGAAAACTTTTGACGTATACGTCAGTGCCTCTTGAAGAAAATCTCGAGATAACAGGAAGCCCGACGGTTACCTTATACATCTCCTCTACTCACAAGGACGGTGGCTTTCACGTGTATCTGGAAGATGTGTCACCGGAGGGGCGGGTAACGTATCTCACCGAAGGACTTCTGAGAGCTATTCATAGAAAGACAAAAGATCCCTCACAAGCGCCTTTTGTCCCGCTGGGTGTTTACCACACCTTCAGAAAAGAAGATGCCGAGCCGTTGATTCCCGGAGAAGTAACCGAGATAGCTTTGACTCTCCTTCCCATGTCCAATGTGTTCCGAAAAGGCCATTCGATAAGGGTGGCGATTGCCGGACATGATAAGTCCATGAAGGATCGCTGTCACAAAGAAGGCGTTCCGGAAATCACTTTCGAAAGGAATTCAGTTTGTCCTTCACGCATCGTTCTGCCCGTCATTCATAACGCAGAGAGTCGACCGGATTGGCTGTAGCGGCGCGGGTCGCAGCAGATAGTGATTTCTGGGACTGTGTCATAGCCGCCTACAATTAACAGATGGGTAACATGGATATCACCGCAGGCAGGCCATCGAGTACGCAGCCGCAAAGGTCCTGGGTGTGACGGCCATGAAGAAGGTGACCGCCGGTACGGACTGGGATGAAGGTTACGTGCACATCCAGGCTCAGGCCCAAGCGGCCTACCTCTTACCTCGAGCAGCCTACCAAATTCAGCTGAAAAGCTCCAGCGCAAGCACAGGCTCAGACTCAAGCGAGAGATCGCTTACCTCTTCAGTTTAAAAATGAATATGGTATCGCGGGGCAGGAAGGTTTCCATCCGTTCAAGCTCGAAGCCGCTGTCCTTCATGATGTTCAGCACACTTTCCTTGGAGTAAGCCTCTACTTCCGGGTAACCCATCTTGGGACCGTCCCAGTGCACCAGTATCAGGCGGCCGCCCTCTTTGAGCGCCGGCTTGATACCGGCCAGCAGTGCCGGGGCGTCCTGGCTTTTGATGACGATATGAATGACATGCAATAAAATCACCAGGTGGCAGCTGGCGAGCGGAAGCCCGGGATCAGTGTCGCTGATCACCAGGGGGATGATATTGTCAAAGCCGGCTTCCCGGGCTTTACGGGCCAGTGTTTCCATGCGATCGCGGCGGATATCGGTGGCATAGACGGTGCCGGTGGGTCCAACGCGTTCGGCCAGGCGCAGGGTCAGGTAACCGGTGCCCGCGCCCACGTCCGCGACGCACATACCCGGCCTGATGTTGAGCGTGTCGAGTTTTCCGGTTGCTGCCACTCGTCGCGCTTGCTGTAATCGGGCTCCCAGCCCTGCTGTTGCAGAACCGCTGCCGGAGTGCTCGCGGCAAGCATGCTCAACAGGAGCCAGGTACTGCATAACCGGCGGTTTTTTGCTGCTGTTTTCATGTTGTTGTTCCTTGCTGCTGAATAATACGAAATGGATGGATATTGCTTGTGAAATAATTGGGGACACAATATCCATTACACTCATTTTTCTGCTGAAAAATCATGTTCAATATTAATATCAAAAATAAGGTAAATGGGTATTGTGTCCCAAATTATTCATTTATACAAAGGAATGATCTTTTCCAGCCCTTTTTTATAGAATCGTCCTATAGGTATTGTATCGTCCATAATATGTATTAAGTCATCCTTAATCCGCTCTATCTTTCCCAGAGATACAATATAGGATTTATGCACTCTTACAAAATGTGATTTTGTAAGCTCTTTTTCCAGGACTTTCATTTTCGCTGTGGCAAGTATGGTTTTTTTTAGGGTGTGAATCTTGACAAAATTTCCATATCCCTCAATATATTTAATATCCGATAATCTTATTCTGTGTAAATCGCTGCCGCATTTAAGAGTAAAAACATCATCTTGATCTTTTTTTGGTTTATCCTTTTCCTTTATGTCGATATCTTTTCTTTTTATTCTTTCCTGAACTCTGTTAACTGCTTTTAGAAATCGTTCAAAAGCAATCGGTTTCAAAAGATAATCCACCACTGCGTATTCATATCCTTCTAGAGCATATTCAGAATAAGCGGTTGTGATAATCACCAATGGGGGATTTGTAAGTGTTTTCAGGAATTCCATTCCGGAAAGTCCGGGCATTTTAATATCCAGGAAGATAAGATTCACGACCTGTTCATGCAGATATGAAGTTGCTTCCAGGGCATTACGGCATATGTGGGTCAGTTCCAGCGAGGGGAGTGACGCGATGTATTTTTCCAGTACTTTTTGCGCCAGTGGTTCATCATCTACGATCATACATCGAATTTTCATGGTTATAAGGTTAATTTCAGTTCCACACAAAAATTATTAGGACTGTCCGAGATGTTTAATTCATGTTTGTGTGGATAGAGTAGTAATATTCTCCGTTTGACATTTTCTAGTCCCACTCCTGGCCGTTCTTTGCTCTTGCTGATTTCATTTTGAGGTTTGCTGTTTTCAATTCGGAAATAGAGATGTTTCTTTTCCATGGTGATCTCGACATGAATATAACCGTCTTCGATCGATGAACTGAGACCATGTTTGAAGCTGTTATCTACAAAAGGTATCAGCAGCATAGGTGCGATGGAATGTGAGTTCAGATCACCTTTAACAGAGATCTGTATATCCGCGCTTTCTGGCAGCCTAAGCGTCTCTAATGAAATATAACTCTTTATGAACTGCACTTCATCTTTTAAAGGAACCCTCTTTTTATTGCTGCTTTCAAGCACATAACGCATGAGATCGGATAATTCAATAATAACATTGGGAACTTGCTGAGATTGTTCTAAACTTAAGGAATAAAGGCTGTTCAGAGTGTTGAAAAAAAAATGGGGGTGGATTTGGGATTTCAGAAGAGCCAGTTCGGTCTGGACCTGTTTATATCTGTCCTCCTGGATGTGGTGCTGCCTTGTCAGTCCTTCCTTAAAATATTTCATTCCCATAGAGAATACGATAAAAAATATTGCTGTTCCAATACCGGAAGTGTGGGATTCCGGGTCATTGACGATAAAATTGAAAAAAAGCTCAAAACAGACGGCTGAAAGACCCACTATGATGATCAAGGAAATCAAGTATAAAGTGTATTTTCTCTTCTCAAAGAAGTGTTTAATCGAAAAAAAATGCAGGTAAACGGGTATGGGAGCCGGAACGATTATTACTGTGGCTATTTGCAGGGCTGTGTCAAATTTATCAATAAAATAGATGGAAAAAAAGAATGCCATATAGGCCAAAAACCAGGTGAGGAGGTGGCGGAGAACTAGAGATCTCGACCAGAGCTTTTTTACTGCCTCTCTGGGAATTTTAATCATGAAGTTAATATATTTTCAGGGAATCGAAAAATCAAATTCTAAATGACAAATGGCGTTTACATGTTCATGAATGGAGTCTGTCATTAAATGGTGAACAGTGGTCATTCTTGGGTTTGTTTCTCGATGCATCTGCCTTATATTATTGGATCAGAAAAAGTGAAAGCACCATGTGTGAAATGCTGCTGAAAGGAGCATAAGAATGATGGGCAAAAAATATTTTATTCTGGTTTTACTGGTTCTGGCTTTACTGGTCTTTACATCTGCTGTTTATGCAGAAGGAGAGAATAACGTCACTGAGGAAATAACAAAAGAATCTTTAAATAAACTAAGTGTTTCGCTCGTAAATAAAATGAAAGAATATCAGATTCCTGGACTTTCCGTGGTGGTTGTAAAAGAGGATAAAGTTTTAATGTGCCGGGGATTTGGATGGACTGATCTTGAAAAAAGCACTCCTGTGACGGATACAACCGTGTTCTCTATTGGTTCGAGCGCTAAGCCTTTTACAGGCACGCTTATATCTGTGTTGGTCTCGGACGGGAGCATGGGATGGGACGATCCGATTACGAAGTATCTTCCTTATTTCCATCTAAAAATAAAAAGCGATAATCCCAAAGATCAGGTTTTAATTCGTGACCTTTTATCGCATAGAACCGGATTTTTTCATATGAGTTTGATTCAGAAAGCCATAAACTGGGAGCAGGATCCTGATTGGGATCTGAAGAGTGATCCCATTCGTTATTCGCGCGAGGCTTTACTTAAAGCTGCCTCTGAATTCGAACCGCAGGAAAATTTCCGGTTAATACATTTATACAGCAATATCAGTATGGTGGCAGCCGCAGAGGCATCGGCAAAAGCTGTTGGAATTGAATGGGACATTCTTATGAAAAAAAGGTTATTTGAACCACTGGGCATGACCAAGACGACTACATCGATTACTCAGATAAAAGACTTACAGAATGTGGCCAAGGGATATCTATTAGGTGAGGAAGGATGCCTGCCTGTAATGGCCATCAATATGGATGTTGTCTCTCCCGCCGGTGGAATTAACTCATGCGCCCGGGATATGGGAAATTTTATGAAGCTTTTATTGAGTGGAGGGGTATTTAATGGAAAGCGGCTGATCAAAAAATCTGAACTGGAAGAGATGTGGACAACTCAGGTCCAAGGTGCGGATATAGGGGGATTAATGCCGGGTGCTAGCTATGGTTTAGGTTGGTTTATACGTTCTTGGAACGGAAATAAGGTGGTGGAGCATCCCGGAAATGCCCTTGGTTACACAGCAAATATCGCCCTTATACCTGAACTTGGTATCGGTTATGTGATGCTGTCTAATCTCATGCCGACCCCGATCCTGGGGGAGATAAATGTGATAGTCTGGGAAGCCCTGGGGATACAATGAAGATTGCCAGCTTGGCTGATTTATCTTATTAAAAATTAACAAAACAAAATTTGTGTTTCCCTGAAGAGTTTTGTTTAGAATTAATTTTTAGGACCGGCTCTTCCCATGAATGTGCACAAAAAGTGGTCCCATGCCGTTATTATTTATTATCCCGGAAAGACAAAAATATCAAACGATTTTTTAATAACTATGCCCGGCTTGTCTGCGCAGAAAGTGTTGATACCAGTCGATCGTTCTCTTGAGACCCTGTTCCAGGTTGGTGGAAGCATTAAAGCCGAATTCCTGCTCAGCTTTTTGAGTATTCAGCATACGGCGGGGCTGCCCGTCGGTTTTTGAGCTGTCCCACACCACCCGTCCTTTATAACCCGTCATACGGCATATCAGCTTTACAAGGTCCTTGATGGAAATCTCCCTTCCTGTACCAATATTTACCGGATCGGATTTGTCGTATTTTTCCATGGCAAGACTAATGGCTTCAGCCGCATCCTCCACATAAAGAAATTCCCTGGATGCCTTTCCCGTTCCCCAGACCGTGATCTGAGGAATACCGTTCTCTTTGGCCTCGATACACTTTCGAATAAGAGCGGGAATGACATGGGAAGACTGCAGGTCACAGTTATCTCCCGGTCCATAGATGTTGGCGGGCATCAAAAAAATGGAATTGAATCCGTGTTCTTTCCTGTAGGCCTGGGATTGAACAAGAAGCATTTTTTTGGCCAGACCGTATGGAGCGTTCGTCTCTTCAGGGTAGCCGTTCCATAGGTGTTCTTCCTTAAAAGGAACGGGCGTGTTTTTAGGGTAGCAACAGACCGTTCCAAGGGCGACGAATTTTTCTATTTGATGAAGAAACGCCTGATGTAAAAGGAGGATGCCCATGATAGCATTCTCGTAAAAAAACCGGCCGGGACTTTTTTGATTGGCTCCGATTCCTCCGACGACAGCTGCCAGGTGAATAACGATATCCAGCTTTTGTTCATTATACATTCTTAAGATATCATCGAGCCGCCTGAGGTCAAAATCAGGGAGATCGGCCGCATAAACATTCCGCCAGCCCTTTGCTTTAAGCTTACGAACAAGATGTTTACCGAGAAAGCCCCTGCCACCGGTTACTGTTATATTCTTTTCCTTAATATTCATGGAAAACCAAAACAATTATATTTATACCAAAAAGGAAAAAGGACAAACAACAGGAAAAGAAAGAAATCAAAAAAAAATCCTTTTATTTCCGGTATTTATTGATCTTCGAACAGGTACAAACTCCAAGGAAAATTGGATATAAAGGATCTTGTGTCTTCAGAATGAAGTCCGGGTTCCATCGCTATTGACCGCATATCTTCACTTGTGATATTTTTATTCGCGGATCTTTCCGGTCGAAATGAATATTCGATCTTGCCTTTTACTATGTCATCACCTATGAAAAACCCTGTTTAGTGTATGAGGTTTATCATGTCATATATCGATAATTACTTTAAGGAGACAGCGCTGATTTTAAAGCAGATAGACCATGCCTGTATTGAGCAAATGATCCTTTTATTGATGTCGGTCCGTGATCAGGGAGGTCGCCTTTTCTTTTTAGGTTTAGGAGGAGGAGCGGGAAATTGTTCTCATGCCGTTAATGATTTCAGAAAAATAGCAAGGTTCGAAGCATATACACCTTTGGATAATGTATCTGAGCTGACCGCACGAATGAATGATGAAGGATGGCATATTTTATTCGTGGAATGGTTAAAAAATTCCCGTTTAAGTGAAAAAGACGGCGTTTTTGTCTTTTCTGTTGGAGGCGGGAACGAGAGAAAAAATGTCAGTTCAAATCTTGTCCGTGCCTTGGAATATGCAAAGACACAAAAGGCTAAGATATTTGGTATAGTCGGATGCGACGGAGGATACACGGCGCATGTGGCTGATGCCTGTGTGGTCATTCCGGCTGTAAATCCGGATTTCATAACACCGTATACAGAATCTTTCCAATCCATCATCTGGCATTTGATCGTATCTGATCCAAGGATCATTAGGAACAAATATAAATGGGAATCGATAGAGGAGTTATAATACTCATTCGATCGCCGATATGTAATTCATGAACATCATCATTACAGGAGTAGCCGGATTCATAGGTAGCAATCTGGCCGAAAGGATTTTAAACCAGAACCACATCTATGGATTAAATCATCGCGTGATCGGAATCGATGATCTTTCCTACGGCATCAGGGAGCAAATACCGGAGGGTGTTGAGTTTTATCCATTGGATGTTCGCTCAAAAGATATCTATTCCGTGTTTGAAGGCGGAGATTGTGTTTTTCATTTGGCTGCCAAAAACTGCCTGAGCGACTGTCAGAATGATCCCGTAGAAACGGCTGATATTAATGTAACGGGGACAGTCAATGTTTTTGAAGCAGCGAGAAGAGCAAGTCTAAAAAAAGTTGTTTACGCCGAAAGCTCATCTCTATATGAGGGGAGTGATATATTCCCAACACCTGAGACAGAAGTCAAGCCTGAGAGTATTTATGGGGCCAGCAAAGCAGCCTTGGGATATTTCGCAAAAAGTTTTGGAATATTTTCCGATATACAGATTACGGGATTACGCTATTTTAACGTTTACGGACCAAGACAGGACTATCGCAGGACGATCCCGCCTGTAATGAGTGCTTTTATCATCAAACTTTTAAAAAATGAGGCGCCGGTTATATACGGCACAGGGGAAAAACGAAGGGATTTCATCTACATAGATGATGTCAATGATTTCCACTCCCTTTGCTTGACTGATCCCGGAACAAACGGAAAAATTTTCAACATAGGTTCGGGTAAGAATTACTCTATTCTAGAGATTTATGATTCCATATCTGGGCTTATGAAAATAAAAATCCAGCCCACACATAAGGGCGACCTGCCTGGAGAAGCTCAGGTTACCCTCGCCGATATCAGCATGGCGAGGGGATTAGGCTGGCAGCCGAAGACGGATATAATCGAAGGTCTTGAACGAATGATCGGTTATATCAAAAATGAAATGCGAAAAGGAAACACTTTATAAATATGCAAAGGTCATTTTCCGACAATATTTTTCTATCTGTTGTTGTTCCTGTCTTCAATGAAGAAAATAAAATCGACAAGGATTTAGTTCAAATCTATGATTATTTCAACAAACAGGATTATACCTTTGAGGTTATAGTCGTCGACGACGGCAGCGAGGATAAGACATGCAAGTTGTTGAAATCATGGGAAGCGAAATATCAAAATTTTAAATGCCTTCATTACACGCAAAATAAAGGCAAAGGTTTTGCCGTTAGGGAAGGAATGCTGAAGGCGAAAGGTGACTTTTCGCTTTTTATCGATGCGGGATCGTGTGTTCCCCTTGAAGAAACGGAAAAAGGAATTTCTTTGCTCTTGGACGGTGGTGATGCTGCCTTCGGCTCAAGGGCATCGGCGGGATCAAAAATCATTCAAAAACAACCGCTATACCGTCGTATGGGTGCGTGGTTGTTCGCCTTGACCGTTAAATGGTTTATGGGAGTCGACGGAATAAAGGATACGCAGTGCGGATTCAAGATGTTCAAGAGGCATGCAGCGCATCAAATTTTCAAAAGGAACAAGACTGAAGGCTTCATGTTTGACATTGAAACCATTTTGAATGCGAGGAAAATGGGTCTCCAAGTCATGGAGTTTCCCATAACCTGGAAAAACGACCCGGACACACGATTCAGGTTCCTTTCGGGATCCCTCAGGAATCTCAGAGAACTTTTGAAGATAAAATTCCGGAAACCATGACTTTAACCAGGACACCTTTTCGAATCACATTAGGGGGAGGAGGAACAGACCTGCCGGCTTACTATTCAAGATTCGGCGGATTTGTCTTTGCAGCCGGGATAGATAAATATATGTTCATAAATGTTCGCCGTCCCGAAACCAATAACCTAGTAAGGGTTCAATATGAAAAAACAGAGACCGTGGTCCATCGAGATAAACTGAAACATGATCTGGCCAGGGAGGCCCTGCGGATGTTGGGAATCGAGAATAATATTGATATTGTCTCGAAAGCTGATATCCCTCCGGGGACAGGACTAGGATCCTCAAGTTGTTATGCTGTTGGGATTTTAAATGCGCTCCATGCATTTCGAAAGGAATCTTTCACCCCACAGGAATTGGCTGAGGAAGCTTGTCGTCTAGAAATAGATATTTTAAACAAACCCATCGGGAAGCAAGATCAATATATGGCTGTTTTTGGAGGATTAACCGTATTGGAGATTGAAAAAAACGGTAAGGTAAACATCCGGAAAGCAGATATTTCTAAAAGCACGGCAGAAGATTTAAGCAAAAACTTACAGGTGTTTTACACAAATATCAAGCGGGATTCAAACCAAATCCTTTCTGAACAAAGCCTTTTCATAAGAACAAACAAGAACTCTGTCGTTGATAAAATGCATCATATTAAAGAGATGGGATATAACATACTCCATGCAGCCGAAGGAGGGAATCTCACAGATATTGGACTTTTAATGGATCAGCATTGGGAGTATAAAAGAAAGATATCCTCGAAAATGTCTAATTCCGGTCTTGATGAGATCTACGAGATCGCTAAAGAGAATGGAGCTCTGGGAGGGAAAATAATGGGTGCAGGGGGAGGCGGCTTTTTTGTCTTTTACATTGAGAGAAGATTTGAAGAGTTCAGGAGGATATTGGAAAATCTGGGATTAAAGAGGATGGACTATCAATTTGATCATGAAGGAACAATGGTACTTGACAAACAAAAAAAACTTTGACGCGGTTGAAACCGGCATGGGATGCTTGGATAACAAAATAATCGTTGTTACGGGAGGCAGCCGAGGCATAGGGTTTTCTGTGGCCCGGAGATGTGCCAAGGAAGGTGCGCGGCTCGTCCTTATTTCACGCGACAGGAGCAACTTGGAAAAAGCCGCTGTCAAAGTCAGCTCAGGCAGGCAAAATCATAGATGCTATGAATGTGATGTCGGCAGACCGGAGAATGTTAAGGATATTGTGAGTGCTGTCGAAAACGAATTTTCTGTTGTTCACGGGCTTGTAAATTGTGCGGGAATCTCCGGAGTCATCGGGAGAATAGATGAGATCGACCCGGCAGGATTTGTACAGACAATAAAGGTGAATTTACTGGGAACATTTTATATGTGCCATTATTTTATTCCGCTGCTCAAAAAAGCTGAGCGCGGAAAAATCGTGAATTTCTCAGGCGGGGGAGCCGCAGGTCCTTTTCCAAACTATTCTGCCTATGCCGCTAGTAAAGCGGGTGTCGTGAGGCTTACGGAGAACATGGCCGTAGAACTTCAAAATGACAACCTGGATATCAATGTTGTTGCTCCGGGATTTATTGCGACAGAAATTCATCAGGAAACCATAAAGGCAGGGATGAAAGCCGGCGAGGGATATTTGAAAAAAACAATGGAACTGATTAAAAAAGGAGGAGTTTCTCCAGAAATACCGGCCCGGTTAACAGCATTTCTATTGTCCTCGCAATCTGATGGCATTACGGGAAAATTTTTGAGTGCTCCCTGGGATCCATGGGAAGACAGGGATTTCCAAACCCTGTTGAGAAACGATAAGGATTTTGCGACAATTCGGCGAATTGACAATCGAATATTTTATAAGAGAGGTTAAAACCGGTTGACTTACAACATCGGAATTGTTGGAGCAGGATTTGCGGGGAAAAAGCGCGCATCGGTTTTAGTAAAATTCAAGAATTGCCCCTTGGTCGTTACCGCTGATATTGATAAGAGTGCCGCTTGTGACCTGGCCGAAGAGTTCGGCGGGAGAGCAGAGAAGGACTGGAAAAAAGTCGTCCGTGATCCTGATGTCCATGCCGTTATTGTGGCGACATATAACAAGTTTCTGGCCCCCATAAGCATCGCTGCCATAGAAAACCGAAAGCATGTGCTTTGCGAAAAGCCCTTGGGATGCACTGTGGAGGAATCCAGGAAAATTGTGGAGCTGGCAAAAAACAAGGAAGTTGTCATTAAAACCGGATTCAACCTCAGACATCATCCTGCTTTATCTCGAGCCAAAGGATTATATGATGAGAGGAAGATCGGCAGACTTATCTTTTTACGGTGCCGATATGGTCATGGCGGCAGACCGGGGTATGAGGAGGAGTGGCGGGGAAAACGGAACTTATCAGGTGGAGGGGAGCTTCTTGATCAGGGAATCCATGTGGTGGATTTATTCAGATGGTTTGCCGGCGATTTTGAGGAAGTCTTCGGATATACGTCATCCTCTTTTTGGAAGATTGAGACAGAGGATAATGCTTGGGCAATGTTAAGAAAGAGCGGTGATATCATAGCGACGATGCATACAAGCTGGACACAATGGAAGAACATGTTTTCCTTCGAACTTTTCGGCAGTGAGGGGTACTTGATCATTGAAGGGCTGGGAGGAAGCTATGGGAAAGAGGTTTTGAAATACGGTGTGCGGAGGTCTGAAGGTGGGCCTCCAAGAGAAAGAATAATCGAGTTTCCCGGGCCCGACACGTCATGGGAGAAAGAATGGCTGGAATTTATTCGTGCTGTTGAAGGAAAGACAGAACCATTAGGCAGCGGATGGGATGGATTTCAGGCGAACAGGATGATCCATGCTGTTTACGAGGCGGCAAGGACGGGAAGGAAAGTGAAGCTGTGAGCGAGATGTTGTCATCATGAAAAAGAACACATGGTTCCTGATCAGAGAGCTGGCCTGGACGGACTTCAAACTGAGATACAACAATTCTATTCTCGGCTATATCTGGAGCCTTCTAGTTCCGCTTATGATATTCGGCGTTCTTTACCTGGTGTTTTCCGTATTCATGAGATTTGAGGGGATTGAACATTATCAGCTTTATCTTTTGCTTGGACTTATTCTTTGGAGTTATTTCTATGAGGCTACCAATAATGGTATGCAGTCCATGCATTACAAGGCATCTCTTATATCAAAAATGAACTTTCCGAAATGGGTCATAATTGTCGCTTCGAATATGACCTCACTTTTTACCTTATGCCTGAATCTTTTCGTGTTCGCAGTTTTTTTTATGCTCTCTTCTGCTACCGCTAAAGTGACGGGGTGGATGGTTTTTTTCTACTTACTGCAATTGATCATTTTGAGTTTCGCTGTTTCCCTTTTCCTTGCTTCCTTTTATCTCAGATTTCGCGACCTGTCTCATATATGGAGTATCGTACTCCAAGTTGGTTTCTGGCTAATTCCGATAGTATATCCTGTAAGCATAATTCCTGACCATCTAAGGCCTGTCTTTTTCCTGAATCCGCTTGCCCGAATAATCCAAGATACCCGATCAGTGCTCATTTACGGTTCCAGTCCACCACTCAGGCATACCATCATATCTTTTGTGATGATCGTTTTTATCCTCATCCCTGGAATAGTCATTTTTTTTATACGCTCAGGTAAATTCGCTGAAGAAGTATAGAATGGAACCAGTAATAGAACTTCGAAAAGTTTCCAAAAAGTTTATATTACCCCATTTAAGAGAATACACCTTGAAGAACAGCATCCTGAATTTTGGGAAAAGCAGGTCATATGAGAAATATGATGCCTTAAAAGAGATATCCTTTGCGGTGAACCGGGGAGAATTCATAGGGATCATTGGTAAAAATGGGTCAGCCAAATCACTATTATTGAAGATCATTGCAGGTATCTATAAACCGACGAAGGGGGAAGTTTTAGTCAAAGAAAAATTACTGGCTTTCCTGGAACTCGGCCTCGGCTCTAGTGCGGAACTATCGGGCAGAGACAATATTTATCTGTATGGGGCTGTCCTAGGCCTTCGTAAGAGTGAAATAAAGAGGAAGTTTGGAGAAATCGTTGCTTTTTCCGAATTGGAAAAATTCATCGATCAAAAACTCAAGAACTATTCTTCGGGAATGCAGGTGAGATTAGCCTTCGCTGTTGCCATACAAGTGGATGCTCCGGTTCTATTGATTGATGAAGTTTTGGCCGTTGGGGATGCAGGATTCCAGGCAAAATGTGCAGAGATATTCAAAGGATTCAAAGAGAAAGGAAAAACCGTCATCTATGTTTCACACAATCTGGAGAGCATAGAAAGATGGTGTGATAGAACCATGTTACTGCACGAAGGTAATCTTTTGGCTTTTGGAAACACTCCGGAAGTTATCCAGGAATATGTAAATAGAATCTTGTGAAAAAAATGACGGTCGAATCCTTTTCCTTGCAGAATTTACCACTCGTAACAATTGTCACCCCATCCTTGAACCAGAGTCGGTTTGTCGAGGAAACGATCAAATCGGTTGTGCAACAGGATTACCCCCATATCGAGTATTGGATCATCGACGGCGGAAGCGCTGACAACAGCATAGAAATCATCCAAAAATACGCGAAAAAATATAAATTTATCAAGTGGATCTCAGAAAAAGACAAAGGTCAGAGTCATGCCATCAATAAAGGATTCAAAAGAGCAAAGGGAGAGGTCGTGGCATGGTTAAATTCCGATGACACTTATGAACCGGGAGCAATAAGGAAAACCGTAGAGGTCATGGTGTCTCATCCTGATTACAAGCTGGTATACGGAGAGGCTTACATCATCGATGAAAAGGGCAAGAAAATTGGTGTTTTTCCGCATACAGAGAAAATATTCAACTATAAAAGGCTTGTCTTTGTTTCAGACTATATTATGCAGCCGTCAGCTTTCGTAAGAAGAGATGTTTTCAAAGAGATCGGTTATCTGAATGAGAAGCTGCATTGGTGTATGGATTGGGATTTTTGGATAAGAATAGCAAAAAGATATCCTGTGGGTTATGTTCCCTGTTTTACAGCGAACACCCGAGACTATTGTCAGACGAAAACGAGATCGGGCGGAAAAAGACGTGTGAAGGAAATTGCTACTATGATCCGAAAACATACGGGGAGGAAATATCCTCCCGCCTACTTTATCTATGGATCGGAACTCCTTACAAATAGCACAAACAAAAATTGGCTGATGAGAAACTTGAAGAAAAGTAAATTCATTCGTTTTTTCTGGAATTTACTCATAGATAAGTTCAAATATATTTATTCTGACAGCTGGGTGTCTAAAGAGATCGAAGTCACTTTTTTTGGTTCCAAGAGCCGATTCATGCTCGAGGGTTTTCTTAATCCAAGAATATTACCTATCAGGTTTGATTTATTCGTAAATATGCAAAAGATTCAATCTAAACACATTACGCACAAAGGTTTATTTCTGCTCAGAACAGAGATTCCAGACAGAATTACCACTCAAGGACGTAATTCTCTGCGAATAAGAAGCTCAAAAACCTTTATCCCGGGGCCGGAAGACAAAAGAAGATTGTCTTTTAGATTGATCGAATTTTCATTTGACAGAACAAAAGAGCGCAATCAATGGCCGTTAATATCCGTTATCATTGTTTCCAATAAACGAGGAGAATTCATAGAGGAAACAATAAAGTCTGTTGTCGAACAAAATTATCCATGCAAAGAACTCATCTTAGTTTGTGGAAGCAAGGATAAAAATGTTGATATCATAAAAAAATATAACAAAGATTATCCGTTTATAAGATGGGTATTCCAAAAGAAAAAAGGACGGAGCCATTTTTTTAACAAAGGAATGAGAATGGCTGAAGGTGAGATCGTTTCCTGCTTGGGTTCTCAAGACACCTATGAACCCGGAGCATTGGAGACAGCCGCTGAATTTTTTTTGGAAAATCCGCAGGAAATGTTCATGAACGGCATAGGACATCTTATTGATGGCAAAAGAAACCCTATCAAGCAGCCCCTTAACGGCTCAACGAATAACAAAAAGTTATTCAGAGAAAACAGCATTTGCCGGCCGGCTGCTTTTTGGAAAAAAACCATCATTGACTACATAGGCGATTTTTATGAAGACTTCGACTATGCTATGGATTATGACTACTGGATCAGGGTCTCTAAATATTTCAGATTGAATTTTGTGAACAAGCATATGGCCAACATACGGATTCAGAATAATTTGGAATCCGCCCGGATTTTAAAAGACAACCGCGAGATACTCAATGTTTTGAAAAGAAATTACGGAACGATAAGCTGGCGTAGGGCCCTGATATTTGGTGAAGTCTATGCCAAGCATAGGCTGAATTTAAGAAAAAATTCTTTTCTCGAAGATATTTTTTTTAAGACCATGGTCTTGTTGGTGGCAGTCTATAAAAAAACACATTATTTAATGACATGATACACACCGCATCAGCGCTGAAAGCCCCCTATGGCCTGAGGTGAAACAACAGGATTTTCGGATATGATCGGAGTCATTTATGCCCTGATATCTCTTTTTTTTATGTTTGTTTCAGGCTATCCGCTTTCGTGCATACTCCTTTCAAAAAAAGAGAAGAATCTCAAGCTTGTTCTTTCGCCTCTCCTGGGATTATGTGCGGATGCTCTTCTTTTTTATGTTCTCGGATTTTATTTGAATCTTCCTTCTAAAATCAGTGCATTGATAATTTTGATCATCGTGATGATCCTCAATTTGATTGTCTTGTTACCTTCAAAACAGTATTTGAATTTCAAGAGAATGAGATTGTATCCTCTCCTGGCAAGTTTTGTGTATCTCGTAATGCTCTCTTTCCCATTTTTCAAGGTGGGGATCAACTATATGTCCGTATGGAACGAGGACTTTTTCGGTTATGTCACAGTCGCTGACTACTTAAAAGAACATACAGTTAATGAAAAAATATCTCCGGATTTCATGGAAGATCACCCTGTCAATATCCGTGTGTCCGCCGTTGTCCAGGATCAATTTCAACGGGGTTATTATCGAATGGGACCGGAATATTATCTTTCATTTTTTTCGGTCATTCTTGATACAGATACCCGTTATTTGTTTTTCCCCATCTTGATCTCTTTCGCCATGCTCATGCCTCTATCATTATTTTTATTTTTAAGAATCTTTCGCGTCCCTGAAAGGCTGATCATGTTTATTGTCTTCCTGCTGCCTTTTTTTAGCTTTCATTACTATGGATTTATCGTCCAGTTATTTGCGCAGGCTGCAGGCATCCCGATTTTGCTATTCTTATACTGGTGCCTAGAACGATTGTTCGATCAAAGAGCTGCTGTCGCTGGGTACGTCTTGTCATGTATTTCTCTGATCGGATTGATCATCCTTTATGTAGAGGCCCTGCCTTTCCTTGCTCCCTATTTACTTTTTCTCATGTTCTTGTGGATAAAAAAACAGAGGAGTTTCCTTAAAGATTTGAAAGTCCTTTTTTTTGTTGTTTTTGTTCTTGCTCTGTTTTTCAATGTGAAGGTAGTACAAATATTCAAGTACCAGGTCTCGCAGTACGGCCTCAGCCATGTTATAAGCCCTGGTAAAGGCGCAGGCGTCGGGAGGCCTATCCTGTTTCCTTCTTTTCTTATGGAGACAGCCATTCCCTCTTTATGGGGAATGGTTTCGGTTCCCTTGAGTGCCTGGCCATTCTATGGTCATTCTGTGATCTTTCTGTTTGTTGTCATAATTCTTTCGATCGTCATATCCGGTTCCTTGTTTTATTGCTTAAGGCATTTTCCTTTTAAAAATAATGCTCTCTGGAGGTCAATCGCCGTGATCCTTGCCCTCGCAGTTGCCATAACATTCTTCAGGAAGCTGGACTATTTTCTATTCAAACTGATCATGTGGTTCCAATTCTATTTTTGTTCGGTGTTTGTTATCGGTATGCATGTATTCATGAAAAGAAGCGTTCATAAGAGAACCGCACTCATGTTTTTGAGTTTTCTTGTCTTTTCCTTTTTATTTTTCAATGCTGTTAACATCATTCACCTTGGAAAAGCCAGTCTTGGCGGAAGTACGGTCTGGGTTGAATGGAGGGATGCTTCAAAGATTGACCATCTTCAAGCCTTGAACGAGGCAAAAAAGATTATCGGGAGGGAAGAGCCTTTAACAGTCATCCTCCCGGGATTTCATTCCGCCCGATGGGCATCGTATATTCTAAAGAATAACAAGTTGCTTTATCTGGTTAACAACAACAGGCATGATTTTTATACAAAATACGAAAATGAAAGTGTCGATACAGGCTGGAAGACTCGTTATCTCCTTCTTTCAGATCCAGGAGAAGATATCTTCAGGAATAAGATCCCAGGGGAGGCAGTCGTCTGGGATGGCTCCTATTTTCTGATTGCTGATTCATGTCAGGTCTATAACTATATCTATCCGGTCAGCACCCGGCGAGGTTTGATCCGCCAGGCCAATCCTTATATCAAAGAAATAATCGGGTGGTATCCTTATGAAATCTATCCAAAGAGTCCCTGGATGTTTGAAAGGAATGGTTTCAGATGGGTTCAGAATAACTCGGCTTTTGTTATAAAAAACATAAAAAAGGAATCCTTGAGAATCAGGATGGACCTCGAAATCTTTCAGAAATCCGGCGGCCTGAATACAAACATTGTGTTTGATGGGAAGATGATTTTTTCTGAAAACCTATCAGGCCGGGCAAAGGTATTATCTGAAGCCTTTGTCCCTCTAAAAGATGGATTAGCTAGGATAAACTTTGAGAATACCGGAAAGCCTATTAGCGAGCATAGATTCATAAGGCTGATCAACAAAGACCTCATTACGGATGAACGGGTTGTTAATGCAAGACTATCGGCGTTGGAGATCATCCCGGAATCAGAGGTTGAAAGGGATGGCTTTTTCTTCAGCCAAGATCGATTTACCATCAAAGATATTGAGAAAAATAATTTCTTTTTTTTCGGTCTCTTTCCGGACGGATGGGCATCGCGAACAGCAGGATTTTCCTTTGACCTGAGGAATAAAAGGGCATTGCTGTACAAGATCAGCGTGCCGTGCTCTCATCTCTGTAAAGACTTGTCCATCGACTTTATTTTCGATAAAAAGACGGTGAAAACCATACATATTGCCGGGCCGGGGGAATATGTGGCCGAGATCCCCATCGATGTTGAATTCCAGAAGATCACGACTTTAAAGATTATAGCAGACAGAGCATTTGAGATAGGCAAGAAGGACAAAAGAGAAGCAGCATATTTTTTCAAAGAAGGGGAGTTCATTAGATGAGGATTCCGACGAATCCTCCTGGGATTCAACCTTCGCTCAGCATATTCGTGAAAAAAAACACTATCATTAGAATCCCGATACCGGATATCGGATTATCCCCCTCAAACATCCTACATTATTCAGGCTATTTTTCTGCAGATCATTCCTTCGATTTATTATCCTCGTTCTTTTTCTAGTAATCAAGACAGGCCGTATTGAAAAAATGAAGGACGTAATCCTCTCCTTCAGCATGGACAGACGCGGACTTCGGAATCATTTTCTTGCAAACATGGCAAGGAATTTTTTCTTCTTCCTTCATGAATTTTCCTCTTCTTTGTTTTTTTTATCAAATATCAACATGGTGCTATTATCAAGATTTGACTTTTGATTAAGGTGAAATTATCTCATGGTATCGGCATTTTCTATGAACAACGCAGGATAATTTAAAGAAGCCGATCAGTACTATTCATAGCGGAGAGCATATGCAGGATCTGTCCGGGCCGCTCTTAGTGCATAAAAACTGAAGGCACATACAGCCATAGCGTAGGCTAAAATACCGGCCAAAAAAAAGATCCACAAACTGATGTCTGTTCGGTAAGCATAGTGGTTCAACATTCTGCGGACGAAAATGTAGCTTATCGGCCATGAGACTATATTGGCCAAACCGATTAAGAGGAAAAATTCTTTGGATACAATGTAAACAACATTTATAATTGAAGCTCCGAGCACTTTTCTCACACCGATTTCCTTAGTCTTCCTTTCGGCCATAAAGGCTGATAATCCGAATATTCCCAGACAAGAAATGATCATGGCAATGAACGAAAAATATTTGAGAAGGCGGCCCGTTCTCTGCTCCGACGTATAATAGCTTTCAAATTTTTCATCGAGAAACGAATATCTGAAGGGATAATCCGGAGCAAAATGTTTCCATGTATCCTCGATCTCACTTAAGGCCGTTTGCACATAATCCGATTTTACCCGGATAAAAACATAGCGAAAAGCCCATTCCCGATTTTGAGTAAGGACTAAAGGTTCGATCTCTTGCTGAAGAGGCTTTAAGTGAAAATTTTTTATGACACCGATAATTTCGCCTTCGTTTTCCCATATGGAGAACATCTTTCCGACGGGTTTTTCAAGTCCCATAAATTTTACAGCCTCTTCATTGACGATGTAGTTCTGCCGGTCACTCGTTAGATCAGCCGAAAAATTCCTCCCATGAATTATTTCCATCTCAAAAGTGTTGATATAATCTTCATCCACTGTGGCAAAGCGCATGGCTTTGTATTGATCCGGCCCTCTTCCTTCCCAATACACGGGATTATAATTACTGACATAAACGGGAGAGTTCGATGCAGCCGTGACATTAACAATCGAATTTAACGTCAAAAGCTCTGCTTTAAAAGATGGGTACCTGGAATTTATCGCATCATTCACGGGAAGGGTGACGATTTGTTGTCTGTTGAATCCGAGGTCCTTATTGCGAACAAAATGCAGCTGCTTGATAACCATCAACGTGGAAATAACAAGACAGATGGTAACCGTGAAATGGAAAACAATAAGGATTTTTCTCAACGCATGTTTGGAAGCATCAGCGGAGAGCGAACCTTTCAAAACCTTAACCGGATGGAACCGGGAAAGATACAGGGCAGGATATCCTCCCGATATCATTGCCGTTAAAAAAAGCACGGTGGCTAATCCCACACCAAAAAACAAGAAATTTTCCGGGGGAAACGTCAGGTTTTTCTGGGAGACATCTCTGAATAGCGGTAGAAAAAGAAAAACGAGAACAATCGCCATAAGAAAAGCCATTATCGAAAACAGGCTGGATTCCCCTAAAAACTGTTTGATGATTTGAAAACGTTTGGCTCCTACGACCTTCCGTATTCCCACTTCTTGAGCGCGTGTGCTTCCTCTTGCCGTCGACAGGTTTATAAAATTGATACAGGCAAGAAGCAGAATGAAAAAGGCGATAACGGAAAACAAAATAACATAGATAATGGGACCTCCCCCATTTAAGGAATAAAGATGGATTCGGGAAAAAGGTTGGATACCGGCAATCTTTTCTTCGTCAGTTCTTTTATCATATTTCATAATAATGCCGGATATTTTATCTTGAAATAATCCCGGGGAAGTTTGCTTATCAAGCTGAATGAAAGAGTTGGATTCAACGGCCCAACTGTTGAGTCTTTCTTCACCAAGAATTTGTACCGGGAGGAGAATATCAAAGCTTAAATGGGAATTTTCCGGAACATTTCTGATGATTCCGGTTACGGATATTGGAAATTGTCCATTGACGGTTAGAGTCTTTCCCACCGCATTCTCCCGGCCGAAATATTTTTCGGCGGTCCTTTCCGTTATGACTCCTGAAGCAAGCGTGGGAAAGGCTGAGAAAGTATCTCCCTGGAGAAAAGGAAAAGTGAACATTTTAAAAAAATCTTCATCCACCATGGCTGCTGTCTCATAATATTGTGTTTTTTCGTTGGCTATTTGAAGGGTTGTCGTCCGGTATCTCGTGAAAGCGCGCACTTCGGGAAATTCATTTTTCAACGCAGGAGCGATAGCCCATGGAGTTTCGGACGACCACTTCCCATCAAATCTCATGATAATCTTGTAGATATTTTCGGCGTTTTTATGGAACTTATCATAACTGAGTTCGTCCTGTACCCAGAGCATAATAAGGATACAACAGGCCATGCCAACGGAAAGTCCAAAAAGATTGAGGAAAGAAAAAACCTTATGCTTTTTGAAAACTCTCGCTGCTATTTTGATATGGTGGGTTATCATTTCCAAACTCCAAAAAAGTGAATTTTTTACAAAAGAAGGAACCGATAGTAATATTTGAATCCAAATCCAAACTTTTGCTCTGAAGAATCCTTTTTTTCTGGCTATATCATGGAATATTTCTTCGAAATCCCCCATGATTGTTTCCGGATGTTTGTGATTCAACAATAATCTCAAGACCGTTTTTTCAAAAGAAGAAGGTTTATTATTCTTTCTTCTCATCGTTTATCTATCCTGCATTATTCATAAATTTGGCCGACACCAACAGATAATTTAAATAGTATATGTCATTTAAAAGAATTCTATGGCAACATTGATAATGAAACATCGGCCAAATTTACCTTTCAGGTAAGCCAATCTTACCGCATCTGCTTTGTTGCAGCCTGTTCGAGGTGCCAAGCACAGCTTCACAGGCTGACGCCTCCCATCTGCGGCAAGCTTGGTTTGTGAATAATACAGGCTATGAATGACAACTTCCGCAAACATAAGAATAACTTCAAACTTTGTCATCTTTACTTAAGAGATAATTCCGGAAGGTCTTTCCAGAATACTTGATAAATCTTCCTGATTTCCTCAAGCTGCTTCAGACCCTCTTTGGTTAGTTCATAATAGCGCTTGCTTTTTCCCCCTCGTTCGGATGTGTATTCGGCCAGATGGGAAGAGAGAAAACCTTTGTTCTCAAGCCTGTCAAGGGGAATATAGATGGCCCCTATTGACCAGTATTTTCCCGTCATCTGAATGATGTATTTTCGAATATTGACACCATAAGGTTCCTCTTTCATTTTCCAGATGGTCAAAAGAACTAATTCTTCAGGTCTTGACAAATATTTCATTCCCCTATTTCTCCTTATCATAATTTCTATAATATAGAATAATTAAGCAAAAAAGTCAATTCATTTTTGCAATATTCGGGAACTTCAGCCGACTTTTTCGATGTCTAAGGGAGGAAAGGAGTGGATTCTTAATCGGAGTCATTCGGGGGAGTATGAGGAAATTGAATTATTTTCTATGAACAGCCTTATGTTCATACCAGAGTGATTCAAAAAATGTCTTTCTTATAATTTCCTCGAATCCGTCAACTGTCAGCTCCTGTTGCAAAAGAAGATGTATTTTTATTCCTATTGATAAGGAAATGATGAGATTCGCCATATAATTAGGGTCAATATCTTTTCTGATCTCATTTTTTCTCTGCCAGTATTTTATGAGATTGATAAGGGGCTCAGACAAGGTTTTAAATTCTTCCTGCATGATTATGCGGACTACATTATTTCTCGTGGCTTCACAATAAGTCTCAAGATCGATAGATCCATAAGTTCTGAAAGAAGCGCTTTTGTAAATATTGAAAAACAATTCGAATAATTTCTGGAAGCTTTCCATGGCATTTTTACACTCTTTGAGTCTATCTAAAATATCTCTTTTGTCCTTCTGTGCCTGTCTGGTTATGGCAGCAAGAATTTCTTCCTTGCTTTTATAATAATTATAAACAGCGCCCAATATTTGGCTGTTATACCGAATATAAAAATGTCTATGGCCTAGCCAAATCTCATAGACATCTAAGTGAGTCAAGCAAAGACTTGACCACGTCATTCGTAACGCAGAGAGTTGACCGGATTGGCTCTGGCAGCGCGGATGGTTTGATAGCTGACGGTGAGAAGCGCGATGCTGATCGCTACAAAGGCCGAGGCCGTAAAAATCAAGAGGCCGATGTTTGCCCTGTAGGCGAAGTTTTGAAGCCATTTGTGCATGAAAAACCAGCCGATGGGCAGGGCTATACAGTTGGCCAAAAAAAACAACAGCAGAAAATTTTTCGTAAGCAAAAAAGAATATCGAAATACGCTCTGGGGATGGAATTTTTTACAGGTGGATTCCACAAAAGCGATGATTCCTGGAATATCGGTGGGAGATAATTTAAGCGGAAAAAGATATCTACGCTCCTCTTGAAGAATGTTTTTTATCGTTTAGAGTTTTGATCTTGCTCATATTATTAAATAATTTAATTATATTAATATATACGCTTCTTTGGAGAAAAATGTTACCAAAAAGTTTTTTGCTAGAAGGAAAGCTGAGTTATGATAAAAATGGAATTGTGATCTATTTCGTTTTTAATAAATCCTCAAACCAGCTTCCGATCTTGTCTCCTTCGGTCTTGCGTAACATTTCCAAAAAATCCGACGTGTTATCGATGTTATTTTTCAGCATTTTTTTGCACAGAGAGAGAAAATTTTCCGTTCCGATATTTTTTTCAAGCTCGCTGAGAAGGACGGGGCCTTTGCGGTAAAAAATCTCGTGAGCGGAATCAGCACTCCTGTCGGCTTCCCATATGGGAGGAGAATTTTTACTTTCCCCTTTGTATGCTTTTAATCTTGCTTCGTATTCTTCTTGTCCGTTCATATCTCTTAGAACCATCAAGGCGCTGTATTCGGCAAAACTCTCGTTCAGTCAGTCCTCCCAACTGCTGGTATCGGCTTTATACCACCAGAAATGTGCAAGCTCGTGTCCGAGATATCTCTGATATCCTGCTCTGTTTTCCATGTAGCTGTTTCCGGACAATTCCGCAAGAAACAAACCTCCGATTCGAACATAGCCCCCGCCTTTTTCCCGTTTTGACTCAACCAGGGAAATGTCCTGGTTTTTTTCGCCGTACCAGCCGCTGTAAAAACCGAAGATCTTTTCAAGATCCTGAAGGATCATATCGACGTTTTTTTTTGACAGACTGGTGTAGGCAATACGAATCGCATTTTTCTGGAGTTTCCTCTCTTCGATTTTTAAATCTTTGGAAGCACAGACAACGATCGAATTGGTGGGGATGACGGTTTCAAATAGGATTTTTTTGACGCTTGTTTTACGATGGCCCATGACAAAAACGTTATAAGCTGGGTTTATCTCAACCTTACACGTATAAGTAAAAGGTATCCTATCAGGATGATAGGGATACCATGGAAAATAACTTCCTATCTCGATCCAATCGGTTCCGATAACATTGGGACTCCAGGATGGCCAGGATGTGATGTGGCCACTGTAGGAAAAATTGATTTTTAGGTCGGGTTGTTCATTCGTATCTTTGGGAAGAACGATGCTGTATTTCAAAGCATCCACCATATAGCGTATATCCGATTCCGATGTATCCAGCGATAAGGAACCATTCCCGTTTACGGCGAAAGACGCCATTTCGAGGTTTTTGTGAAGGTAAAATGCGAACTTATTGATGTTTTCTGTTCGAACCGGACATGTCATACGCCCTTTTACGTCTAAATAACCGTCCTCGGGATTAATCTTTACCTCGATGTCATAATGAGGATATAGAACAGCACCTGCTTTTTTTTCAATCCGATTTTTGATGCATGAAATAAAGAAGAGTAAGAATAAAAGTATAAAAATGGATTTTTTCATGGCTCACCCTGAATACTGAATTATAAAGGGTTACTAAATTAAAGCCAAAAGATAACTTGTTTTATCCACGAGTTGATGTTGCCGCTCTCATTGTCCAGGAATAAATCATACCTTCAGTCCAAAGGTGGCAGATCGAAGCCCATTCGTTGGGCATCATCTTTCATGATACTTTTCAGTGCTTTGAGCGAATCGTCCGGCAGCGGTTCCGATGTATGGGAATTCATGATCCTCTCGACTTCCTCACGCGCCCGGTCCCAGGCGCTCTTTTTCCCCTGATTCTTCCAGACATCATATGTATCGCGGTCAATCACCGCACCAGCCTGATCCAGTTCCTCACGAAACCAGCGGCGTGTCTCTGCTGAGGTCAAAAAGTGTTTACTATAGTAAATATCCCCGTTCAGATCGCCACCCAATCGATCTCCCCGGACTTCGATACCCCTGACCAGCCGAAGAGCCATGCCGCAGATCTCGTTATCCAGGACGAGTTTTTCCAGACTCTGACAGCTCTCGAAATCCAGCATGCCCGGACCGGAGATGACGTTCGCACCCGCCTGAGCCGCAATGAGCGCTCCCATCCCAGTCTCCAACCCTGCCTGCCCGTCGACGATTTTGGCGTCGGAAAGTCCCAAGTAGGCATGGGTGGGAAGCCCCAGATGTTTCCCGATCTGGACATAAGCGGCACCGATCATCATCGTCTCCATGGCTCCCATGGGTGTTGTTCCTTTCCGCATATCAAACGCTGAGGGAGAACCCCCAAAAATGATGGGTGATCCCGGCTGGGCTAATTGGTGAATGACAATGCCGCTCAGGTTTTCCGCCGTCAATTGCACCAATGTGCCGGCCAGCGTTACAGGGGACGTAGCACCTGTCATAGGCATAGATATAAGTTCGGCGGGAATCCCCGCTCTGGATGCATCGATGAGATTCTGAGAGGTCAAGTTGCTCCATTTCAGAGGCGGTGAGGGGCAGCAGTCAAAAATAGCCAGAGGTTTCTCTTTTAACGCTCTTTCACTCCCCCGGATTGCCACCAGCATATCTTTCATGACCTCAAAACTATCCATAGCAAAAGTCCCGGTCACGACCGGTTTCTCACAGAACTGCAGTCCGATGTATAACCGGTACCTGTCCTGCATGGCTTTAGGGACATCGGTGGAAATCATCTCTGTGCTCTGTGCCGCAAGGTTGGGGAGGGCATCGGTCAATATCGCAAATCGGATGAGATCCTTGGTTACCGCCTCTCTCTCTTCCAATGTAACCGGATCCAAAATTGTCAAAGCCCCGGAGCCCGGATCGAAGTGAACCGTATCACCTTCAAGATTCATCGCCAGATCGCCACGGCGGTCATACACTGTTATGGAATGAGGAGCGCTTTTCAAGGACTCTTCGACAAGGTTTTTCTTGAAGGATACTATTTTTCCTTTGCATTCGCATCCTGCATCGGATAAGAGCCGCAGGGCTTCATCGTTTTCTACGAGCACGCCCGTTTTTCCCAGAACATCCAACGCTTCAAAAACAATCTGATCAATGAACGATTCGGACAGCATGTTCAGCTTTGGTCTTATCGTTGCTAATATTTTATCCTCCTTAATAATTATATATCTTACATTAGATGTATAAAAACTCTTTTACTGCGAGATGTCCAAACTGGAACGATTCATGTTTGCCTATGGGAACAAAATAATATCCCTGCTCTCAGAAAGTCAGCTATGTGTCCGACATGAATAATGGGAACTAATTTTTGCCTTTCATAAAATCCAACACAATTTATCCCCATTTCTTCATTTGACGTCCTGGAATGAAGGTATCACACGGGAAACAACGAAGTCAACAGATCTGAAATCCCTGCAATTTCACCGAAATTTCCAAACCGATTGGATTAAAATAGACGAGTCCCTCGAATCAGCAAAAGCAGCCAAAAAACCTGTTAAGCCTGGATTGCCTTAGCCATAAGCCAGGCGATTTATACATGCGTGTAATCAGATATTAACGATGGAAGGATTGTTTTGACAACCACAGATTTTATTCGTAGCGGAGGGAGTCGACCGGATTGGAAAGGGCGGCCCTTACGGCATACCAGCTTATTGTCAATCCCGCTGTCAACAATGACAGAAGAGCGGCCGTAACAAACATCCAAATCCCGATATCGATCCGGTAGGCGAATTGTTCGAGCCATTTGCGGGCTGCGATAAAAGCGATGGGAAAGGCGAGAATGTTGGATAACAATACCCATTTTAAGGATTCTCTGAAAAATAGAAGAAGAATATCAGCCATGCTTGCGCCCAAAACCTTGCGAATGCCGGTTTCTTTTGTCCTTCGCATAACGGTAACGGCCGTCAATCCGAAAAGTCCCATAGCGGCAATCAAAAGGGCAAATCCCGCTGACCATCCTGCAATCCTGCTCCAGTTTTTTTCCTGATTGTATTCCCGGGCCAGGGCATCCTCCAAAAATCTGTAGCTGAAAGGAAGATCGGGACGGATTTGGTTCCAAATATTCTCCAGGCGCTTGAGCACTTCCGTTTCTTTTCCCTGCTTGACTTTGACCAGGATGTTGCGGAACCGCTGGATAGGAGCGAATCCGTTTTGAGCAAATGCCATGGGGACAAGTTGATGGCGGAGAGAAAAAACAAAAAAGTCTTTAACAACGCCGATGATGAGGGGATCAAAGGTGTATTGAGGAGGAAGCTTGTCGACCGCAAAGTCTGAAATGTGATGCCCTACCGGATCTTCCAGTTCGAAGTCTTGTACAAAGGCTTCATTGATCACGATTCCTTCCTGAATGTCGGTCATACGATCCGAAGAAAAATCTCGGCCCTTAATTAAGGGTACATTCAAGGTTTTGAAATAATCCGCTCCAACCATAAAAAACTCTGCTGTATGCTCGACTCCATCCTTATCGTATCGCCGTGTGATGCTACCATGAGGTGTGCCCACTGTTCCGGAATCAGCGCTGACGGCCAGCACTCTACCGTCTGTTTGAAGTTTACTGCGGAATAAATGAAAGAGTGATTCTCCCTCCGCGGCTCGCTCTCCGGGGACCTGCGTTTCAACAAGAAGAATATGGGAGGGGTCGTATCCCAGGTTTTTTGACGCCATATAATGAACCTGATGCGTAATGACCAGGGTTCCAATAACAAAAAAGATGGAGACCGCGAATTGAAAAATGAAAAGGATCAAAGACAGCCTGCTTTTTTTCAGCTTGAGAAAACGGCCGCGGATGACATCGGCCGTTTTACTTTGGGATAACGTTAAGGCCGGAATCAATCCCAATAAAAAACATACGAAGAGAACCGCCGCCAAAACGATCCCTATTGCCGGGGAAGAAAAAAGAGCTTTTTCCGGAATGTGTTTTCCCGTCAGCGTATTAAAGGGTTTGAGAAGGAGAAAGGTCGTCGAAAGTCCCAGGACCATGGACAAAAATCCTGTCAGAAGAGATTCGGTGGAGAGCTGAACGATAAGCTGGCTCTTACGGGCCCCGATCACTTTCCTGACGCCGATCTCTTTCAGACGATTGGAGGATTGAGCGAGAGTAAGATTTACTGAGTTGACAAAGGCGAGAATCAAAATAAGGAAGGCGATCCCCGCAAGCATCCAGGAAAAAGCGGAATCCCCCGGTGAAACAAAAGTGAAACTGGAGATGTCACTGAGATGGTAATCGGGAAACCTGAGCAGATCGAATCCCTGCTTCGGCGGTTTAATATCAACACGTTCCCACATCGCGTCATAAAGCCTGTGATTGAAAGCAGGAAGTTTGGCCTTGAGAGATTCCGCTTTTCGGGAATCGGGAAGATACAGGAACGTTGTGGTAAATATGGGGAGAGTAACAAAATCGTTGTTGTTTTTGTCGATTTGGTAGGATTCAAAAACATGACTGTAGTGGAGAAGTCCGTCAAAACTCAAGCTGGAATTCCCCGGGGGGTCGTCGATGATTCCGGATACGACGAAATCCCTGAAGTTGTCTCCGATACGAATGGAGAGGGTCCGCCCAAGAGGCTCTACGCCGCTGAAAAGAACCTGGGCGGTGGATGCCGTGATGACGACATTATGAGGGTCTGAAAGGGCTAATGAGGGATTTCCTTTATTCATCTCGAAGGAAAACAAATCAAAAAATTCCTGATCGGTGAAGGCAAAGTTCTTGACAGCGAGGCGGTCTTCTTTTCGCACGACCTGGCTATGTATAGCGTAACGTACCGTTGATCCGGGAGGGACTTCAGGAAATTCCGACTCGAGCATCTCTGCGATAAAATGATGGACACCGCACAAAAAACGATCTCGAAACTCGCTGGTCAAAATGTAAGTTTGGGCTGCTTTTTTATGAAATTTGTCGAAGGTCAGATCATCACGCACATAAGAAACAAGAAGCGAAAAAAAGGCTAAACCGATGCCCAGGCCGATGATGTTGATGACAGCGGTGAGTTTTTGTTTTTGAAAAAGACGGAAAGCCGTTCGTAAATGGATCCAAATCATATTATTTCTCCTTAAACTTCATTTGTTAACCGCTTTCAGAATGAAAAACGTTTACCTGTTAACAGAAAATTTTCAAAACAGTCAACCTTTTGAAAGGTTTGTACGTCTTTATATACTGAATATCAGTATATAAAGGTTGGATATGAAAGAATTAACCAAGATCGAAGAAATACTTCTTCTCACCATCTGGCGGCTCAAAGAAGAAGCATACGGGGTAAAAATCAGGCGGCATATTTCCCGTCTCACAGGGAAAGAATTCACCTACGGCAATCTCTACAGCGCGCTCAGCCAGCTCACAAAAAAAAGATACGTTTTCAAACATGAAGAAGAATCCACAAAGGCCCGAAAGGGATGGAAAAGGATGTATTATTCTCTTTCTCCCGCTGGTCTTAAAGCCTTGAAAAATGCCTGCGAAATGAATGAAAAAATTTGGCAGGGGATTTCGGTCCGCGCCTTTAAAGAAGAAATAAAATAAGGGAGATCATTGTGAAGTCATTCAGGCTGGGCGAATGGTTTCTCAGAATCATGGCGCGGTATTACCGCACGCCATCCCTTGTCGGCGATTACCTGGAAGAGGTCGAAGACATTGTCCGGTCCAAAGGAACCCTGAGCGCTTACGGCTGGTTTTGGGGGCATTTTTTAAAATCCCTTCCCGTTTTTTGCAGAGATCTTATCTACTGGAGGTGGGTTATGTTCAGAAATTACCTTAAGGTTTCCTGGCGGAATATCACCAAAAGCAAAATCCATTCCCTCATCAACATTTTAGGTCTTACCGTTGGACTGGCCTGCTGTTTTTATATTTTTTTGTGGGTTAAGGATGAATTGAGTTACGACCGGTTCAATAAAAACATGGATCAACTCTACAGAGTTTATCTCGAGTTTCCCAAGGAATCTACCAGCGCTTTTACCTCATATGCCGCCCCGGCAGCTGCGGAATGGTTGAAAACTAATATTCCCGAAATAAAGGAATCGGCCCGCTTCAGGATTGTCGCTAACAGACCGCAGATCCTTGTTAAAGCCGGTGAGAATCAGTTTTTCGAGGAGCGGTTCGGATTCGGAGATGTCTCGCTATTCAAACTTTTTACGTTCCCGCTTCTGTCCGGGGACATAAATACAATTTTTTCCCATCCCTATTCCATCATTCTTAATGAGAGCTCGGCCCGTAAATACTTCGGAAAGGAAAATCCGGTCGGAAAGACAGTTCATGTTGAAAACCAGTTTGATTTTATCGTCACCGGAATCATGAAAGATATTCCGCAGCAATCGCATCTTCATTTTGATTTTTTGGTTCCCTTTGAGAACATCGTATCTTTTATGCCCGAATATGGGAAATTTCTTCACAGGCATAATCTGCACTTCTTTCGGACTTATATTCTTGTGGAAAAAAACGCTTCGATTCCGGCTTTAAAAGAAAAAGTGTCTAAATATTTGTCCATTAAGTTTGATGTGCAGGAATCCGAATGGAGGCATCATCTTCAGCCGGTTAAAGAGATTCATCTTCGGACGAGGGGAATAAAAGACCTTATGAAGAGAGGCGATTTTCGGTACATTTATATATTTTCATTGACCGGAATCCTCATCCTGCTTATTGCCTGCATAAATTTTATGAACCTGACCACGGCCCGTTCGAGCATCCGGGCCAAAGAAGTCGGTATGAGAAAGGTTGCCGGAGCAGGCAGAAAAAATCTTGTCGGCCAGTTTTTGGGTGAGTCGATTCTTTCTTCCATGATCGCCATGGTTTTAGCAGGTATTTTGGTTTTCATTTCTCTTCCGGCCTTTAAACTCCTGTCGGGAAAGACGTTAAGCCTCGATATGGCTTCCAATAAGGGAACAATTCTAGGCTTGTTCCTAATAACTCTTTTTACAGGGATTCTTTCAGGGAGTTATCCGGCCGTTTATTTGTCTTCTTTCCAGCCTGTCAGAGTATTAAAAGGGAATGCCGGATTTGAAAAAGGAAAGGGTTTTTTTCGCAAAATCCTGGTGGTTTCACAGTTTGTCATCGCTGTCGGCTTGATCATTTGTACTATTATCATCTATAACCAGTACAAATTTTTAAAGAACAAATACTTAGGTTTTAATAAGGAGCATGTTGTTTATGCCAAGCTCGATAAAAATCTCAAGGAAAAATTCGGTTCTTTGAAAAATGAAATCCTCAAGGACCACGGAGTTGTTCATGCATCCGCCTCATCCCGTTTGCTGACGGATGCTACGGATTGGACCGGGGATTTTTACTGGGAAGGAAAAGAGGAACAGAAGGAACGGCTTTCTTTTATTTATACCACGGCCGGCTATGATTTTATCGAAACCTACAAAATGAATATTGTTCAGGGAAGGAGCTTTTCCAAAGACATTCCCAAAAAACCGAATGAAGAGTATATCATCAACGAGGCTGCCGCCGAATTCATGAATGTGGAATCACCTGTCGGCTTGCCCGTCAATATGTCCGGTACTAAAGGGACGATCATCGGAGTTGTCCAGGATTTTAACTATCAATCCCTTCATCAGAAAATAAAGCCTCTGGTTTTGACAAACGATCCCCAGAATTTTCAATTCCTTCATGTAAGAATCAGGCCGGACAACATTACGGCTGTAGTCGGCCGCCTTACGAAAATCTGTCAGGCGTTTGAGCCCGGATTTCCCGTTGAGTTTCACTTTGCCGATGAAGCCTTCGATATTTTATACAGGTCTGAGGAGCAGATGGGGCATTTGTTCAACTGTTTTGCGGTTTTTGCCGTATTCATAGCCTGCCTGGGGCTTTTCGGCCTTTCCATGTTTGTTGCGGAGAGCCGTTTTAGAGAGATCGGCATTCGTAAGGCCCTCGGTGCTTCCGTTTCGAGTATTATGAGGCTCATATCCAAAGAATTTGTCGGGCTCGTCCTGCTGGCCAACGTCATTGCCTGGCCGATCGTCTATTTTGCCATGAATCGCTGGCTACAAAATTTTGCCTACAGGATAAATCTCAACGCAGGAACTTTTCTTTTATCAGGATTTTTAGTCTTTGCTCTTTCTTTGATAACGGTCAGTTATCAATCCGTTAAGGCTGCCTTGTCCAACCCGGTCGACTCCCTTCGGTACGAGTAGAGCGGAAGGAGGAAGGGATGATATCATCCCTTTTCCCAGTCGTTGTCGAATGGGAGCCATGTAACTGCTGGAGAGTCCGTATTTGTCCCTCAGCCTGTTTACCATAGCGTAAAGATTTGTTTTGTATTTTTTCGGTGCTCCGCCTGTTTGATACAAAAGTTTCAGTTTTTGATTCATTTCGGGAAATTGACGCGAAACAAAGTCAAAAAAATATTTTCGTGTTTCGCCTTCTGAGATACAGGGTTCCTGAAAGAACATAGCTAACGCCGGCGTCCTTCGCGGATTTTAGAATACGTTCGATGTTTTCTTCTGAATCCGAAAGGTAAGGAAGTATTGGCATGAGATGGAGGCCCCTGCTGGCATTCGTGCGGGCGAATTCTTTAAGCACACGGAATCTGTTTAGGGTAGGGGATGATCCCGGTTCCCATTTCTTGCGCAGCCGTTCGTCCATTGTTGTTACGCTTGCAGCCACATTGACATAGGTCCTTCGAGATAATTTTTCAATGAGGTCTTTATCCCTGAGGATCAGATCGGATTTTGTGGAAATGATGACGGGGTTTTGATGTTTGAGCATCACCTCAAGGATTTCCCGCATCAATCCGTACTTTTTTTCAGCGGGCTGATAACAATCCGTCACGCCGCCGATATTGATAATCTCTCTCTTCCACGTGGTTGAGCTGAGCTCCGTATCGAGAATCCGGGCTATATTTTTTTTGACGATGATGGTACCAAAAAAATCCTTCTCTCCCAGGAATCGATGGGAATAGCGGGCATAACAATAGGCACACCCATAACCGCATCCTCTGTAGATGTTCAAATCCCATCCATAAGGAATTTTTCGTTTGAGCTTTCTCAAGGCTGAACTTATCTCGATTTCTTTGTACATTCCGGTCCCTTTCGGTTACGTTTCCAGAAGGAAGGGTTGAGTAATATAACATGATCTTTTGAAGAAAGTAACCGATATTGACATCTGGTCATGAAGTCTGGTAGTTTTGGATGGAATGAAGGAGATGGATGATGGATAAAAAATTTCTTGACTTGTACGAAAATTTCAGCAGCGGAGAAATCGACCGCCGTGAATTCCTCAAACGGCTGACGCTTTTAGCCGGGGGAACGGCAGCCGCCGTTTCGATGCTTCCTCTTATTGAGAGAAGCTATGCCGAAGTCCAGATGGTCGATGAAAGCGACCAGCGGCTGCAGACAAAAATGGTCACCTATCCCGCTGAAACCGGGGAAATGTTAGCCTACCTGGTCCGCCCCAAGGGGGAAGAAAAACTGCCTGGGGTCATCGTTATTCACGAGAACAGGGGACTGGTTCCTCATATCAAGGATGTTGTTCGCCGCGTTGCCCTGGAAGGATTCCTGGCCATTGGTCCGGATGCGCTGTCACCGCTGGGCGGAACGCCGGAAGACCAGGACGAAGGACGGAGAAAGATGCGGGAACTTGACAGGGAGGCAACGGTCAAAAATTTCACAGCCGCTGTTCAGTACCTGAAAACGCATCCCCAGACGACCGGAAAAGTCGGCTGTATGGGTTTCTGCTGGGGAGGAGGCATGACCAATCAGGTAACCGTCAACTCTCCGGACCTCAATGCGGCCGTCCCATTTTATGGAAGCCAGCCTGCGGCGGAAGATGTTCCCAAGATCAAAGCCTCCCTGCTCTGCCACTACGGCAGCCTTGATGAGCGAATCAACGCGGGCATCGAAGCTTTTGAAGAAGCCTTAAAAAAAGCCTCGATCGAGTACAAGATGTACATGTACGAAGGGGCGAAGCACGCCTTTTTCAACGACACAAATGAAGGCCGTTATCACGAGGAAGCGTCTAAGCTCGCCTGGAAAAGAACCATTGCGTTTTTTAATGAAAAATTGAAATCCTAATCGTTTTTTGTCTTACGCCACTGGACACCGACCTCCTCTACCCAAGGCCGGCAGTGTTGAAAAAAGGATTTGTATCCTGAGCAGAGATAGTTTAGGTTTTCTTCTCCGTCCGCGGTCTTTAGAAAACGGTTCTTGGGGCAACCTCCGTTGCACATCTCCCTGACATCGCATTCCAGGCAGGCACGGGGAAGGGTTTTGAGCTTGGCAAGACCGAAAGCCCTCTGTGCCGGGCTTTCCAGCAGTTCGACGAGCGGCGTTTTTTGAATGTTTCCGAGACGGTGGCCGGGGTCGACAAAGTGGTCGCATGAATAAAAATCGCCATTGTGTTCGATGACGGGAACGTCTCCACAGGTCGGACGGAAAATACACAAAGAGTGCTCCTGGCCGAAGGCGGTCCGGGCGGCCTCCTCGAATATCTGAACTTTGATCCACCCTATATCCCTGCTGACCCATTCATCAAAAACAGTGCAAAGAAATTCTCCCCAGGCTTCAGAAGGTACCGTCCGTTCGCTTATTCCTCTTTCGGTTTCAGGTGAACGTTCTACCAGGGGTAGAAAGGTAATGTAAGACGCCTCAATATCCTTAAAAAAATGGTAGACACGCTCCGGATACTTCACATTATCGTTATGCACCACGCACAGAATGTCCCGGGAAACTCCGTGCTTTTTGAGAATTTCGTAACCGTGCATGGTTTTTTCGAAGGAGGACTTTCCCTTTTTTGTCCGGCGGTGAATGTCATGAAATTCTTTAGGGCCGTCAAGGCTCAACCCGACGTAAAAGCCTTCTTTTGCCAGGAAACGGCCCCAATTTTCATCGAGAAGAGTCCCGTTGGTCTGCATACCGTTGGCGATATGATACCCGGCAGGCCGGTGTTTTTTCTGAAGGGAAACGGCCATCCGGAAAAAATCCAGCCCCAAAACGGTCGGTTCTCCACCGTGCCAGGAGAAGCGGACCGTCTTTTCCGGAGAAGCATTGATGTGCTGAATAATGTATTCTTCGAGAAGGGCTTCGGGCATACGGAAAGATTCCATGTCCGGATAAAGCTCCTTTTTTTCCAGGTAATAGCAGTAGGAACAGTGCAGGTTGCAAAGGGAGCCGGATGGTTTAATGAAGATCATGAAGCTGCGTGCGGCCCTGGATAGCATCCGGTCAAGGTCTTCAGAAGGAATCTCTTCAGTCACGATAAGAACCCGCTGTTTCAGAAAAGTATAGGTGAAAAAATATAGGGGGTCAAGAAAGGAGCAGAATAACATTCCTGCTTGATGTATGGTTTTTTATATGATAAATATTCTTTGCATATCATGCAGGAAAAATCCGACTGCCAATAATCTTTTGACTCTTTTAAAAGGAGAAGTGTATGAACTATGAAGAAAGAATGCAAAATGTAACGGTCCTCGGTGCCGCCGGAAAAATGGGATCGGGAATACTCCTCCTCACTGCGGTAGAAATGGCCGACCTGGGGCTTCAGCCCGAGAACAAGGGAAGAACATTCACCGTTAACGCCATGGATGTCTCCTCTGAAGCGTTGAGCGGCTTGATGGAATATGTCCGGGCACAGGCAAGGCGCATTGCCGAGAAAAAAACCGTTCTGCTGAGGAAGATGTACGAGGACAGAAAAGATCTCATCGAAAATTTTGACGTTATAGACCAGTACATCTTTGAAGTTATGCAGAAAATAAGGCCGACCACCCGTTTGGAAACGGCCTATGAATCCGGATTGATCTTTGAAGCGGTCAGCGAGAATCCGGACCTCAAGGTTAAAATTTTATCCGATATTGAAAAAAACAATAAGAATGCACCCTGGTATTTCACGAATACATCTTCCATCCCCATTCATTATCTCGATGAACAAGCGGGGCTTCAAGGCCGTATTCTCGGCTTTCATTTTTACAACCCGCCCGCCGTTCAAAAGCTGGTCGAGCTTATTGTCACGGATAAAACGGATAAAGAAGCGGTGGAATTTGCCCATAATTACGCCAAAAAACTAAGAAAGACAATCGTACCATCCAATGATTTTGCGGGCTTTATCGGAAATGGTCATTTTATGCGTGATGCCCTGCATGCGATCAGTGAAGTCGAGCGTTTGTCCAAAGACATGCCCATGGTTCAGGCCATCTATATTTTGAACAGAATCACCCAGGACTTTTTGGTACGTCCCATGGGAATTTTTCAACTCATCGATTATGTGGGCATCGATGTATGTCAGTACATCATGCAGGTTATGAATCCCCATGTGCCCGATGAGGACCTTTACAGCTCCCTGCTGGATAAGATGATATCTTTGGGAATACGCGGCGGCCAGAATCCGGACGGGTCGCAGAAGGACGGATTTCTCCAATACGAGAAAGGCAGGCCGTCCGGTGTTTATGATATAGAGAAGCAAAAATACGTGCCTATTTCCGATTTTAAAGAAAAAGCCGACGATTTTATCAAGGAGCCGCCTGATTCCCTTCCTCCCTGGAAAAGTGTCATACGTCAGGCGGATAAAGAGACCGTATTGGAGAAAGGGTTCAAGGATTTGGCCGGGATGGACACTCAGGGCGCGAAACTGGCTTTGGAATACGGGCGGCGGTCGAAGGAAATTGCAAAAAAATTGGTGGCTTATAACGTTGCTCAAGACGAAAAGGATGTCAATACCGTGCTTCTGACGGGTTTTTATCATGCCTATGGACCGATAAATGACTATTTTGATTGATCGTCCTGAGGGCCCTCAAAAAATATCCAGTATGAAAAGGAGAAAACAATGAGCAAACCTCGAAAAAAAGTATATATGAGTGCCGGATATAATACCATCTCTTTAGGAACGGGCCGCAAAGAATTTCATCCCAAAAAACCCCGGCCGGGATTGGAGCATTACATAAAAGAGGCAGGTCAGGGAGTTCTTGGCCGGATTGGCGGCGCGAAAAACGTAGACGAAAGTGTTATCGGAAATTTTATGGCTGCCCGTTTCAACAAACAGGCTAACCTTCCGGGATTTGTGCCTATGATCGATCCCGGTTTGATGTGGAAACCGGCCTGCAGCGTTGAAGGAGCCTGCGCTTCAGGTGCCTTGGCCTTGATGGCCGGCATCAAATCCGTATTGGCCGATACGGCGGATGTTGTCTTGGCTATCGGCGTGGAAGTGCAAAACACCGTCAAAGCCATTTACGGCGCAGATATATTGGCTGGAGCGGGTTGGTTTCAGGATAGGAAAAACGGGCACGCTTATTATTTTCCTGGGAAATTCAGCGACCGGGCGGGAGCCTATTTTGAAAAATACGGCAGGGATCTGACCCGGAAAGCTTTTGCCCGATGGTACCGGAACGCCGTCGAGAACGCTCGCCTGTGCCCCACGGCTCAGGAATTCCACAATACTACCAAAGACCTGGAAGGCCTGGCCCTGACCGAACCCAATCCGAAGGTTTTTTGTGAACACCTGAATGTTTTTGACTGTTCCAAGGTTTCGGACGCAGGATCGGGGATTGCTATCCTTTCTGAAGAAGGACTGGAAAAATGCGGCATCGATAAAAAGGATGCGGTTGAGATTATTGCCTGGGGACAGACCGAATACGACCTGACCAAGGAACCCGAAGACCTGACTGTGCTTGAGACAACGAAACGCGCCGCAAGAGAAGCCCTGTTTTCGGCCGGTATCACCAAGGAAAAGCTGGGATTTGTCGAAACCCATGACTGCTTCACCATAGCGGGAATCCTGGCCACCGAAGCTATCGGGTTTGCTGAAAAAGGGAAAGGGGCTCAGTTCGTCCAGGAAGGGAACACGGCCCGGGACGGCATCATTCCTTTCAACACCACCGGCGGATTGATCGGTTGGGGGCATCCCACAGGAGGAACGGGAGTGCATCAAGCTGTTACGGTCTGGGAACAGTTGACTTCAAAGGCCGGTGAGGCCCAGATCAAGCTGAGCGAGGAAAAACCTTACGGATTATCCATCAATATGGGTGGAGACGACAAAACTGTCGTGGCCATCGTCTACGAAAAGGGAAAGTAGGGATAAAGGGAAAGGGCTTATTCGTTACATCTAAATAAAAAGGGGCACTCAAAAAGAGTGCCCTTTTTTTGGTGTTTTTTACCGGTCAGCCAGCTCGAAGGCCGTCAGGTATGTCATGCGGATGATTCTCTCCATAAGTTTTGCATTGATTTTTTCTACTGTATCACTGGGTTGATGATAGTCTTCGGTCATGGCCGCGATGAAAAAGGCCCAAGGAATATTCTGCGTGGCAAAGGGTGCATGGTCGCTTCCTCCCGAGGCTTCTTTTGATGCGCTTATGTGAATATGGAGGCCGACATAATCATTATTTTTTCTTATGATTTGCTCAATTTGAGGGGTGTGGGCGTCATAGGAAAGACTGACGTAGCGGTCGGCATCAATCTTGTCCAGCACCTCCTTGGACATCTGTATTCCCCATCGCCGGGCCATCATAGCCATACGCTCTTTCTCGTAGGTACGGCTGATCATGTCCAGGTTGAGGTTGACTGCGGTTTTTTCGATAAAGGGATGAGTCACATAATAGCGGGAACCGAGAAGGCCTTTTTCTTCGCCGGTCCAAAGAGCGAAAATGATCGACCTTTTGGGTTTGATGGGATTTTTGGCAAAGGCTTCGGCGATTTCCATGACACCCACGGATCCTGAACCATTGTCGTCAGCGCCGTTATAGATATAATCACCCCTGCGTCCAAGATGGTCCAGGTGGCCTCCGATAACGATCGCTTCCTTCTTGAGTTCGGGATCGGAACCTTCGATAATTCCCAGAACATTCATGCTGTTGACAAGTTTTGTTTCGGCCTTGTTTTTGATATTAAGGGTCACGCCCTCAAGAACCCGGGATTGGCTTTTGAGGTCTTTTTCGATGTTATTCTTCAATGATGTTATGTCGAGGCCATTAAAACCGAGAAGATCGTCGGCCATGGCCCTGGAGATGGTGATGGTGGGAATGCGTTCCCAAGACCTGGATATATTGCCTCTTTCGTAAAGGGAAATACGGCGGAAGTGTCCGGGAATGATCGGCCGCTCATCATTGATCGCGCTCCTGTTGATGGTCCTCTGAGGGACATCCCCGTTGTTTTCAGGAGAGTTTTCCACCAAAAGGATAGCCAGGGCTCCCTGCTCCATGGCGAGCTCTGTTTTGGGTGACGAGCTTCTTCTCATGCGCCGCCGCTGGGGGTAATACTTTTCCTTGAGCTCTCCCTTATTGAAGGGGGATTCGGGATCGTCCTTTCCGGGTGTTTCCGAAAGCATCATGATGAATTTATCTTTGACGTCCAGACCTTTATATTCATCCAACTTGAGCGAGGGCTCCTGAATTCCGTATCCGACGAAAACGACGGGGGCGCTAAGGGACCGGCTTTCGGATGCATAGTATGTATAGTCGGTGTCCTGATTGAAAGACTTTGTTTGTTTCATTCTGCCTTTTTGGTATTCGGCATAAGCCGATCCTTCGTTTCCCAGGATTTCAATCATGGGAATGTTTTGAAAATATGTTCTTTTCCCTGTTGGGCGGGGTGAAGAGTCTCTTCTCATGAAATAACGGCTCATTTGGGGACGCTCGATATCGCCGGCGGGTTTGATTCCCCAAAGCTCGAACATCGAGGCGGTGTAATGGGCGGCGATATAAAAACCCGGGCTGGCCGTATCGCGTCCTTCCAGAAGATCGGAGGTTAAAAACTTCAGATAGGCAACGGCATCTTCGGCCGTGATGGACTCGAGGCCCGTTTTTACCTTTTCAGGAGCAGGCTGAGTTTCCTTAACGAGAGAAAAATCTTTAAGAGGATCGGATTTTTCCGCGGATGTTTCCTGCTGTCCGGGAAGAATAGAAAAGAACAAAAGACAAAGAGACAAAAAAATGATAGTGTTTTTTTTCATGAAAAACTCCTAAGATAAGAATGTTCATGGAAAGAAAAAAAGTATACTGCAAAATACCGGTCCTCGCAATATAAAAACTGGATTTTTCATGGAGCAACCGGTATTGATATGTTAGATATGAAACCGATGGAGGTTGGTATGTTCAATCATCGTATTCGGCGTTCTTTTCTTTTTGTTGTGGCTTCGGCCGTCTTTTTATTATTTATGGGTTCGTTTGTTGTTTCAGGATTGGACCAATCACCGCAGCAGGCCTTGGATGAAGAATATACACGTTTGATCAGGGAGTCCACCACAAGGCCGGAATTCAGCAGCCCTCTTGTGAATTTTCTTCCAAAAAAGGATGGTGTGCCCACGCCCAAGGATATTCTGGGTTATATCGCAGGAGCACCCGGAAAACTGACGTACTATGAAGCCATTCTGAAGTATATGAGCTCACTGGCTGATGCCAGTGAGCGGGTGGATGTCCTACCGATCGGAAAAACATCGGAAGGAAGAGAGATGGTGATTGTCGTTATCTCCGAGAACGGCACCATGAAACGTTTGGACGAGCATAAAAACCTTCTCGCACGTCTGGCCGATCCGCGGATCGTGAAAACCGAAGCCGAAGCGGAAGAGATCATTTCCCGGGTGAAACCCGTCTACTGGCTTATTCAGAATCTTCATTCTTCGGAAAGCGGCTCCGCCGAGGCATGTATGGAGCTGGCCTATCGTTTGGCGGTGGAGGAAAGTCCGATGATAAAACGGATCAGGAATAATCTCATCGTATTGATTACGCCTTCCGCCGAACCGGACGGTCATGACAAGCATACCGATTGGTATTACAAGGTTAACGCGGATGTGAAAGAGAGAGAAAAAATCACCTATGTCCCGTATTGGGGCCGGTATGATTACCATGACAACAACCGTGACATGATCACCATGTCCCAGCCGGAAATGAAGAATATCACCGAAGCATTTTTCGAGTGGCATCCGGTCATCCTGCAGGATAATCACGAAAGCGGATTTCTTTTTTATGTTTCATCATCCAATGGACCCTCGAACTTTCATCCTAGTCTGGGAAGCGACATCAACCTGATGGCGTGGTTTGAAGTATCGCAGATGACCGGATACGGGATGCCCGGAGTTTACACACATGATTTCGGAAACACCATGTGGAGCCCAAATTTTATGGCTTCCGTTGCCGCCAGCCATCATGCGCTTTTCCATTTTTATGAAACGCTGGGGAACGGTGTCGGCCAAACCTTTGAAAGAGAGATGCCCGAAAGAAGCCGGAAAGAAACTTGGTACAGGCCGATTGCCCCTCCGGAAAAATTTCTCTGGTCAATGCGAAACAATGTCAACTACCAGCAAACCGGGGACATCCTGGCTTTTTATGCTTTTGCCTCAAATAAGGAGCTTTTCCTGAAAAATTTCTGGAAAAGGGGTTTTGATTCATACATGGAAGGCCAAAAAAATTTTCCCTATGCCTTCATTATTCCATCCGGACAGAAAGATCCGCTGGATACGGCCGAGCTTGTAAACGTCCTTTTGGAGCAGAGAATCGAAGTTCACCAGCTTGTTTCAGACATCAAGATAAACGAAGGCGAGTTTTCTGCTGGATCTTATATAGTACGCATGGACCAGCCCTATAGGAATCTGGCGGTGATGCTTTTGGGAATCCAGGAGTATCCGCAGGGACCCGATATTCGAAGGGTGTATGATGATGCCGGGTGGACACTGGGACTGCACATGGATGTAAAAACCATAGAAGTCAAGGACAAAGCCGTATTTGAGGCCAAGGTGAATCCTGTGAAAAATCCGGTAAAACCGGTCGGTGGAGTAAGGGGTGGAAAAGCTGAAGGAGCCTACGTTTTTAATCACGGCACCATCAACGCTCTTCTCAGTGTCCGGATGAGATTAGGAAGTTTTCATGCCCTGGCCACAGAAGAGGCTTTTTCGGTGAAGGACAAAAAATTCGATGCCGGATCCATAATTTTTCCGGTAGAAAAAACGGATCCCGAAATCCATAAAGCCGTGGGTGAAGTTTGCCGGGAATGGGGTTTGAGTGCTTTCGCCCTGAAAAAGATGCCGGAAGTCAAAACCCATGAACTGAAAGTTCCCCGTATCGCGATTTTTCATACATGGTTCAGTACCCAGGATGACGGGTGGGTTCGTTTGGCCTTTGATCAACTGAAAGTTCCTTACGCCTATATCGATAAAGACGATTTACGCCGGGGGGATTTGAACGACAGGTTCGATGCAATTTTGTTCGGAAATTGCTTCGGCCGTACGGGCGGGGATATCATCAACGGACTTGATCCTGAGCTTCATGGGCCATTGAGTTATGTCCGTACAGATCAGTTCAAGCACCTGGGAACGCCTGATTCCAATGAAGATATCACCGGAGGGATGGGTTTGGAAGGCCTGATCCAGCTCCGTGATTTTGTTCGACAGGGTGGATTGCTTATACTGATCCAGAATCCCATAAGAGTGGTCTTGGATTTTGGTTTGGTGCGCGGCTTGCGGGAGGCCCGTCCTGAAGCTGGATTTATCAATCCAGGTTCCCTGTTGCGGGGAGAGGTCGTCAACCATGCCCATCCAGCCGTATACGGCACTAACGATTTTCCCGTTATTTTCCACCGCCAATCAGGCCCCATTTTATCTGTTCCAAAGGACCTCGAGAAATACATCGTTCTCAAATATGCCACAAAGGAAAAATTATGTCTCAGCGGCATGGTTGTCAAAGAAAAAACACTCAAAGGAAAGGCGGCCATTATGGATGTTCCTGTAGGTGAGGGTCATATAGTGATGTTCACCTTCAACCCGATGTGGCGTGCCACCAGTCGCGGCAATTATATGTTTGTCTTCAATACCCTTTTAAATTTCAAAAATCTGGATGTCCCTCTCCCGGAAAAAGTGGAAACTAAAAAAACGGGATAATTTCAGCGGCATGCGTCTTTTTTTCCCATATGGAATGATTTATAATAATATTTTATATATTTCTTGTTCATCGTCTTGAGACGGGTTTCAAAGGTCTCATCCATCTGATATTACTTCCTTCCCGTCTCAAAAAGAGGAGTATGGAATGAAAAAAGTCCTGACTGCCCTTCTGTGCATGGTTTTTATTTCTGCTCCGGTGTTTTCTCAGGCTGGAAACAAGATAAAAGGAACCGTTTTTAACGCGGAAGGAAAACCTCTTCCTGGTGTCAGGGTGGAGATCTTAGATACCCCCCTTTCAACCGATACTTTAATAGATGGCAGCTTCAACTTGAACAAACCAGAGAAGGGAAAAATCGTACTTCGCTTCACCCATCCGGATTATGAAGAGCATGAAATGACGGTGGATTCGGGAATCAGACAAACGCAATATATCACCGTACAGCTTGTGCCCAAAAATCCCATGTTTCTGACTATAAAAGAGGAGATTACCGTTACCGCCAAAGCGGATTCCATTATCGACATCTCCCTTCCTTCCCATAAAACAATTCTGCCGGGAAGTGTGCTGACGGAGATGGGAACTTCCAATGTTGCCGATTCCGTGGATAAGGTTCCCGGAGTAGCAGCCATCGGAAAAGGGGGTTACTCCATGTCGCCTGCCGTACGGGGACTGGCTGAACACCGGGTGCTGCTTCTGATGGACGGAGTCAGGATTACTTCCGAAAGACGGGTCGGGGCCAGCGCCTCATTTATCAGCCTGAACGATATCGACCGGATCGAGGTCAACCGGGGGCCCTATTCCGTTTTTTATGGATCCGGTGCCGTGGCGGGGATCGTTAATGTGATCACCAAAACACCTCCTCCCGGATCTCCTTTTCAGGGAAGCGCCCAGATTTCTTACAATACGGCCAGGGAGGAGAAAGCCGGTTCGTTGAATATAGGAGGTTCCTGGGGAAAGACCGGGTACATGCTTGATATCAACGGAAAAAAGGCCGAAGATTACTCATCTCCCGAAGGCGTTGTCGAACAGTCACGGTATTCTGATGTTAATCTCCTTTTCAAGTTGAACAGGGGAGATATGGATTCACGGTTGAACCTGACTTTTTTCCATTACAGCGGTATGGATATCGGAAAACCGAGCCCCACGGCTAGACTCAAACCGCGCTGGTATCCCCATGAAGGAAATACTTTGTTGACATTAGGTTATGAAGCAAGAAATAAGCTTTTTCTGGATACGCTGAGTGCCAGTGCTTATGTTTTTCGAAGCTCCCTGGAAACAAAAAAAGAAAACCTTAGAGAAGATTTGTCCGTGAAAAAGAGGAATCTGGCCGAAATTGAAGGCTTGAATTTCGGTTTCAAACTGAGGGCCGGGAAGGCACTGGGAAAACATCAAACGCTCAGCTTCGGATTCGATTTTTTCGGCCGTGACGGTATCAATGACAGCAATACGGAATGGGAAATTGATGAAGCCGGTGTCATAACCAGCGAGATTCAAGAAACATCTCTTAATGATGCCCGCCGGTCAAATTTTGGGGTGTATGTTGATGATAAAATTCAAGCCTTGTCACAACTCTCCTTCAATGTCGGTGTCCGCTTTGATTCCATTCATACGGCAAACAGGATGATCCCCGGGGAATCCTATCTTTCTCGGGGAGATGAATCTCTCAGCGCTTATGTCGGGGCGGTTTTAAATATAACGCCCCGGCTTTCCCTGTTGGCCAATGCCGGCCGGTCTTTTCGCTTTCCATCCGTCAGCGAGCTTTTTTACAGCGGTTTGACCGGAAGGGGAACCGTTTTCGGTAATCCGGACCTGGATCCTGAAAAAAGCTTGAACCTGGATACGGGCTTTCGGTATCTGCATGAAAGGTTTTATGCTTCCATCTACGGTTTCAGCAACACGGTCAGCGATTTTATCGAAAAATACCAAGGGGAGACGGAGGAAGAATATTATTACAGGAACCTGATAGAAGGAAGGATCAAAGGCCTCGAAGGGGAATTCTATTTTGCCCTGCTGAAAAATGTTGAACTTTTTGTTAATTTCCATCTTATGGAGGGACGTGAAAAAGAAACGGATAATCCGCTTAACTATATTCCTCCATCACGGATAACTTTTTGGGGAAAATACTCACATAAGTTCTTCTGGTTTGAGCCGAAGCTTACCTTGACATCTGCAAAAAAAGATCCCGGGCCCCTCGAACAGGAAATCGACGGCAGTGTTGTTCTTGATACTATTCTGGGACTTTCCATCCACAAGGATATCACTATGATGATTATCTTCCAGAACCTTCTCAACCAGACCTATTTTTCTTCAGCCGATAAAGAGGGAGTTCTGGCTCCTGGGCGGGGAGTGGTGTTGAAAGTACTGTACAGATTTTAACCTGCATCATTCATAAAAATTGCCGATCATACATATATTTTTTTATGTTTGGAGACCATTTGAGTAATATAAAACAATAAATGAATAGTGATCGAGTAGGTGCAATAAGGAGTGTTCTTAAACTAAATATCGGCATTTTTTACTCTACGAGCGAGCCGATCTTACCGCATCTGCTTCGTTGCGCCCCGTTCGCGGTGCCAAGCACAGCTTCACAGACCGACGCCTCGCATCTACGGCAAGCTTGACTCGTGAATGATGCATGTTAACCTGCATCATTCATAAAAATTGCCGATCATACATATATTTTTTTATGTTTGGAGACCATTTGAGTAATATAAAGCAATGAGGGAACTTTTTAGAAAAAAAAACGTTTATATTATAAATTACATACAAGAGGAGGTTCGTGTGAAAAAACAAGTTACCGTTTGCTTAACTCTGATTCTCTTTTTGGGTGCTCTTCCGTCATTCATGCTGGCTGGTGTCAACCTGACCGGAACATGGGAAGGATCGACCTATGTTGAGGGACCCGGCATTGATTTGCTGTTGACCCTGGTTCTTGAACACAAGGGCGAAACCATCACGGGAAAAATCCATGACGATATGGGTTACATTGACTGTGAAATTAGCGAAGTTTTTCTGGACGGAAACAAATTGAACTTCAAAGCTGTCGCCATGACTCCTGATGGGGATATAGACATGACTTTCAAGATGGAAGTCGGAGAAACCGAGTTGAAAGGGGAATGGAGCGTCGGGGATATGGCACATGGTTCCTGGACAGCCGTAAAAAAATAGACTTATTTAAACGTTTTATCAAACATTCCAGGTCTCGGCCAAAGCTAATCCGCTGGTCATATCGCATCTGCTTTGCTAGGCTAAAATCGCGGCAATCCTGTGATATTCGCTCAGTTCAAGGGATTGCCGCGGCCTGCGGTCTCTCAATAACAGAACAACTTCAGAGGCAATGTTTTAGACGAACCGGTCTGTCCTTTCAGCAACCAAACCGCCCTGAACTCTCAACTCGTAAATAACCTGTATTATTCAAATAAAAGCCTGTCATACTTGACATTATGATTCCTTTTATGGAAAAAAGGCAGACAGAGGAGCGTGAAAGTGAAAAAGAGGTATGAGATCAAAGAATCAAAAGATGAATCATGTCCCTACTGCCGTTCTTCCTTTGTGATGAAGACGGAAATATACGATGATGATGAATTTGTGGGGAAAATTCCCAAAGGATGCGTGGTTTTCCGTTGTTACACCTGCAATAAGCTTTTTTACTGCAGGAAAACATGACTGGCGGCTGAGATTTGAATTTTATGAGGTTGTGAAGTTATGGATGAGGCGCCTTATAAAAAACTGGCCCGGCATCTGGACAAAATGCCGGGAGGATATCCCTCAACGAAAAATGGTCTGGAAATTCGTCTGCTGAAACGGCTGTTCACACCCGAAGAGGCGAATCTGGCCTGCCATCTCACCCCTATTCCGGAGACTGCCGGCGTCATTGCTTTTAGAGCGCACATTGATACCCGGTCTGCCGCTGAAAAGCTGGAGGAGATGGCCCGAAAAGGCCTAATATACCGTTTTCGACGGAGAGGCCAGGAAACACGTTTTTCGGCCAATCAATTTGTTGTCGGCATCTGGGAGTTCCATGTCAATGATCTCGACCCTGAACTTATCAAGGATATGAACGAATATATCCCGACCTTGCTGGACCTGAATATCTGGAAAAAGTCGCCACAACTGCGGACCATTCCCGTCGGAAAAAGTATCGACCACAAAATGGAAATCCTTCCCCATGAAAATGCTGAGGAAATGGTCAAAAAACAGAAACGGTTTCTTGTGGCGCCCTGTATCTGCCGCCGGGAACGCCGGATGATGGGGGAAGGGTGCGATAAACCTGAGGAATCATGTCTGATCTTCGGAAGGGGAGTGGAGTATTATCTTGAAAACGGCCTGGGACGCGAAATCACCCTGGATGAGACCCTGGAAATTCTTCACCGGGCCGAAAAAAGCGGTCTTGTTCTGCAACCGAGCAATTCCAAAAAAATAGTCAATATCTGCTGCTGTTGCGGTTGCTGCTGCCAGGTTCTCAAGAATATCAAGAGGCATCCCCGGCCTGCGGAAATGGTTTCATCGCCTTTTAGGGTTGTCGAGGACCGCAGTCTTTGCCGGGGATGCGAGGTCTGCTTGGAACGCTGTCCCATGGAAGCGGTTACCCTTGAGGATGGGAAGGTAAAGGTAAACCAAAATCGATGCATCGGCTGCGGGCTTTGTGTTACGACCTGTCCCGAAAAGGCCCTTTCCCTTGTTCGCAAACCGCAAGCAGAGCTAAAGCCCGTTCCTTCAACATGGTTGGAGTCTCTCTACCGTTTGGGCAAGTTAAGAAGAAAAATCGGTCCGCTGAGAGTGGCTCTTATGAAATGGCGTTCCTGGAGGGATCGCCGCAGGGTGGCGCGGATGGAAGAAAGTTTATGATTGATTTAATTTTACGGAGTTAAGAAAACCGGGTACGTTATTGTTTCTGGGAGGAGACATCTTGAACATATCGCTTTCCGGCCTGAAATCGAACCGGATAAATATCAGCGGTACAAAAAAAGCGGAACTGTCTTTCTCTCTTGAAGGGGTGGAAGCATCCGATGATATGACGATCGATTGTTATCCTGTGGAAAATCCCTCACACCCCGACAGGCATATCGGCTACTGGGTTTTTTCTTCACTCAATAAAGACAATTACACGCTCAGGGTGGACTTGACGTCCGTTCGTCGCATGTCGATACGTCTTTTTCAAAAGAACAGAGAATTATCTTCAGTGAGCTGTTGGCTTAATCCGAAGGGATTTCTCGATCCCGTTATCGATCTCCAAATGGTTATCCGGCGCGAGGATCGCATCGAAAAAATGCTTCATCTCATCCTGAGTTTGAGAGACCCGAAAGAACTGGAACGTTTTTATAAGGAAGACGGTGAAGGAGGAGCTTATCATATCGATACGCTCAACCTTACCTTTCATAAAAGACGGATGAAAGTCCTGAAACGGTTGTTCAGAAAGTACGTTCGAGGAGGAGCCTATGTCGCCGATTTGGGGTCGGGAATAGGTTTTCTCAAGCTTCTCGGGAATCCATATAAATACCGGGTCTATTGCCTGGACTTGGATTTTCCTCATCATCCCGAACAGGCGGTGAATGACATATTCTACATTTTAGGAAATGTTTTGGACTATCCTTTTCAGGAACACAGCTTTGATGCCCTTTATTCAGGGGAAGTTGTTGAACATCTTCTTAATCCCGAAGAAGCCCTGCATTCCTGGAGGGATTTGCTCAAAGATAAGGGAATCCTTGTCCTGACAACCCCCAATCTCAAGAGGATGATCAACCGGGCCCGGGGATATGACCTTCCCTTGTCCAAAGAACATGTCAACGAGATGAGTCTTCAAGAATGGGAAGAAATTTTAACGAAATCGGGATTCAACATCCTGCGCAAAAGGGGAATTTATCTTGAGCTTTTGCTTACCTGGTGGCGGCGAAAAAACATCGTAGATATTCTGCAATCCCGATGGAATAAAAAAGCTTTTGTTCCCCTTATGAAATTTTTCATGATGCTGGGATACCGGCTTCCTTCGCATGCGCTGGATATGATGATTGTCGCCCAAAAAAAATGAGACCGGAAACGTTCTGGTTTTAGGGGGATCCTTTGGGAAAATATGCTGAGGGACATCCGTCGTAAAATACGATCGACCCGCAGGAAACGATAAGCAATTTTACCCTGTTTAGCTGAGGACGTTTTCTTTTTGTAAGCTAGTTCAGTCGAAGCTGCGTTCGCCGAAGAGTTTTGTCCCGATACGGACGATATTAGCCCCTTCCTCGATGGCTTGTTGATAGGTGTTGCTCATTCCCATCGAGATGTATTTCATGTCGGTGTTGGGAATATTCTCAGATTTCAGTTGATCGAAGAGGCTTTTTGTCAGTCGAAAATAAGGCCTGGCTTTTTCGGGATCTCCGAAGCGCGGCCCCATGGTCATGAGGCCCTGAACCTTAAGATGTTTCAACTTTGCGGTCTCTCTGACCAGGGACGGGACGTCAGTGGGAAGAGCGCCCGTCTTATTAGATTCTTTTCCGCTATTGATTTCGATCAACACAGGCAAAATTTTTCCTAGGGCTTCACAGTGACTGTTGACGGTTTTGGCGATACGAGGGGAATCGATGGTTTCGATCATATCGAATAACTGGACCGCTTTTTTGGCCTTGTTTCGCTGAAGGTGTCCGATAAGATGCCATTTCACCCGGTAAGATTTTTGTTCTTTTCCCATGCTTAAGGCTTTTTGCATGGCTTCTGCTTCTTGTACGTAGTTGTATCCTATTGCCAAAATTCCCCCCTCAATGGCGATCCTGACTTCGTCCGCCGTCCGTGTTTTCGCGGCGGCAACCAGGAGAACAGGTGGAGGAATGGTCCCTGACAGGTATTTTATGTGCGCCCTTAAATCTTCTTTATTCATTATTTTTGTTTTCGATCTCCTCGATGCGGGCTATAATAGTTTCCATTTGTTTCCTTAGGGATTCGGCTTGTTCCTTTAAGGCCTTGATTTCTCCCTCTTTATCCGCCGCCTTCGGGAGAGAAGGAGCTGTTTGGCTCATGGGGGGAGTTTGTGCGGCATCCTGCCCCGGACCCATACCACGGCCCATGCCCATTCCTTGTCCCATTCCTCTGCCTCCACCCATTCCCATTCCGAAATGGCTTTGAACATTGGGAGCGGCGGACTCGTTTAATTTGCCGGCGTTGTAACTCTGAACTGCCTCTTTTACCTGTCCGCTGACGCCGGTGATGACCTTGACTCCGGCGGCTCCGAATGTCCTGAAGGCATTGGGCCCGCAGTTGCCGGTCAATACGGTGGATACACCTTTGTCGGCCATAAGCTGTGCCGATTGTATGCCGGCTCCGCCTCCGGCCGCAATATTGGGATTTTGAACGGATTCATATTCCATGGTTTTAGGATCGATGATCAGAAAGTAGGCACACCGTCCGAAACGTGCTTCAACCGCATCTTCGAGCGACGGACCTGTTGATGTGACAGCTATTTTCATAATATCTTTCTCCTTATGACATGCTTCTCACTCATACTATCAGATTTTGGTTGGAGATGCCAAATCCAGCGCCGAAGATAATCCTGACTGGAATTTCTGAAGGACTTCTTGTAGAATAACCTCACCATCATAGGCACGGTCCATTCAAAAAAACTTGCGGTATGGGGCAAGATGGAGTTTTGATTATGAAAGGTGTCCATTATCAGGGACTGGGAGACCTGTCCCGGCACGACGTCGTAAGTATGGCTGTAAGACCGTATTCTCCCGGCGAGAATTATCAAACGGAAGACGGCCTCCTCATCCATTTGACGGTAACGGGAAGATGTTATGCCCGGTGCAAGGGTTGTATTAACACTGCCGTCACCCTTGGTTCCGACCTTCCGCGAAGCGATCTGGACATTTTCCAGGAAACCGCGCCCGAGAGGGATTGTGAGATCATTCTTGGACTTACCCGCCGACATCCTCAAAAAACAATGACGTTGTGTTTTTATGGAGGCGAACCGTTTCTCTGCATCGAAAAAATGGTGGAAGTCTGGAAAAGGCTTAAAGACACCGACGAAGCGGAAAGAATTCGTTTTCTCGTTTATACAAACGGAGAGAAAATATCAGAGAACCTCCAGCGTTACCATGATTTTATGAAGGATATCTGGCTTTATTCCATATCTATCGATGGAGATGAAAAACAGCACAACAGCATACGGCTTGGAACCCGTTTGTCACGTATTCACAAAAATTTGGATGACCTTTCCGGCTTTTATTCGGGTTATGTTCTTCACTGGTCAACTCTACGTGAGGAGCAATCGTTGAAAATTTGTTTTGATGAATTTATGAGGCTTTACGAACGGGGATGGGTTAACCAAATATTTTGGCATTGGGCAGAGAGCCGGGAATCCTTTATTGAGTTTTCGCGTTATGCGGAAAGATACGGAAAAGAATTGGAAGAGATCATGAATGCCTACGTGAATGAGCTTCAAAAAGGACGGCTTCTCCCCATCATTCACATCAATGAGCTTGTTTTATACCTTATCTCAGGCCGTTCGAGGGGACATACAGCCTGCGGTGTCGAGATGAAAAAAAATTACGATGTCGTTTCCGGTGAAGTTTTTCCCTGTGCTGACCTGCCTTCATCCCATTCCATCGGAGGCCTCGATAAAAACGGAAAACTTAAACTCAAGGAATATGATTTAAAATCTCTTGTTGCCTACAAGGTCGACCTGGGCTGCGGCGACTGCGGTGTTCACGCTTACTGCGGCGGACGATGTCCTGTTCAGGTTTTGGCCGGCTCAATGGAGCGAACCCTGCAGTACTGTCAGCTTATGCGCCTTCATGTCGGGATCGTCCAGCAGCATATCGAAAAGATTATTGAGAGTTTTCACGCACACGGGATAACGCTTCAAGATGTTTACGACCGGTCGGGCTTTTTGGCGAAGTATACGGACGTCGTCCCTTAACGTGGTCATTCATAAAAAATGCCGGCAACAGCAATTTATTTTGTCTTAAGCTCGATATGAAAATAGGGATCGTGGATGAAAAAAATGTGTCATCTATCAAAAAATAGACAGAATTTAGATTTTATGCCGGCATTTTTTACCCTGCGGGCGAGCCGATCTTACCGCATCTGCTTCGTTGCGTCGTGCTCGCGGTGCGGAGCACAGCTTCGCACGACGACGCCTTGCATCTACGGTAAGCTTGGCTCGTGAATAACCACGTTAACCGGGCCATTAAGAAAAAATGCCGGCACTATATCTTCGGCAATCTCTACTTGTGAATGGCCACGTTAACCGGGCTATTCATAAAAAATGCCGGCGACAGTAATAAGAATCATCGAGGTTTCCTGTACTATTTACATTAGTTTCTTGACATTTTTAGGGTGCATCAGTAAAAGAATAGGGTTAAAATAAAAGGACAATAAAGTCATGCGCGTCGCTATGTACTATAATAATCAAGACATCAGGATTGAAGAAGTACCTCTTCCTCAACTAAGACCGGGTGAAATTTTGATGAAGATCCGGGCCAGCGGTATTTGTGGAAGTGATGTCCTGGAGTGGTACCGGATAAAGAAAGCTCCCTTAGTCTTGGGACACGAGATAGCCGGCGATGTAGAAAAAGTGGGAGAAGGAGTCACACGTTTTAAAAAAGGAGACAGGATTGTTGCCGCCCATCATGTTCCCTGCAATACCTGCCGTTACTGCCTGACGGGGCACCATACGGCATGTGACACGCTGCGCAGCACAAATTTTGATCCGGGGGGATTTGCCGAGTATGTCCGTCTTCCAGCGATAAACGTGGACAGGGGAGTATTTCTTATTCCGGAAGAGCTGTCCTATGAAGAAGCGACCTTTCATGAGCCTCTCGGCTGTGTTTTACGCGCTCAAAGGATCGCCGGTTTTTCTCCCGGGCAGAGCCTTCTTGTTTTGGGCTGTGGTGTCGCCGGTCTCCTGAACATACATCTGGCAAGAGTCTCCGGAGCCGGTAAGATCCTGGCCGTGGAGCCCGTCGAATACAGAAGGCAGGCCGCGAAAAATTTCGGGGCAGATGAGGCATTGGAACCGGATGAGGACATCAAAAGCCGAATGGTCCGAATAAACAACGGCCGTCTGGCGGATGTGGTTATGGTATGTACAGGGGCGGAAAAAGCCCAGCTTCAGGCCATGAAAAACATTGAAAGGGGCGGAAAGGTCCTTTTTTTCGCTCCAACGGCAGTCGGTGTTACGGTTCCGGTTTCCATCAATGATTTTTTCTTTCGAAACGATGTCACACTGACGACATCCTACGGAGCCGCTCCGTATGATTCTTTTTTATCCCTGGAGCTTTTGAGGAGCGCTCCCTTAAAGGTGAAAGAGATGATTACCCATCGTTTTCCCTTAAAGGAGACGTCGTTGGGCTTTCAGATCGTGGCCAATGGCCTTGACTCGATTAAGGTTATTATAGAACCTCAAGGATAAAAAGAATAAAAGTATTCAATTGTCATGGAGGATAACATGGATTTTGGATTACGAAACCGTTTATCACGAATCATAAAGCCTGAGACGGGGCACACGGTTATGCTGGCTGTGGACCACGGTTATTTCTTGGGTCCGATTTCAAAGCTGGAAAAGCCCGGCCAAACCATCGAACCTTTGATGCCTTATGCGGATGCATTGATGTTGACCCGGGGCGTACTGCGTTCCTCTGTTCCCGCTGAAACATCGGTTCCCATCGTCCTCAGGGTTTCGGGGGGGACGAGCATTGTCGGAAAAAACCTGGCCAATGAAGAGATCACGACATCCATGGAAGAAGCCGTCCGGTTGAACGTGTCCGCCGTAGCTCTCTCCATTTTTGTCGGAACGGAATATGAAAATCAAACCTTAACGAATCTGTCTTATCTTGTCGACCGGGGACAGGATTACGGGATTCCCGTTCTAGCCGTAACGGCCGTGGGAAAAGAACTGGAAAAACGGGATGCCAAGTACTTGGCCCTATGCTGCCGTATCGCCGCGGAACTGGGAGCTCATTTCATAAAAACATATTACTGTGATGGATTCGAAAAGGTAGCCGGGAGTTGCCCTGTTCCCCTGGTTATTGCCGGGGGACCCAAACTGGATACGGAACTTGACGCTATGAAGATGGCTTACGATGCCATCCAAAAAGGGGCGGTTGGTGTCGACATGGGCCGGAATATCTGGCAATCTCCCCATCCCGTTCCCATGATCCAGGCGATCCGGGCTGTTGTTCATGAAGGGGTCAAGCCGGAAGAAGCCCATGAAATATTCAAAGAGAAACGGGACCAGGATTGAATATGGTAAAAATCGCGCTTATCCAGCAGCGGGCATTTCCTGATAGACAGAAAAATCTGGAAAGAGGAGCCGCCGCTTTTCGTGAGGCCGCGGAAAACGGCGCTGGTTTGATAGCCTTTGCCGAGTTGGCTTTCCTTCCCTTTTTACCTCAATTTCCGGCAACGGAAGAAGCACTGTCTGAAGCAGAAATCATTCCGGGCCCTACAGTCGAAATGTTTTCCGAGTTGGCCCGGGATCTGGGTGTGGTCACGGTTCTCAATGTTTTTGAGAAGAGGGGAGACAAGACATTCGATTCTTCTCCTGTTATTAATGCAGATGGAACCCTTATGGGAGTAACACGCATGATCCACATCATGGAAGGACCCGGTTTTCATGAAAAGGGATTTTATGCCCCTGGGGAAAACACTCAATTCGTTTACGATACACCCATCGGAAAAGTAGGAGTGGCCATTTGTTATGACCGTCATTTTCCCGAATATATGCGCAGCCTGGCCCTTAAAGGTGCCGAGATTGTAGTTGTGCCTCAGGCGGGAGCAGTGGGGGAATGGACACCGGGGATTTTTGAGGCGGAACTTCAGGTCGCCGCTTTTCAAAACGGATATTATGCCGCCCTGGTCAACCGGGTTGGAAAAGAGGAAGTTGTCCATTTTTCGGGTGAATCCTATGTGGTCGATCCGGACGGAGGGGTTATGGCTCAGGCTCCATCGGATCAGGATTTTATCCTTTATGCGGAGTGTGACCTTTCACGGATTGGCTTGTCCCATGCCAGAAGGCATTTTATTGAAGATAGGCGCCCTGAAATTTATGATAAGTTTGATATGCTGAAGTGACATCATGTTGAAATGGTACGTACTCAATACCAAGCCTAAAAAAGAAAACCAGGTTGAAAAGCTTCTTTATGAAGCACATTTTGAGATTTATAACCCCAAATATATCATGGATAAAAGTGTGCGCCCCTTTTTTCCCGGATACGCATTTATTCGGTTTGATCATCCTCTTCAGTACCGGCTGGTAAAGTACACGAGGGGAGTAAAAAAAGTTGTCGGGATTAAGGATGAACCCATACCCATTCCTAAGGAAGTCATAGGGGGAATCAAAGCTCGTGAGGTTAACGGTTATATTGAATTGATGAAATACGGACAAGAGCCGGATGTGGGAGATGAAATTGAGGTTGTTGAAGGGCCGCTCAAGGGATTAAGAGGAATTTTCAAGAAAGAGATGGGAGAGCAGGAACGTGTTCTTATACTGCTAAACTATGTATCCTACCAAGGACAGCTTTTAATCGAAAAAAAGAAGCTTAAAAAAGTATTATCCTGAATCATATGGGATTTATGATCCAGGATAGGATTGACACCAGGGAAAAATTACATTACATTTCCTGGTTATTTTCTTGCCTGTCTGAAAAAAACAGGCTAGAGGGAGTAAACCATGAAAGTTCCTCTTCTTGACCTTAAAGCTCAGTATAACGAGATTAAAGACGATATAAACCCAAAAGTGGCTGATGTCATAAAGTCTCAGGTTTTTATTCTGGGGCCCGTCGTCGAAGAATTTGAAAAAAGGATGGCGGATTATATTACGGCTTCCTATGCCGTGGGAGTATCATCCGGGTCGGACGCCCTGATCATTTCCCTAATGGCCCTGGATATTTCAGTAGGGGATATCGTCATCACAACCCCCTTTACATTTTTTGCTACGGCAGGCGCCGTCTCCCGGGTGGGGGCACGACCTGTTTTTTGTGATATCAATCCTGAGACATATAATCTGGAGCCGGAAAAGCTGGCCGTCCTTTTGGCAGAAATGGAAAACAAGGAGAGGGATCGGCTGAAAGCCGTCATCCCTGTCCATCTCTACGGCCAGTGTGCGGATATGGATCCCATAATGTCCTTAGCCAAGAAGTTCGATTTTGCCGTGATCGAGGATGCCGCCCAAGCGGTGGGTTCGGAATATCCTTCCTCGGAGGGACCGCGAAAGGCCTGCACCATGGGAGACATGAATATCCTTTCTTTTTTCCCGTCAAAGAACCTCGGGGGATTCGGGGACGGCGGGATGGTATTGACGGATAACGAAAATCTCTATCAAAAACTGCGGCTGCTTCGGGTCCATGGATCAAGGAATAAATATTTCAACGACATCATCGGTGGGAATTTCAGGCTGGATGCCCTTCAAGCCGCCGTTCTTTGCGTTAAAATGAACTACCTGGAGAGCTGGCATGAGAAAAGACGGGAACATGCCGATTATTACAACCGGGCTTTCGAGGAAGAAGGATGGATAAAGGACGGATTGGTGAAACCGCCGAAAGCTGTCTATAGAGATAGAGGCATCAAGAACGATCATATCTACAACCAATACGTTATCCGCGTGGAACAGAGGGATAAGCTTCAAGCTTATCTCAAGGAACAAGGCATCGGAACGGCTATTTATTACCCTTTACCCCTTCACCTTCAAGAATGCTTCTCTGACCTGGGATATAAGCAGGGCGATTTTCCTGTATCTGAAAAAGCGGCCCGGGAAGTCCTGGCCCTTCCCATTTATCCGGAGCTTTCCCGGGAACAGCAGGATTACGTCGTCACAACGATAAAAAATTTCTTCAGCCGCTGAATGTCTCCGTGAAATACAAAACTTTTCCCTCGTTTTGTCAGAAAACTTTCGTCACAGAGAAAACGAAGCGGTGTTCCCGTTTTTTATCAAAAAGGAGCATCAGCCCATTTCCGCTGGGGAGGCCGAGGTTTTCATTTTCGTAAAAACCCGAGGCGATTTTTATGACGTAAACATTATCTTTTTTGATATAGCCGTATTTGATATGCACATCGACCGGAGGTTTCTCAAAAATCATCTCACCAATAGGAGGAATGACACATTCTTCCCTGGAGTATGCCGCAAAACCTTCTTAAATAGCGGGAACGACATCTATTTTTTTAAAGCGGTTTTGATCTGTTCGAGTGTGTATAAAGCGGTCAGGTCCGTTTACCAAAACTGAGAATTTTTTGCAGATCCGGAAGGCTGATTTTCGACCCGGTGATGATGAGGGCGACAGTATTCCCGGTAAGGTCTGATCGGTCCTTGAGGAATGAAGCAACAGAAAGGGCTGCGGCCCCTTCAATAAGCAAACTGTGTTTATCGATCATCAACTTAACAGCGTTTTTTATCTCTTCTTCGTTCACAAGGATAAAGTCATCGACATAACGTCGGCAGAAATCGAAAGTCACGGAACCTAGCTCGATCCCGCCGGCTGTCCCGTCTGATAGAGTGGGTTTTGATGGAATGGAAAGAATTTTTCCGGCCTTGATGGATTCATACATGACAGCGGAATTTTCAGGTTGACAGCCGATGATATGCACCAGGGGACGGACGGATTTCAGATATCCGGCCAATCCCGAGATAAGACCTCCCCCGCCGACCGGAACATAAACAACATCACATTCCTTCATTTGGCGGTCCAGTTCAATCCCTATGGTTCCTTGTCCTCCGATTGTTTTCGGGTCATTGTAGGGAGGAATATAAGCCAGGCCGTTTTCGGAAGCATAACGGCGGGCGAAGATCTCTGTCTCCAGGCAGTCCTCACCATGAAAGCGCAGTTCGACATTAAAACCACGAAGAGTATCCACTTTAGTTTCGGAAGCGCTTTTTGGGAGGAAAAGCACTCCCCTTAAGTTTCGTTGTCCGACCAGTGCGGCAAAGGCCGCTCCATGGTTCCCTGAAGACGCCGTGACGACACCGCGGGAAAGGACTTCCTGGTCCAGGGAAAGGATCTTATTGGCTGCTCCCCTGAATTTGAAAGAGAAAGTCCTTTGCAGGTTTTCCAGTTTGAGAAAAACGCGGCAGTTTTTTTTGGAACCGAGAAAAGAAGAGGCTATAAGCGGAGTTTCGACGATATGTTTTCGGATTCTCTCTTCAGCTTCCAGGACTTCTTTTGTGACGTCTATCATTTGATGATATATATTATTATCTCTTTGAATTGATAATTCTGATTCATATTATCCCCATCCCTGAAGAATTTCAAGCACAACAATAAAGTATAAAGTTTAGGGATATAAAGTTGCGGTTCCGCCTTACAACGGGTTATGATGAGGCTGGAGGAAATCATGAAGATTATTGGAATGATCGGAGGTATGAGCTGGGAATCGACACTGGAATACTACCGCATGATCAATGAACGGGTCAAAAAAAAGCTGGGCGGGCTCCATTCAGCCGAATGCCTGCTCTATTCAGTGGATTTTGCGGAGATTGAAAAACTGCAGCATGCCGGCGACTGGGAACAGGCGACGGAAATGATGGTCGACGCCGCCAGAAGAGTCGAAAGAGGGGGAGCCGGATGTTTGATTATTTGCACCAACACCATGCATAAAATGGCGGATGAGGTCCAGGATGCCGTTGCTGTACCTCTCCTTCACATCGCAGATGCCGCGGCCTTAAAGATAGCCGAAAAAGGAATCCGAAAAGTCGGTCTTTTGGGAACAAAATTTACCATGGAACAGGATTTTTATGCCGGAAGACTGAAGGAAAAACACGACATCAATGTTCTCATTCCGAACGTAAAGGGCCGAAAAACGGTCCATGATGTTATTTACAATGAACTGTGCTTGGGAAATATTCGGGAGGAATCTGCTTCGGCATTTCGGGAGGTTATTCGTGACCTGGAACAGAGGGGAGCGGAAGGAATAGTGCTTGGCTGTACGGAGATTCCCCTCCTTGTCAAACAGAAGGATTATGACCTTCCCCTTTTCGACACAACGGCCATTCATGCCCATTACGCCGTAGATTATGCCTTAAATCCATAATGGATATGAGACAATTATAAAAACAGCTTGAAGATGCTCCACAAGCCCAGAGCGGAGACAATCAAGATAATAATGCCCCCCAGGATATTCTGCTGAAGCCTGTTGGTCAACGCACCCATATTTCGCCTGTTGTTGAGCACGATGAGTAAAAATATGGAAGCGACGGGCAGGATGATGCCGTTGGCGGCTTGGGCGAAAACGATAACAGCCAACGGGTTGAAATCAAAGAAAGATATGATAACGCCGGATATTATGACGCCCAGCCAAACCGCTTTGAATCCAAAGGACCGCTGGCCGTTTTTCCAACCCAAAACTCCCGAGGATGCAAAAGCCGCGGCGTAAGGAGCCGTCAAGGCGGAACTCAATCCGGCGGCAAAAAAGCCGAATCCGAAAAGAATATCGGCCCGTGACTGGAAAAGAGGCTTTAACTGGCGGGCTAGCTGCGCCCCGGATTCGAGAGAAATGCCTTTTTCATGAAAGGCCACCGCTGATGTGATGATGATGGAAATGGAAATCAGGCCGCCCAGTCCGATAGAGATGAAAAGATCCTTCCAGATGGTGCGCATGTCCGATGGGGAGGTCCATTTTTGTCTTACGGCTGCGGAATGAAGAAAAAGATTGTAAGGAACGACCGTTGTGCCGATAAGAGCCAAAACGAGATAGAGGGAATCAGGGGGAAGAGAGGGGATAAATCCTTTGAGAATAGAGACCGGATTGGGGCGGACGATGATCATCGTGGTTACAAAAGATCCGCTCATCAGGAAGACGAGAAAAATCAGAAACTTTTCCACCCACTTATAACGCTGAAGGCTCAGAATAAAAACGGCGCAGCAGGCGATCAAAAGCACCCAAACTTTTTTCGGTACGGACGTGACCATCTCCAGTCCCAATGATCCTCCAATGATGTTTCCGGCTTCATAGGCGGCACATCCGAAGGTAATCGAGGAAAGAGTCAGAATGATGAAAAAAAACCGGCTCATCTTTTTTTTAGGGAAAGCCCTTAAAGCCTGGGCCAGGTCCATACCGCTTCCCAGGGCCAGCCTTCCCGTCATTCCTTGGAGAAAAAGAGCCGTGAAAGTGGCAAAAACAAGAGTAAAAATCAGCGCGTAACCGAAGCGGGCTCCGGCCATGGAGCAGGCTGTCACCGTGCCGGGCCCGATAAAAGCAGCCGTCACCAGAAAACCCGGGCCGAATGAGGACTTAGTTTTTTTTGCAGCCATACCCGCCTCCTCCCGGTGTTTCGATCTGAAGAATATCCCCGGCGTCAGCCATAATGTTGACCTTGGAACCAAGGGTTTTTTTCCGGCCGCCTGAAATGATGATGTTTTTTCCTTTTTTTCCCGGATTCCCCCCCTGAAGGCCGAACGGACAAAATTTTCGTCTTTCTGATATAACCGTCACCTGGGTGGGGCTTAAAAATTGGAAGGAACGGATGATACCATCCCCGCCATTGTGTTTTCCTTTTCCTCCAGATCCTTTTCGAAGAGAATATTTCGTGATACGAAGGGGCAGGTAATTTTCCAGTGCTTCCAGCGGCGTATTGAGAGAGTTTGTCATGTGAGTGTGAACGCCGCTGATACCGTCGCTAATAGCCGTCGCTCCCATGCCTCCTCCGATGGTTTCATAATAGGCAAAATTTTTACCGGTGCCCGGATGACGTCCTCCGAAAGCGATGTTGTTCATGGTGCCCGAACTGGCTGCGGGAATTTTTTCGGGAACGGCTTGGGCGAGAGCACCGAGGAGAACGTCGACGATTCTCTGCGAGGTTTCCACATTGCCGCCTGCCGTGGCGGCCGGGTAGAGCGCATTCACCACACAGCCGGGAGGGGCTTTGATGGTCAAGGGTCTTATCAAGCCGGTGTTAAAGGGAATGTCCTCTTCGACAAGGGAGCGGAAAACATAAAGGACGGCAGAAAGTGTCACGGCAAAGTTGGCGTTAACGCCTCCCTTCACCTGAGGTGAAGAGCCGGAAAAATCGATAACCGCTTCATCCCCCTTGATCGAAACAGCTGCCGATATTTTTATCGGCCGGTCGTCGATCCCGTCGTCGTCCATAAAATCAGCGAAAAAGTAATTCCCGTCTGGAATGGAAGTAATGGTCTTCCGTAAAATGTTTTCCGTGTAATCCTGGATGAGTTTTCCGTAACGGATAACCTTCTCCAGGCCATGCTTTTTTACGACCTCTTCCAGCCTTTGTTTTCCTTTTTCGTTCGAAGCCATCTGGGCTAAGAGGTCTCCGCGGCGTTCTTCCCTTGTACGGACATTAGTCAAGATAAGCTCAAGGATATCTTCCTGGAGTTGTCCTTTCTTGATGAGTTTAAGGGGAGGAATGATCAATCCTTCCTGGAAGATCTCCGTGGCCAGCGGCATGGAACCTGGAGTCATTCCACCGATGTCAGAATGATGGGCCCTGTTGGCCACGAAAAAATGAAGGGAGTTTTTCAGAAAAACCGGAGAAATGCAGGTTACGTCTGGAAGATGGGTCCCCCCGCGGTAGGGGTCGTTGAGAACGACAAGGTCGTCTTTTTCGAAGTCACAGGCTTTCAATGCCGCCTGGACCGAAAGGGGCATGGCTCCCAGATGAACCGGAATATGCGAACCCTGGGCGAATGTTTCACCTTTATGGTTGAAAAGGGCACAGGAGAAGTCTTTACGTTCCTTGATATTGGGAGAGAAAGCGGTCCGGTTTAATACGGCGGCCATTTCTTCCGAGATGGAAGTGAAAAGATTTTTAAAAACTTCCATCTCGATGGGATCGAAAGATTGTGCCATGATATTTATCATTTATCGATAATCAGGTTTAAGTACCCGTCAACTTCCAGTTTGAAGCCCGGGGGAAGAAAAGTCGTACTCTCGTAATCCCCGATAACGGCAGGACCCTTCAGCTTGTTTCCGGGGCCTAAGTACGACCGGTCGTAAATGGGAATTTTGAAAGGCTCTCCTCCGTATACGGCCTCCTGGTTTCTGATAAAAGCGCCTGCCGGTGATGTTTGCTGAAAAAGATGTTTTTTCAAGCGAATTTTTTTCCCTTGACCAACGGCCTTGACGCGAATATTGACAATTTCGACGGATTTCTCCGGGTGCCAGTAAGAATAAAGTTTTTTGTGCGCCTGGTGAAAATCGTTGATGAACCGTGAACGGCCGTCCTTGGAAAACTTGTAAGGAACGGTGATCTCATAAGATTGCCCTTGATATCGAAGATCGAGAAAGGAAAAAAGGTTGATCCTTGATTCCTGGAAATTTTCTCTTTTCATATCTTCCAAGGCTTTTTGGGTGAGTTTTTCAAAATGTTTTTGGAGTTCCTTCCTAACATTATCTTCGGCTGTTTGAAGGAGGGATAAAGAATAGTCTTTTACCGAGTCTGCCTGAAGAAGTCCGAAGGCTGAAAGGACTCCTGCATTTTTAGGAACAAGAACGGAGGAAATGCGAAGATGGGCGGCGATATCAGCAGCATGCAGTCCTCCTGCTCCGCCGAAAGAAAAGAGGGAAAAACTGCGGGGGTCGTGTCCTTTTTCGACGGAGATGACGCGGATGGCCTTTTCCATATTGGCATTGGCAATCTCTATGATACCCTCTGCTGTTTCTGACGTTGATTTACCGATTTCTGCGGCTAATTTTTCGAGGGACTTTCGGCTTCGATCCGGATGAAGTTTCATGTTTCCGCCCAGGAAAAAACGATGGTCAAGTCTTCCCAAAAAAAGATGTGCGTCGGTGACTGTGGGGAGGAGATCCTTTCCATAACAAGCCGGACCGGGATCGGCGCCTGCGCTCTCGGGGCCGACTCTTAGAGATCCTCCCTGGTCAATACGGGCAATAGAACCTCCTCCGGCTCCCACCGTGTGTATGTCTATGATAGGCAGGCGGATGGGAAAATCGCCGATAGTGCTTTCTTGAGTCCGGTTGATGCGGCCGTCGACCAGAGAAACATCACAGGAGGTGCCTCCCATGTCAAAGGTTATGATCCGGTTGAAACCGGAGGCCTTGGCCAATTGGAATGACCCGACAACACCGCCGGCAGGCCCGGATAAAGCCGTGCGTATAGGTTCCTGCCCTGCTCGGGCGGCTGAAATGTATCCCTCGTTGGACTGCATGATATAAAGGGTTGCCGATTTCAGCTCTTTTTGAAGGCCGGACAGGTATTTGTTGAGTACGGGCATGAGGTAGGCGTTGACAGCAGCGGCGGCTGTACGTTCGTATTCCCTATATTCAGATAGAATATCTGTTGACAAGCTGGTGAGGATCTTGTGTTTACGCAGCTCCCGGCCGGCTGTTCTTTCATTGGAAGGATTGGCATAAGAGTGGATAAAACAAACGGCCGCGGCATCAATCTTGTTTTTTTTCAAGCTGAGGACTACGGTTTCCATGTCTTTTTGGGTGACTTTATATTCAATATTTCCTTGGGGAGTAGTCCGTTCCTCCAGACCGAAACACAGTTTTCGTGGAAGAAGAGGATGCCGAGTTTCTCCTCTCAGGCTGTAGAGGTTTCTCCGGGTCTGCCGGCCGATAAATAAGACGTCCTCGAAACCACAAGTTGTCAAAAGGGCGATCTTTCCTCCTTTTCTCTCGAGAAGGGCATTGGTGCCGACCGTAGTACCGTGTATAACGACAGGTTGATAATCGGCATTATTCAGGAATTCTTCGAGTCCTTTAATAATGGCTGCGGAAGGTTTTTCAGGTGTGGACGGAATTTTTTTTATGACTGTTTTTCCCGCAAAGCAAAACACAAAATCAGTAAATGTTCCTCCGGTATCTATACCGACACGGACTTCTTTTTTCATCGGGGGTACTGTATCCGTTTGGGCGGGGAAAAGTCAAGATATGGGAATTGATATTGAAATTGAGATGGAAAAAAACGTCGGAGAAGGAATCTCCTCCGAGGATTATTTACATGTGCTGCAAGAAGTCGCTGAGCAGGTTGGGCAGCTGGTGTCGGAGCTCAGGCGGCTGCTTCCTCCGCCGATCCCGAAACTCGAAAAACATTTCTGTATATCGCTGCTCTTGCATTGAGGACATCGAACGTCTTTCTCTTTGCCGAGGGCGACTAAAGATTCAAACTTCTTGCGGCATTTCAGGCATTCAAATTCATATAGTGGCATAGTAAAAATATTATACACTATAACCCAAATTAACGGAAGAGGTCGAATCGAATCATGTAAAATCTAACTTTAGGTGATTGATCTTGTCAAATAAGAATCTAAC